>NZ_GG692710.1:561212-561860 GCF_000156175.1 Collinsella intestinalis DSM 13280
GCACGGCGCGGCCGAGCTGGCCGTTGCAGCCCGTCACCAGCGTGCGCCTGGGCGCCATGGGCAGGGCGTCGGCGAGTGCGGGGTGGGCCTTGTCGGCCTCGGAGAGCTCGCACTCGGACAGCGGGATGGGCCACTCGATGCCGAGGTCGGGGTCGGCGAGGTTCACGAAGGTGTAGGTGGACTTGAGCTCCGCGGACCAGTGGGCGTTCACCAGGTAGGTGTAGGCGGTGCCGTCCTCGAGGGCCTGGTAGGAGTTGCCCACGCCGCGGGGCACGTAGATGGCGCGGCTCGGGTCGAGCTCGCAGGTGTAGACCTGGCCGAAGGACGAACCGGGGCGCAGGTCGACCCACGCGCCGAACACGCGGCCGCAGGCCACGGAGATGAACTTGTCCCAGGGCTCCGCGTGGATGCCGCGGGTCACGCCCTTCCGGTCGTTGAAGGAGATGTTGTTCTGGACCGGGCCCATGTCGGGCAGGCCCAGCGCGCGCATCTTCTCGCGCTGCCAGTTCTCCTTGAACCAGCCGCGGGAGTCACCGTGCACGGGCAGGTCGAACACGAGCATCCCGGGGATGTTCGTGCTCGTAGCGTTCAGTTCCTTCTCGAATTCGAGCGCCATGGAGGCCGCCTTTCTCGTTCTGATCGGTGCGG
>NZ_GG692710.1:561960-589510 GCF_000156175.1 Collinsella intestinalis DSM 13280
GGTCTCGGCCAGGCCGGCGGCGAAGTCGGTGCGCGCCGGCTCCCAGCCGAGCTCGCGGCGGAGCTTGGTCGCGTCGATCGCGTAGCGGCGGTCGTGGCCGGGGCGGTCGCGCACCCAGTCGAAGTCGTCCTCCGGGCGGCCGAAGGCCTTGAGGATCTCGCGCAGCACGGTGATGTTGTCCAGCTCGCCGTCGGCGCCGATCAGGTAGGTCTCGCCGATGCGGCCCTTCGTGAGGATGCACCACACGGCGGAGCTGTGGTCCTCGGTGTGGATCCAGTCGCGGACGTTGCGGCCGTCGCCGTAGAGCTTGGGGCGGACGCCGTCGATCAGGTTCGTGACCTGGCGCGGGATGAACTTCTCAACGTGCTGGTAGGGGCCGTAGTTGTTGGAGCAGTTGGAGATGGTGGCTCGCAGGCCGAAGGTGCGGGCCCAGGCGCGCACCAGCAGGTCCGAGCTCGCCTTGGTGGAGCTGTACGGGGAGCTCGGGCGGTAGGGCGTCTCCTCCGTGAAGCGGGCCGGGTCGTCGAGCGCCAGGTCGCCGTAGACCTCGTCGGTGGAGACGTGGTGGTAGCGCACGCCGTGCCTGCGGCACGCCTCGATGAGGGTGTAGGTGCCCTCGACGTTGGTGCGCAGGAACGGGCTCGGGTCGGCGATGGAGTTGTCGTTGTGGGACTCGGCGGCGTAGTGGACCACGGCGTCGGTCCCGGACACGAGGCGGTCGACGAGCACGGCGTCGCAGATGTCGCCCACGACGAGCTCGACGCGGTCCGAGGGCAGGCCCGCGATGTTGTCGGGGTTGCCGGCGTAGGTCAGCTTGTCGAGCACGGTGACGTGGACGCCGGGGTGCTCGCGCACGACGTGGTGGACGAAGTTGGAGCCGATGAAGCCGCAGCCGCCGGTGACGACGATGCGCTCGGGCTCGAAGATATCAGACATATCTCCCCCATCTCAAAGTAGATGAATGAAAACAGAGTTAACAGCCCAATTCTAACGAATGAGCTAACGAATGTTGCGACATGCTATAAGCGCCATAACCTTATCAGCGTTTTTGGCCACCTTATAAGCATCGGCAAGCTCACCTTTGCGATACGCGAAAGGCGTTCCAGCGCTCTGCGTTCGCAACACATCAGTGAAATACTGTTCCCAGCTTTCATGCTCTTCGGAATCAACATGAGCACTCGGATCGGCAAGGACCTCGCGAACGACATCGGACTTTATGAGTCCAGATTCAAGCAGAAGCCATTCGAACGATTCCGGCAAGCACACCGCCATAGTGTCCCTATGGATATGCTGAAGCGCAAGCACCCTGTCCGCATACGGACCAAAGGCGGCGCCATCGGCGATGACAAAGACATGATCACCTTTATGCCGATCGAGCCATTCAAGCACCTTTGAGTTCGTGCCCGCGGAGAGAACCGAAACATCACTCTCTTTGAATCGGGCATCAAAAAACTGAAATCCCGCTTTGGAGTCCTCAGTAACAAGCAGGTCAAAATCGCGCTTTGGCTTGGCGCGAAGCTGCTCATAATACCTGTGCGTATCATCATGCTTGTATAGCGGCACAAGCGTATGATACCTACCGCTCGTCTTGATATGGTAAATCTCGTCAACGCTATAAGGGAGGTTGGCAAGTACCTCGCGAGTGAACAGCACAAAATAGTTGCCGGAATGCTTGACGGCGCGCGCGAACTCATCAGATCGAATGGCCTGAAGGCCCTCATCAACAAATACGATTGAATTCTTCATGCCAGCAAGCTGGTTTTCCCAATCCATATCAACAAGCGCAACGCAGGGGTGGTCGCACTGGATAGTCACGCCCGATTTCGCACCTTCGCGCATATGGTCGGAAACCATCTCAAACAGCGTTGTTTTGCCTGTTCCGCTATCGCCCCTGACCACGGTGATGTTGCGTCGAATGGTGAATCGGAAGCTAACGCCTCGACGTCGAGAGACCCTGACGTTATAAGAACCAACCATAATGCCCCTTATAAATAGGGAATCGACTCGCGGATCAACTCGCTCATGTTGTGGGCGATGACACCGCTATTGAGAACCTTGATCTTGAAATCATCGGGTCCGAAATCCATGACATGATGCAAGTTAATTACCAGCTTGCGCTTTTCGGCAAGCTGGAGAATCCACTTCGCGCAATTATCCCCACAGGTCGATGCGTTGAAAACCTGCTTCTTATCGTGCTTGATAAGAAGCAGGGTCTTCACGCCACCCGAGAGCATAACGGGGGAAATGGGCCCCAAGACTGGGCTCTCAATCAAATTCGCGGAGACAACGGTCGACTTATCAACGTCCAGTATTATCTCCCGCGACATGGAGTCTGTAATCCAGGCATCTTGATAGACATTCCTGAAATACAGGGCGGTGTTGTAAATCGCATCCGGCATATCGCCGAAGTAGACGTTGAGCATGTAAACCTAGCCCGTTTCCAAATGCTAGTAGTCGAGGTTCCGGTTGACGAACTCGCCGGCGGCGACGCGCTTGAGGTGCTTCCCGTACTCGGACTTGCCGTAGCGCTCGGCGCAGGCCGAGAGCGTCTCGCGGTCGATCCAGCCGTTCTCGTAGGCGATCTCCTCGAGCACGGACACGGGCATGTCCTGGGAGCGCTCCACGGCGCGGACGAACTCGCCGGCCTCGTGGAGGGACTCCATGGTGCCGGTGTCCAGCCACGCGTAGCCGCGCCCGAGCGTCACGACGGAGAGCAGCCCGTCCTCCAGGTACATGCGGTTGAGGTCGGTGATCTCGAGCTCGCCGCGGGCGGAGGGGACGACCCGCTTGGCGCGCCCGCACACGTCGCCCGGGTAGAAGTACAGGCCGGTGACGGCGTAGCTCGACTTCGGGCTCTCGGGCTTCTCCTCGATGGAGACGGCGTTGAAGTCGGAGTCGAACTCCACGACGCCGAAGCGCTCGGGGTCGTCGACGTGGTAGCCGAACACGGTGGCGAGCCCCTTCGTCTCGGCGTTCTCCACCGCGCGGCGGAGGTGCCGTCCCAGGCCGTTGCCGTAGAAGATGTTGTCGCCGAGGACGAGCGCGCAGGGCTCCCCTCCGGCGAACTCCTCGCCTATCACGAAGGCCTGGGCGAGGCCGTCGGGGCTGGGCTGGACGGCGTAGGACAGGTTCACGCCGTAGTCCGAACCGTCGCGCAGCAGGCGCTCGAAGTTCGGAAGGTCGGAGGGGGTGGAGATGATCAGGATGTCGCGGATGCCGGCCATCATGAGGACGGACAGCGGGTAGTAGATCATCGGCTTGTCGTAGACCGGCAGCAGCTGCTTGCTGGTGACGGTGGTCAGCGGGTACAGGCGGGTGCCGGACCCGCCAGCGAGGATGATGCCCTTCATGGGATAGGCTCCTTTGGATAACGCTCGGCAATCTGAAAGAATTATAGCTTGTCATCCTGCAACCTGCTTTTTTGCCAAAAAAGACCACGTACAGATTTAGTGCTCCATTTTTTCCCGCGCATACATCGTCGTATCCGACAAGCCGTAGGATTCATTCTGATTCATTTTCAAGCGTCCTTCCTGTGGCAGCAGATACAATCTAAACACTGATCTCCATTCAGATTCACCGATTGGGACGCCATGAAGAAGCAAGTCGTTTGGTATCTTCCAATTCCATCAAAGGGCTCGGGAGGATTTCGGACAATCACGCAAAATGCAAGGGCGCTAGAAGAGAAAGGCTTCGAAACCACCTTCTGCTTCCCTCCAAACCCCCAAATGCCTTTTTCGGAAAACACGCTTCGAACCAATCTCTCTGGATGGTTTGGCTACCAACCTCGGTTTATCGAAGCAAACTGCGTCAAGCTTGACAAAAGCTATGACCTGGCAATTGCAACCCAATGGGACACAGCGGAGCTCGTAGCAAGGCAAAGCGCTGATCATAAGGCTTATTTCATTCAGGACTTCGAACCGTTTTTTTATCCTATCGGGACTGAGTACCTGCTTGCCAGCAACTCTTACGCGCTCGGACTCACACCTATAACAATCGGAAATTGGCTGCAAACAAAGTGTTCTACGCCGTACGGACACCCGAATCTCACTACTCCGTTCGGAGCAGACCCTTTCATATATCACCCATTCGAGCAGAGCAAGGAATATGCAATCTGCGCCATCTATCAGCCGGAGAAGCCTCGCAGGGCTTTTCAGATGCTGCTCGACTCTATTGAGATAATGCTCGCACTCGATGAAAGGTTAACCGTATATCTATTTGGATCTACTCAGAAGCCCCAAGTAAACAACGATAGAATCAACCACCTCGGCCTGCTAACAACGACCGAATGCAACGAACTTTACAACTCATGTCTCGTGGGAATATCCATGGGGACGACCAATCCCTCTCGAATCCCATTTGAAATGATGTCGGCGGGGCTGCCCGTCATCGATTTGTATTGCGAAAACAATCTATATGACCTACCAAACGATGTGGTCACCCTGGCCGACCCTTCTCCAGATGCCTTGGCGACGGCAACTCTCTCCCTTATCAACAATGCCGAAAAGCGCGAACGATCCGCAAGAAAAGGATTGAAGTTCATGCAAGACAAAACGCTGGAAGAAGAAGGGAAAAGCTTTGCAAACGCATGCGTACAACTGGTGAACCGCGAAACATCGCCGATCAGTAGCAATCCTGTCCAATACCCTCATCGTGCAATCAAGTCAAACGCTGAGTGCTCCACGGCATTCAAGGATATTCAAGAAAAGAGGTTATCGGACCTTCGGGCAGAAGCAGAACCGCAGGTCATACCCGAGCGCAACATAGCTCTCGAACTTGTTGGAGAGATTGTCCAAGATACCGAATACTCAGTTGCTTGCTGGAGTTGCTCGGATCAATCCGACCTAGTCTGGAGTAGTCTGAACGAGTCCGAAGACCGACGCCTCGTCGGACACCTTGACCTGCGCAAAGCCTCTGAAGAGCCAAGGCCCTTTCATTTCCATTTCTATATGAAAAAACGCGCCGACGAGCAACCAGCTTTCATGTTTGGCGTCAACAAAGCCGTCAAGCTCTGCTCGACGATTTACGACGCTACCGAAGAAAGGCAAATGACCGCCACCTTTGAAAATGAAGAGTACAGGATAGTTTTGGCGGCGGAAAGGAATAGTAATGAGACGCCGTGCCTCCGACCTCAAATCAACATTCATTCCCGCCTCGGACTTTTTTCACGGATACGCCATCGATAGGAAGATATTCCGCCTCCGTTCCCAACCATCAAGGCAATGGAACTCTTAAAGCTTCCCGAGCGCGTTGCCGAGCCCCAAAACCCGGCAACGCGCGCCCGCACGTAAGGGTCAGGCATACGGCGGTAATTATGCAACTAACGACCCCGTACTAGAAAATGCTTAGCCTGAGCATTTGGTTACTATCCGAACAAAACCAATAAGCGCCGCCGGAACAACCGCAAAAAGAATGGCAAGGTTAACACCGTTCATAGCGAAAGCAGAAATAAGAGGCCATGAAAGAGCAGCGGAAGAAATAAGAGCCAATGCATTGATGGCAATCTGCGTTCGGCTGTCGCGCAAGATGATGAGAACGTCGTTGATGTACAGCAAAATAGCGATTGAGGTTGTTCCCGCAAGGGCATATGGGAAGACCGATGTATACGGCGCAATCCCTTGACCGAAAACGAGAACGAGAACCTGCCCTCCCACTACTGATAAAACAATAGTACCTAGAGACATAATGGCAGCAATGGCACTGAGAACCTTAATGAACACACGCATGAAATCGCGCTTGCCCTTGTCGTGAAGAACGACTGCCATCTTGCCGATTAGCGGACTATATAGGAATGCAGCGCCTGCCTGAATGAGGACAGCGGGCGTGGCGATGCTCGCATAAATACCCAGAAGTTCATCGCCTGCGATAATTCCATAGCCCTGCCGCGCAACGGAGACAATAGATGTAGCGCAGAAGTTGGCAACAGTGGGCAGGAAGCAAGCCCTGGCAAGCCGCACAAGATCGCCCTTATTGAATCTGGGCGAAATCACATCGAGACGCTGGGTGTGAGGGATATCGAACAAAAGCGTGTTCGCCGTACACAGGACAGCCATGCCTGTAATAGCATAAAAAACAGACCCGGTAGTCGCGAGAGGGATCGTAAATCCAACAAGCGTCGCAATGCCACGCAAGAGCTGGGACTTTCCAATGTAATCCATTCTGCCATGTTTCTGGTCAACGCCATAGAGCACGTCCACGAACGTTTCATCCGCCTTGAAGAGCAGAAAAATAAGCGTGGAGGTGACCGTCGCCCCTCCCGGGGCTATCACGACAAGGTAGATTGCCAGCAATGCAAAGCTCGCCGCTATGGTTGCAAATCGAAATGCAACATACCCGCTACTTGAATGCTCATTTGCTATATCCGATACCTGATACGTTCGTATCTTATACAGTGCAAGAGAGGCAAACATGTTGCCGATCGACATGGCAAACGCCAAGAATCCGGAATTAGAATAATCGCTCGACAAAACGACAACGATTACTGTCGTAAGCCACTGGCAGCCAAGATAAAAAAGACAGCCAATAAGGTTCCAAATGGTGTTTGCAGCCGTCGATAGCGGTTGAGGCCTCGCCACTCCATTTGCCATGCGGCCTCCTTCCAACACCATCCCCCCTCACGTGGGAAGACGGACTAACATCTCATTATGATGATACTCGGCTGTGGCGCCCCGAGGTCGACCGCGACATATGTCTATGCCTGTTTCACAGTTTGGATGAAGCGACGTATCTCATTTTTGACAATTCCTCTTTGACGTAAGATGTAGATTCAATTGTCTTTAGTAAGGGTGGGTTTGGTGAGAGACAATCCTCGAGTGCTGGTAATCATCCCGGCTTACAACGAATCGGAGAGTATCCTCTCCACTGTTCACGACGTCTCCTCACTCGGATACGACTATGTTGTCATAAATGATGGTTCCCGAGATGACACTTTGGAAATCTGTCGAGCCAATGGAATCAACGTTGTCGATCTGCCGCAAAACCTCGGCATCGGCGGCGCAGTCCAATGTGGGCACAAATACGCCAAGCAACACGGCTATGACATCGATATCCAAGTTGATGGTGACGGGCAGCACGACCCTACTTTTATTCCAAAACTTGTTGAACAGGTTGTCGGAGGCCATGACCTAGCCATCGGGTCGCGCTTCGTTTCCGACCAGGAGGGGTTCAAGTCGACGTTCATGCGACGAGTGGGGATTGTCTGGCTCTCGAAGTGTCTCCTGTTGCTAACCGGCAGCCGCATCACCGACCCAACTTCAGGATTCAGGGCGTGCGGCCCCAACGCAATCAGCCTTTTCTGCGAATCCTATCCGGTCGATTACCCCGAGCCGGAATCGATTGCTGCAGCAGTGCACCGTGGACTATCGGTTGCCGAGGTACCCGTTAGCATGCGCGAACGCCAGGGTGGCTCCTCGTCCATCGGCGGGCTTTCCTCTGTGTATTACATGATCAAGGTAACACTTGCAATCATGATAGTAAGCCTCGGTAGTCGTAAGGGTTAGGTGGACACATGTCTCATGTTCTTCAATGCCTCTGTATAGCGCTCAGTCTTTCACTCCTCATCTATGTGCTTTATCTCGTTAAGCGAGATAAGCTTCAGCTAAGGTATTCATTACTTTGGCTTTTTCTTGCTGTGTCCGTATTCTTCTGCTCACTCATCCCTTCCATGCTTTTCGAGCTATCGCAATTCCTGGGGTTTGAAACGCCATCTAATTTCATCTTTTTCTGCGCGGCACTCGTTCTTCTACTCATCAGTCTGAACCTGAGTTCCATCGTGAGCAGGCAAATGATTTCCATCAAAAACCTTACTCAAAAAATAGCCCTTCTTGAACATGAATTAGCTCAAGACCGTCCCGTCGTCAACGATCGAAATAATGATTGGTAGTCGGATGTACGAACCCTCTAATCACACATTTGCCGTCTGCGCATACGGAGAATCGCCGTATCTCAAGGATTGCATAGAGTCGTTACTCGCTCAAAAAGTACAAACGAAGATTCTTATCGCGACCTCCACGCCCAACGCACACATCAAAAAAATCGCAAACACTTACGAAATTCCCCTTTTCATCAATAAGGGAGAGCCAGGAATTAGTCACGATTGGAATTGCGCCATAGGGCATTGCACCACCGATCTCGTAACCATTTCGCATCAAGATGATATATATCTTCCCGAATTCGCCCAAGAGACACTAGAGTCGATTGGCCATTCCAACCATCCTCTTATTTCGTTTACAGACTATGGCGAGATTCGCGACTCTGAAGCTGTTGACAAATCGAAGCTCCTCTCCATCAAGCGGGCTCTACTGTCACCGCTGAAAAGCGATCGAAACTCCAATTCTATTTTTATTCGCAGAAGAGTTCTCTCTATGGGCTCCCCAATTTGCTGTCCTTCTGTTACGTACTGTCGTAGCAACCTACCGGACCCACTGTTTTTAAATCGCATGCGTTGCGACCTTGATTGGGAGGCTTGGGAGCGCTTCTCGAAGCTGGAAGGAGATTATATCTATATCCCAAAGATTCTCATGAGACACCGCATCCACGAAGGGTCTGAAACGACTGCACTCATAAAAGACGACACGAGAGCCGCTGAAGACCTAGCTATGTTCGAGAAGTTTTGGCCAAGGCCTATTGCTCAGATCATTTCGAACCTGTATTCAGCGAGCATGAGCAGCAATCAGCTATAGAAAAAAGGAGCCGTTCAGTTGCAAAGCATAATGCGTAGGACAGCAAACCACATTCATTTTTACACACTCCAAAGCACGTTCGCCCTTCTCTCTATCCTTGTCGGAATTATGTCTTTTGGCCGTTTTACCGTTTCGACGTCCATTCTTTTTTCCTGCCTTCTTTTTATTATCTGCAATCTTCTATTCATCGGTTATATAAACACGGCTAACGGAATTTCAAACCATCAAGTACTTATTCCCGTGCTTATGAAGCGAGCAGCCACCTTGCTGGCTGGTGGCATTTTCTTTGCCATCCTTTTTGAGGCCCTTACCATAATAGGATCTCTCGACGGAAATCTTACCGATTTTCAAAGCTGGAGCAAAAAAAGGCTCTTTGTTTTTTTTGTTTGTGGTCTATTCATTGCAAATTTTATAGTTATAAAAAATAAGAACAGGGAGGGGTCGAGCTCCCAATCGTCGTCTTTTACTAAATTAAAGGCCATGTGTGCAGAGCCCAAAGGGGTCGCTATCGCCATTTTCTACTTGCTGCTGTTTGCCGGAATAGCGCTACTCGTAAACCCGTTCTTTACGTTTCCCCTCATCCATCGTCAGATTATCGTGCTAGTGCTATTTATCTTGGCGGCATCTTTCTTTACTTGCTTCTTACTTAAAAATGCACCGTACAGGACTGAGCTTTTTTTTCTGCTTTACGCACTGCTGATTGGAACGTACCTTTCTTTTTCACTACCTCCGGTAACAGGCATTTCTCCTGACGATCAAATTCATTACGATCGCAGCCTTACTGTTTCATATATATGGAATCCTCAATATACCGATGTAGAGCATAAGTTACTTTCTTTACCTTGGATTCCCGACGGGACTCTTCAACTTGACTCCGTACTTGCGTACGCAAGCAACATGAATGATCAATATGACTCTATGATTAATGCTGGTGCTATTACACATGTCCAGGGACCAACTATCCATGTTCCCGGCGGAGACACCTCACCTTCAATTGCCTATCTGGGCTATCTCCCATCGGCTGCTGGGCTATGGATTTCAAGGCTGCTTGGCGCCAGCCTTTCCCTGCAAATCATGATTGGTCGATGGTTTAATCTACTTTTCTATTCCATAGTTGTTTCCTCGGCAATTAAACTTTTGCCGCGATATAAGGGCATCGCCTGTCTGATTGGACTCTTGCCAACATCCCTATACGTCGCGTCAAACTTCTCATATGACCCATGGGTCACTTCTTTAATGGCGCTTTCCATTGCACTTGTATTAAATGAAGCTGAGGCTAAAGACCGTCCACTCACGACCAAACGATTGCTACTAATTACACTGGTGTTCTTCCTAGCGCTTGCTCCGAAGGCTATATATTTCCCAATGATTGGCATGTTGTTCTTGCTTCCTAAAACAAAATTTCACAATAAAAGAGAGTATGCGTCATTCCTTGTATTTACGATTCTATTTGCTCTATTTATGGTTTTGACTTTTATCCTGCCCATGCTGTTCTCATCTCAAGTTCAAACTGGCGATATTCGAGGTGGGGCGGATGTTAATTCCGTTAATCAGATTAAGTACGTACTAACTCATCCGATTGAATATCTAAAAACCTTGAGCAGCTTTATGCTGAGCTATCTATCTCCTGTCGGATCCAATGAATATACGATGCATTATGCCTACTTGGGTAATTTGCATGAAGCATTGCCATTTATGTCTGCCATACCATTTGTCCTACTGGTTGCTATTGCGATAAGGGAGCCCCTTGATGTTGATGGAAATGTTCCGACTATTGCTGCACGAGTCTGGATTGTCGTTCTAGCAGTTTCTTGTGTAGCACTAGTCGCAACGTCAATGTACGTCGCTTTTACCCCCGTAGGCTCCAACTCGATTGCTGGGTGTCAAGCACGCTATATTCTGCCCGTCGCGCTGCCCCTTTTCACAGCGTTCGCAAACTCGCCCCGGAAAAATACCATTGAATCGATTCATCTGTACTGGATTATTTCGCTCATTTCAGTCATGTGCATAACTGCATTTATCATAGGCTGGCAGCTACTTTAATATAGAGGTGATCTAGGTTGAGCAAAATCGAAACACTTGCATCCATCGCACGAGCTGGTGCAAATCGATCTAACATGCTGAAGGATGTTGCATCTGCGGCAAAAATTACAGCAAAATACGGTCTTCTCGGTCTTCGCGATCGGCTACACCAGCAGATTGTCGTCAACGAAGTTGAGGTTGGTCAAGATTCCGCTGCACCCGGCAGCCTGGGCGGCTGTGTCAAGTTTTCCATCCTCATGCCGACTTTTAACGTCGACGTTCGCTGGGTCTCTATGGCGATAGACTCAGTTTTAGCCCAGTCTTACTCCAACTGGGAACTCTGCATCGTCGACGATTGTTCAACTTCCGCCGAACTCAAAGAATATCTCCTATCTCTTAATACCGACAATGTGCGAGTTCGCCTGCTTGACACCAATCTTGGAATATCTGGTGCCACCAATTGTGCTGCTGACATGGCGACCGGCGACTATCTTGTGCTTCTCGACAATGATGACATGCTCACGCCCAATGCCCTTTTCGAGCTTTTCCTTAGGGCCACCAGCGACAATCCAGACATAATGTACTCAGATAATGACATTATCGACGAGAACGGCAATCGTCTTTCAGTCCTTTTCAAGCCGGACTGGTCGCCAGATCTCATGCTTTCACAAATGTACGTCGGTCACCTATTGGCTTTTCGGAAGAACATCTTCGATGCTGTCGGAGGTTTTCGCAACGAGTTTAATGGCAGTCAGGATTACGATCTCTTCCTGCGCCTGTCACTTCAAAGCGAACGCATTTCTCACATCTCCAAGATTCTGTATTCATGGCGTGCGCTCCCCTCTTCAACCGCAGCAAATCCCGATTCAAAACCTTATGCGCAGTTTGCAGGCCTTAATGCAGTTCAGTCCTATTTAGATTCGAAATATGGCAAGGGCGCGGCATCCGCATTCGAGACAGACGACCTTTTCGTTTACGATGTTAGATACAACGTTCCAAATAAGCCACTTGTTTCGATAGTTATTCCTACTAAAGACCATGCTGAAGACCTTCGCATTGCCATCGACAGCATAGTTGAGCGTTCTTCCTATCAAAACTTCGAGATTCTTATTCTTGATAATAATTCCGAGGAAGCCTCTACCCACAATTACTTCGACGAAATTTTAGGCAAGGATGACCGCGTCCGCGTTATCAATGCAAGCTTCCCCTTCAATTGGTCGAAACTTAACAACTACGGTGTTCGTCATGCCAAGGGCGACGTATTTGTATTCCTCAATAATGACACTGAGGTCATCTCTGAAGATTGGCTTGACAGACTTGTTGAACATGCGATTCGAGAAGATGTTGGAGTCGTCGGTGGCCTTCTACTTTACCCTGATGGCTCCATTCAACATGCCGGTGTAATCATTGGTATGGGCGGATGGGCAGACCATGTGTACAAAGGTGCTCAGCCTATTCACTACGGCAACCCATTTATTTCTCCATTGGTCACCCGCAATGTCTCAGCGGTTACAGGTGCCTGCATGGCGATATCGCGCGAACATTTTGATCAACTCGGCGGATTTAATGAAGACTTCATTGTATGCGGTAGCGATGTAGAGCTTTGTCTCAACGCTATGGAGCATGGCATGCGCAATGTATACAGTCCATACATCAGGCTCAAGCACTATGAATCAAAGACGCGTGACGCCAAAGATATCCCGGAGGTAGATTTCCGACTATCAGAAACGATGTATAGGACCTTCCGCTCATCTGGAGATCCCTTCTACAACAACAATCTTGACTACTTCTCCACCACTCCGGCTGTACTTACAAAACGAGAGCGCCTACAGCGCGGTGTGCGCGACGAAATGCATATCAACATACATGAGATTCGCCCCTTGAATCTTCACTGCGTACCGTCACGCGGAAAGCGCTTGAATATTCTTCTTCCTTCCGTCAATCCAGAAGATGTGTATGGAGGCATTTCGACCGCACTCAAGTTTTACAATAGATTGAAAGAGGATCTTGCGTGCGACGGACGAATCATCGTTCTCGATGCAAAACCTCGCTTCGGCGAGCTCGGTTCGCAGTTTGAGCGTTATTCAGCGGTTCCCCTTGGAAACGATTCATCTGATCCCCTGCAAATTGTCTCAGCAGTCGATCGGCACAGCGCATCACTCCCCTTCACCGAAGACGATATTTTTATCTGTACGTGCTGGTGGTCTGCATTTTGTCTACAGGAAGCCATGGGAAAACAGGCCGCCGAAGGCAAAGCTGTTAATCCAATGCTATATCTAATCCAGGACTACGAGCCCGGATTCTATGCCTGGTCCTCTCAATACGTGCTTGCAGAGTCCACTTATAAGTCTCAATTGCCCACGATCGCTATTTTCAATTCCAAAGAGCTGTATGAGCATTTCAAGAACGCTGGGTACTCCTTTGAATCAGAATTCATTTTCCAGCCGTTCTTGAACCCCGCCTTGGCCCATGCACTCAATGGACTTAACGGAACAGCAGGCAAGCGTAAGCAAATTCTTGTTTACGGTAGACCGGGCACGGTCCGAAACGCCTTCGAACTCGCAGTTGATACACTTCGACAATGGGTCGAATCAGATGATGCAAGCACCCAGTGGCAGTTTATCTCCGCCGGCGAAGACCATCCGCCTGTCCATCTGGGTAAGGGTCGATATCTTACATCTGTCGGAAAGCTCTCACTCAGTGAATACGCACGCGTACTCACTGAATCGTATGCAGGACTTTCCTATATGGTTTCACCCCATCCAAGCTATCCTCCGCTCGAAATGGCAGCGTTTGGGGTTCAAGTCATCACGAATGGCTACGGCGTAAAAGACCTCACGGACTTCTCCAGCTGCATTGAATCCGTACCCGTCTTGACGCCCGCCAATGCAGCAAACGCCTTAAAGAAAATCACTCAAGGTTATCAGGCTGAAGTTGGCTGTGGCGATGTCCCGAGCTGGTATTTAAAATGTGATGATCCGTTCCCCTTCATGAGTGAACTTGTAAGCCTTATCGAATAGCATGGTGCCCGTCAAAATCATGCCGGATGCCTCATCATTTCATCCGGCATGATTTATCAAGAGGGACACACCCAATGATTAACTAGACACTGTCGCTAAGCCCGTGTCAAATATTGAGCAAATTACTGCTTGTTTAAACAAGCGCGGCATCAAGCCATTGCACAGGGCTCGATGAAAAGGCCATCGGTACAAACCGATGGCCTTTTCATGAATACAATATCAACCCGATATGTGTCTTGACACATATGTTTCGCCTGGAGACACCTCCACCCAAACCATGCACATACAACGTCCCCAACATGAAGTAGATTTCATCAGGAGGCATTTCAACATCATTCATATAGCGAATGTTCGCTCTGACATCAACGCTTAACAAACGGCCTAGCAGTCGATCCCGGAGCAGAGGCCCCCTTAGGAGTAATCGAAACCTGCAACGCCTCTACCGAACGAGCATAGCCCTCAGAACCAGCATTCTCACCATTTTTAGTCCATCCAAGCCATCCGAACTCCGAAGAATGCACCCGGTACCAGACATCGTAATTTGCCTCTGCAGCACCATTTAAACGAATCTGCACAGCTTCAACGGCAAGATTACGGCCAGTGGTTCCAGCCATGGAGGAAGTCCAGTCTTGCCATCCAATATTCGAGACGTGCGCACGAACTTGAATTCCACCCGATTCAATACCGGGACCAAGGCTCAGTTTCAAGGCTTCAACGTGAAGAGCGCGGCCAGTCGTACCCGCAATCATGCCATCGGATACAGGTGTTTGCCAACCGATGTTTTGCACGTGAGTCTGAATGTTCAGGAAGCGAGCTTTGAAAGGACTGTTCGTATCCCCAGGAGTGAACTGCCTCCCATTTCTTGGACAACGAGAAATGGGAAACTTTCTTCATGCAAAACGCTAAAAGGTTAAGGCACGGTATTGAGGTCAGGGAAAGGGCTTTGGAGCTCTTCGAGGCGGGGTTCGGCAAGCGCTCCGTCTCATCTTCGCTCGGCATTCCCGTAGGCACTGTGGAAAAATGGCTCTATGCATACAAGGCCGTCGGACCGGAAGGGCCCCTCAATATGGGAAGAACCCACAACTCCTACAGCTTCGAGACCAAGCTCGCCTTCGCGCGCATGGTGGTGGACGGGGGCGCGATCCTCACCGATGCCATGGTCGCCTACGGGGTGGTTTCCCGTGCATCTGCCCAGAAATGGTGCAAGGCCTATCGCGAGGGCGGCGAAGAAGCGCTGAAGCCCAAGCCGAAGGGCCGTCCCAAGGGATCCCCCGCCAAACAGAAGGCCCCGATGACTCGCGAGGAAGAGCTCGAGATCAGGGTCCGCAAGCTCGAGGCGGAGAACGCCTACCTAAAAAAATTGGAGGCCCTGAGGGCGGAAGAGGCGCTTCGAACCGGGTCAAGGCCTCGGTGGTAGCGTCGCTCTCGGGGGACCATTCGATGAATGACCTGCTGGAATGCGCAGGGCTCGCAAGGTCCAGCTACTACTACGCGATGGCACATCCCAAGCAGCCCACCAGACCCGAGCTTTGGGAGAAGGTCGCCGAGGTCTTCTCGCGAACGCCCAACGGCTGCGGGCACCGCCAGATCGCCATGTGCCTGCGCGCGGAGGACGGCGTCGCCATCGCGGAGAAGACGGTGCTGAAGATCATGAGCGAGATGGGCATCCGCTGCGGCATCCGCAAGGAGACCGACTACCACAGGTACAGCTCGTACAGGGGCCTGGTCGGGAAGACCTTCGAGAACCTGATCGGCCGCGATTTCAAGGCCGACGCCCCTTGGCAGAAGATGGGCACGGACGTGACCGAGTTCAAGCAGGCATGGGGCAAGGCGTACTTCGCACCGGTCTACGACTTCGGCAGCAAGGAGATAGTGGCGTGGTCGACGTCGATGAGCCCGAACATGGCTCAGCAGTTCGACGTGCTTGATCAGCTGGTTGCCAGGATGCCCGACGGCGCGCATCCTGTTTTGCATTCTGATATGGGGTGGCAGTACCAGAACGCAGGCTGGGTGGACAGGCTGGCGGACGCGGGTATCGCGCAAAGCATGTCGCGCAAGGGCAACTGCATCGACAACGGCGCCACCGAGCAGGTCTTCGGCCATATCAAGGACGAGTTCTTCCGAGGCCGGAGGTGGCCGAGTTTCGAGGAATTCAAGCGAGACCTCGACGCGTACGTGATTCATTGGAACACGAGGCGGAGGCAGGTTAAACTGAAAGGACTGACCCCGGAGGAGTTCCGGAATCAGTCCTTAGCGGCCTAGCCGCTCTTTATTTAGGCCGTCCAAGTTTTGGGTTGCAGTTCAGAGCTGCGGCGCCCTTTTTTGTAAGAACAATTTGAACAGCCTGAGAGGACTTTGCGAAACCCTGAGAGCCAGCACTCTGACCGTTCTTTGCCCAGCCAAGCCAACCAAAATCGGCAGAATGGACGCGATACCAAACATCGTAATTCTGAGCCACATCTCCAGCCAGGCGAATCTGAAGTGCTTCGATAGGCAGGTTTCTACCCACCGTACCCGCCTTACCAGTTGTCCAATCCTGCCATCCGATTTCCGACACATGTGCCCTAACTTCAATTTCTCCGGACCCAACGTCATTCCCCAAATTGACATCAAGAGATTCGAGGTTCAAATTACGACCGGTCGTGCCGGCAATTGCTCCATCGAATACCGCTGGCTGCCATCCGATGTTTTGAACATGCGCTTCGTAGGACACAAGGCTGCCAACTGAATCGGTGCCGTTCGATCCCCCAAATTCAGGTCCATACCACCAGTTCACGTCGACGGTTCCAGAGATGCCGTCAATCGTGCCCCTACTGCTGTACTGCCAGATGCTGTATCGACCAGCATAGTCGCATGTAGAGTTATATTGAGCGACCCAACGGTCCCAGGAATTGAAGTCGGATGCCGAGAGATAGTTGTTCCACCAGTTCAAATTGGCGTATACACCGGCCTTGTAGCCCGCTCTCTGTATTGCCGAGCAATACGAATTGGCAATCGATGCAAACGTCGCAGGCCCACCTTCAATTACTCTGTAGTTCCCGCTGCCATCCACACCGGCAGGCTTTCCATACGCGGGATGAGACGGGTTGCCAACCTCATTTTCCAGATCGTAATATACCGGCAAGGAAAGGTCGGACGGCTTAACACCCGCATCGGAAAGAACCTTCAAAGTCCAATCTGCCTCCTGCTTGGCAATCCCGGCATCCCAAGCATATGAATACAGGTATACGCCGAAGGGAATCCCGTTCGCCTTGCACCCTTCGACATTCTTTTTGAACTGTCTGTCATTACCGCCCGAGCCATAGCCGCAGCGCAAAATAGCAAAATCGCATCCCGCCGCCTTCACCTTGGCCCAATCGATCTGACCCTGAGCGTAGCTGACATCGATGCCCCAACCTGTCGCATTATCAGGCCACTGGGGAATGCTGAAGGTGGCGATTGGCTCGATATCCTCCCTCAAGTTTCCGTTTTCATAGCGGAAAGAACTCCCTGAAAACTCAGAGAGGTACGGGTTTTCAGATTCAAGATTATCTTCAGCGGCAGTCGCTTCAACCTGATCGACTGCCGCCTGATCGGACTCGGCATAAGCAGCGACTGGCGTCAAAAGCTGAGCCGCTATAAGGCTAACTGCCGCCACAAGGGAGATAGCTTTGTTTGAAATGTGCATTTAAACTCCTTGCTAATTACGTTGCGTCAGAATTTTAGCATTCCACCTCAACAGTTCACGCATACTGCCCAAACTCCAGATACTTGATCGCCTGCATCGTGTTAACCGCATCGCAGAACGGGCTTTCGGCGCCAAGCGCATACCTCAAGCCATCGGACCCGGTATACACCGCAAGGCTCACACCGACAACCTCCTGTTCCAACACAAGGACCGTCTTCTGTGCATCGATCAGGGGCGCACCAAGGGCATAGAACACACGGGCGGTAAACTGGGAGGAGTCAGTTGTCCGCAGTGAACCGGCTTCCGCCTCGTCACCACGTTATTCAAGTATGAGAGCAAAAGAACTGGCGGGGGACGTGCTCATAACAGCACGGGCAAGCCAAGTAAGCCAAATTCTATAAGGACCGACAATCCCCCGCTTGCGCCCGCCGTGGCAACTCTAGATAAATTGACCATGGCCTCACTCCAATTGGCATGCACGAATAAATCGAATACAGCGAATAGTGGATCGACCAGTCCGAGAACGGCACTTACAAGCCTCGTAGATATTATCACGAAATAACTGAACGAAGGAAGAACCAGCCACTTCAAATCAGCGTATTGACTATCAAGACAACGAAACACCTTGAAGACACCCGTTATTGCTCGACAAGAAATGCACCGAGTTCCAGCTGAGACCCCGTTCACCCGATCGCATACAAGAGCAAATTGCCAAACCCAGATTCTCTGCGGAATCCCGACAAAAGCGTTCTTACGCTACGCCCAATTCTGCTTCTTTACAAAGCCTCATATTGAGCTGGCGCGTCTCTCGATAATAACATTTAATGAAGCTGACCTCAGTCAGCACAAAGTTCGTTCGAATAATGTGTTTGGCTGCCGCATTATTCCATCAAATTATGTGTTTCGAATAGTATACGAGACATTCGAACGTCAAGCCTAGGATGCATGCGGCAGGCCCTTTATGGTTTACCGTATACGTTGCGATGCTTCTCGGGGCCCCAGACGGCCAGCTCTACACCTTGCTCCCAAACTCCAGATACTGAATCGCCTGCATCGTGTTGACCGCATCGACGAACGGTCCTTCGGCGCCAAGCGCGTACCCCAAGCCATCGGCACCGGTATAGCCCGCAAGGCTCACACCGGCAACTTCCTGCCCCAGCACAAGGACCGCCTTCTGACGATCGGTCAAGGGCGCCCCAAGCGCATAGAGCACCTGGGCGGCAAGCTGAGATGAGTCGGTCGTACGAGGTGCGCCGGCTTCTGCCCCTGCCACCTCGTAATTCGTCCACACCGCATACGTCGATTCATGTTTCTTGAATTCCCGATCGAGCATCGGGGCATCCCCATACAACGCGTCCGTGAGAGTTCCGGAGAACCCCGGCTGATGATCGCCAAAAATACGAGAGCAACGGGGCGATCCATCCCCTTCAAGCAATCGATGAAATACGCCAGGTCCTCGTCAGACTTATTGATGCACGCAAGATACACGCCGAGCTCGGATAGGATCGCAGGATCATCAATGTCCGCAACGTCCAAGCGAACAACGTCCTCGTCGGGAACCGTCCCTTCGCCATATCCGCTGTGGTTTTGCATGGTCACATCAAAGATGAACTGCGGTGACGCATCCTGCTCGAGGAGCTCGATGACCTTGTCGTACGTGGAGGCATCAGTTGCACCAGAGTGATACACGGGAGCGTCTGCGAAATCCTCCATAGACAGGAACTCGTTAAATCCGAGCTGCTCATACACGGTCGAGCGCTTCCAGTTCACGGGATTCTGGGGATGCATCGCGGTTGTCCGGTACCCCATGGACTCCATCTGCTTCACCAGGCTGTCAACACCGCTCAGGTCATACAGTTGATACGGATATTTGCCCGTCCCGATAAACGCAGATGAATTGCCCGTCAGGAATTCAAACTCAGTGTTAGCGGTACCGCCACCTACGACCGAAACCATGAGCGGTCCGCGCTGCAACGTCCCCTCAAGCAAGTTATAGAACTGCGGGCCTTCATAGCCCGCCTCACGGATTGCATCATAAATTGAGAGATCCGTGAATGTCTCATTCATGACGGCAATCACAGTCGGCTTAATTTCTTCAAATTGGTCCACAGCCGCTTGACGGCCCGGCGCGACACCCAATGTCTCGTCAAACTGAGCAGCAAGGTCCTTCATCTGCGAAAGCGCGGCGCCCCTGTCGTACCCCTCTGGGACGGGAATCGGAAGATCCTGGGCGACCTCGATGAACGCCGGCACAAATCCGAGCGTCTGATACGTGGTGATAGGCATCCATCGGTCATAGGCGACTTCCAGCCTGTCCTCGAGCTTTACCTTGTCAAACATGGCCGCCATTACACCAAAAAGTGCGATGCCCACAACGGCGCTTGCCACAGAGGCCGCAATGCGAACCTTGCGAGCGAGCTCTCCCTTGTTCGACCCCACAAAAGAGTGTACACAGGCGCACACGCCGCAGGCGCAAAGGGCAATAACCATGTTGGGCGTGAGAACATATTCATAGCCAGCTGCAATGGCGCCCGCAGTCCTCAAGGAGAGCAAGTCAGCGGGCATAATGGGTGTGCCCTTGAACATGACCACAAAATATTGAGCCATGCCGAACCCGACAGCGCAAAGCGGCACAAGAACCATAAGCGCGCCACCACGCTGCCCCAGGAAATACAGGGCGACAGAAATCATCGCAAACAATGACGCCGTCAAGCTAAAGAACTGCATCTGAATTGACGAGTTCGTCTCCAACCAAACATAATCGACAATCCAAGCAGAAACGATCGAAACGAATACAGTGGCCACTACAACAAATCCGATGTGTAGCGCCCGGCTGAATGGGCCAGACATCTTTTGTAATTCTTCTGTCACCCTAAACCGAAACAGTGTGGCAACCCCGCATGCAAGCAACACCAAAGCATATGCAGACATATCGAGGATGCCCGCCTGACCGTCAACGCCGCCCAGTACGCAGAAGACAGCAACGACAAGCAGCAGCACGATATACAGCGCGGACCACATCACATCGGAAATCGGAATGCGCCCTTCGCGCCTACGCGCGGAACGGATGTGCAACGCTGTGAACACCGCGAGGGCAAGCGCCGCAGCAAAGGAAGGAATAGAAAACGCAGCAGGAGCGTACGAGGGCATGGTAAGAATCCATTCACGGGAATGTAAGCTATCTGTATCGAATCCCATCATGCACCAAAGTGGCTTTTGATTCATTTTGATCCGTCCACCCTAGGTCGGCCTTCCAGAAATCCGCACCTCTCCCCTCCCTCCCCGTGCAGAAACGGTGCCCAGAACGGACGCATGGTAAACTCGAAGATTGAACCAACAACCGCTAACTCTAGGAGCGTCGCTCGTGGCAGAAACCGCTACCGCCTCCGCTGACATTCAGCCGTTCGCAAAAACTGAGCTCGATAAGAACCGTTTCATCTTGAAACAGCTCGTCACCAAGGACTTCAAGCGCAAGTACCGCCGCAGCGTCCTCGGTATCGCGTGGTCGGTCCTCAACCCCCTCATGATGATGATCGTCATGAGCGTGGTGTTCTCGTTCGTCTTCCGCGCCGACATCGAGAACTACCCGCTCTACCTCATCCTGGGCAACATCACGTTCTCCTTCATGTCTGAGTCCACCAGCCAGGCCCTCATGTCGTTCATCGACGCCGCCCCGCTGCTCAAGAAGGTCCGCGTCTCGCGCTTCGTCTTCCCGGTCCAGAAAGTCCTGTTCGCGCTCGTGAACTTCACCTTCTCACTGGTCGCCGTCGCGCTCGTCATGCTGTGGTTCCGCGTTGTACCCACCTGGCACATCATCTGGCTGCCCGTCTGCCTGTTCCTGCTCGTGCTCTTCTGCTCCGGCATCGGCCTGATCGTGGGCTCCCTCGCCGTCTTCTTCCGCGATGTCGTTCACCTGTGGAGCGTCATCCTCACCGCCTGGACGTATCTCACACCTATCTTCTGGGTTCCCACACAGCTCGCCGCAAACGGCGCGCCCGCTTGGGTCATGTCCATCGTCGAGCTCAACCCCATGTACGGCTTTGTCACTTTCATGCGTGACATCTTCCTGTGGAACCAAAACCCCTCGATGCAGACGCTCGGCCTATGCGTCATTTGGGCGGTCATCATGCTCGGCATCGGCATCCTCGTATTCCGCAAGACCCAGCACAAGTTCATTCTGTACATCTAAACCGCGCACCGCCTAAGGAGCGACTCCCACGCCAACCCGACCAGGTTGTCCACGAGCAGAATCGCACCCACAGCGCACCGCCTCCCGCGACCCGCACTCCCGTCCGAACTACCGAAGGATCTCCTCCATGGGTAAGCCCGCATCTTCTGAATACGCCATCGAAGTCAACGACGTCACCATGATCTTCAACATGGCGTCCGAGCAGCTCAATAACCTCAAGGAGTACTTCATCAAGCTGATGAAGCACGAGCTGTTCTTCACCGAGTTCCGAGCACTCAAGAACATCTCCTTCAAGGTGAAGCCCGGCGAGGTCGTCGGCCTGGTTGGCACCAACGGTTCGGGCAAGTCCACCATGCTCAAGATCATCGCCGGTGTGCTCGAAGCCAGCGAGGGCGAGTGCATCGTGCGAGGCAACATCGCGCCCCTGATCGAACTTGGCGCGGGTTTTGACCTCGAGCTCACCGCACGCGAGAACATCTACCTCAACGGCGCCCTGCTCGGCTACACCGAGGAGTTCATCGACGCGCACTTCCAGGAGATTGTGGAGTTTGCCGAGCTGCCCGATTTCGTAGACATGCCCATGAAGAACTTCTCCTCCGGCATGGTCGCGCGCATCGCGTTTGCCATCGCCACCATCACCGAGCCCGACATCCTCATCGTAGACGAGACGCTCTCCGTTGGCGACGTGTTCTTCCAGGAGAAATGCGAGAAGCGCATCCAGCACTTCATCGACGATGGCCACGTCACCGTCCTGTTCGTGAGCCACGCCATGGACCAGGTCGAGCGCATCTGCCAGCGCGCGGTTTGGATCGAGAAGGGCGACCTGCGCATGGACGGCCCCGTCGACGAAGTCTGCAAAGCATATCGCGCACAGTTCGCATAGGCAGGCGAACTAGCTGTTGTGTGTCGACAGGTTGCTTGCACCGACGATGCGCGACATGGGCGGCAGGCCCCCGCACGTGCTGTGCGGACGCTCACATTTTTAGCGCTCAATGAAGGCCGGGAGGGCGTCCGCCCTCCCGGCCTCGCTCTCCCTAGCCCTTCCGTACTGCCACTCCTGCGCGACGATACGGTTCATCCGCCCCACCTTACCGTTCTTCCACGGGCTGTAGGGCCTCGTGTAGACGTGCCGAGCCCGCGAGGACGGATTCCCCACGGGCCCTCCGGCCGCCACCGTCCGGGATCCTCGCGACCTTCTTGGCGTCCACGTGGACCAGCTCTCCGGGCCTCTCGCGCTCGTAGCGTACGGGGAGGGTGGCAGGGCCGCGCCTCCGGACCTCGCCGGCGACCCGGTCGGTGTCGGCGATCCTGGCATCCCGCGCCTCGCCACAATTCTCGCCCAGCCCCTACCAGGACCTGCTGCGGCGCAGGCACTTGCTTGCCGTCTGTTGGCTTACGCCCATTTGGAGGGCGGCATCGGCGACCGGAACGCCCGATTCTATCCGGGAAGCCAGGGCCTCCCTCCCCCTCGTGGTGAGCCTTACGTTAGGATGCTGCTCCATTGGAAGACTCCTCTGCTGTTCGTCTAGACAACTCGCAGCATGCGAGGCCTCCCTATTTGTCGCCATCAAGATGCAAACAACGTCTTGCGCTTAACAGCTAGCTATCATCGATCCGATCCTCGCCCCGAATCAAGACCTTCTACCTTTTCCGACGCCTCCTCCCAATTTCCAACTTCTAGATGCAAAAGAAGCGACGTGAGATCATCGTAGAAACGTTGCACTTCAGTCCGAGTATATGGGCAATGATCGAGAATCGTCCGCAGGAACAAATCCGGGACATAGATAACCAGGCACATAAAGACACCGAATGCCATCATGCATATGATTACTGCCCCCAAGTCATCAAGGCCTGCGACCGAGTTAACCAGAAAAGAGCCAAGTGGCGAAATGACAGAGGCAATAATCACGGGCAAATAGCGAGTAACCCAGTCCTTTCCCGATGTTCGATTAAGGACACACAAGGTTTCGGAATGGAGCAACTTAATCACTCGCACGTCACTATAACCGTACCGTCCAAGAAAAGACCTCATGTCATGTGCAACTTGATCCCTGCGGAGCATATTATCAGCAGGCAAGGCATCGCTGCGCAGTCTTGCAAAGCCAAATAAAACGAGATATACAAGCAAAGCGTAAGCAGGAGCTCGTATGACGTGATAGAAAACTACGCCCTGGACGTCAACGCAGAACAAGAGATAAACCACAAGTATCCAAATACCGAAGAGGGCAGACAGGATCGGGCTGCTCGAAATTGGAAATATCTCTTTGAATATTTCAAACATACGCACGGGCGTTTTCCCATGTTTGCTCACCCCCGATTTCAGCTCCCTGTTCCATAGCCGAGCCAGATCCTTGATTTCCATACATATTCCTTTCTATAAGGTCGCAGCTGGCATCGCCATACAATGCCAGCCATCCCCATACAAGCTTGACCTGTGAAATCGACTGTCGCGTCTCTCGGCCAAACGCGTCAGACTAAAATCCCCAACTCAGACAACTTCATCACAATCGCACCGGACGAGCGCGGCAGGAGATGCGCTTCGCCCGGCATCCACTTGGAATATGCGAGATGGCTGCCATTAGGTACTCAGAGACATGCACGCGCGTAGTGCTCAGACGCTCAAATCCCGATGGCCTTTCGGTCAAAAGCTATTGGCTAAACACAATCTGCTGGACTTATCTCCTATACGGTCAGCACTCAATGCCAGTCAGTACCTATCAAGCAACTCATCTGCGTTTTCCAGCACGTACTCCCTCAAAAATGGAACAGAGAACTCGACATAGCCGCGGACGGGGCTTTGGATCACCTCGCGCTGTATGAGCGAACGCCGGAATGAGCTCGTGGCCTTTGGCTCCCTTCCCATTCTCTTCGCGACATCGGCGGTCGAAGCACGCTCGCCCTCTTGGGCCATCGCGACGAGATACTCCATGGCACCCTTGGTGACCCTAGAGATCGCGGGCTCATGCACCACTTCGTGAAACCTCGTCATGGCATTTTCTATGCCCAGGCGCACGTCCTCATCGGATACCTCCATCGACCTCGCGCGATGCAGGTCCGCAAAACGCCAGACGTAATACCCAATCAGCTGAATCAGATACGCATAACCCGCTGTCGCCCGCGCCATCATCTCGAGCTGCTCGTCCCTGAGGATCAGCCCCGAGACGGCGAACCCGTCCCTGAACGAAAGCCTCACTTCGATAAGACTGATGAAATCGAGCTCCTCGCTTTGAGCGCGCCGTAAAAACGTCAGCGCCTTGCCGTTGATCAGGTCCATGACCCCCATCGGGAGCCCCGCGAACACCAACGAGATGTCCTTCTTCTCCCTGATGAGGTGCTGCACCGAACCGGCGATGAGCTGCATGGCCTCGATCGGGGCGTCTTGTACCTCGTCAATTGTGATGACAAGCCCTTTGCTTTTGCCGCAGCAGCGCTTCATCAGCGCACGCAGATTCGGATGCTTGACTTTCATGACCGCTTCTCCGGACGCGATCGCAGCGTTACCGGCTACGGAGAGCGAGTCGACCGACGAATCGGGGCTCAATTCGTGTATCAAATCATCCAACATGTTGATGCCCGCAGTGATATTGACCACATTCCAGCCGATATCTTGAGCACGCGAACCCAGATCGGTAAGCAGGACGGTCTTCCCCGATCCTCTCGGCCCCGTCACCCTCATCAAGCGGGCAGGAGCGCCCACGCCACCTTCAAGCGCCCCAACAAAATCCAAGACAACCTGATCTCGGCCGATGATACGCGGGGGCTCGGCCCCAGCGCTGGGCTTAAACGGATTGAAATACTTCTTTGAACGTGCCATTAGACATCACCCATCCAGCCGTTCTCCTTTAATTGATTATATCGCTCAAATCGACGAAATCGACCGAATCGCTCTAATCGTCAAGAGTCTATGTTTCAAAAAGCTCTCCCCTTCCAATTGCAAGTCCACCAATCATCGCATCACCGCCTTTCGCCATTGCCACCATCACCGAGCCGGACATCCTCATCGTTGACGAGACGCTCTCCGTTGGCGACGTGTTCTTCCAGGAGAAATGCGAGAAGCGCATCCAGCACTTCATCGACGATGGCCACGCCACCGTCCTGTTCGTGAGCCACGCCATGGACCAGGTCGAGCGCATCTGCCAGCGCGCGGTCTGGATCGAGAAGGGCGACCTGCGCATGGACGGCCCCGTCGACGAAGTCTGCAAGGCATATCGCGCGCAGTTCGCGTAGGCGCCACGCAATTCAGGTTGGATTTATATAACTGTATGTTTTGGGGATAGTTTTCTGCCGTTTCTCGTGCAACACGAACGCCGGTCGCAGAAAAACACCAGGTCGCAGGAAAATATCCGCAGTCACACTGGGCGTGCGGCCTCAAAACCTTCCCCAAAACGTACACTTTCATTTTCAGGTAGAAGGCGAAGCCTCTCTGCTTGCATATTTTCTTGCGATCTAGACGGATCTCTGCATACGTCCGCATTCGAACAGCGGGCAGGGCACCGCGCAGCAGAACCCATAAGCCTACAACTCGATATTCACCTTAATCTCCGGCACGTGTGCAAGCTCGGCGAGGGTCACGCCGTCGACATAGGCATCGATCGTCTCCTCAAGGCCCGTCCAAAACTTCACGGTGGAGCATAGGTCGCTACGGCCACAAGCACCATCGAGCCCCTCGCACGCAACGGTCGAGCGCTCACCCTCCGCCGCGCGCAAGATATCCCCAGCGCGAACCTCGGCTGCAGGCTTGGCCAGCACGTAACCGCCGCCCTTGCCGCGCACACTCCTCAGCAGCCCCGCGTTCATGAGCGGACGCACGAGCTGCTCCAGGTACTTGAGGGAAATGCCCTCACGTTCGGCAACCTCGCGCAAGGAGACCTTGGTCTGCGGACGAGGCGCGAGGGCCTCACGTGAAACGGCATCCGCACTGATGCTCTCCCCCACCGGATCCCCGCCGATGGCAGCGATGTAAATCATCAACTTGAGCGCATAGCGGCCCTTCGAGGAAATGAGCATGGACGAACCCCCTTGCGGTAAACGATGTGGAGCAACACGAGCACCGACGAAACATCGGCATATTCTCCCAGAAATCGGCTATCATCGTATCGTTAATCCGAGTGAACTTCTAGAGTTTAGCGCGGATCGCACATCGGCCGCGTGCCCCAACGCATACGCCGCAACCGCGCCCGCGCGTCTCGAAAGGATTTGATATGAGCGCAACACCCCTGCTCAACATCGCCGGCCTCACCGCCTCCGTGGACGAAAAGACCATCCTCCAGGGCATCGACCTCGCCGTCGGCGCGGGCGAGACCCACGTCCTCATGGGCCCCAACGGCGCCGGTAAGTCCACCATGGGCCACGTCATCATGGGCGACCCGGTCTACACCGTTACGCAAGGCACCATCACCTTCGACGGCCAGGACATCACCGACCTCTCCCCCGACAAGCGCTCTCGCGCCGGCCTCTTCCTCTCCTTCCAGGCCCCCGTCGAGATCCCCGGCGTGCCGCTCTCGAGCTTCCTGCGCGCGCAAATCGCCGGCCGCCCCGGCCTCGAGATGAAGGGCAAGGAGTTCCGCCGCCGCGTGAAGGAGCTCGCCGCCGAACTCGACATGGACACCGCCTACCTCAATCGCGAGCTGGGCGTGGGCTTCTCCGGCGGTGAGAAGAAGAAGGTCGAGATGCTGCAGTTGCTGCTGCTCCAACCTAAGCTCGCCATCCTGGACGAGACTGACTCCGGCCTGGACGTCGACGCCCTCGGCGTGGTCTCCCGCGGCATGGACGCCTACCGCAAGAGCACCGACGGCTCGCTCGTCATCATCACCCACAACACGCGCATCCTCGAGCATCTCGAGGTCGACCGCGTCCATGTGATGGTCAACGGCCGCATCGTCCGCGAGGACGACGCCTCCCTCATCCCCTGGATCGACGCAAACGGCTTCGATTCCTTTGAGCGCGAGGCCGCCGCGCAGCTCGCCGCCGAGCA
>NZ_GG692710.1:589610-589860 GCF_000156175.1 Collinsella intestinalis DSM 13280
CCCTCCAAGCCTGAATACTCCCATGTGACCGATAGCGCACCAGTACCGTGAGGGAAAGGTGAAAAGCACCCCGGGAGGGGAGTGAAACAGTACCTGAAACCGTGCGCCCGCAAGGCGTCGGAGCGGGCTTCGTCCCGTGACGGCGTGCCTTTTGTAGAATGAGCCAGCGAGTTGCTGGCACGCGGCGAGGTTAAGCTGGGAAGCGAGCCGGAGCGAAAGCGAGTCCGGAAACGGGCATCTGAGTCGCGTG
>NZ_GG692710.1:589960-723084 GCF_000156175.1 Collinsella intestinalis DSM 13280
GCGCAGCCCGCACCCGCCGTCGACCCCGTGCGCGCCGCGTCGATGAACCTTGGCGCCGGCATGGTGCAGTCCCTGCGCGCCACGCTCGACGCGAACGGCGCCACCTGCGGTTCCTCCGACAAGCAGTAAGGGGCACGCGATGGCAAAGAACCGCACCGAGGTCGCGGACATCGACCGCAGCCTCTACGACTTCCGCTATGGCGAGGAGGGCTTCGAGCGCCTGGACGCCGGCCTCACACCCGATATCGTGCGCGAGATCTCCGAGCGCAAGAACGAGCCCGCCTGGATGCTCGAGCGTCGTCTCAAGTCGCTCGAGATCTACCACAATACGCCCAACCCCACCTGGGGCCCGGGCATCGAGGGCCTGGACATGGATCACATCGTGACCTACGTCAAGCCCAACACCGACCAGAAGAACGACTGGGAGTCCGTCCCTGACGATATTAAGGACACCTTCGAGCGCCTCGGCATCCCCGAGGCGGAGCGCAGCTACCTCGCGGGCGTTGGCGCACAGTACGACTCCGAGCTCGTCTACCACAACATGCAGGACACCGCCGCCAAGATGGGCATCGTCTACTCCGGCATCGAGGAGGCCCTGCAGATCCCCGAATGGGAGGCCATCATCCGCGAGAAGTTCATGACGCTCATCCCACCCACCGACCACAAGTTCGCCGCCCTGCACGGCGCGGTGTGGTCCGGCGGCTCCTTCGTCTACGTGCCGAAGGGCATCAAGCTCGACTTCCCGCTGCAGAGCTACTTCCGCCTGAACGCGAAGGGTGCCGGCCAGTTCGAGCACACCCTCATCGTGGTCGAGGACGACGCGGACCTGCACTTCATCGAGGGCTGCTCCGCGCCCAAGTACAACGTGGCCAACCTGCATGCGGGCGCTGTCGAGCTCTTTGTTGGCAAGCGCGCGCACCTGCGGTACTCGACCATCGAGAACTGGTCGAAGAACATGTACAACTTAAACACCAAGCGTGCCCGCTGCGAGGAGGAGGGCGAGATCGAATGGATCTCGGGCTCCTTCGGCAGCCATGTGGGCTACCTCTACCCCATGAGCGTCCTCGCGGGCCGCAAGAGCCGCTCGAGCTTCACCGGCATCACGTTCGCCGGCACCGGCCAGAACCTCGATACCGGCTGCAAGGTCGTGCTCGGCGCGCCCGACACCACCGCCACGGTCGAGACCAAGTCCATCTCCAAGGGCGGCGGCATCTCCACCTTCCGCAGCTCCATCGTGGCCACCCCGGCCGCCGAGGGATCCGCGGCGAGCGTCTCGTGCCAGTCACTCATGCTCGACGACATCAGCCGTTCGGACACCATCCCCGCGATGGACATCCGCGCCAAGAACGTCGACATCGGGCATGAGGCGACCATCGGCCGCATCGGCGACGATAAGATCTTCTATCTCATGAGCCGCGGCATCTCCGAGGAGGAGGCCCGCACCATGATCGTGAACGGCTTTGCGAATCCCGTTTCCAAGGAGCTCCCGCTCGAATACGCCGTCGAGATGAACAACCTGATCAAGCTCGAGATGGAAGGGGCGATCGGATAATGAAGATGCCAGGTATGACTATCCGCCATGCGTCCGCCATGCCCGCCTCCACCTGGAGCTGGCTCAAGATGAACGACGTGACGATTCAGATCCCCGACGACCTCGAGCGCAACTGCCAGGTCGAGATTGAGGCGGGAGACACACTCGACAACACCACCAGCTTCGAAGGCTCCGTCGCCGCACTCCAAGAGCGTATCGACAGTGCACGCACGGACAAGCCGGCCGATGAGCGCGCCATGATCACCGCCGCCACTGGCGCCGACCGTGGAGCCGAGGAGCTCTACATTCCCGCACTCTCAACCTATGAGCATCGCGCCGCGCTCTCCGAAATCGCTTGCGACATCGCCAACGATTTTGAAACCGGCGTGGGCGCCGATATGCGCGCCTACCTCAACTTCCTTGCGGGCGGCACCGCCGTGCTCGCCACCGAGGAGGGTGAGGAAGCCGAGGCCACGATCCGCGTCACTACGCACGAGGGCGAGGCTTCGGGCGCCAGCATCGACATCGTCGCGGCGCCCAACTCCACCTTCTCCATCGCGCTCTCCCTCGACAGCGCCGCCGATGCCCCCGCCTTCATGGGTTCCACCATGCGTGTGTTCGCCGGCGCCGGGGCACGCGTCGACATCACGGTGTACCTCACCGCATCCGATGCCGTCACCTGCGTCGAGGATTCCGGATTCGTTCTGGACAAGGACGCTCGTGTGAGCGTGCGCCACGTGGTCCTGGGCGGCGGCTTCACCGCCACCGGCCTCGCGGCCGACCTGCGCGGCGACCGCTCCCGCATCGACGTCGACACGAGCTATCTCGCTTCGGGCACCCAACAGCGCGACTTCAACTACATCATCCGCCATCGCGGGCGCAAGACCGTCTCCAACATGGATGCCAACGGCGTACTCACGGGCACGTCCAAGAAGTGCCTGCGCGGCACCATCGACCTCATCCACGGGGCAAAGGGCGCCGAGGGCAACGAGCGCGAGACTGTGCTGCTGGCGAGCAAGGGCGTGGACAACAAAACCGTCCCGAACATCCTGTGCGATGAGGACGACGTCGCGGGCAACCACGGAGCAACCATCGGCCACGTGCGTCCCGATCAGCTCTTCTACGCGGCATGCCGCGGCCTCTCCCAGGAGCAGACCGAGGCCCTGTTCCTTTCCGCAAAGCTCGAGGACGCCGCGCTGCAGGCGCCCAATGACGCCGTGCGCGCCAACGTCGTGCGCCTCGGCAACCAGATCATCCCGCATTTTGAGGAGGAGATCGCGTGATCGACACCGAGAACGTGACGTGCGACACCTGCACGGCTCCGTCTGAATTCGTCTTCGATGCTTCCGACGAGGTCAGCCGCGGCTGGCCGCGCGTCGATATCGAGCTCAACCCCTTCAAGGGCGACTTCCCACTGCTCGCCCAGCACCCCGAACTCGCCTTCCTGGACAGCGGTGCCACCGCTCAACGTCCCGCCTGCGTGCTCGAGGCGCAGAAGACCTTCTATGAGACGATGAACGCCAACCCGCTGCGTGGCCTGTACTCGCTCTCCGTCGAGGCGACCGAGGCCATCGCGAAGGTCCGCTCGCAGGTCGCCGAGCTCATCGGCGCCGTGGACGAGCGCGGTCGCGCCCGCGCCAACGAGGTCGTCTTCTGCCGCAACACGAGCGAAGCCCTGAACATCGTAGCCAAAGGCTTTGCCCCGCGCGTGCTCGAGCCTGGCGACGAGGTTGTCATCTCCATCATGGAGCACCACTCCAACCTCATCCCCTGGCAGCAGGTCTGCCGCGAGACCGGCGCGAAGCTCGTCTACCTCTACCCAACCCCCACCGGCCAGATCACCGACGACGAGATCGCCGCCAAGATCGGCCCTGCGACCAAGATCGTCTCCTGCGGCCACGTCTCCAACGTGCTCGGCGTGGAGAACCCCATCGCCAAGCTCGCCGCGGCCGCTCACGCCAACGGCGCCTACATGGTGGTCGACGCCGCGCAGTCCGTCCCGCACATGGCCCTCGACGTGCGGGAGCTCGGGGCCGACTTCCTGGCTTTCTCCGCGCACAAGGCCCTCGGCCCCATGGGCGTTGGCGTGCTATGGGGTCGCACGGACCTGCTCGATCGCACCGACCCGGTCTACACCGGCGGCGAGATGATCGACTCCGTCACCGAGCAGGGAGCCACCTGGGCCCCCGTGCCCGAGAAGTTCGAGGCCGGCACGCAAGACGCCGCGGGCATCTACGCCACGGGCGTCGCGCTGGACTACCTCGTGAACAAGGTCGGCTACGAGACCGTCGCCGAGCGCGAGCGCGCACTCGTCCACTACGCCATGAGCCGTATGGTCGAGCTTCCCTTCGTCGACATCGTCGGGTCCATCTACTGGGACCAGCACCATGGCGCCATCAGCTTCAACGTGCGCGGTATCCACCCGCACGACGTCGCCAGCATCATGGACATGGACGGCGTGTGCATCCGCGCAGGCCACCACTGCGCTCAGCCGCTGCTCACCTGGCTTCAGGTCGAGAATCTCGCCTGCTGCCGCGCCAGCATCGCCTTCTACAACGACAAGTACGACATTGATCGCTTCATCGACTCCCTGAACCATGTCTGGAGCGTCTTCCACAACTAGTCGCACGCGCACCTCAATTTAGGGACAGTCCCTAAATTGAGGTTTTCAGTACACGAAAGGACCCGAGCATGGGCAACCTCTACGGCTCCGCCTCTTTCATGGAGCACAATACACATCCCGACTACAAGTACGAGATGGATGCCCCCACGCACACGCACGACGGCATCAACCCTAGCTGCGGTGACGAGCTCACGCTCTCGCTGCGCGTCGAGAACGGCGTGATCGTCGAGGCCGCGTTCACCGGTCACGGCTGCGCCATCTCCCAGGCATCGGCCGACATTATGGCCGAGCTCATCACCGACGAGACCGTTGAGGAGGCAAAGCGCCTCTCGAGCCTTTTCCTCGCCATGATCCGCGGCGAGGAGCTCTCCGAGGAGGATTTCGAAGACCTCGACGAGGCCGCTCAGCTTAAGGACATCTCGCACATGCCGGCGCGTGTGAAGTGCGCCGAACTCGCCTGGCGCACCCTCGACGGCATGCTCGATGCCTAGAGCCCTTCCACGCCCCTCGATTTGGGGACTGTCCCTAAATTGAGGGGGCACAAGGCGGCCACGCTCAATTCACCCGTCACCGTTTGCGACCTCGTTGAACCAAGGTGGAGATGATCCAGCAGATTACGACATACTTTTCCGAGCATGGGGCCGAATGGGTCCAGATGGTCATCGACCATCTCGCCATCAGCGGCATGGCACTCGCCGCGGCGCTCGCCATCGCGGTCCCACTCGGCATCTTGTGTTCCCAGCACGCATGGAGCGAACGACTCGCCACCGGGACAGCTGGGGTCCTTCGCGTGATCCCCAGCCTGGCGATTCTCATTATCTGCGTACCGTACCTGGGCGTGGGCACCGTGCCCGCAGTCGTGGCGCTCACCGTCCTCGCCATCCCGCCCATCCTCATCAACACGGCCGTCGCATTGAGAAGCGTCCCCGCCGATGTCATAGAGGCGGGAGTCGGCATGGGCATGAGTCCGGCTCGTCTCTGGCTCACCGTCAAGGCGCCGCTCGCCTTCCCGCTTGCCTTCTCCGGTGTCCGCACCGCCGCTTCCGAAATCATCGCATCCGCAACACTCGCAGCGTATATCGGGGCGGGCGGCCTGGGTATCCTCATCTATACCGGGCTCGGAGCGCTCCGTAACGTCCTGCTCTGGATCGGCGGCATCTCCGTCGCCGTGCTCTCGTTGATCGTCAATCGCGTGCTCGCCATGGTCGATCGACGCATCCGCACGTACGAACACGTCGGCTCATCCGCCCGCTGATTCTACGGACGGCCCTCGTTCCCGCCCATCGACCTCGGCGCAGCATGACCAACCGGCCGCCCGGCAATGTGAGAGCCGCCGTTGATCAGCCCTTCTAATCAGGCACGTGTCATTCCTTCCGAAAGGACCATCATGAACACCACAATCACCCGTCGCAGCGCTCTAGCCCTATGTGGCACCGCAACACTCTCATTCCTGAGCTCCTCATCTCTTTCCGGTTGCGGAAACTCCAAAGGCAGCGAGAACGCCATCACGGTCGGCTCGAAGGCCTTCACCGAGGGCGTCATCCTCTCCGAGCTCTACGCCCTTGCCCTGGAGGACGCGGGATTCAATGTCAATCGCTCGTTTGAGATCTCGGGTTCACTCATTCACACCGCCATCGAAAACGGCGACATCGACCTGTACCCCGAATACACGGGCACCGGCCTCATCTCCGTCCTCAAGATGGACCCCCTGACCGACCCCGAGGAGGTCTACGAGACCGTTAAGAGCGCCTATGCCGATCGGTTCGATCTAGTATGGCTGAGCAAGTCCGAGGCTGCCGATGGCCAGGGGCTTGTGATTCGCACCGAGGCCGCAAAGAAGTACGGGATCAAGACCATCTCCGACCTGCAGGCCCACGCCGAAGACCTGCGCTTCGCCAGCCAGGGTCAATTCGACGAGCGAGCCGACGGCCTCCCCGCCCTCGAGGCCACCTATGGCCCCTTCGACTGGAAGGCCTCCGCGATTTACGACGAGGGTTTGAAGTACGAGGTGCTTCGCAACGACGAGGCCGACGTCACCCCCGCTTACACCACAGAAGCCCAGCTCACCTACCCCAGCTTCACGCTGCTCGAGGATGACAAGCACGTTTGGCCGCCCTACAACGTGGCTCCCGTCGTGCGCGCCGAAGTCCTCGAGGCCAACCCCGGTATCGCCGAGGCGCTCGATCGCGTGAACGCCGCCCTCACCACCGAGGAGCTCACGCGCCTCAACGCCCGCGTTGACATCGACAAGGAGGATTACGAGGACGTCGCGAAGGACTACTACGACTCCATTTCATAGCAGTCGCGGCACTTCAATGAGGTTTTTCGTACTGATTCCGGCAGGTTCGAAGTACATTCCCTTGTCGGCGCTTCCCCAACTGGGGCTTTGTCAGGGCCCAGCGCGCCTCTACTTCGCAAAACCCAACACGAGTACGAAAAACCTCATCCAACATCAGCTCCCGACATGACAAGGCAACGTTACGAGCGGAGAAGGACGGCTCATGACCCCGGCAGTTGAATTCAAAAATGTCACCAAGCGCTTCCCGGGCGCGGCGGCACCGGCGCTCGACCGCGTCTCCCTGGCGATCGATCCCGGTGAACTCGTCTGCGTGCTCGGCACCTCAGGTGGCGGCAAAACCACGTTCATCAAGCTCATCAACCGCCTGCACGATCCCGACACGGGAACCGTGCTGGTGAACGGCCAGGATGTGTCGCAGGTCGACCCTGTCGAGCTGCGCCGGGGCATCGGCTATGTCATCCAGCAGACGGGACTGTTCCCGCACATGACCGTCGCCGAGAACATCGCCTGCGTGCCCAAAATCCTCAAGTGGAACCGCGGGCGCATCGACGCCCGCGTGGACGAGCTGCTTGAGCTCGTCCACCTCGACCCAGCCGATTTTCGCGACCGCTACCCCGCCCAGCTCTCCGGCGGTCAACAACAGCGCGTGGGGCTCGTGCGTGCATTGGCCGCCTCGCCCGAGATCATGCTGCTCGACGAACCCTTCGGCGCCATCGATGCGATCACCCGCGCCAAACTGCAGGACGAGCTGCTACGCATCCACCGCGGCAGTGGCAAGACCTTCATCTTCGTAACGCACGACGTCACCGAGGCGCTCAAGCTGGGCACCAAGGTCCTGGTGGTCGATGCCGGCCGCGTGCAGCAATACGCCACCCCCGAAGAGCTGCTCGCACATCCCGCCACGCCCTTCATACGCGAGCTGCTCGAAACGCAGGGCTACACGCCCGAGGGCAGGAGGGCGTGATGGGCCTGTTGTCATACATGGCCACGCACGCCGACGACCTGCTCGAGGCGACAGCCGAGCACCTCATGCTGCTGGGCGCGACCATGCTCATCTCCTGTGCCATCGCCGCGCTCATCACCGTTGCCTGTCTACGGAGCCGACCGCTCGGCAATGCCGTAGTAGAGGTCCTCGGGGCAGCGTACGCCATTCCCAGTCTCGCACTGTTCGCCCTGCTCATCCCTCTGACCGGATTGGGCTTCACCAGCGCCGTCATCGTCATGGTGGTATACAACCAGTTCATGCTCGTCCGCAATGCTCTCGAGGGTATTCGTGGCGTTGACCCGGCACTTATCGAAGCTGCGCGCGGCATGGGCCTGAGCGATTCGCAAGTGCTGATCAAAGTGCAGCTGCCCCTCGCCCTTCCCGCCATCATCGCCGGCGTACGCCTGGCTTGCATCTCCACCGTCGGTATTGCCACCATCGCGGCAACCATCAACGCCGGGGGACTCGGCATGATCCTGCTCAGCGGTCTGCGGAGCATGAACATCGACAAGATCCTCGCTGGCACGATTTGCTGCGCCGCCCTCGCACTCGCCCTCGATGGCACGCTCAGGCTTATCGAAGCGCGTAGCCATCTTGTGCATCGGGACAAGCCCGGGGCCGCACGGCGGTAGACGGGTACACTGTGTACACGGCCGCGACGACGCGGCGCACGATGCACCATGGAGGCAAGGCATGACGTCGAACATCGATCGCGAACAGGAGCGCCCAACGGCAACCGGGGCAACCGGGTCCGTCGAGCCGACTCGCGATCGGCGTGCCCCCAAGATCGCCGTAGGTGACACCTCGGCCGTCCAGGACCGCAAAGCCGACAGCACCTCCATGAAGCAGGTGCGCACCACGTTCATCTTCCTCGCGTTCCTCGGAATCGCCTACGCCGCCTACCTCGTCTTGAGCGGCCAGCTCGACGACTTCGTCCGTGCACTCATAGGCGTCAACCCCCAGTGGATCATCGCGGGCGTCGCCTGCTTTTTGTGCTATTACGTCTTCGGTGTCCTCGCATACGCCGCCATCGTCGTGGTCGACCATGATTCCCCCGTGGGCTTTCGGGACCTCATGAGCGTCGAAGCCTCCGGCGTCTTCTTCATGCGCCTCACCCCCGGCGGTGCCGGCGTCATCCCCTCCCAAATCTATCGCCTCACCCGCGCGGGCCTTTCCCTGCCGGATGCCTCGGCATTGCAATTCGTCCGCTTCACCCTCTATGAGGCGGGCGAGGGCATCTTCGCCGCCATCATGCTGCTGTTCTGCGGTGACTATTTCCTGACGACCTTCGCCGACGTCAAGATCCTTGGGCTCGATGTCGTGTGGATCGGGGTCTTCATGTTCGGGTTCAAGTTCGTCCAAGTCGGCGGCGTCCTTCTCCTTTGCCTGCTCCCCGGCCCCATCCAAAAGCTCGGCGGTCTCGGTCTCAAGCTGGGCCATGCCCTGCACGTCCTCAATGACGAACGTTACGAGCGCTATCTCGACTTCCTCACCACGCAGGTCACTTCCTTCTCCCAGGCGTTCCGTTCCGCCGCATCCAACTGGCACGTGCTTCCGGTCGTCGAGCTCCTCACGCTGCTCCAGCTTGGATGCATGTACGCGCTCCCCTATTTCGTACTTCGCTCATTCGGCCTCGAAGCGGACCTGCTGATCTGCCTCGCCTCGGGCTCGATGGTCGAGCTCCTGGTCAACGCCATCCCGCTACCCGGCGGCGCAGGCGGCGCCGAGGTGGGCTTCACCTATCTATTCGGCAACATGTTCGGCTGGCATCTATCTGCAGGCCTAGTCATCTGGCGCTCCGTTGAATACCTGCTCCCCGTCGTCATCGCCGCACCGTGCATGGGCATGCGCTCCACAACCGGGGAAAGCATCTACCACCGATGGGACCGCCGCCTCGAGAACACCGTCCACGTCGCCCATGGCGATTGGGGCAGCGTCAAACGCCGTGCGGGAATCGCGTATCGCCCGACCGCATCGCAGCCGAGCTCGCCCGAGCGCAAAGTCACACGCTCACAAACAGGCGATCTCACCGTGAAAATGCCCAAAAAGCCTCGCCCCGCCGAATCGGCGCGTCGCAACAACGGGGAGACACGATAACCCCAACCATTCCTGGGATTCGTCGGCTTGAAATCGTTTCAATCCGCGCGCAAAATACGTCAACCTTCGGTCTCTTCACGAAGCGCGAACACTTCACACGCAATTTCACCTATTGAAACGCTCCAGAATCGAATTTCCACCGTTCACGGAATACAGGGTGGACAAATCGCGTTAAAATGAATCTGCATGTCAGGTTTGCCCGTTGCGCAGTCGACTGGCCGCGAGATGGGCACCAACTACGAAAGAGAGGAGAGGCATGCAGTACTCACAGGAAGTGGAGAACATGTGCCCCGTCGCCAAGGGTGCATACCACGGTCCCGCGCCCATCCCCGAGGAGGGCAAGTGGGTCCAGGCCAAGGAGATCAAGGACATCTCCGGCCTCACGCACGGTGTGGGCTGGTGCGCCCCCCAGCAGGGTGCCTGCAAGCTCACGCTGAACGTCAAGGAGGGCATCATCGAGGAGGCCCTCGTCGAGACCATCGGCTGCTCGGGCATGACCCACTCCGCCGCCATGGCTTCCGAGATCCTTCCCGGTAAGACCATCCTCGAGGCTCTCAACACCGACCTCGTCTGCGACGCCATCAACGTGGCCATGCGTGAGATCTTCCTGCAGATCGTCTACGGCCGCAGCCAGACCGCGTTCTCCGAGGGCGGCCTGCCCGTGGGCGCCTCCCTCGACGACCTCGGCAAGGGCCTTCGCTCCCAGGTCGGCACCATGTTCGGCACCAAGGCCAAGGGCGCTCGCTACCTCGAGCTCGCCCAGGGCTACGTGACCCGCATGGCCCTCAACGCCAACAACGAGATCATCGCGTTCGAGTTCATGAACCTCGGCAAGTTCACCGACGCCCTCAAGACCGGTAAGACCCCCGAGGAGGCCATCGCCGGCGCCATGGGCCACTACGGTCAGTGGGAGAACGCCGCCAAGTACATCGACCCGCGCACGGACGAGGAGACCCACACGGTCGCCAACGTCTTCCCGGTCCACGAGTAACGAAAGGGAGGGACTATAACCATGGCTGTTACTTTCGAAGGTTACGAGCGCCGCGTTGAGAAGATCAACGCCTGCCTCGCTGAGAACGGCATCGCCTCCCTCGAGGAAGCCGAGCAGATCTGCCTCGACAAGGGCGTGAACGCCCGCGAGATCGTGCACGACACCCAGTCCATCGCGTTCCAGAACGCCGAGTGGGCTTACACCCTGGGCTGCGCGCTGGCCATCAAGAAGGGCGCCAAGACCGCCTCTGAGGCTGCCGCCATCATCGGTGAGGGCATCCAGGCCTTCACCGTCCCGGGCTCCGTCGCCGAGGACCGCAAGGTCGGTCTGGGCCACGGCAACCTGGGCGCTATGCTCCTGTCCGACGACACCGAGTGCTTCGCATTCCTCGCCGGCCACGAGTCCTTCGCCGCTGCTGAGGGCGCCATCAAGCTGGCCCTCAACGCCAACAAGGCCCGCAAGACGCCGCTGCGCGTTATCCTGAACGGCCTCGGCAAGGACGCCGCCCAGATCATCGCCCGCATCAACGGCTTCACTTACGTGAAGACCCAGTTCGACTACTTCACGGGCGAGCTCAAGGTCGTCGAGACCATCCCCTACTCCGATGGTCCCCGCGCTGCCGTCAACTGCTACGGCGCCGACGACGTCCGCGAGGGCGTTGCCATCATGTGGCACGAGAACGTGGACATCTCCATCACCGGCAACTCCACCAACCCCACGCGCTTCCAGCACCCCACCGCGGGCACCTACAAGAAGGAGCGCCTCGAGGCCGGCAAGAAGTACTTCTCCGTGGCCTCCGGTGGCGGCACTGGCCGTACCCTGCACCCGGACAACATGGGCGCCGGCCCTGCCTCCTACGGCATGACCGACACCATGGGCCGTATGCACTCCGACGCCCAGTTCGCCGGTTCCTCCTCCGTGCCTGCGCACGTCGACATGATGGGTCTCATCGGCATGGGCAACAACCCCATGGTCGGTGCCACCGTCGCCTGCGCCGTTGCCGTGAACGCCGCCATCAACGAGTAGCATTCACACTGCACGCATAGACTCGGCATGATAATGGCCGTCACCTTCGGGTGGCGGCCATTTTGCTATCCACGATTCCGCATCACGAGTGGCGCGCTTTTGCCAAAATCGATGTTTCACAACACTGGTGATGCGGACTGAAAAGCTACGGGCGTGAAACGCTACAGCTCGGTTGGGCACTCTCCCGTCGCCATTGCCAAAATGCCGCGAATGCCCTGCTCGACCATACTGTCGACATCGATATCCGTATAGAAGGCAATATGCTGCGTCAGGATGACGTTGGGGAACTGGCGTAGATACGCCATGTTGCGATTTGCCAGGATGTCGTGTGTGCGGCTCACATGGTAAATGCCGTCTTCCTCTGGGAAGACATCCATGGCAAGGGCACCGATCTTCTCACTCTCAATGCCCTCGACCAGCGCATCGACATCCATGAGCTCTCCGCGGCTGACATTCACCAGCACCACGCCGTCGCGCATCTTTGCAATCGCCTCGCAGTCGATAATGCCACGCGTGGATTCCATGAGCGGGATATGCACCGTCACAAGATCGCTCTGGGCATACAGCTCGTCGAGTCCCACATAGGTGACATCGCCGCGAGCGGCGAGCTCCTCGCTGGGGAACGGATCGTATGCGAGAATCTTGCAGCCGAAGCCTCGCAGATAATCGATAACGGCGCGGCCGATGCGACCCGTCCCCATGACGCCCACTGTGAGGGTGCGCAGCTCGCGACCGCGCAATCCGGCTAGCGAGTAGTCGTTGACCTGCTGTCGCCACATGGCGGGCTTGTAGTTGCGCAGAGCCATGAGCATGAGCATGACGGCAAACTCAGCAACGCCATAAGGCGGATAGGTCGTATTGCACACATGGATGCCAAGTTCCTTGGCCGCATCTATATCGATATGGTTGAAGCCGATGCTGCGCGTTGCAACATACCGAACCCCTCGATCGTGCAGTTCGCGAAGCATGTCCGCATCCAACGGGCTCTTGTTGACGATGACAACTCCCTCAGCGCCATCCAGCATGTCCAGCGTCGCGCTCGTAAGCGTGTCCGCGGACCAGGCCACCTCGCAACCGGCGGGCAGCTCGCCAACAACACGGTCGTACGCCGCGCGCTCGTCATCGCGGAGTTCGAAAACCTTGATCTTCATATCGTCCATCCCATCTCCGGGTTCCCTTGCGATGCCAGCACTATACCCGATGCGCAATGGGATGAGCCCCCGCACCACAAAGGCAGCGCACAGCCCCTCAGAGCGGACCTTCGCCCATACGTTGCTCGCACCAGCCACAAGGGACAATCGACCGTTCATGGGCCATTTGAGAGCCTCACTGGGGCATCGGTTGTCTTATAACGGTAAGACCCCTACGCTTTTGACAGAACGTGAGAAGGGACCAACATGCACGAAGAGACCGACGTCCTCGTAATCGGCGGCGGCATCGCCGGCATCGTTTCCTCGATTGAGGCGGCGCGAGCGGGCGCGAACGTCACAATCGCCTGTGCCAGCCCACTCTTCGGCGGATCGAGCTTCTATCCAGGCACCTGGGGCTTGGGACTCATCGGCCCATCCGACGAAGAAGACGAAGCCGATCTCATCGCAACCATCGAGAATGTCGGCTGCGGCGTCGCCGATCCCACCCTTGTCGAAACGTTCGTTCACAACATCCGCCCCGCAATTGAATGGCTTGAACAGGAGCTCGGCGTTCCCCTCAAACGCCCCTCCAGCGCCAAGAGCGCGCGCGAGGTCACGTTCATCCCCTGCTTCGACCACACGAATCGCCTGTGGCGGGGCATAAAGCGCGAGGCTTTCGAACGCGTCGCACGTGCCGAGATAGAACGGCTCGGCATCGAGCTCCTAGAGCGCTGCGAGCTCATGGAAATCGTTCGAGATCAACATGGCCCGGTCATCGGCGCCATCCTGTACGACAGGCGCGAACAGGAGCTTTTCCCCTTCCCCGCCAAGTCGGTCATCCTGTGCTCCGGCGGCACGGGAGGACTGTTTGAACGCAGTCTCACCTCACGAGACGTCCTCAGTTCCGCACACGGCATCGCCCTCGACGCGGGCTGCTCACTCGTGAATATCGAATTCATGCAAATGATGCCTGGGCTCGTCTCGCCCGCCCGTGGAATCGTCTTCAACGAAAAGACCTTCCGTTATGCGGTCTTCGAAGACCCCGCCGGTATTTTGCCCGCCGACCGCAACGGGCTTTCCGATTTACTTGAAGCGCGCTCAGGACACGGACCGTTCACGTGCCGTCTCGGTGATGAACTCGTCGACATGGCAATCGACGCCGCCGGAGAGGACGGAATCGCCGTCCACTACAACTTTCCCAAAGACGGCGCGCCGGAGTTCGTGCAGACGTTCGCGCAATGGATGGAAGACGAGCTTGGAATCACCCCCAACGACGAGCTGCGCGTTGCGATGTACGCGCATGCGGCAAACGGCGGTATCCGCATCGACGCTCATGCCAAGACGAGCGTACCAGGACTTTTTGCATGTGGTGAAGTCACGGGCGGCATGCACGGCGCCGATCGAATCGGGGGGCTCTCCAGCGCAAACGGCCTGGTTTTTGGACGGATTGCCGGCAAGGGCGCCGCGAATCACGGCACCACAGCATCCACCTATATCAATGCGGACCGTATCCTCAAAGAGTCACTTGAGCGCATCCGGATGAGCGCAGCGCCTTTGGGCGACATGGACGCCAGCCGCATCACCACGGACATGCAAGGGACCATGAGCGCACACGCCATGATTCAACGATCCGAAGAAGGCCTTGCAACGGCACTCGACGATATTGAACGACTGCAGCGCGAAGCACGATTTCACGGAGATTGCCGTGGCTGCGTGATACCCGCCGACGCCGCACTTGCGCGTGGGATACGCGTCTCCTCGCAACTCAAGCTCGCCCAGGCGATGCTACAGGCAATGAGAAGCCGTACCGAGGGCCTCGGATCGCACTATCGCGCTGATTGAGTGCCGCCGAAACCATACGTGTACGTTTTGGGGAAGGTTTTGGCTCTCCAACGCTTGTAAAAGCGCTTCCCTTCAAAAATTACCTGGGGAAACGTCGGCCGTCGTGATGGGCTAAAGCAAATTGAACGGAAAACCTTCCCCAAAATGTACACTTGTTGTCGCGATCTTACTCCTTAGGCGCGACAGCAAGGGCGACATCATATCGAGTCTGGCCATACATGCATCAGAACGTACATGCATGAGTGCAAAAGGGACCGAAGCACAGGAGTCGCTACAGATAGCAAAACAGCCTCTTGCGAGGCTGCACAATTCAATGGGTGGGCGATCAGGGATTCGAACCCTGGACCTTGGGATTAAGAGTCCCCTGCTCTAGCCAGCTGAGCTAATCGCCCGTATGTCCAAAGGATGCAATGTGGTGGGCGATCAGGGATTCGAACCCTGGACCTTGGGATTAAGAGTCCCCTGCTCTAGCCAGCTGAGCTAATCGCCCCTTTGCATCTGCTATGTGAAAGGGAATGGGGTGGGTAAAGGGACTCGAACCCTCGACCTACGGGACCACAACCCGTCGCTCTAGCCAACTGAGCTACACCCACCATGTCTGTCACACAGCGAAGAGTATTATGCATTCTTATCAAAAACATTGCAAGGGGTATTTTTGAAAAATTTGGCGATGGGAAAACATCGTCAAAAACAAACCCCCGGATCCGATCCAGCTAGGCGTTGCGTCCGTATTCCCTACGGCGATACCATCGCACCACTACACTCCTTATGAACGTGGCGATGAAAGCCCCGCCGCAATCGATCAGGACATCGGTTACCTGGCCGCAACGCCCCGGCACGAACAGCTGAATCGTCTCATCGATCGACGAGACCAGCACGCAAAGAACGCATACGGCGACAACGCCCTCCGATCCAGCGCTACGCTTGGGGTCGAACGCATGAGACGAAAGCAGGGCAAGGATGAAATACTCCGTAAAGTGGGCCGCTTTGCGAATCAGGAAATTCGTGACCCAGGCAAAGGGGAGTCCCAGCGACTGCAAAAGCCCTTGGATCCACTCCATGACCCCGGCGCTCAAAGAACCGCTGCCCTCCCCCGCAACAAGGGAATTACCCCAGATCACGCTGATGAACAGAACGACGAGAACGAGCCCCGGAATGCTCACCCTCTCCTTTATGTCCCGTATAAGCGAGGACACGCGCTACGCCTCCGCCAGCTGGCGAGCATCAAGCGACGCCGTGCCGCCCTCGATGACCTTGAGGTACTCATGGGCGACCGCATGGACGCTCTTAGACTCGACCTTGTCGAACTCGTCTTCAATCATCGCGTTGACACGCGTGTGCATCTTTGTTTCATTGCCTCCCTCGGCAAGCGCCGCCATGCGGTCCACGCCAACGCAGACCGTCTGGTCGCCCTGAGGGGCCTTGGGCGTCGTGTCCTCGGCCAGAATGGCGAGAGCGCGGGCCCACATGTCCTCATGGCCCGAGTAATCCGCCATGGGGACCTCAACGTCCTCGACGGTCGCCGCTACGGCAACGGGGCGAACGGGTGCGGCGGAGACGGGAGCAGAAGCGGGTTGCATCTTGGGAAGCACGGGGACATAGGACGCGCGCGCAACAGTACCCCCATAGAGAGACGCCATGGCCTCATCGCGACCGATGACATCCTCGCGTGCATCGGCCGCCGCAGTTGCAGAACGGGCAGCCGCCTGAGCCGCCGCCTGCTCCGTGCGGCGCAGCTCTTCGAGCGCGATTTGATACATGTCCTTCGAGCGCGTGGGGTCGCAGCTAAACGGGGAATCACCGCTGAACATGGCGTCGATCTCCGCCCAAGCCTCGGCCTCGTCGAGCGCATCGACCGCACGCGAAATGACCGGGACGCCATCTGGAGTGGCGGACCTTCCACCCCGATGACCATGCGGGCGAGAAACAGCGCGCGAGACATGCGTGGAGGCAGCCGAACGGGCATCGGCAAACGCGGACTTGAATCGAGCGGCTTCGACCTGTTCTTCGGCGAGACGCTCCGCGCGGGCATCCATAAGGTGGCCGGATATGGCGAGCAGGCCGACTCCAGCGAGCGAGCCGGCGACAAGCGGCAAGATATCGGAGCGAATCGCCTCGTTGACCCCATCGAACGGCAGAGTCGCGGCATATGCGGCCAACGGCAGCGCCACACCCAGCCCCGCTGAGATGGCGATTGCCCCTTTGCGATACCCCATGCTCTCGACAGCCATGACGCGCTCCTTCGTCACCCTCGCAAACGTGCTCTAAACAACGATGACCGGCGCGGATGCACCGGTTCGCAATAAGTCGGATGGAAAAGATGAAGTGTGGCGCGCAGGGAATGACCCCGACAACGGTTGGTAGTGCGTTTCATCTGCGTTTTCCGTCGCGATCTTCGTTGCATTATAAAGAGAACTCCCAGGTATTTGCAAGTATCAACCGCCGACGGCGACAAATCGGGCCATCTGTTGCAAACGGGAACTTTAGGGAACAAGTACCTCGGCATTCCGTCTTATCCGCAAACGGATCGTTTGAGTAAAGGAGCGAGCATGACACGCATCGCCATCGTCACGGGGGCGAGTTCGGGCCTCGGTCGCGAATTCGTCAAGCAGCTGGATGCCGGCGCAGCCGGGAAGCTCGATGAGATTTGGGTTGTCGCCCGCCGAGCCGATCGGCTCGAGGCCCTACGCCGCACCTGTGACACGCCCGTGCGCCCCTTCTGTCTGGACCTGACCGACCCCGCCTCGTTCGATGTGATCGATGGGGCCCTCTCCGAGACCCCGGCCGCCGAGGTCGCGCTGCTCATCAACAACGCAGGTTTTGGAACGTTTGGGCCGATCGCCGCGCAAAGGCCCAAGGATGGGGCAAGCATGGCAAAGCTGCTCATGGTCGCCCCAGTCGAGCTGATCTACCGCACACTCCCCTATTACCGCGCGGGCTCGCGCGTCATCAACGTCGCAAGCGTGGCGGCGTTCCTCCCACAACCCAAGCTCGCCGTCTATTCGGCGGCCAAGCGCTTCATCCTCGACCTGTCCCGCTCGCTCAACGCCGAGCTGGGAGAAGCCGACATCCACGTCACAGCTCTGTGCCCCAAATTCATGCACACCGAATTCCTGGAACAGCCCGGCGATCAGGCAGCTGCGAACGCCATGTGCGCCATCGGATTCGAGCGCGCCGAGGACGTCGCCAAGTCGGCCCTGCGCGCCAGCAACCGCGGAAAGGATCTCTGCATCCCCTCCCTCGATATGAAGGCCTATTACGCGGCGTCGCGCATTCTCCCCTACAAGGCGGCATTGACCGTCGAGCGCGCCCTGGGAATCCTCTAAAAGCAGCGCCGCACCCCAACGCACGACGGATCGAACAAAAAATCCTCCTTGCCCGCATGCAAACGGCAAGGAGGATTTTCGTTGTGATGGGTTGGTCAGCTATCTCTACAGCGCCTCGGGATGATCAGCGGCCTTCTTGGCTGTGCGAATCAGGAAATCCTGGTTGGAGTTCGTGCCCTTGAGCCCCTTGATGAAGGACGCCGCAGCGCGCTCCGTATTGTTCATACCGGCGAGGATACGGCGGATGCCCCACATGAACGGACGCATCTGCTCGTCGACCAGCAAGTCCTCGTTGCGCGTACCCGAGGCGACCGGATCGATAGCCGGGAAAATGCGGCGATCGGCGAGGTCGCGGTCGAGCTTGAGCTCCATATTGCCAGTGCCCTTGAACTCCTCGAAGATCACTTCGTCCATCTTGGAACCGGTGTCCACGAGCGCAGAGGCCAGAATCGTGAGTGAACCGCCGTTCTCGATATTGCGCGCGGCGCCCAGGAAGCGCTTGGGCGGATACAGAGCGGCAGAATCAACGCCACCGGAGAGAATGCGACCCGATGCAGGCGCGGCGAGATTGTACGCGCGGGCGAGACGGGTGATGGAGTCGAGCACCACCACAACGTCGCCACCAAGCTCGACGATGCGCTTGGCACGCTCGATCACGAGCTCTGAGACGCGCGTATGGTTGTCGGCAGGCATATCGAAGGTCGAAGCCACCACATCGCCCTTGATGGAGCGCTGCATATCGGTGACCTCCTCGGGGCGCTCATCGACCAGCAGGCAGATGAGATGCACCTCGGGGTTGTTGATCGAGATCGACTGGCAGATCTTCTTCAAGATCGTGGTCTTGCCCGCCTTGGGAGGCGAGACGATCAGGCCACGCTGGCCCTTGCCGATGGGGCTCACGATGTCGATCGCGCGGCCCGTAATCGAGTCCTTGCCATGCTCCATCTTGAGCGGCTCGTTGGGATAGATCGGCGTGAGATCGGCGAACTTGGGACGATGCTTGATCTGCTCGGGCTCGAGGCCGTTGACCGAGCGGATCTTGGCGAGTCCCGGAAGCTTGTCGTTGGCGCGCATCGGGCGCAGCGTACCGGCAACCAAGTCGCCGGCGCGAAGCCCTGCGGCGCGGATCATCTGCGCGGGGACGAACGCGTCGTCGCGACTGGGCATATAGCCGTGTGCGCGAATGTAGCCGAATCCCTGGTTATCCATGTCGAGAATACCCTCGATGTCGCGGAATCCCTCGGCGCGGGCGGCGGCGGCATAGATCATTTCGACCAGGTCGGCCTTTTTGACGCCCGTCGGGTCAAGTTCGAGGGAGCGGGCCTTTTCGCGAAGCTCGGCGACCTTCATGGCCGTGAGCTCCTCGCGCGTGAGCGAGGGCTCGGTCGGGGCAAAGCGGTTGTTGCGCTGCTTGCGGTTCTCCTTCTGGCGCTCACGACGCTCGCGACGGGCATCGGCCTTAGAAGACGGACCCTCGGCGCGCTCGGCGTCGCGGCGATCCTTATGGTTGCGACGGGATTGCTTGCCGGAGAGCTTCTCCTCGGCCTTCGCCTCGGCCTTATCCGCAGGTTGGTCGGCCTTCTCGGACGCCTCCTCGCTTTTGGGCTTGGAACCATCCTCGTCAGCACCCGACTTGGGGGCGTCTTCACGCACCGCTTTTCTCGCACGGGAGGCGCGTCCGGGACGGGCGTCCCTCTTGACCGCAGCCTCTTTCTCAGAGGTCTCCTCAGTAGATGCGGCGGGGGCGGGTTGCTCGGATTCGACGGAAGTCTCCTCGACCCTCTCAACCTGAATGCCCGGTTCGCGATCGGACTTCTGAGAATCCTTCTCCGCAGGCCCATCAGCCTTCGACTCGTCGCGAGCCGCCATCAAGGCAGCCTGCTGAGCCGCCAGGGCAGCGGCAGCGGCCTTCTCGGCCTCAACGTACGCCTTTGGCTTGCGTCCGCGGCGGTGCGGACGCAGCGCGGGATCGACCAACGGTGCCTCCACCTTGACTTCCTGCGTATCCACAGCCGGCTCGACGGCGGAAAGCACCTCTGCCGCACGCTCGGCGGCGCGGCGCTGCCTGCGCACGACGGAGGCCTGGCTGATCTGTGCTAGAGCGCGGGCCTGCATGACCTCCGCGGTTGCCGCGGGAGCCTCGGCATCCCCGGCAGCGGCCTTGGCCTTGCGGGCACGGCGCTTAGCCGGCACCTCTACATCCTCAGACTCCGCAACGGCACGCGCCCGACGACGGGGCGCCGCAGGTGCCGCGGCTGAATCCGCCGTCTTACGGGTACGGCGCTTGGGCTTTACCTCAGGCTCCTGAGCAGCCGAAACAACCACAGGCTCAGAGGCAACTTCGGACTGGGCGGCACGGGCCTTGACGGGCGCGCTCGTCTCCCGGGTACCGGGAGCGTCGACCACGGGGATAGGCGCAACTTCAGGCGCGTGATCGTCCCTATTCGGAGCCTTCTCGATATTCGCTTCTTCAGACACGCGGTTCTACTTTCTTCTCGCGTTAGTACAAGCACGGCGTCGATACGCGCCGATATATCACTTGTTTGAAAATGTAGGTAAGAAAAATGAAAGCGCAGGTCGCGCTGGGTTGAATATACCACATTGCAACCGTTCGGCATAGAAAAATGCCCGGACGCAAAGGCATCCGGGCATTTTCATTCGATTGGGAACCAGCGCAGACGCCGATTTACATCGTGGTGGGCGCGGAAACACCGATAAGGCTCAGAACCAGCTCGAGCACGGAGCGGACGGCGTCGCAGGCGGCCAGACGTGCGCGGGACAGCTCGGCGTCGACCGGACGGCCCTCGCTCGGCAGCACCTGGCAGGCCTGGTAGAAGCTGTGGAAGCCGGCGGCCAGCTCCTCGGCGAAGTGGGTCAGGCGGAAAGGCGCGCGGTCGCGGGCGCAGGAGGCGATGAGGTCCTCGAGCTCGGAGATCTTGCGGGAGAGCGCGAGCTCGGTGGGATCGGTCAGCAGCGCGTAGTCGACGTTCTCGCCGATGGCCTTGGCGGCCACGGCGTCCATGCCCATCTCAGCGGCCTCCTCCGGCGTGACGCCGGCGGCCTTGCGCAGGATGGAGCAGATGCGGGCGTGCGCGTACTGGACGTAGTACACGGGGTTGTTCTGGCTCTTCTCCTTGACGGCCTCGATATCGAAATCGATGGCCTGGTTGGAAGAGCGGGAGATCAGGGTGTAACGAGTGGCGTCGGCACCGACCTCGTCAACGAGCTCCTGGAAGGTGACCATGGTGCCCTTGCGCTTAGACATGCGAATCGGCTTGCCGTTGCGGAGCAGATTCACGAACTGGCCGAGCAGGACCTCGAACTGGCCGGGGTAACCCAGGGCGTCGCAAACGCAGCGCACGCGGTTGATGTAACCGTGGTGGTCACAGCCCCAGATGTCGATGACATGGTCGACGCGCTGGAACTTATCCCAGTGATAGGCAACGTCGGAGGCGAAGTAGGTGTACTCACCATTGGCCTTCACCAGAACGCGGTCCTTGTCGTCGCCCAGATCGGTGGAACGGAACCACAGGGCGCCGTCCTTGTTGTAGAGATAGCCCATCTCGTCGAGCTTGGCAAAGGCGCGGTCGACGGCGGAGGTGCCAGCGTGCTCGCCCTCGGTGTCCTTGATGTAGACGGTGCGCTCGGAGAACCACTTGTCAAAGTCGCAGCGCACGTCGTGGCACAGCTGACGCATGTTCTCGACCATCTTGGCGTAGCCCTCCTCACGGAAGTAGAGCATGCGCTCCTCGTCCGTGACGTGGGCCCACTTGTCGCCGTCCTTCTTATAGAAGGCAGCGGCCTCGTCGATGATGTAGGTGCCGCCGTAAGCGTTGCCACCCAGGCCCTCGGTGAAGGCGTCCATGTAGGGATGGGAATCCAGGTGCTCGTCGGCCTCATCCTGAACGAAGTTGTCACGGTCCTGAGCCAGGAAGTCACGAGCGCCGTCGATATCGAGACCCTCCTTCTCCATGATCTCGATGAGCTGCATGTAGCGGTAAGAGATGGAGTTGCCGAACACGTCCATCTGAGAACCGTGGTCGTTGATGTAGAACTCGCGCTGGATGTCATAGCCGGCGTGGCTCATGACGCGGCAGAGGGAGTCGCCGAGCGCAGCCCAACGGCCGTGGCCGACGTGCATCGGACCGACGGGGTTGGCGGAAACGAACTCGACCTGGGTCTTCAGGCCCTGGCCGATGTTGGACTTGGCAAAGTCCATGCCCTCCTTGCGAGCGACGTCCAGAATGGCGTTGTTGGCGGCGGCGTTCAGGTAGAAGTTGATGAAGCCGGGGCCGGCGACCTCGACCTTGGCGATCTCGGCGCTCTCGGGCATGTGGGCCACGATGGCGTCGGCGATCTTCTTGGGTGCGCAATGGGCCAGCTTGGCGGACTTCATCGCGCAAGTGGAGGTCCACTCACCGTGAGAAGTGTCAGCCGGTCGCTCCATGCCACAATCCTCGAGCTCGAACGCGGGCAGGTCGCCAGCCTCCTGAGCGGCGGCGAGGGCAGTGCGCACCAACTCTTCAATCTTCTCCGGCATAGAGGTCCTCCTCATCCTATGGCCCTGAAATGTTCTTCTCGCAGGGCTCACGTACAGACGCACTGTACTCTAGCACAGTGCAGCAGCTTAGGGGCGTGAAATCCCCGAAAACATGCGATAGCCCGCTTTTTCCGAGTTCAAATCTACAGGAAAACGCATAGAAAGATACGGAATTTAAATTGCGAGAATAGCTCATTCAGGCATTTTTCCAATACCGTATGCATCATTATTCACGTCCTGCAATGAGTCCTCTGTAGGTTTTCCCATATAAACATGGTATTATTGTTGTTACTGAGCGTATCGCGTATTCATTTGGAGGAAGCATGTTTGAAATCGGACAGCACGTTATTCATCCCGGCCAAGGAGTCTGCACGGTCACCGGATTCACCGAGGACGTCGCGCACCCCATGATTTTGCTCCGCGCCAAATCCGGCCATGCGGAAACCCACCTCATGTATCCCCTTGCCCAGCAGAGCCGCCTCCATGCAATCATCTCGCGCGAGGACGCCGAAGACCTCATCGACTCCTACGCCGACCTGACTGTCGATTCATTTACCGAACGCAACAGCGCACTCGAGGAAACGCATTTCAAGCAACAGCTCAAACTCGGAGCTCCCGAGACGGTGCGTGTTGCAAAGACCGTGCGTCACCGCATCGCAGAAGCGGAAGCCCATGGAAAGAAACCGAGCAGCTACTATTCCCGCATGCTCAAGGAGGCGCGCCGCCGCACGCTCGAAGAGTTCTCCGTCGCCCTCGGAGCCGACGAAGACGCTGTAGAAGAGCGATTCAAGGCAGCCATCATCCAAGCGGGCGAAATCCCGACACTCAACTGATCGACGCCCCGCCTCAATTTAGGGACAGTCCCCAAATTGAGGCGCGGAATCGAGGTGCAGCACAACGGTTAGGCCCGCACTCCATCGTGCTATAGTGTGGTGTAGCAAGCCTCCCCCTTCACCGGATGGGGGAATCAAGGTGTCCGACCCCCGACCGTAGGTACGGTGCGCACGCGCGCCATAAGGCGGGGGTCTCGGGCACCTTTTTTGCAATCGCAGCCGTTATCTAGGAGGAACCATGGCACAGCTCAACGCCGGCATGACCCGCGAGGCAGCATTCGCCCTGCTCAGCGAGCACAACAAGGATCCGTTCCACATCGAGCACGCCGAGACGGTCGAGCAGACGATGCGCTACTTCGCGCGTGAATACGACCCCGACAACGAGGAGTTCTGGGGCATCGTCGGCCTGCTGCACGACCTCGACTGGGAAGAGCACGACGACGACCCGATGAACCACACCATCTATGCTGCGAAAGACATCGAGGCCGCTGGTGGATCAGCCGAGCTCATCCGCGCCATCCAGACGCACACGAGCGATTTCAACGCCGAGCTTCCAAAGCCGGAGCTGATGATGGAGAAGATTCTGTTCGCCACCGAGGAGCTCACGGGTCTCATCGGCGCAGCCGTGGTGATGCGCCCCTCCAAGAGCGTCATGGACTTCAACGTGAAGTCCCTCAAGAAGAAGTTCAAGGACAAGCGCTTCGCCGCCGGCGTTTCGCGCGATGTCATCCGCTCCGGCGCCGAGATGCTCGGCTGGGAGCTCGATGAACTGTTCGCGCGCACCATCGAGGCCATGCAGTCCTTCGCCCCCGATCGCGACACGTTCCAAGCCGAATAAACTGTCGAGAGCGCACGGAACGGACAAAATATGCCGAACCAAAAAGGTCCGAGCTGAGATTGCCGGACTTTTTTGGTTCAGACGCTGCCCTATTTGACCTCAATGTCAACCACATGTCGGACTGGCATATTTGTCACGGTAAACGAATAGCTCCCAGCATCAAGCGGCAAACGATTCACATCGCCCATGGCAGCCGGAAATCGCTTATTAAGCAAGGCGCTGAATGGAACGTGAACCGTAAACGTCGTACCAGGTTTAACAGAAAGCTGAAACGCTCCATCGATCTGCGGAACCGATGCACCGAACAGTGAATGATCGACACGCAGCCACAACTCACGCGCCCTATCCGGAACAACGCTCCATCCTATTGAATCCAGGTAGCCCTTGTCTTCATCGCCCTGCTTGTTATTCGCAATTTCAATATCGAGCACGAGGAGAGTTAATTCCTCCATATCCGTCTCGTCACCGAGAAGTGGATAATATGAGCTGGGATCAGAAACATATTTATCGAGATACTGATTGCACGACATCCTCCGAGCACCCTCAACCGTCAGAGACAGACCATCAGTGTTTTCCGTCTTATACTCTGCATATGACCCCTCAAGATCAACCTCCCTTCCTAATGCATGCCGCGTCACCGGATACGAAAGGGCATTCTCGTTCACAAAGGAGACACGGGCAGCAAACAGACCCATCGCTGCAATCGCCACGGACCCGACCAGGACCGCTCCCAGGACACAGGGCCGTCGTTTAACATCCATCATGAGTCACCCACATGTTTCCCTCTCTTACCTCACGACCATCCAAATGACCCTCGGCCAAGTAAACAATCTCATCGGATAAAGTGCGCAACACGGTGGCATCGTGGCACGCCAATACAATCGCGGCACCACGCTGACGCTCGCGCTCAACCACGCGATGAATCATGCGGACGCCTTCGCTATCGAGCGCATTGGTCGGCTCGTCAAGAATGATTAAATCAGGACGCTCCATGACGGCGGCGGCGATGCCCAATCGCTGCTTCATGCCAAGCGAGTATTTTCGAAATCGGCGCTTATCATCAGGGTCGAGCCCCACATCCTCCATCGCCGCGCGCACCTCGTCAATGCAAATCTTTTCCTGCACCGCAGCAACAAGACGAAGATTGTCCAGCCCCGAGCGTGTATCCAAAAAAGAAGGCGACTCAATCAAAATGCCGGCACTCGGGGGAAACGAGAGGTCGCGCCCCAGCGTCAACCCATCGATTATTACCGTGCCCGAAGTTGGCTTGACAAGCCCCACCATTACGCGCATCAGCATCGTCTTGCCCGAACCGTTTACTCCGGCAAGGCCCAAAACGCTACCCGAAGATATGGAAACCGTTATATCTCGAAGAACATCGACGCCACCTATGCGCTTGCCAAGCCCTTGCACGTCCAGCCTCATGACGAGAACTCCTTATCCATGATATCCATGTGTGAAAAACCAAAGCCCCCTACCACTGCGGCAATCACTGTAATCACAAGAGCAATTCCACATCCCAGGATTGGGTCGGTTCCATGGGCGATGAAGGCTGAACTGCGCGAGAGCATTAGATAGTTACCCACAAGCAGCGGATCAAAGAAATAAGCCGAGGTAAAAAGCAACGACGCCCCACAGGCAAAACTCATAATGGGCCTAACCATCAAAGAGAGCACAAGCTGAATCAAACAGAGCGCGCACGACATCGAAACAGCCGGGCATATCGCAGGAAGAATAGAAGTTACATCGACTGCAAGGTCAAGCGAATCGATGCCAGAGAACAACAGGAGCTCCTCCGACGGCATCTGGCCGAGCGACCCAGACATGATGACTGAGATAACCGCTGAAACAAGTAGCATGAGGCCCCAATAAGTCAGAACGTACGAAACGGTCCATACGCATTTTGAGAGCCACCAACTCCAACGTTCCCCCGCTTCGACCATAAGCGTCTTTCCTATTCCCATTAGATTGCGATACGGAAAACGCAAAGGTATGAACAGCATAAGCAGCATAGAAAGCATCCACTCGACAGGAAGGACAAAAGGCATATTTGATGCGGGATCATAAATCATGCTGCCTCCTGCTATCGATAGAACAAAGTCGGCAAAGGTCGCCTTTGAATAATCGGCGCCGGAAGCATCCGCCTTCAAAAATAAAAGCCCTATGAGAAGCACAAACAGAGCGCAGGATATGAACATCAGTCGCACAATGCTCGCGAATCCTTCGATCGCATCCGCACGCAGCAGACGGAAAAATCGGGCAATTCTATTTTTCATAAGACATCAGACTCTTTATGCGAGAACAACAGTATAAAGGCCCCAACTGCCATAACCAACGCAACAACAGCGGCAGGAACCGCCTCGCGAGGGAAAATCCCCGAACCGCCATGATAGAGCAGGTCCGTTAAGCTGAAAGTAAATCCAGACAAGTCCAGAATATAAAAGACCCACTGATTTATAAGACGGATTGCGAAAGTCAACAAAAACGATCCGACAACCAATGCAATGCGATTGCGGACGATTGTGGAAGCCGCCAGCACGAGACCGCCCCACAGACCACACAACGCAAAAGCAAGCAGAGTGCTGTAGATTACATACAGCAAGGGAGTCGTAAAAAACTCTCGCGCCCAGAGCTCGTGGGGTTGCATACCAATGTAAAGATTTGACACGACCTCTGGTGTATAAGCAGGCAAAAAACAAAGAAGTACCAATAGACTCACGATGAGCGGAATGGCAACCACAAGTCCAGACGTAATGAAAGCGGCGAAGTAGCGCGCAACGAGCACCGACTCACGGGGGCAACGCACGTACTGCTGCGCGATCGATCCATCATCCATATCCGCACGCAAGGTCCAGCTGTATGGAACCACCACGAACAAGGGCATCAGGAAGAATAGGATACCCGACCGAAAGGGGTCTCCCGTGCCAACAACAACCCACGAGGCATAAGCACTCGATGCGGTCAATCCGGCCCACTCGTTGCCATCCTGCATGATTTGATGCCCAATCCCATGCACGGCAACGCTACTTTCCGCACTCCAGAGCACAATGAACAGCGCGGCTGCAAGTGACGCTGCGAACCAGCGATTTTTGACAGCCTTATCGAGTTCAATGCGCAACAGAGCTACCAAGTGGCTCACACTGCCCCCTCATATCATCAACTTTTAGTAAAATGCGATATTTATTTGGGTTAATCGCACCAGCACTCATAAAGAACTCATCGTTTTCGGGATCGCCATTCGCTCCGCCGATGGCATAACCCACCGTAAAGCAACGTTCCTCGCCAGGGGCAATGTCGAAATAACCCACCTCCTTGCGACCAGCATCCTGCTTGTCAACACCGCTGAAATACACCTGTTCAACCGCTGGATGAAGAGAAAGAATGTTGCTCGCTAAAAAACGCTTATTACCCACAAAGGTCTTTAAGGTTGGGTGGGCATCGACATTTTTAACAGTAAAATCAACGAGCATGAAATCAAAGTCCTCAATACTTCCCGCGTCCCCATTAAAGAGCGTAGCCCCTGTTAGGCAGTTGTCGGTCGACGCGATTCCCGCGGCCTCAGGATCGTCGTAGCGGGCCGCCTGGCTTATCCGAACTTGCAAGGTTCCCTCAAAACCGAAGTCGGCACTGTAGGATTCCACAGGTGAAAAGGGAACACAAATCGTATCGGCAGCATCCCGACTCGCATCAAGGGTCACCCACTCGTCCATCGCGTAAGTGTTGTTGAGACTATTTTGAGCATTGGATCGAGCGAGCGACTGAATTACTCCAAGAGTTGCTGCCACACCAAATACAGCGGCAATAGCGGCGGCAACCACGACAGCACGGAACAACGCCCGTTTCATACGTGGCAACATATCCAACCTTCCAGAAATGGTCGCTGCGGCGAAACCCGTTGCGCCGCAGCGACCCATAGGCACTAGTTCAAATCGGCATAGTTGCCAGAGCAATCAGGACTCCAAACGCCCTTAAGCTTTGCCGATCCGTAATCAGAAGACGCACCAAGACGCGCCCAGCGACGACCGGTCTCGTACACATTGTTGTGGATCTCGTACTTACCTGGACCAGGAGAAACTACATACCCGCCGATTGTCAAATTGGCGTAGTTTGCCCCGCCGCTGCTGGTGGCACCATCAACATAGAGGCGCATATTGGCGCCACTCCGCGAGTCGATACGAATATACGTCGATGACGAAGTGTCCTTGGGGCGATAAGCGGTGTTCTGACGTTGGAACCACCCATCAAAATTGAAACCGTAGCTGCTATCCACATCATTCACCGGCACAACGCCAGCATCAACCGTTGCTGCCATCGCTGGCGACGGAATAGCAAGGCCAGACGTGACGATCATTGCACCCGCCAGACCAACCAGAACTTTTTGTTTGATACCCATGCTTTGTCTCCCCTTCTTATACGAAGCTAGACTTGCAAAACTGAAGTACTTCAAGGGAAATCATCGCAAGAAAAGGGCAACTTGTCTGTAATCACCCAATATGAGATTGAATGAATAAGCGATTACACGTCGTCTACCTTTGACAAAAGGCGCAGCAGCCCAAGACGATCATGAATGCTCAAGCGCAAATATCCTTCCCTCCGCGCGCTGTTAACCGTACCGCGCGAACAACTGAGTTCACAGCAAATATCTGACGAGCTCTTCCCCTCCGCGATAAGCAGCAAAACGGAGGCCTGCGTATCGTTCAAGCCATATCCGAGTAACAGATGTCGCGCTCTCTCCTTCAGCGCGAGCGGGGTGCAAGAAACGCCGCATGCAGACCCAATCACGCGAAGACGGCGAGACGCCATAAACACAAGCACGAGAACGAGCGCAGTAAGAACACCAACCGCAACGCAGCATAGGACAACAAAGGCAGCTCGACCTCCATACGGCTGCGTCAAGCCATCATTTCCCCATATCATATCGCCGAATCGGTTGACAATCACATCGGCGGCGATTGCAGAAAGTCCGAACGTCATGATACACAGCCCGACCTGAGATAAGACAACCTCACCCGATCGAATGGATTCGATAAGCAAGCCGATGGAAGAAAGCAATGCGAGTAGATATAGACCAATGGGAAGGGTGTAAGCCATGGCTGTCGAAACAGCTGCGATGCCAGCCAACACCCCTAATTCCCTCCGATAAGCCAAACGCTCTAAGTTCAATAGCGGGGGCACAATGCAGAGAACAATCCCCACCTCTAGAGGACCTAGGATATTGGGCAAGGCAAACGGACCAGTCGCACGTAGCAGCTCCTCCCAAGAAAATCCGAGCGAGGCAAACAACACCATATGGGAAACTACGGAAGAATCAACCTCCTTACCCCAATCGAGATTTACAGCCCATGCTGCACCAATCAGGGCAAGAGACAAACCCGTCGCATACATCAACTCACGCCACGCACCCCATTTTTCTGTAGAGATGCATACCGGAACGAATATGATAGCTCCAATGGCTAAAGCGACCACGAACACCGCGGCGCGAAAACGATAGGAAGCGAAAGCGAATTCCCCAACGCTTGACCCCTCCTCCATTCCCGCCTCGGCGGTGTTGGACGAGAGCTCCTTAACAAATGTCAAAAAGCTCTCTTTCCCCTCAACCCCCAACTTGCGATAAGACCGCTGTAATGCGCTACGAACTGTTGCGGGTTTAATCGATAACTTTGTGGCTATTTCCCCGGATGTACTTCCTGATGCATATAACAAAGCAATTTGTGACTCTCGAGGCGCCAGGCCGTGCTGCTCGAACGTAAGGCGTAAATCATCCACTGAAAAGCCTTTAGGGCCGTGCGCCAGATCGATATTTGATTCCGGCGTCAGAGCACGGCGAGAATACCAAGCAAGCAATAGCGTCGCCGCCACAATCAAAGAGAACGCAATAAAGGCCAGGAATGGCATCGGGCCCGATAAAAACCAACTCAACGGGACAACACGAATAAGTGCGCCCCATGTTATGACTCCAAGCGCAAGCCAGACGGCATCCAACACACGACCTCGCACATGATTTCCCCCCGGCAGCGTCCAAGTCGCAAATGTTGCCACAGCAAACACAGCAAAGTGAAAAGAGAGATTCAGGAAAGCAGATTCTGGAATAGGGAGAGAGGATGCGAAAATATTTCCAGAACCAATTCGAATGAAAAACCCCGCTATCAGCATCAATGCAGATCGGTCCGCAATATGTACTGCGCTATTGTTTTGTTCATTATCGGCGCCCGCTGAAAAGGCCCCTTGGGACAAATAGCCTACAACAATCAACGCGCCCGCTGCACCTACAAACCAAGGTCCAAAAACTCTTTCGAACTCCATAAGGCGCACATATTGATTCGAACCAAAAAACCCAAGACTGCGGCTCGCCTCAACATAATAAATGACACTCGCCCAGTCGCGCGCCACAAAAGACATCAAGAGTACAACGACAAGCAAAGTAATGGCCACCATTGACCTGTTTGAACTTCGGCACATTTGGAAGAAGCGTCGCTTCGGACAAGAGGACCGCGCGAGAAGCGCCCCCATAAGAAGTCCCAAAGCAAATGCGATGGGCAACGGCGAAACAGAAGGATTGCCTGAGACAAAGGGGTCTTTTAGAACATCAAACGGAGCGGATAGAAATAAAACGATAAGCACCGCTATAAGTAACTCACAATGACGCCAGCTCATATTCCCGTCCAGCCTTGAGAAAATCAATTCATATCCCAATGCAACTCATGGGCGCTGCATCGGCCCCCCGTTATTATCCTCTCAGACTCGCAGCGCACCCCAATACATTTGCCTAACAATATATTCTCTTACCGCCGCACCTGCCCCGTGCCTCGAAGCTCATACTTGTACGTCGTGAGCGCCTCGGCGGCAAATGGGCCTCGGGCATGCAGCTTCTGAGTCGAGATGCCGATCTCGGCACCCAAGCCGAATTCCCCGCCGTCGGTGAAGCGCGTACTCGCATTCGCGTACACGGCGGCGGCATCCACCTCACGCAAGAAGCGCTCGCAAGCCTCCTCATCCTCGGCGACGATCGCCTCGGAGTGGCCCGTGCCGTAGCGGTTCACATGCTCGATCGCCTCGTCGATACCGCCCACGACCTTCACGCTGATCTCAAGAGCGAGATACTCGCGTCCCCAGTCCTCTTCCGTCGCGTCGACAAACTCGCCGGCAAAGGCGACGCCGCAAACGCGTTCATCTCCATGGATCACCACACCGGCGGATCCAAGCTCCGAGAGCGCCTCGGGCAGGAAGGCATCGGCGATTGACTCGTCCACAAGCAGGGACTCGCACGCATTGCACACGCCCACGCGTTGGGTCTTGGCGTTCATGATAATCGCGCGAGCCTTGGCAAAATCGGCACTCTCATGAACGTAGATGTGACAGTTGCCCGTGCCCGTCTCGATAACCGGCACCAGGCTCTCGCGCACGCAGCGCTGGATGAGACCGGCACCACCGCGCGGAATCAGAACATCAACCACGCCGCGCAACGCCATGAGCGCCCCCGTTGCAGCGCGATCGGTCGTCTCGATGATGGAAACCGCCGCCCGGTCGAATCCACTCGCCTCGACGGCATCCGCCAAGATGCGGGCGATTGCGACACAGCTGTTCTGAGCGATGGAACCTCCGCGCAAAATGCAGGCGTTGCCCGTGCGAATGCAAATGCCGGCGGCATCGGCGGTCACGTTGGGACGCGCCTCGTACACCATCGCGACAAGCCCCAAAGGCACGCTCACGCGCCTCAGATGAACTCCCTCGCTGATGTCGCGCTCATCGAGCACGCGCCCCACGGGGTCGGGCAAATCGGCAAGTTTATCGAGGCCTGCGGCCATGCCCTCGACGCGCTCCGGCGTGAGCAGCAAGCGGTCGAGCAAGCCCTCGGATGTACCCGCGGCGCGAGCGGCATCCATATCGATGGCGTTCGCCTCGAGAACCTCGTCGACACGCTGGCGAAGCGCGGTGGCCATGGCGCGCACCGCAGCACAGCGCGCCTCGTCGGAGGCAAATCCCAATGAGCGCGAGGCGGCCTTTGCCTCGCGGGCGAGATCTTCAACATATACGGCGATATCGTTCATGGCGAACTCCTCACATGTGTAAAATGCACCCGTCCCCAATTGCACATCGGGCAGGCCGCGGCGCTACGCGAATACGATCAGGTTGTCTCGATGGATGGCGGGCTTATCGGCGAGCGCGACGAGCAGACGATTGCCGGCGATGTCCTCCTGACGACGGCCCGCAGCGAGCTCGAGCACGTCCCGGTCGGCTTCGGCGATACCGCGGGCAAGCACGAACCCATCCGCATCGCGAACGTCCAAGATATCGCCTGCGGAAAAATCACCATCGACGGCCTTGATGCCGACCGACAGCAGCGATCCGCCGCCATCGACCAGGGCCCTTGCGGCGCCGGCATCGACTGTCGCCGTACCGTGAGCCGAATCACCCAGCGCAATCCACAGCTTACGAGGCGCGATCTCCAAACGGCCCGCAGGCGGCACGAACCGCGTGCCCACCTGCTCGCCCATGGCAAGGCGCACCAGCGGGCGCTCCTCGGCACCCGAGCAGATGACGCTCTCAATGCCGGCCGTCATGAGGATGCGGCAGCTGCGGATCTTGGTGATCATGCCGCCCGTGCCGACCGAGGTGGTGGAGTCGCCGGCGGAACCGATGATCGCGGCGTCGATCTTGTCCACGAGCGGGATGAACTCGGCATTCGGGTCGAGCGAGGGATTGGCCGTGTACAGACCGTCGATGTCGGAGAGCGTCACGCACAGATCGGCGGATACCAGGCAGCTCACAAGGGCGGCGAGCGTGTCGTTATCGCCGAACTTGATCTCGTCGACGGCGGTGGTGTCGTTCTCGTTCACCACGGGCACCACGCCCAGCTCGAGCAGGCGCGTGAGTGCATCGCGGGCGTGCAGATAGGAGGAGCGGCGAGCGGTATCGCTGCGCGTGAGCAGCACCAGCGAGGTCAGCATGTCTACGGCGCGAAACTCCTCGTCATACACGGCGGACAGCACGCACTGCCCCACCGAAGCGCAAGCCTGCAGGCTTGGCATGTCGGTCGGGCGCTTATCGAATCCCAGCAAGGGGGCGCCGCAAGCGATCGCACCCGAGCTCACCACCACGAGGTCCCAGCCGGCATCACGCAGATCGCGAGCCTGCGCGGCGAGGGACGCTATGAAATCACGGCGAAGCTCACCCGCCTCTACCAACGTGGAGGAGCCGATCTTCACCACCATGGTCTTGCGTTCGTTCATCATTTCGCCTTCCAGGGAAGTACGGAGGACGTGGCGGCCATGCGCTCGCGCACGAGGCCGTCGCGCAGGGCGGCGAGCCCGCGCTCCATGCCCACCACGTAGGATTGCGGATACAAAAAGCGCTTGTACGCGTCATCAAGCGAAGCGAGAGATGCGGCGCAACGGGCGCGGGCGAGCTCGATGTTCTCACGCGGGGCGACCGCGGAGCCCTCGCGCACGACCGGCTCCAACAACTCACGGAAACTGAATCCTGACACATCGGTCACCAACGCCGCGTCGTTCACCGCCACGAGCGTGTGACCGAACGTCCCATCGCCAGGCTGGGAGGACTCGTCCCAAATCATGTCGCACACGGGGCTTCCCGTGCGATCCACGTAGCGACGCACCTGCTGAACACCGGGAATCGTGCGTTTGTAGGGCTGCTCGGAAAACTTCATGACGGGAGTCCAGGCTTCCGAGGCGCTATCGCGACGCGCCGAGAGCTTGTACACGCACCCGAGCGCAGGCTGGTCGTAGCAGGTGGCAAGCTTGGTGCCCACGCCGAATGCATCGACCGGAGCGCCCTGGCCCAACAGGGAGCTGATCGTATGCTCGTCGAGATCGTTCGACACGACGATCTTCACGTAGTCGAGACCCTCCTCATCGAAGCGACGGCGCGCGTAGGCGGAGAGCTTCGCCAGGTCGCCCGAATCGATGCGGATGCCGGAGAGACGCTCGCCGGAGGCCTCCATCTCGCGCGCCACGGTTATGGCGTTCTCAACGCCCTCGCGCACGTCATAGGTGTCGACGAGCAGTGTGCAGTTCTTGGGGGAGCTCTTCGCGAACGCGCGGAAGGCCTCAAGCTCCGTCGGAAAGCTTAGGACCCAACTGTGCGCGTGCGTTCCCGAAACGGGAATGCCATAGCGACGCCCCGCAAGGACGTTCGAGGTCGAAGCGCATCCCGCAACGTAGCTCGCGCGCGCGACCGCGACGCCGCCATCGGGGCCCTGGGCCCGGCGCAAGCCGAACTCCGCAACCGGACGGCCCTGCGCCGCCTGCACCACCCGCGCGGTCTTGGTGGCGACAAGCGTCTGGAAGCCGATGATGTTGAGCAGTGCCGTCTCCAAAAGCTGGCAATCGAGCATGGGGCCCGTCACGCGAACCATCGGTTCGCGTGCGAACACCAACTCGCCCTCGGGAATCGCGTCGATATCCACCCGGGGACGGAAGTCGGCAAGGAATCGCAGGAATCCCGATTTGAATAGCAAGCCACCGCCAGGCGCCTCGAGCTCGGAGAGGTAGGCGATGTCTTCCTCGGTGAACCGGAAGTTTTCAACGAACTCCCCGAGTTCGGCGGTACCGCACATGACCGCATAGGAGTTGCCGAACGGCGCCTCCCGGAAGAACGCCGTGAAGCAGCCCTGCTCCTCGGTCTTATCGTTCTCCCACAGCCCTTGGGCCATAGTCAACTCATATAAGTCGGTGTTCATGGACGCGTCGGTTGGACGCGTGGCATCGGTCAAAGCCACGAAAAGCCCCTTTCCGAAATAACGTGCGCCGCGCCGAGATTCGTGCTCGACGCGGCAGAACCGGAAGCATCGACACGGCTAGCGCGTGGCGGTGTAGATGATGAAAGCGACCACGGCGACGAGGGCGACGGCGATGATGATCTTCTGCGCGACGGGCATGGTGGGAATGCCATCGTCATCCACGGTGTTGGAGGTCACCATGCGCTCGCCGAAGGTCTTCTCCTTGGGACTGGACGTGGGCGCGGGTTGAGGCGCCGGACGAGACGAAGCATCCTTGGCCGCGGGCGCCTTCCTAGCAGCGCGCTCCTCGGCGGCGCGCTCAGCCAAGATCTCGGCATCGACGCGCTCCTGCTCTGCACGCAGGGCCTCAAGCTCCTCGCGCTCCACGCGAGCGCGCTCCTCCTCAGCGCGGCGCGCCTTCTCGGCGCGCAGGGCCTCGAGCTCCTCGCGCTCCTCGTCCGTCAGCGGCATGGCAGTTTGGTCGGCCATAGCGGATTCCTCCTGATATCAAGGGCAGGCGACCGCGCCGCGCACCCCTCATGCATGTATGGATGGGTTGCAGTATACCCGTTCACACCCCTAGCCTGCAGACGCCGAGCGCAGCACACCCGTGGTGTCGAACGCGGGCGTGAAGCTCTCATCCACCGCGCCGCCCTCCTGCCAGAACATCTGCGTGAACCCCACATCGTCGGCATGGTCGAGCACGAACTCATATTCGTCTTCCGTAACCGCGCGAGAAAGCTCCCCACCCGATGCTCGCATCCGCTCATTCGGCGTGTACTGGTTCATAACAGAGATCGGCACGTCGCCGGCCACATCCCAAATACGATCGAGCACGCGACACGAATCATCCGCGTGACCGGGAAGCACCAAGTGGCGCACGATCACCCCACGCCGCATCATGCCGTCCGCATCTACGAGCTCTCCCCCGCGGGCGGCCACCGCGGCGCACATACGAGACAGGGCAAGCGCCGCCGTCTCGGGATAATCGACGACATGGGACAGCGCGCGGCCCAGGTCGGCGTCGGCGTATTTGTAGTCCACGAGCCAGACGTCGACCAAGTCGGCAAGCTCGGCGACGGCCTCCTCGCGCTCGTAGCCGCTCGTGTTGTAGACGATGGGAATCGACAGGCCCCTTCGGCGCGCCTCGCCGATCGCCGTGGGCAGGAGGTGCGCGTAATGCGTCGCGGTGACGAGGTTGATGTTGTGCGCCCCCTGCTCCTGGAGCTCGAGCATGATCTCGACCAGGCGTCCGGGCGCGACTTCGATGCCAAATCCGCCTGTCGAGATCTCATGGTTCTGGCAGTACACACATTTGAGGGGGCAGGCGGAAAAGAAGATCGTGCCCGACCCGCGCTCGCCGGAGATGGGCGGCTCCTCCCAATAATGCAGTGCCGCACGGGCGATTTTGAGAGTGTCGTCCGCCCCGCACACGCCATGCGCCCCCGCCGCGCGATTCGCCCCGCAGCGACGCGGGCAAAGCTCGCAATGACTGAGCGAGGCGGTTTCGAGCAGGTTTGTCATGGCGTGCGTCCTTCCCATGTGTAATTTGGGGACGGGTGCGTTTTGCACATGGCGCAACGTCGCACCGTGCATCCAAATACAACTGAAGCGACCAACAGTGGGCGCATTCAACCGATATGAAAAAGGCCCCGTTACCGGAGCCTAATCAAAATCCTGTGGTGGAGACGAAGGGGATCGAACCCTCGACCTCCTCGATGCGACCGAGGCGCTCTCCCAGCTGAGCTACGTCCCCAGGACAAGTGAACATTCTAGCAACCATGCGCGCGGTGTCAACGGCAAAATGGCGAAGAATTTCTCATCGCAACGCGAGCACGGCGCACGCACCGCGTCGCGCCGGACCGCGCACGCTGGCGCGATACAAGAAAACCGCCCCCCACTTCACGAAAATGAACCCACCTCTGCAAGGTGGGTGCCCTCATCGCTCGGTTCCAGCTTCCTTAACAACGAAGGATTCCTGTACTGCGCTCGACTTCTCGGGCTCCCTAAATAAACGCGACGGTTCACCCAGTTGCTCCGCGGGGGGCGGAACACCTTCATCATAGGGCATGCGATTTGCGATACTAGTCTTGACTTCGAAAAAGTGTTGTCGGACGATGGTGAAGAGCCGCGCGTAATGCGGCTTTCTTTATGTATAACGACGAGGAATTCGCAGGTGACCCGCACATTCGCACGCATGGCCTGCGATACTGGAAACGACTGGGCCGCGCACCGCGGCAGACGGTCTCCAACGATCATACGTCCCCAATTGAACAGGCACGGGAGGCGCCATGAGGCTCACCATCGACACTATGACATACGGACCGGACGGCCTCGCCCGCACGGATGAGGGCAAAGCCGTTTTCGTCTCCGGTGGCCTGATCGGCGATACCGTCGAGGCCCGCATCACCGATGACGGGCCTTCCTTCTCACGCGCCGTAGTCGAGGAGGTCCTCGAGCCCTCCGCCGATCGCGTCCAGGCGCCCTGTCCTTTCATCGGTATCTGCGGCGGTTGCCCCTGGGGCGGCCTCTCGCATGAGTCCCAACTCGCAGCCAAAGAGGAGAACCTGCGCAGTGCCCTCACACGCATCGGCAAGTTCTCCCCCGAGGAGGTCGCCGAGCTCATGCGCCCCATTCGTCACACCAAGGAGCCCTGGGGGTATCGCAATAAAGTCGAGCTCGCACCGGTGCGCGAGGGCGGTAAGTTCCGTCTCGGCATGCACGGGCGCGATGCCAGCCAGGTCATCAAAGTCGATTCTTGCCCGCTGTTCGACAAAAAACATGCCAAGGCCATCAAGGCCGTGACAGGCGCACTCGGCTTCCTCGGCAACTCGCGCGATCTTGAGCTCGAGCGCGTCGGCATCCGCTCGAGTCGCCGAACTGGCGCTCTCGAGATAGCGCTGTGGACCCCCACGGGGGCCTTCCCGCGCGCCCAGGTCTCACGGGTGCTGAGCGACGCCGTGCGCGCGACGAGCGTGGTACGCGTCATGTCCAAGGGCGAGAAGCGAGCTCGCCGCGTCGCCGGCGTCGAGGCCCTTGCGGGTGAGGGCTCCTGGACCGAGAAGATCGGTGAGGAGAACATGCGCCTGTCTGCCCCGTCGTTCTTCCAGGTGAACACCAAAGCCGCCGAGATACTCATCGACCTCGTCATGGAGGCGCTCGACCCTCAACCCGACGAGTTCGGCATCGACCTGTATTGCGGCGCCGGCACCTTCACGTTGCCGCTCGCGCGCCGCTGCGACTTCGTGAGCGCCGTCGAGTCCTACGGACCGGCCGTGCGTGACCTGCGCCGCAACCTCGATATCGCCAACCTCACCAACGTCGACGTGATCGGCGGAGACGCCGTGCGCGAGTTCCCCGATGAGGACGCCGATGTGCTCGTGGTGGACCCGCCGCGCGCAGGCCTGGCGCCCGAGGCGATTCGACTCATCGCGTCGACGAGCGCACGCGATGTGGCCTACGTCTCCTGCGACCCCGCCACCCTCGCCCGCGACCTGCGCCGCTTTGTGGAGGAGGGCACATTCCGCCCCGTTTGGGCCACCCCCGTCGACTTGTTCCCACAGACCTTCCACTGCGAGACGGTCGTCAGGCTCACCCGCGCGTAAAGCGGCTGATACTCACAAGGACGAATCGGGTATAACTCCGGCATCGCTGCATCCAAATGAGAGGATTTGCCATGTCCGGAGTTGCCGTACTTGCCGCCGATGGTTTTGAGACCATCGAATGCCTGACCGTCGTCGATGTTCTGCGTCGCGGCGGCATCCACACCGCCCTCGTCTCGATCATGGATACGCGCGACGTCGTGACCTCCCAGCAGATCCCCGTCACATGCGACGTCACGTTCGACGAGGTCGATTTCTCCGAATACGACTACGTCGTGCTGCCCGGCGGCCTGCCCGGCGCCACCAACCTTCGCGCCGACGAGCGCGTCTGCGAGCTGGTGCGCGAGTTCGCCGCCACCAAGCACGTCGCCGCCATCTGCGCCGCACCCTTCATCCTGGCAGAACTCGGCGTACTCGAGGGTCACAAGGCCACGTGCTTCCCCGGCTTCGAGACCGCCTTCCCCGCGGGCTCCTTCGCAGGGGACCGCACCGTGGTGGTCGACGGCAACGTGATCACCGCCTCCGGCATGGGCCAGGCGCTGCCCTTCGCCCTCGCCATCCTGAATGACATCGCCGGCGAGGTCGCCGTCCAGAAGGTGAAGGACGGTATCCAGCTGTGATCCTCGCCTCCCAATCGCCTCGCCGCATCGAGTTGATGCGTGAGGCGGGTTTCGACGCCCGCGTCATACCCGCAAACATCGATGAGACCGCTCTGCCAGACGAGAGCCCGTTCGACCTGGTCGAGCGCCTGGCCCGCGCCAAGGCCGCGGTAGTGGCAAAAGAACATGCCGAGGAAGGCGAACCGGTCGTGGCAGCCGACACCATCGTCGCCCTCGCCGGAGAGCTGCTCGGCAAACCGGCAGACGAAGCCGATGCGCGCCGTATGCTCCACGCCCTCTCGGGCAAAACACACCAAGTCGCCACCGGGGTCTGCATCGTGCGCGACGGGAGTGCCGAATCCTTCGTCGACATAACCGACGTCACGTTTTACGAACTCTCGCACGACGAGATCGACGCGTACGTTGCAACAGGCGAGCCTATGGACAAGGCCGGTGCCTACGGCATCCAAGGGCAGTACGGCCGCATGCTCGTCGAGAAGATCGACGGCGACTTCTACAACGTCGTCGGCCTCCCCATCGCCAAGGTCGTCCGCGCGCTGTCACGAACCTAACGCGCGCCCTGCGGCGGGCATACAAGACCCGCTGCTCGGACAGTCCTGCTCGCACGGAGAGCCCACTGGGCTCTCCGGCTCGTGCGGAACTCGCGACGGGCCTTGTATGCCCGCCGCAGGGCGCTCAGGCAGCATCATGTATCGTAAGCCTCAGCAAATGGATAGGAGACACCATGTCCACGCTCTCCCCCATCTCAATCACCGAGATTCCCGGATTCAAGTTCGGGCACTTCACGGACCGCGCGGGCGGAACGGGATGCACGGCGATCGTCGCGCCCGAGGGCGCCGTCGGCGGCGTCGACGTGCGCGGGGCTGCGCCGGCATCGCGTGAAACAGACCTGCTCAAACCGGAGAACACCGTTGAGGAGGTACACGCTGTCGTATTGAGCGGCGGATCGGCCTTTGGTCTCGATGCCGCCTCGGGCGCCGCCAACGAACTCGAAAAGCATGGCATCGGCCTCGACGTGGGCTGCGGACGCGTGCCCATCGTATGTTCGAGCTGCCTGTTCGACCTTGCATTCGGAAACTCGCAGGCACGACCCACGAGCTTCGACGGGGCCATGGCAGTCCGCGAAGCGCTCATCACGCCCAAAAGCCTCCCACTCGCGGAGGGGTGCGTGGGCGCTGGCACCGGAGCCACCGTCGGCAAGCTCGGCGGACCCGAGCGCTGCATGAAGTCGGGACTCGGCGCACGCGCCTTCCAGCTTGGCAGCCTGCAGGTGGGCGCGGTGTCTGCCGTGAACGCCGTGGGCAACGTAGTCGACCCCGCCACCCTCCAGCCGATTGCCGGCATGCGCGCCACCGCTGACGGACTCGAGATCGTCGACATGGAAGAGGCGATGCTCGCCATGGGCGAGCAGGTCACCATGCCGCTCGACCGCACGAACACCACCATTTCCTGCATCGTCACCAATGCCTGCCTCACCAAAGCGCAGGCAACCAAGGTCGCCCAGATGGCAGCCGACGCTTATGCACACGCCATCCGCCCCACGCACACGACCAACGACGGCGACACCATCTACGTTCTCGCAAACGGCTCGCTCGGTGCCGATGCATCCGCGCGCATCCCGCTCGACCTGATCGGGCTCGTCGCCACACGCGCGCTTGAGGCGGCCATCGTCGCCGGGTGCACCGAGGCGACAGCCCTGCACGGGCTCCCCGCCCATCGCGACATCGCGGCCCCTTAATCAACGATCGGATCCTCATCAGGCCCATCCAAGCCGTTCGCGGACAACGCCCCGCCCCTCACCGGACATCCGGCAGGACGCGGAGCGTTGCTCTATGCTGATAACATCTTTGACCATCACGAGATTCAAGGCTCCACGATGTCCGATTCAACTCCAAATCCCACCGTCCAAGACGCGCCGCACAAGCATGGCATCAGCCTCATGGGGCTCATCGCGCTCGTCATCAGCTCGGCAATCGGCTCGGGCGTGTTCGCACTCTCCACTGATGTCTCGGCCGCCGCGGCTCCCGGACCCGCGCTCATTGCCTGGCTCATCACCGGAATCGGCTTCATGGGCCTCGCCACCACCTTTGGACGCCTCTCCATCGTCAAACCCGAACTCGACGGTATCGTGGCTTACGCCCATGCGGGATTTGGCCCGTTCGTCGGATTCATCTCCGGATGGGGTTACTGGCTCTCGATTTGGATCGGCAACGTGGCGTTCGGCGTCATGCTCGTAACCGCCATCGGATATTTCTATCCTCCGTTCGCGGGCAACCTCACCATTCCGGGCGTGGTTTTCATCTCTCTCCTGAACTGGGCGATCGTGCTGCTCGTCAACCGCGGCGTGGAGCAGGCGAGCACGCTCAACGCCATCGTCATGGTCTGCAAACTCGTGCCCATCTTCTCGTTCATCATCGCAATGGTCTTCGTCTTCGATTTCGACGTGTTCACTGCGGACTTTTGGGGCAACGTCGCAAACAACCTCTACGGCACATCATATACAAACGTAAACGGCACCGTGGTGGGTGCGCCCGGGCCCATTCCCCGGCAGATCGTCAACTGCCTCATGGTTATGATGTGGGTCTTCGTGGGCATGGAGGGCGCAAGCGTGCTGGGCCACCGCGCCGAACGCAAGTCCGATGTGAGCCGCGCCAGCATCCTGGGATGCACGATACTCGTGGCGATTTACGTCGCGGCATCTATCCTGCCCTACGGCTATCTCACCCGTGAGGAGCTCATGGCGCTCGGCTCCCCGTCCATGCCCTACATCTTCGCGCGCGTCGTGGGACCTTGGGGCGGTGCGTTCATCTCCGCAGGCCTGATCATCTCCATTTTTGGCGCCTGGCTCTCCTTCACCATGTTGGCGTCCGAGGCGCTGTGCGGTATGGCGCAGATGAAGTTGCTGCCCCGTGCGTTCTCTCATCTAAACGCATACAGCGCGCCCACGGCCTGCCTGTTCACCACGGGCGCCATGGTTCAACTCCTCACCATCGTGATGATGTTCTCCAGCGAGGCATACCAACTGGCTTACTCGCTCTGCACGGCGGCGATCACTATCAGTTGGACGCTCGCCGCCGCATATATGGTCAAGCTCGGAATTGAGCAGCGAAAGCGGGGACGGGCGGACTATCCCGAAGCCGTCGGAAACGCAGAGCATCCAAACTCCGAACGCGTCCGTGGAACCGATTTGGCGCTCGCTTCGTTCACGGTCGTGTTCCTCGTACTTGCCGTGGCACTTGCGGGCATCCAGCAACTCCTGTTGTGCTGCATTGCCTACGTCCCTGGCATCTTCTTCTACAAGAAAGCCCAACGCGAGCGAGAAATGTTGCAGTAAATCTCGCTTCGGACGACATCAAGTACATCCAGCTACCGCGCGACCTGCGGGAATGGCGACTGAACCTCTCTCGGTATTCGACCACTCGCCGATTCACTGCAACATATCTCACGGTTACGCCAGCTTGGCCGAAATGCAGGCATACAATCACCCGAAATCGGATAGGATAACCGTATATTCGTGTGCGCCGCAGCATAGGGCGCACCATTCTCAATGGGAGGCAACCAATGAGCTTTTTCTCCAGTATCACCAGTGTGTTCCACAGCACCGAGAACACCGAGACCCCCGTTTCCGCCACGTTCGCATCCCGAAAGGACACGGTCTACGCGCCCATCTCCGGCATGCTCGTCGACCAGAAGGAAATCAACGACGAGGTCATCTCCCAGGGCCTGCTCGGCAAGGGCTACGGCATCCTGCCCGTCGGCAACGTCGTGTACGCCCCGGTGTCCGGCCGCGTCGACGTGGTGACCGTCACCAACCACGCCATCGGCATCCTGTCCGAAACGGGTGCCAAGGTTCTCATCCACGTCGGCTTGGACACCATCGACATGGATGGCAAGGGCTTCATCCGCTATGTCGAGGCGGGCGATATCGTCTCCGCCGGTCAGCCCATCCTCTCCTTTGACGACGAGGCCATCAAGGCCGCCGGCCATGACGACGTCGTGACCTGCGTGGTGAGCAACCCCCAGGAGCTGGACGAGGTCCACGCGATCGGTTCCTCCAGCACCCTGCTCGGCGGGCGCCCGCTCGTGAAGGTCGGCGATCCGCTGATCGTCACCAAGTAAAACGCTGAGCACGTCAATCGAGCTCAGCCGCACATGACGCAAAATCCCGGAAGTCCACAAGCCTTCCGGGATTTTTTTTCATGAGAAGGAACGATACCGCCTACAGAACCAAGCCACACGGCCTATCGGTTCTCGATACTGCCGATGTTCCTCAACTCGATCGAGATCAACCCGTTGGGCTCATTGACGAATTGCACGTAGTCGGTGTCTTTGAGCATCTCCGCGGGGAAGCTGATCTCGATACCGGTGTCGGTGCGGATCTTGTGGTTGCGCACGGGCGCGCGCTCCACCACGGCGCGCTCCACCGCCACGCGTTCGGGCAGGCGCTCCTCGCGCACGCGCTCCTCGACGCGCTCCTTGAGCACGGGCTCGTCCTCGAAGATGTCCTCGGCGATATCCCAGGGAGCGATCTCCTCATCAACCTCGACCTTCTCGGCCACCGCGGCTTTGGCCTTGGCAAGCGCCACAGCCGTGTTGGCGCCGTGCTCCTCGGCAACCTCCTCGACAATGCGCGTCACGGCCTCGATGACCTCCTTGCCCGAGACGCCGCTTTCGCACTGGAGCAAGCCGTCGGGAATGATGAAGGTGTCCTCGCCCATGATCTTGCGCTTCTTGTCCACATAGAACGCCTCCATGGAGCTCGCGCGCACGAGCGCGTAGGAGCTGACCTTTTGCGAGGGCCCCGGCAGGATGGCGTAGCGCTTCGCGATGTCGTTGCGGACCTCGCCCGCCTCGCGCGCCACCTCGTGCATGAAGGCGGTGCGGCTCGCCATGAGCAGCACGGCGAACCAACGCACGTCATCATCATCGTCGAAGTCCGCAACGAGGATGTCGGTGGACTCCATTTTGTCCGCTTTGGCGAGCTCGGCCGCGAAGAACTCCGCGATCTGCTGCGACAGGTCCACGAACTCGCGATCGCCAAAGAAATACCCCTTGAGCTCGCCGGCGAAGGCGCTCTCTTCGGAGAACGCCGCACGTCGATTGTCCACACTCGTGCGGGCTCGACGCAGATGCGAACTCACAAACGAGTGGACGGCACGGGTATCGAAGTCGAGCTCGCGCTCGCTCATGACGTTCACGGCGGAATCGAAATCGAGAATATGCAGGATGGCGTGGTTGATCTTCACTGACAGGCTCCTTTGATGCGCTTGAACCTGGCCATTATACCCGCGGGAAAGCGGCGGGCGGGCGGCGGGGCACGGTGACAAAGTCACAGACTTGCCGAGAGCGGGCGCGTAAGGTGTAAGACGAACAGCAAGGCGGGCGATACGGCCCGCGCACCGACGAAAGGCCCCGCCATGTCCATCTTCTCCAGCATCTTCGGCCCCGGCTTCGACGAGCTCGCCGCCCAGGCGCGCGAGACGCCCGGCAGCATCATGATCGATGTCCGCACCCCGGATGAGTACCGCGACGGTCACATCGAGGGTGCCATGAGCATCCCGCTGGTCTCCATCCCCGCAACCGCCGCCAAACGCCTGCCCGACAAGAATGCGCCCATCTTCGCCTACTGCCTCTCCGGCGCCCGCAGTGCACAAGCGGTGCGCGAACTCGAGCGCCAGGGGTATACCAATGTCGTGAACATGGGCGGCATCGGCCGTTGGTCCGGTCCGCTAGTTCGCTAACGAACCGCCTCGACGACCCCCATCCGCATGGACCTCACCGAAAGGAACCCAATCATGAAAGTCATCATCGTCGGCGGCGTCGCCGGAGGAGCGACCGCCGCGGCCCGTCTGCGCCGGCTGGATGAGAGCGCCGAAATCATCATGATCGAGCGTTCCGGATACGTAAGCTACGCCAACTGCGGCCTGCCCTACTACATCGGCGGGACCATCACCGATCGCTCCAAACTCACGTTGCAAACACCGCAGAGCTTCCGCAACCGCTTCGACGTCGATGCCCGCGTGCGCCAGGAGGTCGTCGCCATCGACCGCGCCGCCCGCACCGTCACCGTGCGTCGCCTGGACGACGGCACCGAGTACGTCGAGAGCTACGACAAGCTGATCTTGTCCCCCGGCGCCCGCCCCGTGACGCCCGACCTTCCCGGCATCGATGCCGGGCGCCTGTTCACGCTGCGCACCGTCGAGGATACCTACGCAGTCGCCGACTTCATCGACCGCGAGCAGCCGCGGCGCGCCACCGTCGTGGGCGCCGGCTTCATCGGCCTCGAAATGGCCGAGAACCTGCGTGAGCGGGGCCTTGAAGTCACGGTCGTGCAGCGAGGCGAGCACGTCATGCCCGTTTTTGACGCAGACATGGCCTCACTGCTCCACAACCATCTCCGCGAGCACAGCATCGAGCTGCTGCTCAAAGCCAACGTCACCGGCTTTGAGGAAACATCGAACGCGATCTTTACCACCCTCGCAGATGGGCGCGTCCTCGAAAGCGACCTCGTCATGCTCTCCATCGGCGTGGCGCCCGAATCGACCCTCGCCCGCGAGGCCGGCCTCGAGCTCGGCATGCGCGGATCCATCAAGGTCGATGCCACCATGCGCACGAGCGATCCGGATATCTACGCCGTTGGCGATGCCGTCGAGGTCACCAACGTAGTGACCGGCTCCCCCGCCCTGATTGCACTCGCCGGTCCCGCCAACAAGCAGGGCCGCATCGCCGCAGACAACATCTGCGGCCGCGAGAGTAAGTTCGGAGGATCCCAAGGCTCTTCCGTCCTCAAGTTGTTCGAGCTCGATGCCGCCTCCACCGGCCTCACCCTCACCGCGGCTCGCGCCGCGGGAATCGACGCCGAAGCGGTGATTCTCTCCCCCGCCAATCACGCCACCTACTACCCCGGTGCCGAGACCATGACCCTCAAGGTCGTCTTCGAACGCGGGACCGGGCGTATCCTGGGCGGGCAGGCCATCGGACGCGGCGGCGTGGACAAGCGCATCGACGTGCTCGCCGTGGCCATCCGCACCCGCATGACCGCCGCCGACCTCACCGAACTCGACCTCGCCTACGCCCCTCCGTATTCCTCTGCCAAAGACCCGGTGAACATGGCTGGCTTTATGATCGAGAACATCCTCGATGGCCTGGTCGACCAGGTCACGTGGGGCGAGGCGCTCGAGCTCGTCACCGAAGACGGCGACGCGATTCTACTCGATACGCGCACCGCCGGCGAGCATGCGCGCGGTGCGATCGAGGGCGCACTGCACATCCCGGTTGATGAGCTCCGCGAACACCTCGACGAGCTACCCCGCGACAAGTGCCTGCTCATGTTCTGCGCAAGCGGCCTGCGCAGCTATGTGGCCTGCCGCATCCTCTCTCAGCACGGTTTTGCCTGCGCCAACGTCTCCGGAGGCTACGGCTTCCACTCGCAGGTGATGCGTGGCTGCACCGTGTCCCACACCTGCGTGGGCGATTGCGGCCTGCCCGTCTAGAACACACGCTTCAATTGGGGACAGGCACAAATTGAGACACCGCACCGATTGGCAGCCGAGCAGATGAGCATGTCTCAATTTGTGCCTGTCCCCAATCGATGCTCCACCGCCCCCGGGGATCGCACAATCGCACATGCACTGGGCAGTCTACTTCTGCTCCCCATGCCCCCGCTCGCCCGCACGCTTTTTGATTGCATCGATTGCCGGACTCGCCGTCTTGATCGAGTCGATGATGCCGCTCGCCGCGTCGGCGGCCCGCTCGACCGTCGCGGTCTTCACGAATGACACGATCACATCTTTGACGAATTGCTGCAGATCGTCGTCAAGCCCCTCGATGGCCTTGAGCATGAGCGGCACGTTCGTCTTGCGGTCGGCCATGATATCCGAGAAATGCGTGGCACCCGTCACTCCGATGACGTCGAACAAGGCGTCGACGAAGCGTCCTCGCTCGTCTAACGTGTATTTGTCCATCCACGCATCGAGAGTCGCGTTGAAGAAACGCGAAGAGGCCGTGTAGCCTTCGGCGCGCACGAACTCCGCCGCCCCAACGTCCACCATCCACAAAAACGGGTTGTGCTGGAACATCGAGATGCCGTCGCTCTCCACAATCGTCGGTTCAAAATCCGGTGCCTCCGAGAGCACCACTCCAATCATGGTCGACTTGGGCACCGTCTTCTCCATGATGGGCATGATGCGCCGATAGGGGTCGCCCGCGCAGAACTCGCGGTGAAATCCCGGCCCATCATGGGAGAAGACGCGCTTGATGCGCGCACGATGCTGTGGCATGCACATCGCCGCGGCATAGACCGCAAGGTTACCGCCCTTTGAATGGCCACCCACATACAGCTCACCCGGCGTGCGAGCCGCCACTTCGTCCAGATATGCGGCTGCCTCCTCCTGCGCGGGCACGGGGCTCAGATAGGTCATGTTGAAATCTTCCTTCCAACCCACGACGGTGGAATCCGTACCGCGAAACGCGATGTAGGATGTGCCGTCGGGCAGACGGAAGGTCATGGCGGCAAATTGCTCCTCGCCCACCTTATCCGTTCGGAATCGAAGATCGCACAGGCGGCAGGTACGAAACCGCGGGCTCGCGCATACCGCAAACAGCAAATCGCGACTACCCTGCTCATCCCAGCTCGAACCGAACATGCCCTCGAAATCCTCCGCACGCAACAGCTCGTGCAGCGCGATGCCGCGCACGGTGCATGCGCGCGTGAGCTCCGGCCCGATATGCACGTAGGAGAGCCAGGAGAACACGAGGCTGTCGACGGCGCAAAGCGGCCGTTCGTCGAACGTGTCCATGCGCTCGCGAACGTATTCCAAGAAGTTCCCAGCGGGCTTGGCCTTCAGCGGTAATCTCCCCTTCTCATCCATAGCGCCTCAACCCCTTTCACCGATCTCGCATTTGGACCATTCTATCCCCTTGGTCGTACGCAAAAGACGCTCGTAGCCGGAGGCCATCGCGGCCACCGCGAGCGGTTTGCGAGACCCCAGCCCGATCGGCAAAGGAAACCCCCGGCCCATGTGCGGACCGGGGGCGAAACAAAGCGGAGCGCAGCGAAGTACCCGCCGTGTTGGCGTCGATGACTAGTCGTTCAGACCGGCCTCGTCGACGATGGCCTTGAGGGCCGCAGCGGACTTCTGGAACTCGGCGTTCTCCTCCTCGGACAGAGAGACGGGCACGCGCGTAACCACGCCGTTGCGACCGACGACGGTCGGCACGGAGATGCACAGGTCGTTCAGGCCGTACTCGCCCACCATGAGGCTGGAAACGGGCAGGACGCAATCCTCATCACGCATGATGGCGGTGCAGATGCGGCGGACGGACATGGCGATGCCGTAGTAGGTGGCGCGCTTCTTCTCGATGATCTCGTAAGCGCTGTTCTTCACCTCGTCGGCGATACGGCGCTCGGACTCCTCGTGGTTATAGTGGCCGTGCAGCTCACAGTAGGTGGACAGCGGCACGCCGGCAACCGTGGCGCTGGACCACGCGGCGACCTCGGAGTCGCCGTGCTCGCCCACGATGTAGGCATGGACGTCGCGAGGGTCGACATCGAGGTGCTCGCCGAGCATGTACTTGAGGCGGGCGGTGTCCAGCACGGTGCCGGAGCCGATGACCTGGCCCTCGGGCAGGCCGCTCATCTTGATGGCGGCATACGTGAGGACGTCGACCGGGTTGGAGACGATGAGCAGGATGCCGTTGAAGCCGCTCTCGCGGATCTGCGGGATGATGCTGCCGAAGATGGAAATGTTCTTGTTCACGAGGTCGAGACGGGTCTCGCCGGGCTTCTGGGCGGCGCCGGCGGTGACCACGATCACGGCGGCGTCGGAGACGTCGGAGTAATCACCGGCATAGATCTTCATGGGATTGCCAAAGGACACGCCGTGCGCGATGTCGAGGGCCTCGCCCTCGGCGCGAGCGCGATCGACGTCGATCAGGACCATCTCGGAGAACAGGCCGCTCTGCATGAGCGCGAAAGCCGAGGAGGAACCGACGAAGCCGCAACCGACGACGGCAACCTTGCGATCGTTCACCATGTTTACTCTTCCTTTCCCCCATCGCATCGATGGGCGATACAGTCTGCCCGTTTTGGACAGGCCACGGGATATTCGGCATCGTTCGCCGAATTATCCTTGTGTTTAGGCGTGAACTCGATTATAGAACAATCCCTCGCAAGGCTAGCCCAAAATACCCGCTTCTTCGATTGCGGAAACGGCGCGCTCAAGCCCCTCGGGAGGCAGCACGAGCGCCATGCGGACATATCCCTCGCCATGGGGGCCGAAACTCGCTCCCGGGGTCACGATAACGCCGGCCTTCTCCATGAGCTCCTCGCAGAACGCCATCGAATCGATTCGGCCGCCGGGCAGCTTCACCCACACGAACATGGAACCGTGCGCGTTCGGGCGCTCCCAGCCCAAACGCTCAAGACCGTCGCACAGGGCGTCGCGGCGCTCCTGGTACCTAAGGCGCTGCGCCTCGACCTCCTCGAGCGGGCCCTCGAGCGCGGCAATCGCCGCCTTCTGGATGGGCATGAACATGCCGAAGTCGATCTGACTGCGCAGCTTGGTGAAAGCGGCGACCACGTCAGGGCGTCCCACCAGAAAACCGATGCGCGCGCCCGTGACGTTGAAGGACTTGGAGAGGGAGAAGAACTCGACGCCCACCTCGAGCGCACCGGGGTGCGCCAGGAACGTACCGCCGGCGGGACCGTCGAACACGATGTCGGAATAGGCGTTGTCGTGCACGATGAGCAGGTCGTGCTCACGGGCGAACGCGATGATCTCGTCGTACAGGGCGTCGTTACCCACCGATCCCACGGGGTTGGCGGGAAGCGACACGATCATGTACTTGGCGCGGTCGGCAATCTCGGGATCGATGCCGGCGACATACGGTAGGAAATCGTGCTCGGCGTCGAGCGGGTAATACGCGAGCTCGGCGTCGGCGATCTTGGCACCCGCCTCGAAGACGGGGTAACACGGATCGGGCACGAGGATCGTGTCACCAGGATTCAACAGCGCCAGGCCCAAGTGACCGACGCCCTCCTGAGTGCCGTTGCAAGAAGCGACCATGTCGGGCGTGATTCCCGCGACACCAAAGCGGCGCTCGTAGTAATCGCAAACAGCCTGCTTGAGCTCGGGCAGGTCGCGTAGCGAGTACTTCCACATCTGCGGGTCCTGGGCGGCCTGCGTGAGAGCCTCGACCACGTGCGGGTACGGCGTGAAGTCGGGGGTGCCCACGGACAGGTTGTAGATGGTACGGCCCTGCTCCTCAAGCGCGACGCGACGGGCGTTTAGGGACGAGAAGACCTCGGCGCCGAAGCGGTCGAGGCGATGAGAAAACTGCATGGGCTGTTCCTTTCTCACAGATGGCGTCGGACATGGCGGATTCGCTCGTATGAGAAAAGGGGCCGAAAGCCCCTTTCCCCTTTGACTATACGCCATGTATCTCGCCGAAACCACGGTCGTCCGGCGACGGGAGTCCCTACTTCAGCAGGCGGACCTCAATGCCCTTCTCATATTCCTCAACGTGCGCGAAATCGCCCAGGCCGGCGCATTCGACCACATTGGCACCGGTTGCCATGGAACGGCGCAATGCATCCTCCACGCGGTCGCGCTCGGAGAACCAAATGGACAGGAAGGCCGCAAGCGAAGAGTCGCCGGCGCACACCGTGGAACGGACCTCGACCTCGAAGGTGCGGTTGGCAAACCAGATGTGCTCGCCGTTCGAGAAGTACGCGCCCGATCCACCCAGGGTGAGCAGGACATTTTGCGCCCCGCGGGCATGCAGCTCGGCCATGGCGGCGGCAACGGATTCCTCGTCGCCGGCATGGACGTCGATGCCGAAGATATCACGCAGCTCATCATCGTTGGGCTTGATGAGCAGGGGCTCGAGTCCGAGCAGGTCGGCGAGCTGGGGGCTTGAGATGTCGAGCACGAACTGCGCCCCGCGGGCACGGACGCGCTCGATGGCGCCTCGCAGGAAGCCCTCGGAGGCATTCGGCGGCAGCGAACCCGAGATCGCCAGGCAATCGAGGTCCTCGAGCCCATCGATGAGCTCGAACATGGCACTCTCGTCCGCATCGGTGATGGCGGCGCCGGAGTTCACCATGTTGTACTCGGTATCGGGACCCGCATTCAGGAAAACGTTCACGCGCGTAATGCCCTCAGTCCAAACGGGATGAACGTCGACCCCGAGCTCGCGGGCGCCTTCGACGATGTAACGGCCGGAAAAGCCGGCGAAAAAGCCGAGGATTGCGGTGTCCACGCCGTAGTGATTGAGCGTGAAGGAGACGTTCAGCCCCTTGCCGTTGGGAGTGTACACGGCATCGCGCGTACGCGTGACCGTATTGGGCTGCAGGCCATCGCAGGAGATGTTGTAGTCGATGGCCGGATTGGGGGTGAGAGTGTAAATCAAGGTGTTCCCTTTCTCGAAGCTGCCGTGAATCACCGCAATGTCGCCGTGAAACAGAAAAAGAAGGCACGTGAGGCGCCCAACCACATGAATCCGGGCTGCCCAAAACATATCTGTACGTTTTGGGGAAGGTTTTGGGGTGCTTGAAGGATATACGCCGCTCGAATGCCGGCGTTTCCGCAGGAAAGCCCCTCGGGGAAGAGGCCGCACAAAGGAAAGACCGCCAAAACCTCCCCCAAATCGTACAGGTTGCCCGACGGTGCGACAGGGCACCGCCGGGCAAACACGATAACTGTTTACGCGAGGCGCTCGTTGATGAGCTTGGCGATCGCAGCGGGGTCGTCGGTCGACTTGACGGCGGCGCGGAAGGCCTCATCAGTCAGGGCCGTAGCCACCTTGGAAAGAATCTGCAGGTGGGAGGTGCCCGCCTCGGATTCGGGAACGAGAAGGGCGATGGCGCAGGTGACCGGGGACTCGTCCATGGTCTCCCAGGAGGCGATGCCCTCGGAGCTCTTCAGCACCATGACCTGGGCGGTCTTCACCGTATCGGACTTGGCATGCGGGATGGCGAAGCCCTCAACCATGCCCGTGGTGCCCTCTGCCTCTCGCTTGAGGAAGGCGGCGTACAGGGCGGCGGAGTCCTCGGCGATACCCGCCTCGACGGCGCGCTCGGAGATAAGGGCCAGGGCGGCGTCGCGATTCTCGACCGTCTGGCCGCAGAGCACGTCGGAAGCCTTGACGAAGCCCTCGTCGGAAGCCTGCTCAGCCTCGATGGCGGCAACCTCTGCCGTGGCGACCTCGGTCTCAGCGGCCTTCTGGGCCTTCGTCCACTCGTGCTTCTTGAAGGCGACGAACAGGATACCGCCCACAACGGTGCCGATGGCGATGGCGAGCACCCACATGGGGGCGTTCTCGACGACGGGCAGGACCAGGAAGCCGCCGTGGGGCGCGGGGTCGTGGACACCGAACATGAGGCTCAGGATGGAGGCGATGGAGGAACCGATCATCATGATGGGCATGACCGGCCAGATGTTCTTGGTCATGAACGGGATGGCGCCCTCGGTGATGTGGGTGCAACCCAGGATGAAGTTCACGATACCGGCGTCATGGTCCTCCTGGGAGAAATACTTCTTGCCCACGACGACCGCGAAGGTGGTGATCAGCGGCGGGACGATGCACGCGGCGGAGACGGCGGCCATGAAGTTGGTACCGAAGTTGTAGGTCTCGGTGCCCACACCGGCGGCGAGGGCCTCGGTGAGCATGGCGGTGCCGGTGACGTAGGCGGCCTTGTTGACCGGGCCACCCATATCGACGGAGCACATGCAACCGATCGCAAGGCCGAGCACGATAGCGCCGGAGGCGGACAGGCCCTTGAGGAAGTCCATCATCGCGGTGTTGATGGCGGACATGGGACCGGAGATGGCGAGCATGACCAGGCCGACGATGAGCGTGGAGAACAGCGGGTAGAGGAAGATCGCCTTAAGGCCGTTGAGGTTGGCCGGGAGCTTGGCGAAGACCTTCTCGAGCAGCAGGATGACGTAGCCGGCCAGGAAGCCGCCCACGATACCGCCAAGGAAGCCGAAGCCCACGCCCGCACCGCCGGCGTCGATCATGCCGGTTGTGGCGTTGACGGGCAGGCCCTGGATGGCGATCATGCCGGCGACGAAGCCGGGAACGAGCGCCGGGCGCTTACCGATGGACTCGGCGATATAGGCGGAGAGCACCGGAACCATGAGGCCCATGGCCACACCGCCGATGATCTTGAGCATCGCGGCGAAGCTGTTGTAGTCGGCCGCGGTGGAATCGAAGGACGTGATGCCCCACAGGAAGGACAGCGCGGTGAGTACGCCGCCGGCGACGACGAACACCAGCATGTGGGAGACGCCGTTCATAAGGTGCTTGTAAAGCTGATGACCGAAAGACTCCTTCTCACCGGTGGCCTCGGCGGACTCGACGGCAACGGCCAGACTCGGATCGGCCTTGGCGACCAGGGCGTCGTCGATCAGCTTGCCTGCGGCCTCGACGGCAATGGCGCGGGACACGCCCACGGAAACCATGGGCTTGCCGGCGAAGCGCTCGGCATGGACGTCCTTATCGGCGGCGACCACGACGGCGCGAGCGCCGGCGATCTCGGCGGCGGTGAGCTCATTCTCAACGCCCACCTGGCCGTGCGTCTCGACCTTGATGGTGAGGCCTCGCTCGGCCGCGGCCTTCTCGAGCGCCTCCTTCGCCATGAAGGTGTGGGCGATGCCCGTGGGGCAGCCCGTGGCAGCGACGATGTCGTACTTCTCTGCCATATTCCCTCCCTTATACTCGTGCACCCCTTTGGTGCTTGTTGACAGGAACAATCTATCACGCGGGCATTTGATGGCTTTCTTTCACGCCTGCATCTTTCCGTGAAAGGTACTTCAGCGCCGATGAACGGTATGAAACTTCCATTCATCTGATTGATGATGAAAGAAATCAATCATTGGGTATCCTAGTTATATATGAACCCGAGGAGGAACCATGTCCACGATCACCGAATTGCCCAGCGCCCTGCCGCTCATCACATCTTCGCGGCAGTTCCTCGACAGCGAGCAGCACATCGTCGACTTTATCCTGGCCAATACCGAGCGTGCGCCCCAGATGACATCTGCCCAGCTCGCTCGTGCGAGCAGCACCTCAGAAGCGTCTGTCTCGCGCTTCTGCAAGAAACTTGGATTCAAGAATTACCGCTCGTTCCAATTCTCCCTCGCACGCGACCTTGCGGCCCGCGAGGGCGATGAGCGCGTGACGGGCGAAGTCACCCTCGATGACATCGAGCAATCCCTCGCCAACATCAAGCACGCCAAGCAGCGCGAGATCGAGGCGACGCTCGATGCGCTCGACCCCGATACGCTGCGCCGCGTCGTCGATCTATTCCGACGTGCGGGACTCGTCATGTTCGCCGCCGTGGGTAACACGAACGCCGTCGCCATCGACGCGGCCATCAAGTTCGGCCAGCTCGGCATCCGTTGCGTCGCGAACACCATCACGGAGAGCTCGACCTCGCTCGCCCTCACCATGGGCAAGGACGATGTGCTGGTGCTGGTCTCGAATTCGGGCAAGTCCCAGCGACTCGAGCGCATCCTACGCGCGGCCAAACACGGAGGCGCGACCGTCATCCTCATCTGCGGAAACGAGAACGCGCCCCTCGCGCGCCTGGCGGACATCGTGCTGCGCACCGTCAATTACGAAGCTCTTCTCACGACTGTCGACTTCACGTTCTCCAAAATCTCGGCGACGCTGATCATCGAGGTCATCTACAGCTTCCTGCTTTCCGTCATGCCGGGGGCCCGCGACCGCATCAGCGGTTACGAGGAGCTCATCCAACCCGACAAGGAGATGGAATAACCCTGTCCCGCCGGCCGGATGGGAGGCAAAAAGACGTGGGCGCCTACGCGCTCAGGCTGTCGACCTCCTCGAGCCAGAGGGCCGCGGAGGCGTCGCTCGGCATACGCCAATCACCGCGGGGGCTCACGCTCACGGAACCGACCTTGGGGCCGTCGGGCAGGCAGCTGCGCTTGAACTGCTGGGCGAAGAACCGGCGGTAGAACGTGCGCAGCCAATACAGGATCGTCGCAGGCTCGTAGGCGGGCGCCCCGTCCGAGCCGAGCTCGGCGAAGGTGCGGCACGCCATGCGGTAGATCTTGCCCGGAGCAAAGCCATAGCGCATCATGTGGAACAAGAAGAAATCGTGCAGTTCATACGGGCCGACGAGCTCCTCGGTGCACTGCGCGATCTCACCGTCGCCCGTAGGCGGCAATAGCTCGGGTGAGACGGGCGTGTCGAGGATATCGCGCAAGATCGCGGCCGTCTCCCCGCCCAACGAATCGGCGGCGTGCGACACCAGATGGCGCACGAGCGTCTTGGGCACACCGGCGTTCACGCCGTACATACTCATATGGTCGGCGTTGTAGGTGGCCCAACCGAGCGCGAGCTCGGACAGGTCGCCCGTGCCGATCACGAAGCCGCCGAGCTCGTTGGAAAGGTCCATGAGGACCTGCGTGCGCTCGCGGGCCTGAGCATTCTCATAGGTGACATCCGTCACGCTCGGATCGTGACCGATGTCGGTGAAGTGCGCGCGCACAGCCTCGCCGATCGCGATGGTGCGAAAGTCGACGCCCAGTTGCTCGGCCAGGCGCTCGGCGTTGGACTTGGTGCGGCCCGTCGTGCCGAAGCCGGGCATGGACACCGCATGGACGCCCGTGCGGGGCAACCCCAGCATATCGAAGGCGCGCACCGTGACGAGCAGGGCGAGCGTGGAATCGAGGCCGCCCGACAGGCCGATCACGGCCGAGTGGGTACCGGTATGGGCAAGGCGCGTCTTGAGACCGGCGGCCTGTAGGTCCAAGATCTCCTCGCAGCACGCGGCGCGACGCGCGGGATCCGTGGGCACAAACGGAGTGCGCGGTGCGGGGCGCAGCACATCGAGGGCAGAATTGAGCAGCAGCTCGGTGTCCTCGGCGGGAAGGACCGTGGGCTGATCCGACGCTTCTGTGATGGACTCGCAGGCAGCAGAGACGCCCCCGCTGGTCTCCGTGAAGCTGAAATCGATTATCTGCAGATGGTTCATGCACCACTCCCCGGCGCGCCACGTGTTGGAGCGCCGACGCTCGGCCATGAGCTTCTCCAGATCCACATCGGCCACGGCCATCTCGCGCGAGAACAGCGAAGTGCTCGCCACGATCGAGCCGTTCTCAGCGATGAGGTTCTCGCCCGAGAAGACGAGGTCGGTGGTGGACTCACCCTCGCCCGCGTTGGCGTAGGCGTAGGCGCAGTACAGGCGCGCGCTCTGACCAGACACGAGGCTGCGGCGGTACGCCGACTTGCCCAAGATCTCACTCGACGCGCTCGCGTTCAGAATGACCGTCGCGCCGCCGGAAAGCGCCATGTCAACCGAGGGCGGGTTGGGGACCCACAGGTCCTCGCAGACCTCGACGCCGATGCGCACGTCCTCGAGGCCGGGGTCGGAACAGGTGTAGACGATGCCGCCCATGAGAGGCACGGAGTCCTGGCCGGCGAACGGGATGAACCCCGACCCGTTCACGGGCGCGGGCGCGAACCAGCGCTGCTCGTAAAACTCGCCGTAATTGGGCAGGTGGCGCTTGACGGTGAGACCCAGCAGGCGCCCCGCGCAGCATGCGGCGACGCAGTTATAGACGTTCTCACGATGCGCCACGGGTAGGCCCACGGTGAACAGCAGCGGTGTGTCGGATGTGTCCTCGAGCAAGCCGGAGAGCGCGGACTCAGCTGCGCGCAGCAGGGCGCGGTCGTGGAACAGGTCACCGCAGGTATAACCCGTGAGGCAGAGCTCGGGCAAGGCCAACACGCGCGCACCGGCACGAACGGCCGCGTCGACACACTCGAGAATGGCGGCGGCGTTGCCGGCCACATCCCCCACGCGGATCTTGGGCGTGGCCGCGGCGATGCGCAGATACCCGTCGCTCACCGCGATCTCACTCGTTGCCTGGCAAGCGGCCTTGACCTCGTCCATGCGAGCCTCCTGAACTGTTCGTCATTCACGACGCCTATTGTACCCGCCCCAGCGGACGGAAGCGCAGCGGACAAACGTCGCATTTGAACGGCCGATGAGCAAACGGGGCCTTGGCAGACGGGGCTTTAGCCCACACGTTTCGCCGCGGTCAGCATCGGCCCGGCCACCTTGGTGTAGACCGCCAGCCAGATGAGGGACGCGCAGAAACCGCCGAGCACGTCCGAGGCGTAATGAACACCCAGGTACACACGGGAGAAGCCGACGGCGGCAATCATCACGCACAGACACGCGGTCAATCCGGCGCGCGCACGACGGTCGCGCACGTAGCGCCAGGTAAGCCAGATGAACAGCCCGAAGAACGCCATGGCCGCCATGGAGTGGCCGGAGGGGAAGCTAAAGCCGCCGATCTCGACCAAACGCAGGGAGACATCGGGGCGGGGACGCTGGATTGCGAACTTTAGCAGCTGGTTGAGAATGGTGGATCCCGCAAGGTTGACCGTGCAAAACCAGCCCAGGCCCTTCAGGCCACGCGAGCGCCCGGCGAGCGTCACGGCGAATATACAGGCGAAAAGCGGCACCGGCGTGACCAAAAACGAGACCATCTCCATGATGGGGGTCAGCCATGCCGTGCGAACATGCCCGACCATAAGCGCGATGGCCGAGCGGTCGAGCGCCATGATCTCGCCCGCCAGCACACGGCTGAGCAGGATGAGGAACACGAGCAGGCACACCGACACGATGACGAACCGCCTGTTCTCGCACAGCCGCTGCGCGATATCGCCCATGCATGCGATGCCATCTCCCAAACCAGTCGATTGCTTCTCCTCAGTCATAAAACCTCCGCCGGGCAGCGCGTCCATCGAACATGTTGTGCCAATTCCATGGCGGGATTGTACCCGCGCCCGCGCACGAGCAGCGAACCTTCGCCAAACCCACAGGCACGCGACGCGTTTGACTCTGTCCGCACGGGACCATATCATCGAACAGAAGTTCGGAACACATGTTCGATGGGAGGATCCGATGGGAAAGCCGGCAGCGGGAGCACTCGGCCGTGAACGCACCTACATCTGCATAGACCTAAAGACGTTCTACGCCTCCGTCGAATGCGCCGCGCGCGGGCTCGATCCGTTCACGCAAAACCTCGTCGTGGCCGACACCTCACGTGGCCGCACCACCATCTGCCTGGCGATCAGCCCGGCCATGAAAAAGCTCGGCATACGCAACCGCTGCCGTCTCTTCGAGATTCCCCAAAACATCGACTACATCGCAGCCCCGCCCCGTATGCGCCACTACATGGAGATCTCGGCGCGCATCTACGGCATCTACCTTGAATATGTGAGCCCCCTGGACGTCCACGTCTACTCGATCGACGAGTGCTTCATCGACGCGACATCCTATCTGTCACTCTACGGCCTCACAGCGCGCGAGTTCGCCGATGAACTGCGCGGCGCCGTGCTCGCCCGCACCGGCATCACAGCGACCGCGGGCATCGGGCCCAATCTCTTCCTGGCGAAAGTCGCACTCGACATCACGGCCAAGCATGAGGATGACGGCATCGGCGAACTGGACGAGGAGCGCTTCAGGCAAGATATCTGGCGCCATCGCCCCATCACGGATATATGGGGAATCGGTCCGGGCACCGCCGAGCGCCTTGCGAAGTACCGCGTCTACGACCTCATGGGCGTCGCCGCGCTCGACTCCCGCATCCTCTACCGTGAGTTCGGCGTGAATGCCGAATACCTCATAGACCATGCGCACGGCATCGAACCCTGCACCATCGCCGAAATCCAGGCGTACCGCCCACAGGCGACCTCCATGGTGAACGGGCAGGTGCTCTCCCGCAACTACAGCTACGACGAAGCGCTCACCGTGCTCCGCGAGATGGTGGAAGCCTCGGTGCTCGAGCTCGTCGAACGGGGCGTGGTAGCCAGTTCGATCTCACTGCATGTGGGCTATGGCAGCGAGGTCCGCGAGCTTCGAAGACTCGACGTAAGCGGCAGCGCGTCGTACGTGGACGGCTGCGGCCATCGGCGCAGCACCACCGCGGAGGACATCCCTCGCATCACACCGCGGCCAGGCGAGAACCGCGTCGAACCCACGCGGAACGGCGATCGCGAACGCGACCTCTACGCCGAGGGCGCGCGGCGCGCGGGGGCATTCACCGGGGAACATGGAACGAGACCGGCCGGCGGGAGAGGCGCATACGCGCACGCGGGTAAGCAACGCAAGCTGCAGGAGCGAACGAACTCGCGCCGCAAGCTTCAAGAATACTTCGAGCGCCTGTTCGCCGAGTCGGTCGACCCCCGCCGCCCCATCAAGCGGCTGAACATCGGCTTTGGCGACCTGCTCCCCGAGGAGTTGGCCACCATCGACCTCTTCACCGACGTCGAGGCAGAGGCCCGGGAACGGGAACTGCAGCGCGCCATCATCGACGTGAAGGGACGGTATGGAAAAAACGCACTCGTCATGGGGCGGAGCCTGCGCCCCGAGGCGACGGGGCGCGAGCGCAACGAACAGGTGGGAGGACACCATGCGTGATCACATGAATGCACAAGAGGCCGCGGGCGCGGGTCCGCTGACGGCAAACGGCAAACCGAGGGCGAGCAGAGCGGCCCAGTTCATGCCCTTCGCCGCCCTCACCGGCTACTACGAGCTCGCGCGGCAGCAGGAGCGCATCACCGAGCCCCGCCACGAGCTCACCGAGGAGGAGGCCCTGGCCCTTTCCCGCACGATCATGCAGGTGAAAAAAGGCGATCTGGTGCGCGTGACCTATTACGACTGGGACACCTACCGCACCGTGTCGGGCATCGTCGCCCGCATCGACTTTGCGTTTCGGCGAATACAGATCGTAAAGACCGTCATCGGCTTCGATGACATCTTGACCATCAAACGCTAGCACCACCGGCACCGGAGTCGTGCCACAATGGAACAGATCGGGCTTACGGGAGATGGAGCTGCCAAGCTACCCCCCCCCACAACCCGCACCGCACACCAAGCCGAGGAGGCAGCATGGAAGATGTGAAGAGGACCGCACGCCGCACCACCGCGGAGCACATCATCAAGAAACTCGCGATTCGCAACATGACCGGCCACTACCGCCATACCGCCGCAGAGGCGGTCGAGCTCGCACGCGACCTCGTAGAACCGGGCCAAAGCGTCACCTGGGGCGGAAGCGTCTCGTTTTCCGAAAGCGGCATCAAAGCGGCCCTGGAGGCCGACGGTCACCGCATGATCGACCGCTCGCAGGCCACCACGCCTGAGGAGCAAGATGCCATGTGGCGCGAACAGGTCGGCGCAGACTGGTTCTTCATGGGCACCAACGCCATCACACTCGACGGCGAACTCGTCAACATCGACGGCAACGCCAACCGCCTCGCTCTGTTGCTCCATGGTCCCAAGCATGTCTGCGTCATCGCCGGCATGAACAAAGTCGTGGCGGATGTCGAAAGCGGGCTCAAACGCATCCGCACCGTCACATGCCCGCTCAACGCCGCGCGCCTACACACCGGCACCCCGTGCGAACTCGCCGGCGTCTGCTCGAACTGCCACGCCGAGAAATGCATGTGCTGCCAGGAGGTCATCACCCGCCACTCGCGCCACGATGGGCGCATCCACGTCATCCTCGTCGGAGAGGACCTCGGCTTTTAAGAACCTGCGCGTCGGAGAGCCCGACAGGAAAGGACATCCATGAACAATTTCACCTTCTGCTCCCCCACCAAGTTCGTATTCGGCCGCGGCGTCACCGATACGGTCGGCGCCGAGCTGGCGGAAGCCGGATATCGCCGCGCCCTGATCGTATACGGCCAGGGCTCCGTGGTCCGCACGGGCACGCTCGACCGCGTAAAGGCCTCACTCGACGCCGCCGGCGTGTCCCATGTAGAACTGGGCGGCGTGCGCCCCAATCCCGAGATCGCCCTCGTGCGCGAGGGCGCGGCGCTCGCCGAGCGCGAGCAGGTCGACATAGTCTTGCCAGTCGGCGGCGGCTCGGCAATGGACTGCGCCAAGGGGATCGCAATCGCCACGGGCTATACCGGCGATGCCTGGGACTTCTGGTCCAAAAAGGCAACCGTCGAGCACTGCCTGCCGATCGCGACCGTGGTGACCATCCCCGCCTCCGGCTCCGAGGCCTCCAACTCCTGCGTCATCAGCAATGACGCCGAGGGGCTCAAGAGCGGCTGCAACAGCGAGCTCATCCGCCCCAAGATTGCCTTCCTGGATCCCGAACTCACCTTCACCCTCCCGCCGTATCAGACGGCGGCGGGGGTGACCGACATGATCGCCCACATCATGGAGCGCTTTTTCTCCGGAGAGCCAGAGGTGGGCGCGACCGACAACATCGCCTGCGGCCTCATCCGCGCAGCCATCGATGCGGCCCGCATCGTGATGGACGAACCCGAGAGCTACGATGCGCGAGCCGAGCTCATGTGGATCGGCACACTCGCACATAACGGCCTGGCAGGCTGCGGTCTGGGCATCCCCGGCATGCGCGACGGCGACTGGTCCTGTCACGGCATGGAACATGAAGTCTCGGCCGTCGATCCGCGCATCACGCACGGCGCGGGCCTTGCCGTCATCTTCCCCGCGTGGATGCGCCATGTGTGGAAGAGCCATCCCGAGCGCTTCCTCACCTTCGGCGCCGAGGTGTTCGGCATCGAACCCATCGACCCCGAGGTGGACGACCTGTCCGACATCGACGAGGAGATCACGCCCGAGCGCGCTGTACATGACGCCGTCGAAGCGACCATCGACGAACTGCAGGACTTCTTCATGTCCATGGGTATGCCCTCCACGCTCGGCGAGCTCGGTATCGCAGAAGATGACATCGACCAGATGATCTGCGGTCTGCGCGTGAACCGCGGAGAGAGCTTTGGCACATTCCGCAAGCTCACCCTGGAAGACGCCCGGGAAATCTACGAGAGCGCCTTGTAGCCCGGACCCGCTTGCACGACAGCGCCCCATCCGAAAGGCGCCTCGCAGCCCCTCATACCGGGAGCCGCGAGGCGCCTTCTCACACATTCCGATGACAAACCAGCTGACGTGCCTATCCCCTCATGAAGACAAGGGTCTGCCCTTTCGCATCTCCCTGGGATAGATCGGGGTCGAATGTATAGCCAACGTCGAAGTGTTTAAGCTCCTCAGCGCGATGCACTCCACGCTCCGCCATCCAACGAACCATGCTGCCGCGCGCGATCTTGCTCGCGGTCGAACGCTGGATTGGCCTGCCGTTGCGCAAACCCTCACCGAAGATGCACGTGACCTCACGTGCTCCGTCAGGTCGATGCGGAAGCACCGCCTTGGAATACTCCACGCTGGCCAGATTCACAATTTCGACCACATCGTCCGGCCGTGCGTCCAACTCGGCACACACGGCCCGTGCGATCGAATCGCCCCAAAACGCATAGAGATTCTTCTCCCCATCCACGGACAATTTGGCACCCATCTCCAAGCGATACGGCTGAACAGCATCGAACGGTCGAACGCAGCCATAGAGCGCGGAAAGCACCCACAGATGCCCCTGCAACCACTCGAGCGCGGCGGCGTCGAGCACGTCCGGCGCCATGCTGCGGAATTGAATGCCCACATAAGAGAAGATCGCGGGAGAGACAAGGCGAGACAGTTCCGCATCCCCAAGGAGATTCGCGTCGACAATGTCTCGATAGCTATGCAGGCGGTCCATGTTCTCGGCCAACAACCTGTCGTTGACGCCCCACAGTGCTTGCAACCCCTCGCCCCCCTGCTCACGCTCGATTGTGCGCAGGGCATCCATGACGTGGGCGGTCTTCTCCGAAAGCGGCGGGATGCCACGTGGGGCAAACCCATCACGAGCCACCTGCATCTGCTTTGCGGGAGAGATGATGACCTGCAACATGAAAAAGCCTCCGAGCGCTCGAGTACCCGACCCATTATGTCAAAGGTACCCGGGCGCTCGGGGCACATGCACGGAATCGATGTTCGCCTACGAGATATGGCCGAGGAAATCCTTGGTTCGTTCCGATTGCGGATGGTCGAACACCTGCTCGGGAGTCCCTTGCTCCACGATAACGCCCCCGTCCATGAACACCACGCGATCGGCGACGTCACGGGCGAACTGCATCTCGTGCGTGACGACGATCATGGTCATCCCCTCGCGAGCCAAGTCGCGCATGACGCCCAACACGTCGCGCACGAGCTCGGGGTCAAGCGCACTCGTCGCCTCGTCGAAAAGCATGACGTGCGGGTTCATGGCCAGGGCGCGCGCTATGGCGACGCGCTGCTGCTGACCGCCGGAAAGCTGAGAAGGCATAAAATCCACGCGATCGGCAAGGCCGACCTTCCCCAGCTCCTCGACCGCGATGCGCTCGGCCTCCTCACGGCTGCGCTTGAGCACCTTTTGCTGCGCGATCATCACGTTCTTTTTCGCCGAGAGATGCGGGAACAGGTTGAACTGCTGAAACACCATGCCCAAGGTTGAGCGGACCTTGTTGATGTCCACGCCCTTCCCGGTAATGTCTACACCCTCGACCACGATCGAGCCCGCGGTGGGCGTCTCGAGCAGGTTAACGCACCTCAGCATCGTCGACTTGCCGGAACCCGACGGCCCCAGCACCACGACGACCTCGCCGCGATGCACGTCCAGGTCGATTCCGCGCAGGACCTCGTTGCCGCCGTACGCCTTGTGCAGTCCCCGAATCTGCACCACGGGGGCATCGCCAGCAGAGGGCGCCGCTTGAACACCGGCACCGGTGCCCGCATCCGCGCGCCCGTCAACGGGTACGCCCTCGACCGCGGCGTCGCGCTTCGTCACATCAGTCATCTCAAGCACTCCCTACAGGTTGGCGATATGGTCGGCAGGCGTGGGCACCATGGTCCCCGCGCTCTTGGCGGGTTTCTTGCCGAGGGGGCCCGCATTGGTGCCCGCCGTGGCACCGGTGAGGCGCAACTCGAGCAGGCTCACCACGCGAGCGAGCGGCAATGTCACCACGAGGTAGAACAGAGCGGCGACCACATAGGGCGTGATGGACCCGGTCGTGGCCACGATGGTCTTCGCGTACATGACGATCTCCATGACACCAACCGCCGCGAGTAGGGACGTGTCCTTATAGAGCAAGATGAACTCGCTGGTGAGCGTGGGAATCACGTTGCGGAACGTCTGCGGGATGATAATCGAGACCATGGTCTGGGCCGCGCTCATCCCCAGCGAACGAGCGGCCTCCGACTGACCCTTGGGGATGGACTGGATGCCCGCACGGAAGATCTCGCACAGATAGGCGGCGGAGTTCATCGCCATGACGATGACGCCGAGCGTGTAGTTATCGATGTTGACTCCGGCGAGCGGCAGGCCGAAGAACGCGATGTAGATCTGCAGGAACGCCGGTGTGCCGCGGATGAGGTTCACGTACACGGCCGCAAGTGCGCGCAAGATGCGCGACTTCGAGATGCGCATGAGCGCGAACAGGAAGCCGAACGGGATCGCCAGCGGGAACGCAACGAGTACGATGGCGACCGACATCAAAAAGCCGCCGAAGATGATGGGCAGACTGCTTACGATGAGCACGGGGTTGAAGAACAGACGCAAGAACGTGTTGGAGTTCCATACCTCGACCCAGGGCTGCTCCTCGAGGAAGGCCTTGAACTGGTCGAACGGCGTCACACCCTCGATCTCGACCGCGGGAATGCCATCGACGTCATGCTCGTGCCCATCCGCAAGCGTATAGGAGCCCGCGCATTGCATCGCGCCGCCTGTAGCGGGGAAGACGACACCGTAGAGCTCGACTCGGAAGAACCGCCCCGCCGGCGCCGCCTCGGGGAACACGAGCTCAAGCGTCTCGCCCTCGACCTTGATCTTGGGTTCGATGAACGCGCGCTCCATGAGGTCCTCGCCTGAAAGCATGGTGAGGCGGAGGTCTTCGGTTGTGAAGGACGTACCCTCGGGGACGGTGAGCGAGAGCCCCGTGAGCTCCTCATCCGCATCCGCCTGGACCTCCCAGGTGATGCGCGTCTCGGTCCCGCCGAGGACCTCACTGCCCGCGTCTCCGTTGGGCTGGCAGGTAAGCTTCTCGACCTCGAGTGCGTGGGCAGGGACGGCGCCCGTGCCGCATGTCACCCCGAACGCCACCCAGACGAGGCACATCGCGACGCACAGGCGCGCCGCGATGCGGAGCGCCGCGCAAGGAGGCGTGCCCGATGTTCCCCTCGTCAAAGAAATCCCGGTATCCATGGCTCTTTCCTCTTTCAATCATGCGGGACACTCTGCCGTAAAGTGCCGTGCCGCCAACGGACACGCGACCGGCATCGCACCTCGCCGCAAAGTCCCTCCCGCGTTCGCGCACGGGAGGGCGGGCCGTCACGATGCGAAGCGGCTACTTGATGCTGTACTTCTCCATCAGGGCATCGATGGTTCCATCCTCGGAGAACTTGGCGAGCGTCTCGTTGATCGCGTCCTTGAGGCCGGGATTGTCCTTGCTCACGGCGATGGCGTATTCCTCGCCGGTGGAGATCAGCTTGATGACCTGCTCGTTATCGAAGCTCGAAGCGGTGAGCTGAGCGGCCACGGAACGGTTGGTCACCAGAGCGACGGCCTGGTTGGACTGCAGGGCGGCAAAGCAATCGGTGGCGTTCTTGAACGGCACCGCGGTCGCCTCGGGGAAGTTCTCGTTGACGAACACCTCGGCCGTGGAACCGGACTGAACGGCGATCTTCACCCCTTCGACATTGAGGGCATCGGCGTAATTGTCTCCCGTGATATCGGCGTTGTCCTTCATGGTGACGATCGCCTGGTCATCCATGTAATACGAATCCGTGAAATCGACCTGCTTCTCGCGCTTGGGCGTGATGGTGATGGCGCCGAACGCGGCATCCATCTTGGTGCCCGACGCGACGGCGGCGCACAGGCCGTCGAAATCCATGTTGACAATCTCGAAGTCCAGGTCCAGGTCATCGGCGATGAGCTCGGCGAGCTCGAGGTCGAAGCCCTTGTACTCGCCGTCCTCCATATATTCGAAGGGCTCGTACTCGGCGGATGTGCCGATGGTGAACGTGCCGTCCTCGACCAACGTGTAAGCCGCGTCGTCCCCTGCCTTGCCAGCGGCGCTGCCCGCCGCGGGGTCCTGGGAACCGCCGCAGCCGACGAGCGCGAGCGCACCGGCGATTGCGAGGGTTGCGGCGGTCGCGCCGAATAGTTTCTTCTTCATGAGAGTGTCCTTTCCCCTGAGGCGTTGATTTCAAGCAAGCTTTGCTTGGCGAACGAGTATACACACTTTCGCATGTTTTGGTATGTTTAATACAGTTTGTTTCACCTTCGTTACCGCTATGCTCATTTGCTCGCATCTTTGATGTGTAGTTATGCACATCAGTGAAACAGCGCCATAGCCGCTCATCCCGCCACATCGCGGCCGCGCGGCCCAAATCGACGCGCCGTACAGGCTAAAGCCCTACAAAAAATGCCAGCCCGATGAAGGCTGGCATTTCTGTGACTATATTCAGGCTTCCGCACGCGGCGACGATCGTCGAGTCCCGCCGACGCCAGGAGGCCAAACCGCCGTCGATGCGCAGTGGCCCCGCAAAACGGACACAGAGGGCGTGTGGGAACTCCTCGCGGTTACCGCGTCCGTGGGCACCCCAACGCCTACGAGGCGGTACCGCCCTCGGCATTGCCCGCAGCTGCGGGCGAGTCGCCGTCCGCAGCGCCCCCTGTCCTCGTTGGTGCGCTACCGCCCTCATCGGAATCTGCGTTCTTAGAGGCGCGCGATGCGCCGAACTTCGTCACGGAACGAACCGCGGCGCCATCCGATCCATCGACCGCCTTGGCGCAATTGAACGTGATGGAATCCCCGACCTTGTGACGGACGATTTCCAACATATCGGGCAAGGCGAAGTCGTAAATCGCCGAGTCGCCCTCGAGCGTGACGTAAAAGTGCGAATTTCCGTCGATGACCGCCTGGGCAATGGAGGCGATGGTGCCGGAGACCTCGACCTCCGCACCGCTCGCCGCCGCCTCATCTCCGGAAAGCGCACCGGATGTGGCGAGCATCTGCAGGTAGCTCTCCTGAGTCGACGCAACCGTGGAACCCGTGGCGACGCTCTGGTAATGCTCCACGTTGATCATGGCGTACATCTTGACCAGGCCGGCATTGTCTTTCAACGCCATGAAATAGGTCGGCTGCCCGGCGACATTGAGCAGAAGCGGGTAGGTCGCTTCGTACTTGAGGTTCTGCACCTGACCCTCGGCAGACGCCTGGGCCGAATCCTCGGTGGCGCCCGCCACCGGATAGTAATGCGACTCTCCCGTGCGCTGATTGACCAGGATGAAGCCAACATTCGAGCTGTCGGCAGTCACGGAGCTCACACCCGTGTACAGGTAGATATCATCGTCCTGGGCAAGGTAGTTGTAGCCGAGCTCACCGTCGGTGCCGAGCGTGGTGCGGACCACGCCCTGCTGGCCAAGCCAGGAGTTGAGCCAACCGCCCCTGTACGCGCCGCTCCAGTTGTACTGCTGGATGATGAGGTCGCTCGGATAGGCGCGGTCGACCCATGTGGGGCAGTCTTCAATCGCGTAATCCTCAGTCTCGCCGGTGCAAGCGTTCACCAGAACAACGCGCTGGATCGTGGTGCCCTCGAACAGGCCGATGGTGCGCTTCTGCACGGGAAAGACCCACCAGGGCGTTCCCTTCTCGTCGAGCTCGAAACTCTTCTGATCGAACATGTAGGTGGGGTACTTAAGCTGCACGTAGCGGTCGATGTTGCGCGCGAGCGGCTCGCTCTCGGAATAGCGGATCGGGTCCTTCAGACGCACAACCTCGGCCTCCTGCGTGACCATGTCCACGAGCACGTACGCGGGGATACCCGTGCCGCGATGACTCAGCCACTTGAAAAGATCGGCATAGGTGAGCGGGCTCACACGCACCGGGCGACCCTGATAGTTGATCTGGCTGTAGGCGGGACTGATCTCGAACTGGCTCACGAACTCGGGGATCGAACCCATGGCGCGGGAGCCGAGCAACTGCGCGGAAGCGCGATCGATCACGGGGACATCCGAATAGTCAACTTCCTCGATATCCTTGGCGAAATCGCCGTCAGTGGTCTTGAGCACGTTGGCGTAACGCTCGGCGTTGCCGGGGATGAACGGCTCACCCATGATGAGGCCGACGAAGAACGCAAGAATCACCGCAAGCGGCACGTACGCGAGCCGGTTGAACAGCGTGGCATGGCGCGCGGAGCGCAGGGCCACGACCTTGAGGGCGACCACGGCGAATATTGCGACGAGGATGATCCAGCTCCACACGCGCGGGCTGTGGATGTTGAGCGCCGGATGGAACCACCAATACGAGACGAGCGCGGCGATGCCGAGTGCGATCAGCGCCACGATGAGCGCCGTACGGCTCCAGTGGGCGAGCTTCTCCATGAACGGGGGGACGGGGCGCCCTTTGTGAACATGTTCCCCACGCGCGGCCTTCTCCTTGGCGCGAGCGGCCTTCTTGCGCTCGCGGGCGGACTTGGGCGCTTCGCCGCCCGCAGGGTCCTTCGACTCTCTCGCCGGGATGTCCTCCACCTCGACTTCCACATCGATGGGCTCCTCCGCACTGCGTTCGGAGCCGCCGGGCACCTCCACTCCGGAACGCCTCAGCATCTCCAAAATCTCGTCGTGGTTCATCGAGGTATCAATCCTTCCGGGCGGTCGGCGTGCAATATGGAGGGATGATACCCAGTTCGGCGGCGGGCAACGCGAGCGAGGGCGAAACCCCGCCCGCGCCACCGCAAGGCACCCCTAGGACTCGCGAAACACCGTTAAGAACACCCATCCAACCGCGATGGCGATGGCGCCCCAGATGAGAATCTGGCTCCATGCGGAGAGGACGAAGAAGAGGCTACCGAGCGCTGCGACAACCGTCACCGCCCCTACCAATAGGGCAAATCGAACGCGCACGTCACATCTCCCATGCAGAAATTCGGCACGTTCGTTATATGCCTCGATATCAATGCGGCGGGCCATGAGGCGACCGTACATCGCAACAAGTGCCGCTGCCGCGCAGCAGACCACCAACGAACTCAGGCCTCCCGACACATGTTGCAGCGGTGCGCTCTGAATGACCGCGATCACGGCGCCGAAGCATACGAGCGCACAGGCCGCGATACGCGAAAACCCGCTCAGACGACAGGCACGCTCGTGATCGTCATCGGTGTAGAAGTTGCTCACGAACGGATGGGCGCGACAAAACGCGACGTGCCTGATGTGGGCCACCGCAAGGCACGCGAGTGCACCCGCGGCACCCGTAAGCAGAAAATAGAAAGGATAAGGATTGAGAACCGGCCCCCAACCTCCACCGAGCAGCAAAAGGCCGACGCCGCCGCGCGCGAGCATCGCAACGCTCCCCACACCGAACACCAAAAAGGCGGCAGCGCCCGCAATGAACAGGGCCCGAGACCTCATGTGCGGATCGTATCCGGTCACATCGGACACAGGCGCGTCGTCGGGGATGGCAAGCGTCTGATTGACAGTCCTAACCGTCACGTCACCGCGAATCAGCTCATCGAGGTCGACTTCGAAGATCTCGCACAAGCGGACCAGCTTGTCCATGTCAGGGGTGGAGGCACCAGCCTCCCACTTGCTCACCGCTTGACGGGTCACGCCGAGCAGCATGGCGAGATGTTCCTGGGTCATGTTACGCGAATCACGCAGATATAGCAGGTTGTCACGGAAACTCATGATGCGCTCCCTTTCATCGTGGTCAATCGTATATGCTCGCCGAGGCGTCCGGACCCCTCGCCGACTTCAGCTTCTGCGAACGATGCCCGTTGCGCAAGGGCGTTGGGGTTGCGTTTTGCCCCTGAGCCGTCAACCGCTGGTTGCGACTCATCTACCCGCAGAAACAGTACGATCTGCGCGTCTTTTCACATGACTGGGCGATGCGGCCGAGTTCAATCCGCGCTTGACCTGAAGGGCACTTCAAGGGATAACCTAGGACAGAGGACGACGCATAAGGAGACACACCATGTCACAGAGAAACGTCCAAAAGCTCGAGAAACCAGCCGTGAAACGCACGCTGCGCCGCTTTTGGGAGGTCACGCGCATGGTACCCGGCGCGGCATTCCTCGCTGTGTTCACCTCCGTCGCCTACGTGGCACTGCTCATCTTCGTGAACACCTGGGTGATGGGCCTCATCGTGGACCGCGTGCAGGCGGCGCCCGTGCCCGCCGATAAGGTGTGGGAGGTCTTCGGCCCCTACATCCTGGCGCTGCTGCTGGTGAACCTCGTCGGCCAGATCTGTTCCAAGTTGCAGGACTACGCCGTCTACAAGTTGCAGATCAACGGCAACTACCATCTCGCGCGCCTGTGCTTCGACACGCTCTCCAACCAGTCGATGACATTCCACACGAGCCGTTTCGGCGGCGCATTGGTGAGCCAGACGAGCAAGTTCATGAGCGGCTACACCCAGATGGTCGACGTCGTGGTCTACTCGCTCATCCCCACCATCGCAAGCACCGCCTGCACGTTCATCGCGCTCGCGCCGGCCGTACCCGCCTATGCCGCGGCACTCGCCGTGATGCTCGTGATATACGTGATCGTGGCCACGCGCATGTACCAGCGCATCCTGCCGCTCTCCGCCGCCACCGCCAAGGCGCAGAACCGCCTCTCCGGCGTGCTGTCCGACGCGGTAACGAACATCCTGGCCGTCAAGACCTGCGGACGCGAGGACTTCGAGAAGGAGCTTTTCGACGAAGCGGACCTCGCCGCCATGCGGGCGGAGAGCCGCTCCATGCGCGCCACCATGCAGCGCGGCTTCACCACGAGCGGCATCATCACCGTGATCATGCTCATCGTGTCTATTTTCGTGGCGGGCGGCAACGCCTGGTTCGGCATCTCGGGCGGCATGCTCGTCATGATGTTCTCCTACACCTATCAGCTCTCCATGCGCTTCAACTACATCAACTCGATGATGCAACGCATGAACCGCGCCATCGGCGACGCGAGCGAAATGGCCCGCATCCTTGACGAACCCCGACTTGTGGAGGATGCGCCCGGCGCCCCGGACCTCGTGGTGACCGAGGGTTCGATCGATTTCGACCACCTCGGCTTCGCCTACGCCGACGCCGCCGAGGGCGACCGCGTCTTCACCGACCTCAACCTGCATATCCCGGCCGGTCAGCGCGTGGGCCTCGTTGGTCGCTCGGGTTCGGGTAAAACCACCCTCACCAAGCTGCTGCTGCGCCTTTCCGACGTGCAGGACGGGCATGTGCGCGTGGACGGCCAGGACATCTCCACCTGCACCCAGCAGAGCCTGCGCCGGCAGATCGCCTACGTTCCGCAGGAAGCGCTGTTGTTCCACCGTTCCATCCGCGAGAACATAGCCTATGGCCGCCCCGGCGCCTCCGAGGAGGAGATCCGCCGTGCCGCCGAGCTTGCCAACGCGCTCGAGTTCATCGATCGCCTGCCCAGCGGCCTTGATACGCTCGTGGGTGAGCGCGGCGTGAAACTCTCCGGCGGCCAGCGTCAGCGCGTGGCCATCGCCCGCGCCATCCTCACCGACGCACCGATCCTGGTGCTCGACGAGGCCACAAGCGCATTGGACTCCGAGAGCGAGGCGCTGGTGCAGGATGCACTCGAGAACCTCATGCGCGGACGCACGTCCATCGTCGTGGCGCACCGCCTGTCCACCGTGGCAGCGCTCGACCGCATAGTCGTGCTCGCCGACGGCGAGATTGTCGAGGATGGCACGCACACCGAGCTTGCCGAGGCCGAAGGAGAATACGCCGCCCTCTGGAACCGCCAAACCGGCGCGTTTTTGGACGGGGAATAAGCCGGACGAAGAAGCTGTGGCAGGGCAAGCCGGGCTGAAAAACGGGGGGGCGCGAAGTCGCAATGAGGCATATCCTGCTGGAATGTCACTCACCAAGCTGCGACGAACCCCCTCGCCCGAGGAAGAGAGCTTTTTCGTACTCATTTTGAGATTAGTCAGATACACGCGATCGGAGACCAACTGCGACCTGCAGTTTTGTTGGACCAAACACCTGCACTACTTCATCCTCTTTAAAAACGATACGAAAAACCTCAACTTCTCAGCGCAAGCGCGACTCGCGTTACCCCGCGAGCCCGCGCAGGTAGGCGATCTCACCCGCATAACCCGCGAGGTCGTCATGCGGGGTTTCCAAAATAAAGGGCAGTTCGCACAGGGCGGGATGCGTCACGATGGCGCGCAAAACGTGCTCGCCGCCACCGAGCTCGGGATTGCCCAGGTATCCCCCGCCGATCACCTCATGGCGGTCCTTATGCGAGCCACGCGGGTTCTTGGAGTCGTTGATATGGACCGCCTGCAAGCGCTCGAGACCCACAACGCGGTCGAATTCGGCCATAACGCCATCCAGGTCATCCACGATGTCGTACCCACCGTCGGAGATGTGGCAGGTGTCCAGGCACACACCGAGCATATCGGTGCCGGCAAGCTCGGGACGGCGTGAAGCCACACCCTCGATGATGCGTGCCAGCTCCTCGAAAGTGCGGCCCACCTCGGTGCCCTTGCCGGCCATCGTCTCGAGCAGCACGCACGTGCGCTGACCCTCAAACATCACCTGGCACAAGGCATCGACAATGAGCTCGATGCCGGCATCGACCCCCTGACCCACATGTGCGCCAGGATGGAAATTGTAGAGTTGCCCGGGCAGCGCCTCCATGCGCTGCAGGTCCTCGGCCATGGCCTCGAGCGCGAACTCGCGCGCCCGTTCCTTGGCGGAACAGGGGTTGTACGTATAGGGTGCATGCGCCACTAGGCGTCCAAACCCATCTTCGTCCAAGATTCGCCGCAGACCCGCCACGTCATCGAGATCGAGCGGCTTGGCGTTCCCGCCGCGCGGATTGCGTGTGAAGAACGCAAAGGTATTTGCGCCAATGGAGCGAGCGGTCTCGCCCATAGCGGCATAGCCCTTGGTAGTGGACAGATGACAACCGATGGTCAGCATGGGACCTCCGAAATACATGGGCCGCGCGCGGCGCGCAGTCGAAACACCTTGCTACTCTACGGCCTCGAGCTCGGCAAGCTCACCGGCGGGAAGCTCGACGGTCTCCTCGCCGCGCACGAGCACGACAGCCGCGACCTTGGGGGCGTCGGTCCCGCTGACCATAAACTGATGCAAGACAAAGTCCATCGTCGCCGGCGTGTCCTCATCGGGCTGGGCCATAGTCAGCGTGAGCACGCCGTCGGCAAATTCGACGCTCTCGACCGCGGGCTCCGGAATCGACGAACCGGCGACCTGGACCTGCACCGTGCCATCCTCATGCTGCATCCAGCACTCACCGGGCATTGCCGCGCCATCCTGGCCCGCGACGTTCATGAAGGGGGCTTCGGGGTCGAGCGCAGCCTCCCAAGCAACGGCGGCGACAGGATCCGAGTGGGCTGAGCCTGCGCCGGCGGAACCGGAAGGCGCAGAGCCTGCGGGGCCTCCGGCGCCGCAACCGGCGAGCAGAAGCGTCGCCGCAGCGGCGATCAGGGAGCGACGGGTGATGCGGGCATCGAATTTCATGGGTGTCCTTTCGACGTCGAACAGCCTCCCGATTGTCCTCGATTGCATCCTCGCGGACCGATTCTCCTCAATCAACACACCAGCCGCTCATGTAAAACCGAAGCCCATGCCGCTCGTCCGAGATTTTGCCCCGCTCATAGGGTGGACGGGATTCTTCAGGACGAGCGACGGCATCGACCCAACGCGGCCGGGCGTCACCATGAAACAGGCTACCCCTCGGCAAGACGCACCCCGAGCAACTGAACGAGATCGAGCGCCTGATCTGCACCGACCACGAGGCCGCGCAGCTCTCGGTAATCGCTCGACAGGACAGGCGCCGAGAACGTGCAGTCAGACACATCGATGCCGGCAAGTGGGGTGCCGAACACATCGATCCTCGTGAGATCGCACGCATCCCAGCGCACGTTCTTGAGCTTCGCCCGCTGCAACGCCGCTTCACGCAGCCTGCACCCATCGAGCGAGAAGTGGTCGATCGACGTCTCAGACAGGTTCGCGTACGAGAGGTCTGTGGAGACGGCGCAAACCCAGGCGATCCTCGCCTGGAGCAGGCTCAAGCCCGGTGCGGAGCAATCGCGCAGGTCCACACGGTTGAGCCACGCCTTGTCCATCACGCAACCGATGAACCGGCAGTTCTCGAGCACGACGTCGCGAAACGTGCATTCACTCAGGTCAACCTGCTCGAAAAGGCAATCGCGAAAGACCGCGTGCTCAAAGGTCGCCGCGTTCGCGCATTCATACGCGAGCTCCACGTCCTCGACCAGCACGTGCGAGATATAGCCGTCCCCCTCGGCGAACACCGCGAGCAGTTCATCGCTTCCCACGCGATGAGCTGTCTCCCCAACGCGAGCGCAGTCCGAGCCCATCCTCGCCGCCATCGCTACCCCCCCCTCCCCCGACGCGTTCGCGTGGCTCGTGCCACGCCGCCCGCGCCGCATCGATGATGCGGGCAGTGCGAACCGTCGACGACAGCGGCATAATCGGGCTCTCGCTCTCGCCCCGGCGGATGAGCTCGCACGTATGGGAGATCTCATCGTAAAAATCATCGACCGCCAGGGGCGCTTCGATGCACTCCCCTGCGGTACGCGAGGAATCGGGCCCGTCGAAGCGGTGCACCGTGAAGCCCGTCGGGCGATGGAGCATCGGGATGGAAACCTCGCCGCGCTCGCACGTCACGCGGCACTCGACGCGGTACTCCCCCGCGTCCCCGGCGAAATCGAAATGCACGGGCACGCCTCCGATGCGCAGGTCCGCCTCGTCGGCGATGTCGACCGCGGAGCCGTCCGAGGCCACCATCCACCGCGTCCGCACGTCGTCGACCTGTATCGCGCCGCCCAAGAGGTCCTCCGCCCATGCGACGCCATAGCACCCAAGGTCGTACAGCGTTCCCCCTTGAACAGGGTCGAGCAGGTAACCGCCCTCGAGGTCGCCGTAATCCAATCGATGCACGACTTCAATGCCGCGGATCTCGCCGAGTTCGCCGGACGCGAGCAGTTCTCGCACGCGGGCCCTAACGGGCATGAAGCGGGGCTTCATCGCCTCCACAAACAGGGAGCCCGACTCACGCGCGGCAGAAACGACCCGACCGGCCTCTTCGGCGGAGAGCACCGCCGGTTTCTCACACAGGACCGCCTTGCCCGCCCTCAGCAGCCGACAGGCCCATCGTTCGTGCATCCCATGAGGCAGGGAGAGGTAGACCGCATCGACGTCAGGATCGTCCACGAGCATCTGATGGGCGCGTTCGCCGCCATCTTCCGCGCTGACGTAGCGTCGACGTGCATCGACTGGAAACTCGGCGGCGAAGCTATCGAGGCGCACGGCACTGCGGCCGCTCAGCGCCACGAGCGACGCCCCCTCGACATGCCCCAAAGACCGCGCAAACCGACGCGCGATGCCGCCGGCGCCCATGATTCCCCAGCGCAATCCAGCCATATCGGACCTCCCATCCTCACGTTCAACCCGACATGATACGCGCTCGTCCCGCCGCAAACGCCCAGACGGGAAAGGCGTACCATGGGATTGCAGCCGCATGCGGCTCGAAGACCATGCGAAAGGGGCAACCATGACAGATGCATCGCGCGCGGACACAACGCCATCCCGCCGGCATTCCCCCATACGTCGCGACTCGCCCATCGCCCCGTCATCGACCCTTTTCCCAGCGGCGGCCCTGTCCCTCGTTATCATCGCACTTGGCGGGTGCGCAGCATCGACCCCCATGATCGGGTCACAGGTCTCGGGCACCGCCGATCATTCGACAATGGTCATCGTGCAAGACACCGAGGCCGAAGATGCCCCCGACCCCGAGACCACAACGCTCGAGCAAGCCGACGGGCAGGCGAAGTCCGAGCTCGACGCTGCCGTGGCGGCCGTCGAGGAAGCGGGAGCCGATATCAGCTACATCGTTCTCAACCTCGAAAACGGCCAGACCATCGAGCACAACGCCGATCGGGCATACTACAGCGCGAGCACCATCAAGGCACCGTTCTGCATCAGCCTCGTACGCGCCCAAGGCGACGCGGCACGGACGAACTACGGCGGCCTCATCACCTCGACCATCGTCAACTCGGACAACGAGGCCTATCGGACGCTTCGCGAGCGTCTGTACGGTCAATCGTTCTTTGGCGAACTCTCCGCCCAGGCGGGAGCACCGTGCGATCTTACGCATTGGTACTGCGATTACAGCGTTCGCGATCTCGCGAACATCTGGCGCGTCTGCGCCGATTGGCTTGCGACCGACGACCCTTGTGCCCAATGGCTGCGCGACATGCTCGGCGACACGCTCAACTCACGCGTCGACGATATCGCGGGCATCGACCAAGCCTCCACATGGTCGAAGGCGGGATGGTTTTCGGGCGAGGCGCGTTACAACGTCACGTTCGACGGAGGCGTGGTCAATACGCCGCAGGGAAGCTACGCCATCGCCGTCGCGACCAATCGCGGTTCAGACTTCAAGAGCATCGAGAGCGTCATGAGGCCGCTCGTCTCCCTCGCCAACGCAAGGCTGTCCGAGGCGTAGGCCGTGCGCCCCGCAGACAGAACGTCAACCCTATAATGGCCCCAGCCAAATCGAAAGGAACCATGTGAAGGTCATCGTCTACACCGACGGCTCATCTCGTGGCAACCCGGGACCGGGTGGCTACGGAGCAGTCCTCAGGTACACCGCCCCCTCGGGCAAGCTGCACACGCTTGAGCTCTCCCGCGGTTACGACCGCACCACCAACAACCGCATGGAGCTGTTAGGGGTCATCTCGGCACTCGAGGCGCTCAACCGCCCCTGCGAGGTCGAGGTCCACTCGGACTCCCAGTACGTCTGCAACGCATTCAACCAGCACTGGGTCGAGGGCTGGATCCGCCGAGGGTGGAAGACCTCGCAGAAGAAGCCCGTCAAGAACGTCGACCTTTGGAAGCGACTGCTCGCCGCCAAGGAACCCCACGACGTGACCTTTCACTGGGTGAAGGGCCACGCCGGACACGAGTTCAACGAGCGCTGCGACCAGCTCGCCACGGCGGCGGCGGATGGCGAGGGCCGCGCGTGCGACACCGGGTTCATCGAGGGCGAGTCCGACTGACCGGCCGGCACACCACTTGACGAGAAGGACGTCCCCGACAAATCGGGGACAGATTGAGAGGCAGCGATATGATTCGCATCGCGACCATCGGAACGAGCGGCATCACCGCGTCCATGCTCGACGCCCTGGCGAACGTGGAGGGCGCCGTCTTTGTCGGCACCCTCTCGCGCGATCGCGAGAGAGCCGCGGCCTTCACATCCGAGCATGGGGGGACGACCCCCTTCACCTCGCTCGATGAGCTCGCCGCAAGCGATGGGGTCGACGCGGTCTACATCGGCAGCCCCAACGCGCTCCATCACGACCAGGCGCTCGCCTGCATCGCGGGTGGCAAGCACGTCCTTGTCGAGAAGCCCTTCTGCGCCAACCGACGAGAGGCCGTCGAGGTATTCGAGGCGGCTCGCGAGACGGGCGTCGTCGCGCTCGAGGCGATGCGTCCCTTGCACGACCCCGCCTTCCACGCCATCAAGGAGGCCCTGCCCCAAATCGGCGCCATCCGCCGCGCCACCCTTCGCTTCGGCAAGTACTCCTCCCGCCACGATGAGATTTTGGCGGGACGCCATACCAACATCTTCGACTGTGCCATGGCGTCAGGCTCCCTCATGGACATCGGCGTCTACTGCGTCGAGCCCCTCGTCGAGCTGTTCGGCGCGCCCGAACGCGTACTCGCCTCCGCCGCGCTGCTCGACGAGGACACCCGAGAACTCACGCACGGTCCAATCGACGGATCGGGCGTCATCCTCGCCTCCTACCCCGGCATGACCGCCGTCCTCGCACATTCCAAGACCACGAACGACCTCTCCGACAGCCAGATCGAGGGCGAGCTCGGCACCCTCATCGTGCACGGGATCTCCGCACCTTCCGCCATACGCGTCGAGTTGCGCTCCCATGCCGCGCGGCAGGCGGATTCCGTCGGCTACTCCTCGGCCCAGACCGTCGGCCGCGACATCGACCTCCCCACGTTCGAAAACACCATGCAACATGAGCTCGCGGACTTCGTTCAGTCTGTTGAAGAGATACGCATAGGCGGCGACTGCACCCAAGTCCCCTGCGGCACTTTCGGCAATGTCGCCCACTTCCGCGACGTGACCCTCGCCTCCCTCGACATCATGGACGAGGCGCGTCGCCAGACGGGCGTGAGCTTCCCCGCCGACCGCGAGACCACGGCCGCGTGCGAGAGCTAGCACCATGGGCATTTTCGAACGCATGATGGAGTACGCCCGTCAGTTCGAGCGGGAATCCGGCATTCCGGAAGAAGATGTCGAACGATCGGGACGCATAAGCCCCTGCGAGGCCGAGCTCATCTCCAAACTCTCCACGACAGAAGGAGCCGTCCGACTCGCCCTACTGTTCAGCGGTTCGGTCCAAGGGGTCGGGTTCCGCTGGACCAACCAGGAGCTCGCCCGTGATCGCAACCTCACCGGATGGGTGCGCAACCTGCCCGATGGAACGGTCGATATGGAGATCCAGGGCGCCGCCAAGTCGATTGCCGCGCACCTCGAGCGCCTGCATGCGTACTACAGGCGCTTCGGAAACCGCATCTGGCTCGAATCCTTCGACGAACTTCCCCGCGTCGAGGGGGAGAACGACTTCGAGGTCCGCTTCTGACCGTGCGCTGAAACGACCCTCATAAGGAATCATTTACGGAAATTGGCGTGCGCTCCTTGCCATGCTGCTCACCTTCTGCTCAAATGTTACTTAGTTAGTAACGAACGGAGAAACCATGAGCACATCGGCACCCGACCAGCCCGTCACACGCCGCAACACGCGTCAGCGCCAACTCGTGCTCGATGCCGTGCGTTCGCGCTGCGACCACCCCACGGCGGAGGACATCTACCTGCAAGTCCGCGAGACCGACGAGCGTGTGAGCCGAGGGACCGTCTACCGCAACCTCAACCTCCTCACCGAGGCGGGCGTCATCACCACGGTGAAGACCCCGGGCACCACCCGCTTCGATTGGCGCTGCGACGGCCACGCCCATGTCGTGTGCCGAGCATGCGGCGCCGTGGCGGACATCGCCCTGCCCCACGACCAGGCGCTCGACGCACGGGCAGCCGAAGAATCATCCTATGCGCAAGTCTGTCACAGTTTGATTTTCGAAGGCACCTGCCCGGCCTGCCAGCGCGCAGCCCAAAGCTAGACGAGCCCCAGCTTTCTGCAGGCGTTCCAAATGCCATCGTCGTCCACGTCGGTGGTGACGAAGCTGGCACGCTCCTTCACGCCATCCCACGCGTTTCCCATGGCGATGCTCGTGCCCACGACCTCGAACATGCCGAGGTCGTTCTCGCCGTCGCCGAATGCGATGGCCTCCTCGGGCGCGATGCCGAAGCGCTCGAGAGCGGCGCGCACGCCGTAGTCCTTACCGCCCTTCGCAGGGACCACATCGCAGAACAGGTCGTTCCAGCGCGTTGCCACGACATGCTCGGTTTTGGAAAGGAACACCTGCTCGACATCGGGCCCGCCGAACACGTTGAACTGGTAGACCGGAAGCTCGTAGGCCCAATCGAGGTCGCCGAGCGAATAATCGAGCCCCACCTGGCGACCGAGCTCGATCACGCGGTCGCCGAGATTGTTCACAAACGAGCGGCTCCCCTGCATCACATACAGGTCATAGAGCCCTTCGCGGGCCTGTTCGACTATCACGCGCACATCGCGGTCGTCGATGTGGGCATCGCGAAACACCCCTTCATCGTCGAAGCACAGTTGGCCGTTCATGGTCACATATGCGTCGAAGCCCGTTTTGAGCTCCTCGTGCATCTCCATGAGCGAACGACCGCTGGCGATGCACACCTTGATGCCCTTCGCACGCATGAGCTCGATGGCGCGCCATGCGCTCTCGGGCACACGATGCGTCTTGAAGCCGACAAGCGTGCCGTCGATATCGAAAAACGCCGCCTTGATCATCAGATCCTCCCATGCGGTTCGGGGCGCACGGGCGCCATTACAAGATCTCGAGGGCCCCGTCTTTGACGGTGAGGCCGATATTGCCCTGAAGCAGGTCGTCCATGAGGGTACCGACCAACTCGAAGCGCCAACCTTCGCGCAGGGGGCTGCGCTCGGGATGCTCGATGTAGTCGAGCAGGCCGTCACGCGAGACAATCAGAGAAGTTGCGACGCCGGAGCGCTCGGAAACGAGGCGGATCAGCGCGTACATGAGGTCGATGACGCTCTCGAGCTCGGGCGCCGGCGCGCGATGGGCGCGACCGATCGAGGGCAGGTTCTCCTGCGGGCAGCGGCGACCGCGAGCGATTGCGTCGAGAGCGACCTCGACATCGCGGGCACTCAGCTGCTCGGTCCCGCGCACCGCGCGGAAGTCCTCGACGGTCTGCGGCGCGCGTTTGCACAGCGCCAGCAGGACTTCGTCGGACATGACCCACTTGCGCGGGATATCGCGCGTCTCCGCCCGCTGCTCGCGCCAAGAAGCGAGCTCACGGGCAACAGCGAGCTGACGGCGCGTGCAGGCATTCACGCGCTTCACGCGCTTGAACGCGGCGCGGGGATCGCTGCGATAATGGGCGGGGTCGGCAAGGGGGCGAATCTCGTCGCGCACCCAGGCCGTGCGACCGAGCGAATGCAGCTTGGACTCGATGACGCGATACGCATCGATGAGATAGCGCACATCGTCAAGGGCGTACTCGATCTGCTTGGGGCTCAGCGGACGCCGCGACCAGTCCGTCAACGATTCGGTCTTGGGCAGGGAGACGCCGCAGAACGTGCTCACGAGGTTGTGGTAGGAGCACTGCGCACGCTCACCGAGGAACCCCGCCGCCACCTGCGTATCGAAGATCGGCGCAGGCACGGAGCCGAGCGCGTGGCAGAGCACCTCCATATCTTGCGAGCAGGCATGGAATACCTTGAGCGTGTCGACGTCGGTCATGAGCTCGGCGAGCGGCCCCAGATCGTCGATCGCGAGGGGGTCGATGACCACGCACTCGTCCGGCGTGGCGACCTGCACCAAGCACAGCTTGGCGTGATAGGTCTTCTCCCGCAGGAACTCCGTGTCGATGGCGATGGCCGAAAAAGCACGGGCGCGATTGCAGAAGGCGGTCAGGTCCTCATTTGTGGAGATGTACATTCGTCTCCCCGGTACGGGAAAACCCGCGTGCGACACGGGTAGGATTACGTCATCTTGTAACTATACCCGCCTTTTCATGAACAGGGAACTCGCCATGCGTTGCCTCATCATCCACAACCCCGCCTCCGGCCCCCGCTCAGACGAGATTTTCGACTTCGCGCGCGCTCTGTCCGAGGCCGGCGATGAGGTATGCCTGCGCTTCATCGGCGATGGCATGGAGCCTCATCAGGCCGCGGAGGACGTAAGCGCGTTCGACCGCGTCGTGGTCTCCGGTGGGGACGGCACCGTGTCCAACGTGCTCGACCATATCCGCGATAGCCACGTCCCCACGCTCGTCTTTCCCTCCGGAACCGCGAACCTGTTCTTCAACAACATCGGCAACGCGCCCGAACCCGCCGCGCTGGCCAAGGCCTGCCGCGAGGGCCGTACCAAGACGGCCGACATGGGAGAGCTGTTCTGGAAGGCGGAAGACGGCAGCGTCCAGCGCCACGGTTTCATCATCATCGCGGGCACCGGCTTCGATGCCGACATCATGCACAAGGCCGAGCCCGCCAAGGGAGACATGGGCGAAATCGCCTACTTCCTCTCGGCGCTCGCCAACCCCGCCCCCACCGTCGCGCACTTCACCATCGAGCACGACGGGGAGGTCGACGAGCTCGACGGCATCGGCTGCATGGTGGGCAACACCTCACTCATCCAAAACGATATCAACCTGTTCCCCGATTGCCGCATGGACGACGGGTTCATCGATATCGCCGTGATCCAGCCCGCCAAAACCGTCGAGCTGCTCCCCACCCTGCTTGCCGGCGTCCTCGATCCCGCAGGCAAGGGCCTGGGTCGGCCGCAGTTCACCCTCTTCCAAGCCAAGGAGGCGCGCATCACCTGCACGCCCTCCCTCGGCATGGAATTCGACGGGGAGCTCATACACAACAACACCGGCGAGTTCGGCGCCCGCGTCCTTCCCGCCTGCCTCGACCTCATCGTCGACGACTTCGCCAAGCTCTAGCGTATCGCGGCGCGCGTAACGGCACCGAAACGTATCGCCCGCCCCGTTGCACCCGCACTGCACTGTGCTATAGTCCCTAACCAACGTTTCGACCTCCGATAGCGCGAAAGGAGCCATCATCATGAAGCAGATCACGTTCGTCTCCCTCAACAACTGGTGGTGGCATGACGCGTCTTCGGCCGGTCGACGGTGAGTCCTCATACCCATATACCATCCAGGTAACACGAGGCCTCCGGTTTGACCGGGGGCCTTTTTTCATGCCGAGGCCCCGTCCACCGCCTTTGCCCCCCTGAACGCAAGCGCCCCAGTTCGCGAAAGGAACCTCCCATGACCACCCCGTTCCAACCCAGTGGCCGACCCCGCACCCTCGCCATCGACGAGCGACGCGGCCTCGACATCCAAAGCCTCGTCTTGCTTGCCGTCCTGCTCGCCGCCGGCTTCATCCTCAACTTCACGGCAGGCAAGGCCATCTCCGCGGTCTCCGGCGGAGCCATCGCCCCCGAATTCATCGTCTCCGCCTTCTGCCTCGCGATCCTGGTCATTCGCCCCACCATCCCGCAGGCCCTCGTGATCGGACTCATCTCGGCCGCGGTCATCCAAATCACCACCAGCTCCCCCGGCATCGACTTCGTCGCCGAAGGCATCGCCGCCGTCGCCATGGCGTCGATCGTGAACGTCGGCGCACGCACGCCCGCGCGCAACCTGGTGCCCGTGGTCGGCACCTTCATCACCACATTCCTCTCCGGAATGATCTTCATGGTGGTCAAGATGGCGCTCATGGGCTTCGCCGGCGAGCTGGCCGCCGTGATGACTCCGGTCGTAACGGTCACGGCGGTCTTCAACGCGATTCTCGTCGGTGCGCTCTATCAGCCCGTCAAACAATCGCTCGGTCTGAACGAGTGACGCAGCCGCATCCGTCCCACTCGGCATCTCCAGATGCCGAGCACCGAGAAAGGAGCCCTATGAGCGCGATCATCGAAATGGAGTGCGTCTCGTTCTCCTACGGCACCGCCGCTGACGGCGCCTACGCCCTCAAAGACATCGACCTCTCCGTCGAAGAGGGCACCTTCGTCGGCCTGATCGGCCCCTCGGGTGCCGGAAAGTCGACGCTGGCGAGCGCCATCACCGGCGCCATCCCCCACCATTATCGGGGCCGCCTGTTTGGCTCCACACTCGTGGCGGGACTCGACACCTGCGAGGCGTCCCTCACCGATATAGCCAAGGTCGCCGGCTCGGTCCTCCAAGACATCGACGCTCAGATGGTGGCCTCCGTCGTGGAGGACGAGCTGTTGTTCGGCCTTGAGAACTTCGGCATCGACCACCGCGAGATCGAGGGGCGCATCGCATCGGCCCTCGACGCCGTGGGCATCGCCGACCTGCGCCATCGCGAAATCGCGACGCTTTCCGGCGGACAAAAGCAAAAGGTCGCCATCGCCGCCATCCTCGCCATGACGCCCCGCGTCATCGTCATGGACGAACCCACCTCCGCGCTCGATCCCGCGAGCGCGCGCGATGTGTTCGAGGTACTCCGACGCGCCAAGGAGCTGACGGGGATGACCGTCATCCTCATCGAGCAGACGGTCGCGCTGCTCGCCGAGTATTGCGACCGCGTCGTCGTGATCGATCAGGGCCGCATCGCACTCGACGGTACGCCGACCGACGTTTTCTCCCACGGGGAGACCCTGCGAGCCATCGGCGTCGACACCCCGAGAACCGTCCGCATCTCCAACAGCCTCGCCGAAGCCGGGCTCGCGCCAAACGACTCCCCCGCACTCACGCTCGACGGCGCCGAATCCCTCGTCGCGGGCATCCTCGCCCCCGGGCTATCCAAGAGTTCGCCCATCGTGCCCTGCGCCCTGGGCGATGGACCGAATGCGCGCAACACGACCGATGAGCGTCCGATCATCGTCGACGTCGCCGGAGCAGCGTATTCCTACGGAACGGGACAGGCGGGCATCGAGGGAATCGACCTCACCGTGCGCGCCGGCGAGATTCTCGCCGTCGTCGGCCAGAACGGCGCCGGCAAAACGACCTTTACCAAATTGCTGAACGGCCTGATCAAGCCAAGCGCCGGCGTGGTGCGCATCGCCGGGCTCGACACCCGCACGACACCGGTGAGCGCGCTCGCATCGCACGCCGCGACCCTCTTCCAAAATCCGGACCGCCAGCTATGCCGCAATACCGTCGTCGAGGAAATCTCCTTCGGCCTCGAGCTCCAAGGCGCACCCGCCGATGCCGCACGGGAAAGGGCACGTCGCGTCGCCGCCACCTTCGGCCTGCCCGAAAACGCCTCCCCCTTCAACCTCTCCCGCGGCCAACGCCAGATGGTCGCGCTCGCAAGCGTCGTGGCCCTCGAACCCGAGCTCATCATCCTTGATGAGCCCACGAGCGGGCTTGACTACCGCGAATGCATGACCGTCATGGAGACGGTCCGCCAGCGCGCACTCGACGGCGCCGCCGTCGTCATGGTCTGCCACGACATGGAAGTCGTGAGCGATTTCGCCGACACCCTCGCCGTCATGACGGAGGGCAGGCTGATCGAAGTCGGCCCCTCCCGCGAGGTATTCGCAAACGACGCGCTGCTCGCCCATGCGCGCATCGCAGCGCCGTGCGTGCCCGCGCTCGGCAAGCGCCTGGCAGCCCGTTTCCACTCCTCGTTCGCCCACATAACCGAAGTCGCCGACCTCGTCGCCCTCGTCAAGGAGCTGAAGGCCCATGCTTGATGTCATCGATTACACTCCCGGGAAGAGCCTGCTGCACCGTCTCAACCCCGTGACGAAGCTCGCGATCGCAGCGGCGATCATCACCGCGACCTTTCTCACGCAAAGCCCCTTCGCCCTCACGGCCCTGCTCGCACTCACCCTGGCAATCGGCGCCTACGCCGGCGTGGCAAGACGCCTGACGGGCCTGCTCAAAGTGCTCCTGCCCATCGTGGTCGTCATGTTCACCCTACAGGTCGCGTTCACTCCCACGGGCGAGCATATCGTCGTATTCGCGACCGTCGATGGCGTGATCGGCGGGCTGCGCGCATGCCTTCGCCTGGTCGGCGTCGCCTTGCCGCTCGTGCTCATGCTCAGCGTGACGAGACTCACGGACCTGGCCAATGCCTGCGTGGAGGTCCTCCACGTCCCCTATCGCTACGCGTTCACGTTCACCACGGCCCTTCGATTCGTCCCGGTGTTCACGCGCGAGATGAACGCCATCATGGAGGCTCAAACCGCGCGCGGCGTGCACTTTGACACCGGCAACCCGTTCAAGAAACTCGCCCTCATGATTCCCGTGTGCATCCCGCTGCTCGTAACCTCGGTGCAAAAGACCGACGCGACGGCGCTCGCGGCCGAGCAGCGCGGGTTTTACCTGCGCACGCGCGCCAGCTCCTATCGCCGCTATCCGATGACCGCCACAGACATCGCCGTCCTTGGCTGCTGCCTCGCACTCGTGGCGATCGGGTTCACCCTGTAGGCGCACCTGCACCGAGGCGCTAAGATAGCGATGCACGACGAATGAACCCGCCCGCGATGGGCGACGACCCGATTTTGCCAGGAGGAACCATGCAGCTGACCGACCGTCTCGACGAGCGCACGCGCGAGCTTCTCGCCGACGGCTTCGATGCCGCGCGTGCACGCCCCGTGACCCTGCGCGCCAACACGCTCAAGGCAACTTCCGACCAGGTCTCCGCGGCGCTCGACGCTGCCGGCATCGGTTATGCCCGCGTGCCCTGGTACGAAGACGCCTTCGTACTCGATGGCGCACGAGAGCGCGAGGTGTGGGGCCTCGACATCTACCGCGACGGTCTCGTGTACCTGCAGAGCCTCTCCTCCATGCTCCCGCCCCTCATCCTCGATCCGCTCACGGGCGCCGACATCCTCGACATGTGTTCGGCCCCTGGCGGCAAAACATCCCAGATCGCCGCCCTCACGACCAACGGCGCACACCTCACCGCCTGCGAGATGAGCGCACCGCGCGCCGAAAAACTCGCGTACAACCTCGACAAGCTCGGCGCTCAAAACGTGAACATCATGCGCACGGACGCGCGTCGCCTCGACGAGTTCTTCAGCTTCGATCAGATCCTGCTCGACGCGCCCTGCACGGGAACCGGCACATATCGCACGGGTGACGAACGAGCGGAAAAGCGCATGACGCCCCAACTGCTCGACAAGGTGGTCAGGTCCCAGCGCGCACTGCTGGACCGAGCGCTCACGGTCTTGAAACCCGGCGGCACCCTCGCCTACTCCACCTGTTCGGTTCTCCCCGAGGAAAACGACGAGCAGGTGCGTGCGGCCCTCAAGCGCCATCGTGACTGCAAGGTCGTACCGGTCCTTGCGGGCAACGTCGACGACGGGCAGTCCGATCCGGAAGAGCGCATCATCACGATCGCGCACGCCGACGAGGGCGAGCTCGCATGGCCGATTATGAATCTCCCGAACTCGCTCGAGGGAACACTGACTCTCGCCCCGACCAGGCTGTACGAGGGGTTCTACGTCGCCGTCATACAAAAACAGGCCCCTCGCACCAGACGATAAGGCCACGTTGGACAAACATGAAACGGGACCCCCGCGTCAATGGCGCGGGGGTCCCGGCGTTCACACGGATGCAAGCGTCCGATCGACGGCTATCGCTCGCGCTCCTCATCGCCCTTGCGGGCGTTGCGGTCCTTAAGGGTGGCGAACAGCAGGTATACCAGGGCCACCACGGCGATGGCGCCGGCGATCATGAGCACCGGGGCCAAAATGTCGAACATCTCCACGGCGGCACCATCCCTTCTCGCGCGCGAATGCGCACTCTCAAATTGCTCTCGCCGCCCCAGCATACCAGATTCGACCCCGATAGCCGCCATGGCGCAGGAACCACAAAGGCATGGAGACCACGTGAGTGACGCCCCTTGGCCCTCTAAAGCATACGGGCGGGTACAATGAATCGACATTCGTCCTTCCCTCAAGGGGGCATCATGACCAACACCACTCCCGACGCCGGGCGCGCCTCTGTACCCGACCCGCGGCCCGATGCCGTTGAACCGCAAATGGGCACCGGCTCCGCCGCCACGTCCAACCCCATACCGGCCATCGAGCGCAACGTCGACCATGCCGAGCTCGAACCCGGCGACACCGATACCGATCCCATCTCGGTGAGCGCCGAGGTCCCCGAGTCGATCGAGGCGACCATCGATTTCTCCGAAGTCGAGCTTGCCGACGAATTCGCCGAACCCGAGCTCGCCGTGACGCCGGGCGGCCTGCTGCCCATGGAGCCCTCGCCCATCGAGGGCCGTCTGCGCAAGGCCCCGCTCCGCGTCCCCGATGAGCTTGAGGAGTGCGGCGGCTTCACGCTGTTCGGGCGTCGCATCAAGTCGCTGCTCTACACCACCGACGTCGCCGTCATTCGCAACTCCAACGCCGATGCGATCTTCGCCGTGTATCCCTTCACCGCGCAGCCCGCCATCACGCAGGCCCTGCTCACCGCCTCCGAGGCCCCCGTCTTCGTGGGCGTTGGCGGCGGCACCACAACCGGCAAGCGCTCCGTGCAGTTGGCGGCCGTATCCGAGATGCAGGGTGCCGCGGGCGTTGTCGTCAACTCCCCCGCTCCGCCCGAGATGATCGAGCAGATCTGCGCCGTCATCGATATCCCCGTCATCGCCACGGTGGTGCGCTGCGATGCGGTCGCGCATGCCAAGGTGAAGGCCGGCGCCAAGATCCTGAACGTCGCCGCCGGCAAGGACACCCCTGCCGTTCTGCGCGAGCTGCGCGAGATCTACCCGAATCTCCCGCTCATCGCATCTGGCGGTCGCAGCTCGCTGTCCGTTCGCGAGACCGTCCAGGCGGGCGCCAACGCCGTCATCTGGACGCCGCCCTCGGCGCAGCAGCTCCAGGCCGACATGATGCGCCGCTATCGCGAGGCCGAAGTCAAACCCGAGGTGCCGATCATGGACCCGGTCGCCGCAGCAGATGTCAATCCCCTTGAAAGCGCGCGCGCCGACGTGCCCATCCCCGACGAGCTGATCGCCAAGGCAACCACCGGCGGCCCCAAGCGCCAGCGTCCCTTCCCCCAGCTCTTCTTCAAGGGTAGGCGCCACTGACGCTTGCCCGGCACCCCGATCTCTTGGGCAGGCCCCACCAGAGCCCGTCCGATATCCCGATCGCACAAGGCCCCGGCCAGCTCGACCCGCATGGTCGGCAGGTCGGGGCCTTTTTCATGCCCAGATGCTATACTCCGCACCATGGGCGCACGCCCGGATAATCTCACGAAAGGACCAGCCATGCTCGTCACCAAACTCGTCAACTCCGCATCTCACGATTACCTGGCAGAACGCTTCCGCGCTGCCTACGACTTCCTCACCTCCTCCGATCTCATGTCTCTACCGCTCGGCCGCAATGAGATTCAAGGCGACGACGTCTATGCGAACGTGCTCGAGTACGATACGGTCCCCGCTTGCGAGAAGGAGCTCGAAGCGCATCGCGACTACTTCGACGTCCAGTTCGTGGCAAGCGGCGAAGAGCTCCTGCAGTTCGCCGACTGCGAGGGCCTCGAAACTGTTCAGGCCTACGACGAGGCGGACGATTACTGCCTGCTCAAGACCCCCGAACCTGTTACCTCCATCGTGCTGCGCGCAGGCGAGCTCGCCATCTTCGCGCCCGAGGACGCCCACAAACCCGGTTGCGCCCTGGGCGAGCCGTGCCATGTCCGCAAGATCGTCGTGAAGGTCCGCGCCTAACACCACACGCCAAAACGACCCATCAACTAGATTCGAATCGAAACATGAAAACGCTCCTCTCACAACTTGCGAAGTTTGGCGTTGTCGGCATTGTTGCCACCCTCATTGACTTCGGAATCATGAACCTGCTTCATTACGGAGCCCACCTCGATATCCTTTTCGCCAATACGGCGGGATTCGTCGTCTCGCTCATCTTCAACTATGCAGCGAGCATGAAGTTCGTCTTCGAACACAAGGACGGGATGAGCCGGGGCCGCGAGTTCATCATCTTCGTTGTGCTCTCGGTCATCGGCCTCATCCTGAACGATGGCATAGTCCTGACCCTCAACAAGGGGCTGTCAGTCGAGGCCAACGTTGCAAAAATTGCCGCCACGGCACTTGTAATGATTTACAACTTCGTGACGCGCAAAATCTTCCTCGACGGCACGGGCAACCAATAGCTCACACGCCAGTTGTCCGTTCGCCGGAGTTGAAATGCCGCCCGCCGACACGTCATGTCGGCGGGCGGATTCATATGCTTCTTGTGCTTGACCTTACAATTCGTTTACCCAAGACGTATAGTTGCCTGCATTGAAGCAGGACGGCCATCATGGCCCTCGTGAGCGGAAGTGATGGTTTGCGCAGCGCACTCGCACATCCCAATACTCGTCAGTTTTTGAAATTCGCCGCCGTGGGACTCGCCTCCCTGGCGGTCGAGTACGCATTTCTCGTCTATCTGCTGCAGTCGCTTAATATGAACTACCTCATGGCGACCACGATCTCCTTCATCATCTCCATCGTGTTCAACTACATCCTGTCCATGAAGTACGTCTTCGTGCACAAAGAGGACATGAGCCGCCGCCGCGAGTTCGTCATCTTCTCGGTGCTCTCCGCCATCGGCCTGGGCCTGAACGACCTGTACATGTTCATCGGCGTCGGCCTGCTGAACGTCGGCACCATGTCCATGAAGCTCATCTCCACGTTTTTCGTCACCTGGTACAACTACTTCAGCCGCCGTAAGTTCCTGGACGCCGGCCACGCGTGAGAAGCCTCGGGATCCATGCTCGTCGATTGGCTAGAACTTGATAGAAACGCAGCGAAAAGGGTCGAATCGCGGCCCTTTTTCATATGTGTACCCGAAGATGTCGAGACTCTGGCGGCACCTCGGTTCGTGGCCATCAGACCTTCAAGCTTCAACTCAAAGTTGAAAGTCGTGACGGAGCGCCAAGCGGCCCAATTTCGTTGACATCTGTACGTCTTACCAGGTAGATGAGGTGTTCTTGGTCAGTTGGTCCTCGGTTAAACCCTCACCTTAAAGGTGAACTTGAAACTACAAAACTGCTTCACATTTCATCGTCTCCGCAGGTAGCTGAAGCTTAAACCTTCAACTTGAACCTTAAAGAATGTCTAACGTTCAAGTTGAACTCGAAGCCGATGCTATGATGCTTGCTGTCCTAAGGTAAGCAACAGACGAGGATGTACATGGACGCAACTCCAAGCATGCACACCACGTGGCGCACCAGCCGCACCCGCCGCATCATCGCGGGCGCCGGCGTGACGGCAGCGCTGTTCGCGAGCGTGCTCTTCCCCGTCCCGGCACGAGCAATCACCACCGAAACCGCAGCCACGCTCACCGAGACCCAGAAAAAAGTAGAGGAGACCGCCGCCGCATTCGATGAGGCGACGAGGAACCTCGACTCCCTGCAGGAGCAGGTTGCCGAGAACGAGGCGCGCATCGCCGAGCTCGAGGCCAAGCTCCCCGCCGCGCAGGAGCGCGCCAGCCGCGCCATGCGCGAGCTCTACAAGCACCACAAGGGCTCCAATACCCTCATGAGCTTCGTACTGAACACCAAGAGCATGGATGAGCTCATCTCCGGTATGAAGTATCTTGATCAGGTCAAGGATGCCAACGTCGGTGCCCTCACCGAGCTGAGCGAGCTCCAAACCGAGCTCGAAGCCAAGAAGACCGAGCTCAAGAGCGCCAAGGTCCAGGCCGAGGCGGAGCGCGACTCCGCCGCCGAGGCCCTCACCCAGGCCCAGAAGCTTCGCGAGGCCGCGCAAGCTCAGGCCGACGCTGAGGCCGAGGCCGAGCTCGCCGCGCTTCAGCAGGCGTCTCAGAACATGGGCGGCGGCGCAGTCGCCACGCCCAACAACGGTGTCGTGAACTGGGACGTCGACCAAGCGTCCTTTGTGGCCGAATGGGCCCCGCGCATCGACGCGTACCTCGCCGGCTCCCCGCTCGAGGGCCAGGGCGCCACGTTCGCCAATGCCGCCTGGAAGTACGGAGTAGACCCTCGCTTCTCCCCCGCCATCTCCAACACGGAGAGCTCCAAGGGCCGTCATTGCTTCCGCCCCCACAACGCCTGGGGCTGGGGCAATGCAAGCTGGGGCAGCTGGGAGGAGGCCATCGACGCGCATGTCTCCGGCCTCGCCCGTGGATACGGCTACACCATCAGCGTCGCCGGCGCCAAGAAGTACTGCCCGCCCAACTGGTTCAACTGGTACAACAACACGCTGAGCGAGATGAACCGAATTTAGAGCCGCAAATGAAAAGGAGCCCGATCGGGCTCCTTTTTTAATATCTGCTTATACACCCTCCCGCGTGCTGATTCGCCCGCAAACGGGGTACGATGAAGAACGTGCTAAAAACCCGTTCCAAAACGATAGGAGTCCCATCATGGAGCGACCGAACGCCTGGAAGAAATACGACGACGCCACCCTGGCCGAGCTCGACCAGCTCTGCGAAGATTACCGCCGCTATATCAGCGAGAACAAGACCGAGCGCGAGTGCGTGAAGTCCAGCATCAAGCTCGCCGAGGAAGCTGGTTATGTGAGCCTCGAGACCGCCCTTGCCGAGGGCCGCACGCTCAAGGCCGGCGACAAGGTCTACGCCGCCAGCCACAACAAGACCCTCATGCTCGTCAACCTGGGCCGCCGCCCGATGGAGCAGGGCATGAACATTCTGGGCGCCCACATCGACTCCCCGCGCCTCGACCTCAAGCAGAATCCGCTGTACGAGGCCGGCGACATGGCTTACCTCGACACCCACTACTACGGCGGTGTGAAGGCCTACCACTGGGTCGCCACCCCGCTGGCGCTGCACGGCGTGATCTGCAAGAAGGATGGCACCACCGTGGACATCGCCGTGGGCGAGGACCCGGCCGATCCGGTCTTCTGCATCTCCGACCTGCTGATCCACCTCGCGAGCGATCAGATGGAGAAGCCCGCCGGCAAGGCGGTCGACCATGAGAACCTCGATGTCATCGTTGCCGGTCGCCCCGTCGTCATCGAAGGCGACGAGGAGGTCAAGGAGCCCGTCAAGCAGATGTTCCTCGACCTCATCAAGGAAAAGTACGACGTCGAGGAGGAGGACTTCCTCTCCGCCGAGATCGAGGTCGTACCCGCCGGCCCCGCCCGCGACATGGGCCTCGACCGCTCCATGATCTTGGGCCACGGCCAGGACGACCGCGTCTGCGCCTACCCGTCCCTGCGCGCCCAGCTCGACACGCCCGAGGTCGAGACCACGAGCGTGACTCTGCTCGTCGACAAGGAGGAGATCGGCTCCGTGGGCGCCTCCGGCATGACCAGCCGCTTCTTTGAGAACACCATCGCCGAGATCATGGCGCTCGCCGGCGAGGACTCCCCGCTCGCCCTGCGCCGCGCGCTCGCCAACTCCCGCATGCTCAGCTCCGACGTCTCGGCCGGTTTCGACCATCTCTACGCCGACCACTTCGAGAAGAAGAACGCCGCTATCATGAGCCACGGCCTGTGCTTCAACAAGTACACGGGCTCCCGCGGTAAGGGCGGCTCCAACGACGCCGACGCCGAGTACTTCGCCCAGATCCGCGACATCATGGACGAGGCCGGCGTGGATTACCAGACCTGCGAGCTCGGCCGCATCGGCGCGGGCGGTGGCGGCACCATCGCCTACATCCTCGCCGAGTACGGCATGGACGTCATCGACTCCGGCGTAGCCGTCATCTCCATGCACGCGCTGTGGGAGGTTGCCAACAAGGCCGACATCTACGAGGCCTACAAGGGCTACAAGGCCTTCATCGAGCGCCCGTAGCGCCCAAGCGCCGCGCAGCGCGTTCGGAACGCGCACAAGCACCGAAACGAAAACAGCCGCAGGTCTCCATCGGCCTGCGGCTGTTCTCATGCCCATCGATACGCGAGGGTCACCCCGCCGGCACGGCCGTGCGGGCATTTCGTCCCCTGCGGAAGCGGACCGTCCGCGCCTAGTCCCCCGCAGCGGCGCGAATCACCTCGGGGTCGGCATGCGCGCCGGAAATGCCCACGATAGCGGCGGCCACGCGGTTCGCACGGGCAATCGCGGACTCGGGCGTCTCGCCCCGGTGCAAACCGACCATAAGCGCACCGATGTGCGAATCCCCGGCGCCGATGGTATCCACCACACGAGCAGGCGAACCGGCGACGACGTCCGAACGGCCACCGTCGCAATACAGGCAACCGTCTCCGCCCAGCGTGGCGAGCGCGGCGTTGCCGACATAGCGCGCAAGGGCCACGGCGGCGCGCTCGATATCCGCGCGGCCCCCTTCCGTCTTCGCATCGTCAACGGATTCCCCGTCACACAAACGGCCTGCGAGCACCATCGCCTCATCTCCGTTCATGTGCAAGATGGGATGAAGCGCGCATACGCGCTCGAGCAAATCGAGGGGCACGGCATCGGGTCTTGGGCCCGGCGTGAAAAAGATCACCTTATCCTGGCACGCGCGCTCCAAAAACTCAACGACCACCGGCCCCGTGGGGCCTTCGACCTCGAGTCCGCACACGTACACCGCGTCGACTTCGTCCATATCGATCGCATCGAACCAAGTGGGCTCGTAGTGATAGTCGGCGCCGTGGTACGCCACGAACGTGCGCTCGCCGCCGGGCTCGACGAAGCAGTAGCAGCAACCGTTCTCCATCGCATCGTTCTCAACCAGGACCTCGACGCCCTCGGACCGCAAGCCGCGCCGCACGAAGTCGCCGAACGCGCCCGTACCCACGGGGCTGAACAACATCGCGGGCTCACCAAGCGCATGAGCGATGGAGAATGCGTTGAATGCGCACCCGCCGAGCGTCATCTTCTGTCCATACACGACAACGTCCTGCGCCGTTTGCGGCAGCTTATCGACATTAATCACCACATCGGCGCATGTCACTCCAACGAACAGCAGCTTTCCCACGGCGGGCCCTCCTCGATACGAACTGGTTCAGGGCCTATAATAGCCAATATCAGTTTGAACGAAGGGTTTGATCGCCCCATCCGCCCCGCAGAAAGGCGAGCACGTGACCGAGCAACCGCAAACCGGCAACACCATATCGAACGGCTCCTCAACGGCCCCGAACCGCATCGACAAGCTGGCAATCGTGGTCGTGACCTTCAAACGTCAGGAGCTGCTCGCCAAGCTCTTCGACTCCTTTTGCGGGCTGACGCGCGCCCCGTGGCGCATCGTCATCGTCGATAACGAGAATTCCGACCAAACCCGCCAGATGGTCGAGGACCTCGACCGCCGCACAGACGAGCTGTGGGGCGTGGAGGGCGACGCCGCGGATACCGAGGGCGGCACGGCGCGCGTTGTGTACGCCCCGCAAAGCGACAACCTGGGCGGCGCGGGCGGTTTCTCCGCCGGCGTCAAGCGCGCATACGAGCTGGGCGCCCAGTGGTTCTGGGTCATGGACGACGACGTCATGGTGGTGCCCGAGGCAATCGAGCGCCTCGAGCCCTGGACGCACACGCATCGCGTCGTGCAGGGCTCCCGCTACGACTACGACGGCGGCCCGTTCTACTGGCAGTATCACTTCATTGTCCCGCTGGGCATCCCCAACCCCATCGCGCCGGCGGCGTTCGACGAGTCGGGCTTCCGCGCAATGAACACCATGTGCTTCGAGGGCGGCCTGTTCGCCCGCAGCGTGGTCGACGAAATCGGCTTCCCCGATCCGCGCTTCTTCATCTACTGGGACGACACGGTCTACGGCTACCTGGCCTCCAAGGTCACCGAGTCGATCGTCGTGTCCGACATCATCCTGCAGCGCAGCCGCGATATCCCCAATTGGGACATCGCCGGCGTCCGCCAGCTTAACGGAACATCGGACATGAACCGCTACCACATCATGCGCAATCGCGGCTACATGATGCAGTACTTCCGCCTGCACGGCGACTACAACCGATTCCTGTTCGGCCTGGGCACCGCCGCGACCTTCGCCAAGGAGGTCATCCGTCTCATCGCGGTCGACCGCAAGTTCAAGACTGGCATGAGCGCGCTTTTCCGCGGCATGCGCGACGCGCGCAAGATCTATCGCGACAAGACTTGGAAGCCCATGCCCCCGCTCAAATAGCAGGCGCGCCGCCATCGCACACACCCATAAGCACTATATGCGCCCGAAAGCCCACGCGGCCCGGGCGCATCTTTTTTTGGACTCCACAAGACCCACGCGTCTGTTGGGACTTTGCGTTCCCGACCGCCAGAGGGTGGAATCCCGCGGCTTCGGGTATCACAATCACGTGAGCGATCACGATATCGAATGAGGGCGCATATGGCAGACGACATCCGCATGGACAATGAGAAGCGCACGTACGGGGGGCGTGACGGCGCGGGCTATGAGGGCCGACTCGTTTCCGGCCCCGCATACCCCGAGTCCGCATATCCCGGAAGCCACGCAGACAGCCCCTACTCTCCGTACGGGAGCGGCGACTCTCCCGATACGCATATCGGCGGTACGCAACCCATCCCCATCAAAAAGGGGCTGTTCGACGGCATCTCCGTGGCCCAGGCCATCGCGGCATCAGCGGCCGCTGCGACTTCCATGCTCCTCGCCTCGCGCATCGGCATCGCGGGATCGGTCATCGGCGCGGCGGTGAGCTCCATGGTCACGGTGATTTGCTCCCAGCTCTATCGCAATGCCCTCGACGCGAGCGCGCGCAAGCTCAAGGCCAAGCAGATGAGCCACGCATACGAACAGGATGCATTGAGGGGCTACGCGAGCACCGAAGGCCCGTCTGCGACAGACGAGGCCACCGCGGGGGCGCCGCGGATCCGCATCGCCCCCACCAAGCTCCAGGCGCGGGCGGCAGCCGAGCGCAGCGCCTCAAAGCGCAAGGTGGCCGTCGTCTCCGCACTCATCGCCATCGTTGCGGTGGCGGCAAGCGCCGGCATCATCATGCTGACGACCTCCGGCCAGGGCCTGGGCACCAAAGCGCCGAGCGTCTTCGGAATCCGTCCGGCCGACGTCCAGCCCGCGCCGAAAACGGATATGGCCGTCGACGACCCCGCCGAGAACCCGACGACGCAGGCAAATCCCGATACTCCCAGCGCTGAACCCGCAAAACCCGAAAATGGCGCAGCCCCCGACGGAGCCGCGGGAACGGGCGCCGAGGGCACCACGGGCGGCACGACGGATGGAGCACCCAGCGAGGGCGGCACTACCCAGCAAAATGGATCAGACGCCGGCTCGGGCGAATCCGCCCCGGATGAGACCGACGCCGCCGGGGAGGACACAGGCGACACCTCCGCGCCCGCGATTCATCAAACCCGCTAGGCATGCTCGTCGTTGGCAGACGAGCCATCCGCGCGGGATGGTACCATGGGTAGCGAACAACTACGAAAGAGACACCCATGGCAACCAAAGTCCAAGCACCACAGCTCACCCCCAACAACCGCATCTACCTCTACCAGCTGCTTTCACGAGAGCTGGGATGCGGCAAGCAGACCTTCATGCCCGCCGTCGAGGAAGCGCTCGCGCGCGACCGCATGACCTCCGACGATCTCGGATTCGAATCGACCCGCGCCCTGCTCGAAGCGCTTGAGGAGTTCGTCAAGCTGACCGTCTTCAAGGGCGGTCGCATCTACGCCACCGTTATGGCCCAGCCCGCCTGGGACGAGGCCCTCGCGGCGCTCGAAACCGGCAAAGCCAAGGACGCGGGTGGCCCGTCGAACAAGCCCTGGAAACGCAAGAAGGCCGACAAGGCTCTCAAGCCAGTGAGGCCCAAGCGCGTGAAGCGGCCCGAGCCCGCACCGGAGCCGGAGCCGATTGCAAAAACTGAGGCAGTCGAGTCACCCGCCCTCCCTGCCGCAGCCGCGCAGACCCGCGCCGAGGAAACAGAGGCCACTTCTGAGAACACGAACGCAGATGCTGTGAACATCCCAGAAGACGCTCCGGCAACCGAGACTGCTGAGGCCGTCGAGGCTGTCGAGACTGTCGAGGTTGTCGAAACGACCGGCATACATGAAAAGGCATCCCTCACGGAGCCCGACGATGCATGCGCCTGCGTTGAGGGAGGCCCCCAGCCCTCCCCCGCCGTCTCTCTCACGGTCACCTACGACCCGTACAGCGGCATTGATCGCGAGACGAAGCTCGAGTCCCACCCCATCTCGCCCAAGCCCGATCAGGCGCCTCTGGAGCCCACATGTGCCCCATCGCAGCTCGCCACGAACCCGACGTCCCTCTCCGTGGCGCCCGCGTCCCTGTCACCCGCAGTTCTCGCCACGTATCCCACCGACTTCTCAACCGAGGTCTACCTCGCCAGCGAACTCATCGCCGACCTGTGCGAGCTGCTCCCCTACGGCACGGACGTCTTCACGCTCCTCGCCGAGGACTACGCACGCGCCCGCACCCTCGAACTTATCTCCGGCACGCGGGCACGCGCGACCTTCCCCCTGCGCATCCAGCACGCCGACTCAATCGAGCCGATCCGCGTCACCCTCAAGAAGCGCGGGGGCACTGGCCTCCAATGGGAGCTGTCCGCAGTCGAATAGACGCGTCTTATCCCAGGCGTCCTCATCGAGCCCCGCCCATCCACGCAAAAGCGCCCCGCATCCGGACTGACATCGGATGCGGGGCGCTTCTCATGCGGGAACCCAGTGTGCGACAGCGCTTTGACTAATCGCGCGTGAGCTTGCGGTGGACGCGATGCGGCTTGGCGGCGTCCTCGCCCAGGCGAGCGACGCGGTTCTCCTGATACTGCTCGAAGTTGCCCTCGAACCAATACCAGTTGCCGGGGTTCTCGTCGGTGCCCTCCCACGCCAGGATGTGAGTGGCCACGCGGTCGAGGAACATGCGGTCGTGGGAAATGACCACGGAGCAGCCGGGGAACTCCAGCAGCGCGGACTCGAGCGCGGAGAGGGTCTCGACGTCAAGGTCGTTGGTGGGCTCGTCGAGCAGCAGCAGGTTGCCGCCCTGCTTCAGGGTGAGCGCGAGGTTCAGGCGGTTGCGCTCGCCGCCGGACAGCACGCCGGCGCGCTTCTGCTGGTCCTGACCCTTAAAGCCGAAGCTCGCCACGTAGGCGCGGCTCGGGACCTCGTTCTCGGCGACCTGCATGATGTCCAGACCGTCGGACACGACCTCCCACAGGGTCTTGTCGGGGTCGATGCCGCCGCGCATCTGGTCCACGTAGGAAATCTTGACGGTCTCACCGATCTCCAGGTTGCCGCTGGTGAGCGGCTCCAGGCCCACAATGGTCTTGAACAGGGTGGTTTTACCCACGCCGTTGGGGCCGATCACGCCCACGATGCCGTTGCGCGGCAGGGTGAAGGAGAGGTCGTCGATGAGGACGCGGCCGTCGAACTCCTTGTGCAGGTGCTCGGCCACCAGGACCTTGGAGCCCAAGCGCGGACCCACGGGGATGCGGATATCGGTATAGTCGACCTTCTGGCTGGCGCGAGCCTCGGCCTCCATCTCCTCGTAACGGGCCAGACGCGCCTTGTTCTTGGCCTGGCGTGCCTTCGGGGAGGAACGCACCCAGTCGAGCTCGGCGGCGATGCGCTTGGCCAGGCGCTCCTCGCGCTGACCCTGAGCGGCGGCGCGAGCGGCCTTGGTCTCGAGATAGGTGGAGTAGTTGCCCTTATAGGGGTAGAGGTGACCGCGGTCGACCTCGCAGATCCACTCGGCCACATGATCGAGGAAGTAGCGGTCATGCGTGACGGCGAGCACGGCGCCGGGGTAGTTCTTGAGGAAGTGCTCAAGCCACAAGATGGACTCGGCGTCCAGGTGGTTGGTGGGCTCGTCGAGCAACAGCAGGTCGGGGGCCTCGAGCAGCAGCTTGCACAGGGCCACGCGGCGGCGCTCACCGCCGGAGAGCACGTTCACCGGCATATCGGAATCGGGCAGCTGAAGGGCATCCATGGCCTGGCCGAGCTTGGAGTCGATATCCCAGCCATCGGCGGCGTCGATCTCGTCCTGCAGGCGGCCCATCTCGGCCATGAGGGCGTCCATATCGCAATCGGGGTCGCACATCTCCACCGAGATCTGGTTGAAGCGCTCGACCTTGGCGATCATGTCGGCAAAAGCGAGGCGGACGTTCTCGATGACGGTCTTGTCCTCATCCAGCGGCGGCTCCTGCTGCAGGATGCCCACCGTGTAACCAGGGGTGAGACGGGCATCGCCGTTGGAGACCTCCTCGAGGCCGGCCATGATCTTGAGCAGCGTGGACTTGCCCATGCCGTTGGGGCCCACGACGCCGATCTTGGCACCGGGATAGAAAGACAGGGTCACGTCGTCGAGGATGACCTTGTCGCCATGCGCCTTGCGCGCCTGATACATCTGGTAGATGAACTCTGCCATTAACGACTCCATTTCTGGGGGTCTAACTGGTCTAACGTTTCTATTGTCGCATGAATCCAGCCGCTGCAGGAATTCTCGATGAATTGTCGAGGCGCACGTCCGCTCGGCTATTCGCCACCGGCGCCGAATTCCATCGAAAATTGCATCGCTTCCCAACGAGATGCAACCGAAGTCACGATCCACATACCAAAATCGTGACTTCGGTTGCATCTCGAATGACGGGCGAAAGAAGCCGTCGCAGGCAGGTCGACGCCGGGCAGGTTGCTACAATACCTGCCGAGAACGCACCCAATCACTCACGAGGAGCACCCATGGAAACGATGAAGGACCGCCTGCGCGTCATGCTCGGCGACGAACGGCTCTCCCGTCTCGAAGACGCCCGTGTGCTCGTATTCGGCTGCGGCGGCGTAGGCTCGAGCTGCATCGAGGCGCTCGCGCGCGGCGGCATCGGGACGCTCGTCATCGTGGACAAGGACGTGGTCGCCCCCTCCAACATCAATCGTCAGGCCATCGCATTCGAGAGCACCGTGGGCAAACGCAAGGTCGACGTCATGGCCGCCATGATCGCCGACATCAACCCGAGCTGCCGTGTCTTCGCGCACGACGCCTTCGTGCTCGCCGAGAACCTCGTAGAACTGTACGAGGCCTGTCTCGAGGAGGCGGGTGGCCACATCGACTACGTGGTCGATGCCATCGACACCGTTTCCACCAAGCTCGCCCTCGCCGCCCTAGCCCAAGAGCGCGACTTTGAGCTCATCAGCTCCATGGGTGGCGCCAAGAAGATCCACCCCGAGTGCCTGCGCATCGCCGACGTGCACAAGACGGTCAACTGCTCCCTTGCACGCATCATGCGCAAGGAATGCCGCAAGCGCGGCATCCGCCATCTGCGTGTCCTCTACTCCTGCGAAGAGCCCGTGCGCATCGCCGCCGCCCCGGGGGCCGCTCGGTCCGAACGCACCGACCTGGGCACCGCGAGCTTCATGCCGCCCATCATGGGCCAAATAATCGCAGGCGAGGTCCTGCGCCACATCTCCGGCCTGGGAGAGGGCGACGATGTCTCCGCCGCACTCGCCATGCACGATGCGGCGCAAAAAGGGCAGCTAGCGGGCAAGCGGGGCGGGCGCGCGTGAACGGAAACATGGGCGCGGGCGCGTGGCGAAGCGGGCGCGAGGAAGCGACGCCGCCCGTGAGCCCAAGCGTCGAAACCACCTCGAAAATGGGCATCGAAACGATGGGGCTCGAACACCGTTGGCGCTTGTTCGACATGCACTGCCATCTCGACCGCATGACCAACGCAGATGAGGTCGCGCGCGAGGCGGCGGCGGATGGCATAGCCCTGTTCTGCACTACCGTCTCCCCCACCGACACGCTCGCCGCGCAAGCCCGCTTCGGCACCATGCCCAACATTCGTGTGGGCGTGGGACTCCATCCGTGGTGGATCACAGACGGGAGATGCGGCGAGATCGAGATCGAGCAGGCCGCGCAACTCGCAGCCGCCAGCCGCTTCATTGGCGAGATGGGGCTCGATTTCGGTCCCCGCTACGCCGCAAACGCCCAAAGACAACTGGATGCCCTTGAAGCCATCGCCCGCGCATGCGCCGGACACCCCGTCGAGGGCCGCGTGCTGTCCATCCACGCCGTCCGGTCAGCGGGCGAGGCGCTCGACGTCTTCGAACGCCACGGACTCACCGCGATCGCCCATTGCATATTCCATTGGTTTTCGGGCACAAGCGACCAACTTACACGGGCACTCGACGCCGGATGTTTCTTCTCGGTGAGTGAGCGCATGCTCGCAACCAAACGAGGGCGCGAATACGCACGGCAAATCCCCCTTGATCGACTCCTGCTGGAAACCGACGTCCCCGATCCATTGGACACTCCCTACTCTGCAGGCCAAATCGAATCCTCACTCATGCGCGCGCTGCACGAGCTCGCCCGCATACGCGGCACCGACGAGCACGTGCTTTCCGCTCATATTGCAAAGACGAGTTCGGGGCTTTTCGGGCTACAACCCCGTCCGTCGCATCAGTCCGACAACCAGTGAAGCGAACTGCGGCCTGTCCCTTGACGGCAGCGCAACATACAAATCTCCGATGTTGGTCAAAATACTCTGATTGTGCGCTGAAATAACAACAAAATACGACATGCATAATTGTTTGCAAGCGCATTTCCTGCGGTTTTATCATCTGAAATCCCGAGACGCGATCGCCCGTCGCCATTAGCGGATTGGACAGCATCTCCAATCCTGCGGTTTTGCCAAATCATCCTAAACCTATCGCCGCACAATCAGGGTATTTTGACCACATCGGAGAAACCGAATGGGAGAGAAAGCAAAACACGCTTTTACTCATACAAGCGCAGCCGAAAATCGCCCGGTTTTATGCAATAGCGCAAAACCGGGCATCGAACACCCACTGAGCGATCTATCGGGACGCCGTTCCAAGCCATACTTTGAAAAGCAACAAGTCTCAGAGATAAGCAGCGGCCAGCTGTCCACATATCAACAGTTCGTGGCAGCGGCCAGCTGGCCGCAAATCGGCAGTTCGCGGCAGCAGCACGACAAATCACCTGAAAATGGCAGGTCGACATTCACCCGTAACCAGAATCCTATAGATCCAGAACGTCGGAAATCGAATCGATGATCGCGTTAGCGGCATCTTGGGTGAAGCCGAAGCGCTCCTCGCGTTTGGCGATGACCGTGAGGCCGGCGGCCCTGCCGGCCGCGATGCCGGGAATCGAATCCTCCACGCAGCAGCAATCGCCCGCGGACAAGCCCAGGCTCTCCAGCGTGTGCAGGTAGATCTCGGGGTTCGGTTTGCTCTCGTGGAACTGCTCGCCGCTGGTGATCACCTCGAAAAACCCACCCAAGCCGCAATCCGAGAGCACCTGCGCGATATTACGATGCGAGGAAGATGAGGCGAGTGCCAGGCGCACGCCCCGGCGCTTCAATTCGACGAGCGTCTCCTTGACGCCGGGGTTCAGCAGCGTGGCATAGTCGATGTCGCGCCCCTGCCACCAGGCGCCCTCGAGCATCTCGATGCCCTCGGCGTCGATGGATATCCCAGAGCGGGTGAACCATTTGAGCATGTTCGCCCGATCCTGCTTCACCGAGGCGCCCACGAGTTGGAGCAGCTCCTCATGGGACACCTCCACGCCCGATTCCGCGAGGAACTGCCCGCGACAGTCGAGGTAGTACACCTCGGTGTCGACGAGCACCCCATCCATATCAAAGATGACGGCCTTGAAGGGGAACGCCCCGGGCGCCCCGCCGCCCTTCCAATCCTTGCACATTCCCATATCTCCCCATCACTCAGACTGCGCCGCCCGCGAGCGGGCACGCTTGACCTGACCAAAAAAGAAACACGGCCCCTACCAGCGCGATGATGCACGACGCCGCGAAGAGCACCGCCTGCACACCGAACGCCTCGGCAAGCGCGGGCGCTGCGAGCAGCGGCAGCACACCTGCGCTCATGAGGCCGAAACGCACGAAACCCATGATGCGGCCCAGATATGCGATGGGGGCCTTCTCCTGCACGAGAATCATCTGCAGGGGCTCCAAAAAACCCCACGCGAGGCCGTTGATGGACTGGCCGACGATCGCTACCGCGAGGATATCGGTTCCCACGTAGATCATGGACGCCAGGCCCACGCCGAACAGGGAACCCAAAAGCAGCGTGAGGTTGGCCATGCGGTCGGGCAACTTGGTAAGCAGCCACGCGCCGATCGAGGAGGTGAACCCCACCACCGAGGACAGCCAACCGAGCCACACGACATCAACCTCGAGCACGTCGCGGTAGAATAGCGACTCGAGGGAATCGAAGGCGCCGAAGGCGAAGAAGCCGAGGAAGCCGGAGATGAAGATGAGCCTCAAATCGTGGTTTTGGAGCGTCATGCGCGCGCCGTCGGCCATGCCGGAAAGAATGCCCGTCTTCGCATCCTCCTCCCGCTCGGGCTGCAGCACCTCGTGGCAACCGAGGGCCAAGACACCCGCCGCCGCCATCGTCGCCGCCATGAACAGATACACCGACTGCGTGGAGAACGTCGACACCAACGCGCCGCCGAAGATGGGACCGAGCGTGAACGCGATATTGCTGTAGAACACCATCAGGCCGTTCAGGCGCTGGCGCCCCGTGAGCGTCGCGATGAGATAGCCCGGGTACGCATGGGTACAGGTGTTGATGAAGCCGCCCGATACGCCGAGCGCGGCGGCGGCAATCATGAGAGACGCCTCGGTGATGGGCCCCAAGCCGATCAAGAGACTTGTGACGGCGGAGAAGGCGCATACCGCCACCGTCGTCTTACGCGGGCCGATCGAGTCGATGACCGAGCCCGCCGCCACGTTGCCGATCGAGGTCGCGAGGTTTCGGACGAGCGTGATCACCGCCACCAGGAAGGCGGTGCCGGCAAGATCGTAGGTCGCCGCGCCGATCAGTCCGAGGAAGTACACGGCGTTGTTCGCGCACCACTGGAGAGACTCGATGCCGATCAGGCGCTTCTCCGCGATGCTGAGCTTGTTTTTCTCATGGGTGGTTCCGCCCATGTTCCCACATCCCAAATGAAATCCGTGCGACCGCACGCGAGCGCGGAACGGGGCAAATCGATTCGCGCCTATTCCCGATCGACCGTCCCCGATTGGCCCGCCCCGCGCGACCGCGGTAAACAAAACGCGCAAGCGAGCAAAAACGTCGCCTGCGCGTTTCTCATGACCGATTCGAGCTTCATGGAGCCAACGAGCAGGGACGCTTGCAACGCCTGCCCGACACCATGCTAGAACTCCTCGTCGTCCCCGGTGTCCTCGATCAGGTCGTTGACGAACTTGACACGAGTGTCGTCTGCGGCGCAGATCTCGCGGATGACCTCGGCGGTGTCGCGCCCCTCCTCGGCGAAGAGCAGCTGGATGAGCAGAGGGAGGTTCATGTTGGTGACCAGATAGGTGTTGGGACGGCGCTGGACGATGGAGGTGAACTCGTTGTTCACGCTACCGCCGAACAGGTCGGTGCACACAACCAGGTCGTCACCCTCGGGGGTCTCGTCGAGCATCTTGGCCGCAGCGGCGGCAAGGTCGTTGTTGCCGTCGACGTACATCGAAAGCGTGCGGACGTTGTCGCGCTCCCCGGACAGCAGCGAGACGCTCTCGTTAATGCCGGCTGCGAAATGCGCGTGGGAAGCGATGATGAACTGCCTCATGATGAGCTGCTCCTTACACGTGGGGCTAAAAAGACTTCTTAGTAATCGAACTGGTGATAATAGCGACGGTACTTAAGGTTGTGCTTGGTCACGGTCTCGTAATACGCCGCCATGCGGTCGGTGACGAGGGAGGACAGGATCCACGGGGAGACGATGACGCGGAAGTCGTCGTCCAGGCCGGGGATGGCGTACTCGGCGGTGTCGACGATGAGGTAGTCCTCATCGCCCGTCTTGCCGGAGCGCAGGAAGGCCTCGACGCGGTTGTCGAGCGCGCGGCACTCGTCCTCGCCCTTGAAGAGCACCACCGGGACGCCGGGCTCGAGGAGCTCGAGCGTGCCGTGGAAGAAGTCGTGGCTGGTGATGTAGCGGGTGCGCTTCCACTGCATCTCCTCGAGGATGCACATGGAGAACAGGATCGTCTCGCCCCACAGCGCGCCGGAGCCGATGAACATGGTGTAGGGAGCCAGGCCGTACTTGCGGGCGAACTCCTCGGCCTTGGGCTCGAAGCGCTTGCGCATGTCCAGAAGCTCCGCCCAGACGTTCTCGGTCTGCTCGACGAACAGGTCGAACTTGGGGAAGCAGCCGCGGCGGTTGAGCAGGCGCAGGCCGAAGCAGTCGGCGAGGTAGTAGCCCATCTCGCAGCCGCCCGCGCCGTGGTTGGACGCCATGCGGATGCAGTTCTCGGCGCCCACGGCCTGGCCGATCGGGCCCTCGGGCTTGGTCATGGCGAAGGTGCGCACGCCCATCTGCTTGAGCTTCTTCACGGCCTCGAGGACCTCGGGGGTGGTGCCGGACTCGGAGGCGGTGAGCACGACGGAGCGCTCGGTCATGCGCTTGTGGCCCATCACGTTCCACTCGGCGGCGTGGACCAGATACACTTCCAGGTCCTTGTCGCCGAACTTGTTCATGAGGTACTCGAGCTGCATGAGCTCGTCCCAGGTGCCGCCGACGCCCATCAGGAACACGGCGTCGTAGCCCTCGTCGGCCACGCGGTCGGCGATCTGGGCCATCTTCTTGCCCGCCTCTACGGCCGCCTTGCCGTCGGCGAGATAGCCCTCCTGGTCGAAGTTCATGATCTCGATCTTCTCGGTCTCCTGCATTGCCGCTCCCCTTTCGGATCGGTGGTCTCTCATATCAACTTGAGAGTTTTTAATACCACTTACTGCAATACATCTTATCGTTATTTAATACCACTATGAGCGGCATCCTCGTGTTTCCGCCGGCGGTAGGTTTGGCGCCGTGAACGGCGCGAGGGCTCGGGTCCAGCAGAGATCGCGATGTCTTAACGAATGAGAAGGGCGACGACCACGGAGGTCGCCGCCCTGTGCCCACCAAAAGCGTCAGATGCGTTGTTAGGCGAGGATGCCCAGATAGACGCCGATCACGCCAACGAGCATGGTGCCCAGGATCAGGAAGGACGGATGGATCTTCTTGCCGAGCAGCCAGTAGTAGATGCCCATGCAGCCCAGGCCGAGCATACCGGGCATGATGCCGTCGAGAACGTCCTGGAGCATGGTGGCCTCTTCGCCGGAGCCGAAGGACACGGCGAGGGTTGCCCAGAACATCGAGCAGGTCATGGAACCGACGACCATCATACCGACGATGCCGGCGCCCTTGATGAGCTTGTCCATGATGCCGGACTCGGAGGCGGCGTCGAGTAGGCCGACACCCAGCTCATAGCCCTTCACGATACCCCAGACACGCAGGATGTACTGAGGAACGTTGAAGATCAACAGGAACAGGATCGGGCCGAGCGGGTTGCCCTCGGCGGCCATGGAGACGGCGATGCCGGCGGCGACCACGCGGATGGTCGTCAGGAAGATAGCGTCGCCGACGCCGGACAGCGGGCCCATGAGGGCTGCCTTGACGTCGTTGACGGACTCGGGCGGCAGCTCGCCGGCCTTGATGCGCTCCTCCATGGACATCGCGATACCGCCGACGAACGGGGCGAGGGCGACCGTGATGTTGAAGAATGCGGTGTGACGCTCGAGGGCAGCGGCGTAACCGGCCGGATCGTCGTGCCAGATCTTCTTGAGCATCTTCTTGACCATGAGGCCGAAGGCGAGGCCCATCTGGTTCACGTAGGTCCAAGAGAACTCCATGCCCAGGGCGCCGATGTTCAGCGCGGACTTGACGAGGTCGTCTTTGGTGATGGCGTGCTCGCCGGTCTTGTAGACGCTCTTGCTCTCATTAGAAGTCATCGTCGTCAGCCCCCTCGATCTGCGCAGCGGCAGGCTTGTTGTCAAAGATACCCAGCATAAGAACAGCGATGATGATAGCGATCAGGGAGACGCCGAGCACCGGCACGCCCATGTAGGAGGTCATCAGGAAGCCCAGGAACAGGAAGGGCAGAAGCTCCTTGCGGTAGATGAGGCGCAGCAGCATCGCGAAGCCCATGACCGGCAGGATATTGGCAGCGGCGGCAAAACCGTTCAGCACGAACTCGGGAACCGTGTTGGTGATCCAGGCCACGGCGTCGGAACCGAGGTAGACGGCGAAGAAGATGACCGCGAAGTAGACGGGCGCCACGTAGAGGGCGATGAAGAAGTGCAGGGCGGTGAGCTTGGCGCCGTTGCCCTCGGCGGCGAACTTCGGGACGAAGGACAGCAGCCAGTTGGTGATGGGCTGGAACAGGTTGCTGAGGGCGAGGACCAGCGTGCCAATGGGCATGGCCAGGCCGACGGCGACCTCGGTGTCCAAGCCGAGCAGGATCACGTAGGCGGTGCACAGGACACCGGCGGACGTGGCATCCGGCGGAATATAGGCGCCGATGGAGACGGAGCCCATGAACAGGGCCTCGATGCTGGCGCCCAGGGCGAGACCGGTCTGCAGGTCACCGAGGATGAGACCAAGCAGCGGGCAGACCACGATGGGGCGGAAGGCATACAGCGTGCCGAGCTGGCAATCGAAGAACTTGACGAATACGTAGAATGCGGCACAGATCAATGATTGGACAAGCATGTCGTACCTCCTGTCAGGGCAGACAATACGGGCTCCTTAGAGAAGCGCGAGGGCGTTTTCCTTCTTGTCGTCGGCGAGGGCGCGAATCTCCACCTCGACACCGCGCTCGCCGAGCTCCTTGAGCATCTCGGCCTCCTCGGGCTCGAGGAAGATCTGACGGGAGATCTGCTTGGTGGTGGGGGACTCGAGCGTGTTGCCGAGGTTCAGGCTCTTGATCTGGGGGCACCCATCGATGAGCAGCTTGGCGTCCTCGATCGAACGCACGCAGATGATCATGCGGTACTTGTCGGTCACACCGCTGTTTATGGCCTCGATGGCGTGGGCCATGTCCTTGATCACCAGCTTGCAGCCGGTCGGCTTGCCCATCTTGAGCGTGGTCTTCCACACCGGGTCGTTCGCGACCTTGTCACCGACGCAGAAGATGCAATCGGATCCCAGGCCGTTGACCCAAGACGTCGCGACCTGCCCATGCAGCAGTCGGTGATCGACGCGCGTTAGCAGAATCATGCTCCTCCTCCTTATTCAACGTGAACAGAGTTCTATATGTTTTTGGATGTTTTTCATACCAAAAACAATAATAAGATAGCATGTTTTTAATACCAATCGTCCTCGTTCAGAGCGCATCGGCCAAGTGGTATGAATATCTCGCCGAGCGGTGCATATCGGACGCGAATCAGACGACACGAGGTCCGAAACAACGTTTTACCCTGTCATATGCCCATATGGGCTATTTGCGCACGAGATAGCTCGCGCTCTCCCCCACCGAGACGGACCTGACGAACTCCAACGGCAGCCCATCGGCGTCGTAGCTCACACATGTCAGGCCAAGTGCCGGATCGTTGGCATCCACGCGCAACAGACGCGCATCGCGCGCCTTGAGCTCCTGCGCCTCGAGCTCCTCGACCGCCCAGGCCACGGGATGCCCACGCAGCTCGTACAGGGCGTACAGGCTGAATATCGACACGTCGACGTTTTCGATGCCCGGAAAGAGCTCGCAGGGTATGAGCGTCCGCTCGATGGTGAAGGGAACGCCGTCGATGCAGTTGAGGCGACGGACGTAGAACAGGTCGCTATCGGGGGCGACGCCGAAGAACCGAGCGTAGAACTCGCCCGCCTCGCGCACCGTCGCCTCCAGCACGCGGACACTCGGCGTGCGCTGATAATGGCGATGCGAGTCGCGGAAGCCCCGCGGATTATGCGTGACGGAGCCCTCGAGCCCATGCGTGGCGAACGTGCCCTTCCCTTGGACGCGGACGATGAGCCCCTCCTCTTCCAGTCCGTCGAGGGCGTTGCGGACCGTGACCTTGGTCGTGCCGTATTGCTCCGCGAGCTTGGCCTCCGAGGGGATCGCCGCGCCAGTGGTGTACTCCCCCATGGCGAGGCGCATGTGCAGATCGCGGCGAATATCGAGGTACAGGGGCAGATCAGCCTCATCCGTGACCTCATGCACGGCGTCGGGGCAGACCGTGTCGACATCTTCGATACGGGCCCTCACATCCGGGACCCCCTCGATCGCGCCCCGGTCGGGGACGTGGTAACGTGCGCCCTTCATGCGTCGCCTCCTCTTCGAAACCCTAACTCGCCGCACCCGGTTTACATGACCGTCTTGCACGAAATCCTGAAATGGCTGGGACTATATCGGGTACGGTAGTACTCGATGGGGTTCGTGTCGGACCCCATGCGCGTGCCGAACTCGAGGAAGATCAGGTCACCGGGCTCGATACCCATCAGGCTCGCCTCCCGCTCGGTCGCGCGGGCAACGGTCACGCGAAGCGTCACGTGAACCGCCTCGGCGCCGTACTCGTCCGCAAGCACGCGCGACAGCGAGACGTCCTCGAAATCGAACCTGTCGATGCCGGGGAACCTCGCAAGGGAGAGATACGAGGTCTCGAGCATGGCCGGCGTGCCCCCGATCAGGCGCAGGCGCGCGAGATGGAAGACCGGCCCATCCTCCGGGAGGTACAGATGGCTTGCGACGCGCGCGCCGGCGGGGATGATGTCGCGGGTCAGCACGTGGGAGGAGGGCTCACCCCCGATCGATCGCACGATCTCGGAAAAGCCGGACAGGTCATCCAGCTGAACCGTCGGACGGCTCTGGCACAGGTAATTGCCCGAACCCTGGCGCCTCTCGACGACATGGGTCGAGGCAAGGTGCGTGAGAGCGCTGCGCAGCGTCGTGCGCGACACCCCGATCTCGTCGCAAAGCTCCCGCTCGGGCGGGAAGGCATCCCCCGGCCGCATGTCGCAGGTGACGATATGGTTCAAGATTCCCTCGACGGCCTTGTCGTAAGACGAGACCTCGACGCGCTTAGCCACGCCGAACACCTTCGATCATCTCGTCGAATGCCGCCTTAACCGTCCCGGCGCTCTCCATCACCTGCCGATACGCCATCGACCCGCGTTTGAGCTCACGGCCCCATAGGGGAATAACCAACTTCTCGGCCGCCGGGTCGCGCAGGGTCACTTCGAGGTAAACGCCCGCGCAGTATGCGCCGCTCTTGTACCTGTTCGCTCGAGCGACCTTGCCCGGGTTCTTGAGGACCTCCCCCAGCATGGCCATACCCTGGGCCTCGCCGACGGCGGGGCCAGCGGTCCCCTCGCACTCGAGCTCCTTAACCGCGCATCCCGCCACATCGGCCATGGCGTACACATCCGGCTGGGGATTGCCGAGTTTGCGAAGGGACCACGTGCCGTCGGCATCGTTGGCGGTCACTTCGGGGATCCCAAAGGGTGCCGAGGGAAGAAGGATGGTCCTGATGCCGCCATTGTTCGAGATCTCGCTCATACGTCGCTCATCTCATACTCGTAAATTTGAAAAAGGCGACCGAGTAGCCTCGGCCGCCCCCCTATGCCTTATCGCATCGCGCCCACCTGGGCGCATCTCACGCCCTAGTAGTCGAACTGATGGTAGTAACGACGGTACTTCAGGTTGTGCTTGGTGACGGTCTCGTAGTGACGGGCCATGCGGTCCGTGGCGAGAACCGTGAGGATCCACGGGGAGACGATGACGCGGAAGTCGTCGTCCAGGCCGGGAATGGCGTACTCGGCGGTGTCGATGATGACGTAGTCCTCGTCACCGGTCACACCGGAGCGCAGGAAGGCCTCGACGCGGTTGTCGAGCGCGCGGCACTCGTCCTCGCCCTTGAACAGGAACACGGGGACACCGGGCTCGAGGAGCTCGAGCGTGCCGTGGAAGAAGTCATGGGAGGTGATAGAGCGGGTGCGCTTCCACTGCATCTCCTCGAGGATGCACATGGAGTAGAGGATGGTCTCGCCCCACAGCGCGCCGGAGCCGATGAACATGGTGTAGGGAGCCAGCGCGTACTTGCGGGCGAGCTCCTCGGCCTTGGGCTCGAAGCGCTTGCGGATGTCGAGCATGTCCTTCCATATGTCCTTGGTCTGCTCGATGAACAGGTCGAACTTGGGGAAGCAGCCGCGGCGGTTGAGCAGGCGCAGGCCGAAGCAGTCGGCGAGGTAGTAGCCCTTCTCGCAGCCACCGGAGCCGTGGTCGCTGGCCATGGCGACGCAGTTCTCGGCGCCCACTGCCTGGCCGATGAGGCCCCCGGGCTTGGTCATGGCAAAGACGCGGATGCCCATCTCCTTCATCTTCTTGCAGGCCTCGAGAACCTCAGAGGTGGTGCCGGACTCGGAGGCGGTGAGCACGACAGACTTCTCGGTCATGCGCTTATGGCCCATCACGTTCCACTCGGCGGCGTGGATGAGGTAGACCTCGAGGTCCTTGTCACCGAACTTGTTCATGAGGTACTCGAGCTGCATGAGCTCGTCCCAGGTGCCGCCGACGCCCATCAGGAACACGGCGTCATAGCCCTCGTCGGCCACGCGGTCGGCCATGGCCGTCATGAGCTTGCCCGTCTCATACAGGGCCTTGCCGTCCTCGAGGTAGCCCTCCTGGTCGAAGTTCATGATCTCGATCTTCTCGGTCTCCTTCATGGATGCTCCCTTCGCCTTGGATCTGAATCCACTTATCAAGTCGCGTCATTTTGACACCACTTGCGTTATCTCAGTTATACACTTTTTGATACCAATTATGAGGAGCGCGACCTTCCTTCCGCTGAGCGGTCGATTCTGGACGGTAATTGATTTTAAATTCATAGAAACTAATATAAGTTGCGAATATTCCGCGAAGACTCCCGCCCACATGGAAGGCCGTATGGCGCCGATACTTCACTTACACCCATATGGAGTCGGGACACAGGTCAAAACGGAGCGCCGGTCCGATTGCCGACGCCCCACGAAACCCCCTGGAACAAGCTGCGTAATTTGTACCTGCCCCCAATTGATCAATACTCGTAGGTGTACCCGCTCCTGCGACCCGTGTTGAGCGCGTAGGCATGCTCGACGGGACGCCCCTGCTCATCGAAGCTCAGGCACTCGAGGGAGAGCGCAAGGCTTCCGGGCTCGACCTGCAGCAAGCCCGCATCGCGCATGGACAGCGCGACGACATCGAGCTTTTCCTGCGCGAGCGCCACCTTGCGTCCGCACATCGCGTACGTCTCATACAGGCTAAACACCGAGACGTCCACGTCCTCGATCCCCGGGAAAAACTTCACAGGGATGAGCGTCTGTTCGAGTGAGACGGGAACGCCGTCGATGCTGTTCAGGCGGCGGATCGAATAGAGCTCGTCGTCCTCGTCGATGTCGAAGAGGTCGGCGTACCACGGCCCCGCGGCGCGCTTGGTCTTGGAGAGCTGGCGTACGGACGGCGCACTCTCATCTGCCTTGACCCACGCGCGAAATCCCGTAGCGTGCGCGTGCTGGCCCTGGCCGACGCGGGACACATAGGCGCCCTTGCCCTGCACGCGTCTGATCAGCCCCTGGGTGACGAGCCCGTCTATGGCGTTGCGCACCGTCAGACGCGTCGTGTCGAACTCCGTCGAAAGCTCATGCTCGGAGGGGATCGCGGTGCCAGCGGCGTACGTGCCGTCCACGATGCGGTTCCGGATGATCGACCTGATCGCGAGGTAACGGGGCTCAGAGCCGCCGGAAGCGCAATCTTTTACCAGGTGAGCCATGAACTCTTCACCCCCTTGGGCCTGGAGCCGTTCTCGCAGCCGTTGCTGGCGAAGCGATAGCGGCTCGGAAGGATGACTGCCTTTAGGTACTCGACGGGCACGCCGTCCGCCTGACGTTCGAGAGCGCGCTCGAAAAAGACAGGAGAACCTTCCTCAACCTGCAAGAGCAGGGCCTCCTCAGCGGTGGCGCGGGCGATGCTGATGCGCTCCTGCCCATGGCCAACATGGACGTCGTAGCTCTCGCCGAGAACGTCGTAGAGGCTCTCAGTCTCGAAATCATGCGTCTCAATACCGGGGCAGATCGAGTAATTGACATAGGCGGTCTCGATCGCGACGGGCTCGTCATCAGCGAAGCGGATGCGGCGCATCTCGAACAGGCGCGCACCCACGGGAAGCTGGATTCGCTCGGCGAGGTCCTCATCCGCCTCGATCAGACGGGCGTACACGAGATGCGATCCGGGCTCTCGACCGGCTCGGCGGACGGCATCGGAGAAGTTGTAAATCTCCTGAAAGATGTTGATGGGCTTAGGAGGGAGCACGTACGTGCCCGACCCCTGTCTGCTCTCCAGCACGTGAGTGGAGACGAGCTGCGTGATGGCGGCCCGCAAGGCGGTACGGGACACACCGAGCCTCTCGGCGAGCTCGCGCTCGGGCATCAAGCGGTCACCGCCCTTGAGGCCCTCGCTTTTGATGTGCCACAAGATTCCCTCTTGGGCGCGATCCTTAGGGGGTATCCCCGAACTCGAAACAGACACGCCGCCCGCCTTTCGCTCATCGGCCGATGCGCACGGAAAACCAACCGATACTAGAGGTTAATGGAGGACCGAGTTCCGGCCAAGGGCCCCGGTTTCAGCCGAGGGGTCCTCGCCCCGGTCCACCCCGATCGAGGCGTCACAGCCCCAGGATATCGGGGATTGAGTCGATAATCACATCAGCTGCATCCTGAGAGAAGCCGAAGCGCTCCTCGCGCTTGGCAACCACCGTAAGGCCGGCGGCTTTGCCCGCGGTGATGCCAGGCACGGAGTCCTCGATGCAGCAGCACGCCGATGCGGGAAGCCCCAGCGCCTCGAGCGTGTGCAGGTAGATCTCGGGATTGGGCTTGCTTTCGTGGAACTGCTCGCCGCTGGTCACGAGCTCGAATGCGCCGGAGAGGCCGCACACGTCGAGCACGTGCAGGATATTGTCCATCGGCGAGGATGAGGCGAGAGCCACGCGGACGCCACGGTCCTTGAGCGCGGCGACGGTCTCGACCACACCGGGGTTGAGCAGGGAGGCGTAATCCGCCGGATGGTCCTTCGCCCACTCGTCGTAACGGGCCTCCGCCTCCTCGATGCTCAGCTCCACCCCGCCCATGGCGAACCACCGATCCAGGTTCTTCTGAAAGTCCTTGTACGACGCCCCCACGGCGCGGCTCAACTCCTCGTGCGAGACGGGCATCCCCGCCGCCGTGTACATCTCATCGAGCTGATCGAAGTAGAAGCGCTCGGTGTCCACGATGACGCCATCCATATCAAAGATGACGGCCTGATACGGAAAACGATCCTGAGCCATGCGGCCCCCTTTCACTTCCCCGCACGCGGGGGTCTATCCCAAAATTTCATCAAGCGCCAGCACGATACCGTCCTCGTTGTTGGAGGCCGTCACCATATCCGCTGCCGCCTTGGCCTCGTCAATCGCATTGCCCATGGCAACGCCCACACCCACCCACTTGATCATGGACACGTCGTTTTGCCCGTCACCGAACGCGACGACCTCCGAGGCGTCGATGCCGAGCTTGGGCAGAGCGCCCGCGAGTGCGCGGCCCTTGTCGACGCCGGGCGCCATGAACTCGAAATAGAAGTCGGCCGTGAACATGGCGGAGAGGCGGCCGTCGAACGGCTCGGCCATCGACCGCCAACGCTCTTGCAGGTACTCGGGCTCGGCGGCGCACAGAAGCTTGTCCTGCGGGGTCGCGCAGGCCTCGAGCAGGTCGTCGACCTCGCACGGCACGAGGTCGCACATGCGGCACTCGTGTTCGACGATATCGAGGTCCTCATCGCGGTAACGGATGACATGGCGCGATGAGCGCTCGACGAACAGCTCCCCGCCCCGAGTGATCCAGGGAATGACATCGAAGTCCCGCACGTGCTCTATGAGCTCGCGCATTGTGTCAGAGTCGATGGGTTGGTCGTAAAGGACCTCATCGGTCTGGGCGTCGACGACATGCGCGCCGTTGAACGCGACGAGGAGGCCCCCGTGCTCGCTCAGCGCCAGCTCTGAGGCGATGGCGCGCAACCCCTGGACGGGCCTGCCCGAGGCGAGAATCAGCTTGACGCCCGCATCCTGAGCGGCGAGCAGGGCCATCTTCGTGCGGGGCGTGACGACTTTACGGTCGTTCGTGAGCGTGCCGTCGATATCCAGCGCGATCGCCTTAATTGCCATACGCGAAAACCTTTCCGGAAGATACATTCTGCTGGAATATCATACCGCTTTACCGAACCTCGATTTGGGGACAGTCCCTAAATCGAGGTTTCCGCAGCACGGGAACGCGCGCGGGCGTCGAGGGCAAGATTGACCACGATGCTCGCCACGATGAGCGCCGCACCGGCGAGCGCTGTCTCGCTGAACGTCTCCCCGAAGATGAAGAACGACCACGTGGGAGCCATGATGACCTCGCTCATGCAGATGAGGTTCGCCGTGAACGCGGGGACCTTGCCGATGCCCTTGGAAAACAGGATGTTCGCGAAGCTGCTGCAAAACACGCCGCTCGCAGCCATGTAGCCCCACTCCGCCGGGCTCACCTGCGGCAGGCGGTCGAACATGAACAGCAGCGGCACCATCGAGCAGACGCTCGCCACCAAAGAGGACACGAGAGGAGCGGCGCCGGGGCGCGAGTTGAGGTAAAACTGCAAGCCGAACGACGCCCCCGACGCGATAGCCAGGAGATTTCCGAGCATGCCCTCTGCCGAGAGCGACCCCATAAAGAACAGAGCCATCCCCGCGAACGCGCCCAGTACGACCAGCACGTGACGTAGCGCGGGCATGCGCCTCTCAGCCAAGCTCTGGTACACGATGACGAAGATCATGGACGTGTACTGGAGTACTATCGCGTTTCCCACGGTGGTGAGTTGGTTGGCATAGCGAAAGGTCAGGCCGGTGAAAAACGACGCAAGCCCGACGCCCACGATGAGCGGGCTGAACCTCAATTGCGGACGCGCCACCACGAGCGTGAACACGAGCACAATCGTGGAGGTCACCCCGCCGATGAGAAACGGAGACTGCGTATTCCATTTGGTGAGGATCCCCATGAAACTCCAGCACACCGCAGTGCCGAACAGGCAGAACACACCGCGCAACGCGCGACGGTCATCGTGGGTCGTGCTCACGCCCTCCATCGGCGCACCCCTCCTTCGATTCCAAGAACCTCAATTTAGGGACTGTCCCTCAATTGAGGTCCGCTACTCGGCAAAGCCGGCCTGGGCGAGCTTTTCCTTGCAGATTTCCTCATAGTCGGCGGTCTTACAGCTTACGACCTGTTCGAAGCGGTCGAACAGCGGATGGCAGGGCTCGCAGCCCAGCTCGCGCATGGCGCGGCCGGCGAACACCTGGACGGCGGGCAGCAGGACGAACGGGGCCACCTCGGGCTCCACATCCCGCTCGAGGCATATCGCGTTCGCATCGCCATCCTCGATGCCGTAGCAGGCCAAAAGATAAGCGTGGTCCGTCACCGCGCGGGTCGCTCGGTAAATCTCATGTGTACGGCCGGGCGCGAGGCACGGATCGAGGAAGAACGCCGTCGAGCGCGGGGTCAGCTGCATATTGGGACCGTGGATGTACTCCTCGGGCTCCAACGCGATGGCGGGAGCCTTGAGCGTCTCCTGCCATTTGAGCGCGCCCTCCAACGCGATGCCGTAGGCGGCGCCCGCACCGCACATGAACGCATGTCCGGGGGTCAAAAACACCTCACGATCCGCGTCCATGAGGGCATGCGCCCGCCGCTGCATCTCGCGGTGCATGTCGGGAACCTCGGAAAGGCGCCCCATCCACGCCGACCGCCCATCACCGTCGATCGCCCCCAGGGCCTCGGCTGTCGCGAGGCTGAACAGCGCGATGAACTCCATGAGCGTGAGCACGCCCATGGTCACGAACCCGACCGTTTCGTTTCCCACGCCGTATTCGAAGATCGCGTCGACCTCGTCGCGCAGGTCGGCCTCGACGTTGCCCGTGAGGGCCACCGTCTCGTGCCCCCGTGAGCGCGCGGCGCACACCGCCTCGATGATGTTCGTGCTGCAACCGCTCTGCGAGACAAAGACCTCGAACGCATCGGACGCCGTGACATCCAGGCGCTCGAGTTCATCGAGATAGCGCGACGGGGTGAAGACGTCCACCCGAACGCCCAGGACGCGCTCGGCGAAGGGGCGCGCGGCCACACAGGAGTTGTACGAGGATCCAGACGCGACGAAGCGCAGGTCGCGCAAACCACGGCGCGCATAGCGCTCGACCAGGCCGCCCACAAGGGCATCTACGCGGGTGAGGTTCTCCTCGAACACCCGAGGCGACATCTCGATATAGGTTTCCATAGTCGGCTTGGCGTTGCTCATGGGACGCAGCCCCCTTATATCCGGCACGCGTGGCGCGCATAAATGAACCCGCATGCTCGACTATACGGCCATGCGGGTTCTCTCAGCTGAATAATCCTTGAGTGGTATTAAATTATCCGTAGACGTATACTGAAGTCCGGCTGCGCATCACATGGAGAACGTGTAGCGTGAGCCGATGATAAGCTGCTTGCCCGCGTACAACGGATTCCCGTCCTGATCGCGATACAGGCCCTCCAGGCTGAAGAGCGGCTCCCCCACCGGGACGGAGAGCGCATGGGCGACCTGCTCGTCGGCGAGCTGGATACTGAGCATCTGGGCGCTGTCGCGATGGGGGCACTGACCAGTCGCATTGCGAATGAGATCGAAGATCGAGGCGTTCTCAAGTTCGGCGGTCTCGAGGAACTCGTGCCCCTCCCGTGCGAACAGGCAGTGGTCGACCATGATGGGAGTGCCGTCCGCCATGCAAACGCGGTCGATGGCGATCAGGCGCGCGCCCTCGCCGAAGAACTCGCGCGCAACGGGTGGAACGTCCACCACCTCGCAGCGAAGCAGCGTCGAACCGGGCTCCAAACCGTTTTGACGACATGAGGCCGAGAAACCGTTGAGCGCGGCGCGACGGTCTTCATGGACCATCGGGGCGCGATGGGCCTCCTGGACGAACGTGCCCTTCCCCTGGCGTTTGGCAAGGAGACCCTCATCGACCAGAATCTCGATGGCCTTGCGGACGGTGATGCGGCTCACACCGTACAGGTGGCTCAACTCGGGCTCCGTGGGAATGCGGGCACCCACGTGGTACACGTCGTTCACGATCGCCTCGCGCAGGTCGTTTGCGACCTGCTGGTACAACGGCGTCGCGGAATCACCCGCCAGTTTTCCGGCCATCTTCATCCCTCCTCCGGCGATAGGCGCCTCTCCTCAGTAAAATACGTCTTATTACCTTATATACCATATCAAGTAAAGGGCGCGGTCGACCTCGCGATCGACCGCGCCCAGGGCAACGACACAGGTTTTGCCAAGATTATGCCAAAACGCCCGTGAAAGCGCCGAGGATGCCCACGATCATAGTGATGACGATGAGCAGCATGGGGTTCGCCTTCTTGGCGAGGGCGGCATAGTAGAGCACAAGCGCAACCAGGGCGAGCGTGCCGGGCATAATGCCGTCGAGCACGGACTGAATGGTCTGGACGCTGTCGCCCGAGCCGAACTCTATGGGAATCGACACCGACGTCATGGACACGGTCATGGCGCCGAGGACCATGATACCCACGATACCCGCCGCGTAGATGACCTTGTTCATGAGGCCACTCTCCTGCGCCGCCGTGAGGAACGACACACCGAGCTCGTAGCCCTTCTGCGCGCCGATGATGCGCGTGAGGAAGCACGGGATGTTGTAAATCGCGAGGAAGGCGATGGGGCCGAACGGGTTGCCCGCGAGAGACAGGCCGATGCCGACGGCGGCGGCGATCACACGCAGCGTACCCAGGAACAGGGAGTCTCCGATGCCGGATAGCGGGCCCATGAGCGCCGCCTTCACGGAGCTGATGGTCTCGGGCTCCATCTCGCCCTTCGCGACGCGCTCCTCCATCGAGGCCACCACACCACCCACGAACGGGGCGAAATACATCGTGATGTTGAAGAACTCGAGATGGCGGGTGAGCGCGGCGGCATAGCCCTCGGGATCGTCACGGTAGATCTTCTTGAGCAGCGGCGTGAGCATCATGCAAAACGGAATGCTCATCTGCTTGGGATAATTCCAGGAGTACTCCATGCCGAGCGCGCCCGGATTCACGGCCATGCGCGTAAGGTCGCTCTTGGTGATAGTGGCACCCTGCGTGGATTCGGGCTTAGAAGTCATCGTCATCGCCTCCAGCGATACCGGCGGTCGCGGCGGCGGGAGCGTCACCGAAGAGGTCGATCTTCTCGATGGCGATCACCACGGCCAGGATAGCGACGGCCAGGACGGACAGATTCAGATAAGCGGCGAGAGCGAAGCCCAGCACGAAGAACGGGACGAGCTTCTTGTTCACGATCATGCGCATGAGCATGGCGAAGCCCATGGCGGGAAGGATGCCGGCGGCGATGCCCATGCCGTCGAAGACGAAATCGGGCACGGCGTCGAGCACCGCGGTCACGGCGTCCGAGCCGAAATAGAAGGCCAGCGCGGTCAGCGTGAACGTCCAGATGGTCTTGCCGACCATACCGATGAGCACGTACGTGAGCTTGATCTTTCCATCGTCGCCGACCTCGGCGCCCCTATCTGCGATCTGCAGGAACATCGGGGTGATGGCGTAGAAGAAGTTCTTGACTCCGAGTGCGGCGAGACCGATGGGCATGGCGAGGGCGTACGCGGTCTCGAGACCAGAGCCCGTGGTGATGGCGAATGCGGTCGCCAGTGTGCCAGCGGTGTTGACATCCGGCGGGATGTAGGCACCGACCGAGATGGCGCCCATAAAGAGGAGCTCCAGGTTGGCGCCGATGACCAAGCCGGTGTGGAGGTCGCCCAACACGAGTCCGACTATCGGGCCGATGACGATGGGGCGGTTGATGTGGCTGGTGCCCAAAGCCGTGTCGAACGTCGCGAACGCCGCGACCAGACCGACGAGCAATGCCTGCACGAGCATGACCGTCTCCTTTCCTTATAGATGGGTCCCACCGAGCAAGCGGTCACACGATGGGAAGCGGTCGAGAAACCGGCGGGCGCGCGGGCCTAAACCCGTGCACCCGCCGGGTCGATCCCGCAAGATAGCTCACGGGACGTGGGGGCGCTTAGTACGCGAACTGACGGTAGTAGCGACGATAGGCCAGGTTGTGCTTCGTGATGCGCTCGTAGTGCTTGGAGAGGCGCTCGTGCAGCGTCGCGGCGGCGATCATCGGGGAGACCAGCGGGCGGAACTCGTCGTCCAGGCCGGAGACGGCATACTCGGCGGTGTCGATGACCGCGAGCTTATCGGTGTACTGCTTGCAGAAGACCTCGGCACGGTTGTCGAGCTCGCGGCACTCATCCTCGCCCTTGGTGATGATCACGGGCACGCCGGGCTCGACGAGCTCGAGGGTGCCGTGGAAGAACTCGGCGGACGTGACGGCACGGGTGCGGATCCACTGCATCTCCTCGAGAACGCACATGGAGAACAGAACGTTCTCGCCCCACAGGGCACCGGACGCGATGAAAATCGTGTAGGGCTCCTCGGCGAACTGCTTCGCGATCTGCTCGGCCTTGGGCTCGAACTTGATGCGGATGTCGACCAGGTCCTGGAAGAGATTCTTGGTCTGGGCCATGTAGTCGTCATAGCGGTCGAAGTCACCGCGCAGGTTGAGCAGGCGCAGGGCGAAGGCCTGGAAGAGCAGATAGGTGAAATCGCAGCGACCGGTGGCCACGGGAGCCGAGATCACCGTGGTCGCGAGCTTGCCGAGCGGTGTGTCCTCGCGGGTGAAGGCGACGACGCGGATGCCCTGGGCGGTAATGTTCTCGACCGCCTTGACGATCTCCTTGGTGTCGCCGGAAGCGGAGGCGGTGACCACGACGGAGTCCTTCTTGAGGCGGTTGTCGCCCATCACGTTGAGCTCGGCGGCGTTGACCAGGTGAACCTCGACCTCGGAGTACTTCTTCATGAAGTAGCGGACCATGTCGAGCTCGTCATAGGTGCCGCCGATGCCCAGCAGGAAGATGTTCTCATACCCCTGCTCGTGAATCTCGTCGGCGACCGCCTTGGCCTGGGCGCAGGCCGCCACGGTGGCGTCGCCGTCCTTCAGGTACTGGTCGATATCGAAGTTAAGAAGCTGGACCTTCTCGAGTTCCGCCATGGTGTTACCCCTCTCGTAAGCAGAACGTTACATGACGTTATGCACTATAACATCATGTAACGTTCTGCTCTCAAAGAAGGGCGTAGCTTACCTGTGAACGGTCGAAATACATCGGTAGACGTTATATAAGGTCATATATACGCTGGCCAGTCGCCTCATGTTCCATCTGAAAAAGTGCCTTGCGCTTCCGGCGGGGAGCAAGTACAGTGGGCTTGCACCCGAAGTGGCACCGCCACTGTTTTAGCGTAAGAGATGTTTGAGCCTGACAGTCACGAGTAGCACGAGAGCAGTTTGAGCGTATGAGTCGTTTCACTAACACCATCACAATCAAATTGGGAGATCTGCTATAGGCCATCGGCATTGCCATGTCGATTTTGCCTACCTGTCGCTCGCCGCACGACGGCCCACCGCCGTGCGCAACGTTGACCTGGCGCCTGCCCGGCGCTGGAAAGGAAGCAGCATGTTCAGCCCGACCGATCGCGAGTTCCACGAGTGGACGCTCGCAGATTTCCTGCAAGAGAATTGCGAACTGCCCCTCGATGGGCGCCTCGCCGCCATCGCCGACCATCGATGCAGCCCCACCCTCGCCAAGCGCGCCGTCCTCGATTTCTGCCGCCTCGAAATCGGCTTTTTCCTCCAAAACGATCCGCTCGCTGCAGAGGCGATGCGGCGCGTCGCGACTCTCGACAACGGCCGGACCCCCAGCTCCCCTGGCACAGAGGGAGTGCGCGGACCCGGTATCGCGTCGGTCTGCTGGAGGCTCGAACGGGCCTGGCGGCTGATAGAGACGGATGAAGACGACTGTGCGGAGCTCCACCGTGCGCTCAGGCAAACGACCGAGCAGTTGTACGCCCCGATCGAGCAAATCGGGGAGTCCGCACGTCGAAGTGCGGAGGGACAATTCCCCTTCTCGTGGATCCCCCGCTACTCGACGAACGCCTGCGCATTCAAGCACTTCGACTCCGCGCGGCTCAATGCCAGCAGCCTGCGCTATTCGGGTCCGAGAGCAGCCGTGGACGCGCTCTTCCGATTCGCCACACTCGACGCCGACGATTTCTACACCGTTTGCGCAGCGCTGATCATGGAAAACGGCGGAAAGGCGGCGGCGATGCAAGATGCCTATGCGGCCGCCTACAACAGGCGATGCGGCGACGCTTTCCTGTTCATCTACGAATGCCTTCCTGAGCTTGTGGACACGGCATCGTATGACCGCGGGGCCCGAAACCCCGCACATCGCGCCCAGGCCATTCGGAGCCTCTTCATCAGGCCCCTCGCAGCGCTCTCCGAATGCGGGGCGCTCGACATCGAGGAAGCGCCACGACGGGCGCCGAGCGTCCTCGAACAGCGGCTGCGCGACAAGCCGAGGACCACGTCCAGCTAGATGGCGGTCTCGAGCACCGCCACACGAACCGATTACCCCCCATCGAAAGGAAAACCCATGACCGTCTTCGACACCGCCCCCTCCATCCTCCGCGAGACGAGCCGCGGACTCGAGCGCACGAGTATCTACGATGAGCTACTGCGCGAACGCACCCTCGTCATCTCCGGCGAGATCGAGCCCCTGATGGCGAGCGCTCTGTGCCAACACGTGCTGTTCCTCGAACGAGAGGACCCCTCCTCCCCCATCACCCTCTTCGTCAGCAGCCCCGGCGGGCAGGTGGGTCCGGGACTCGCCATCTACGACGTGCTGCGCTCGGTGTCCTGCCCCATCCGCACGGTTTGCGGCGACCTCGCCGCATCCATGGGCTCGATCATCTTCATGGCAGGAGACGAGCGCGAGATGTATCCGCACGCATCCCTCATGATCCACGACCCCCTCATCCCGCAGGGCGCCGGTGGCTCCGCGCTCGCCCTTCAGGAGACGAGCAAACGCCTCATGGAACGGCGCCGGACGCTCAACACCATCCTCGCCGAGCGCTCGGGGCTCGCGCTCAAGCGCATTCAATCCCTCACCTGCAAGGACACCTACCTGGAAGCTGAGCGCGCACTCGACCTCGGCTTCGCCACCCGCATCATCGAATCCCGAAAGGAGCTCTAACCATGAGCCGAACCACACTCCCCACCTCCAATCCCACGATCCTCGCCTCGGGCCGTACCCTGGACACCGACACCTGGACCACCCGCATCAACAACAACATGCTCGTCATCGGGCCATCCGGCGCAGGCAAGACGCGCCACGTGCTCAAGCCCAACCTGATGCAGATGAACGCGAGCTTCATCGTGCTCGACACCAAGGGGCAGCTTTGTCGCGAAATGGGCCCCTTGCTGCGCTCCCATGGCTACGTCGTGCAGAACATCAACTTCTCGAACATGGATGCGGCCTGTCCTCGATGTGCCTCGCCCGTCGGCTACGACCCACTCGCCTTCATCCGCCGCGACCCCGCGAACGGCAGGCCGTCACAGCAGGACATCCTCTCGGTCGCAACGGCGATCTGCCCCGCGGAGGACCTTACCCAGCCCTTCTGGGACCGAGCGGCGGCCAACCTGCTGTCTTGCCTTGTCGCCTACGCCGTCGAACAGCTGCCCGCCGCCGAGCAGACCTTCGAATCGGTTGTTCGGCTGGTGGATTCCCTGGGAGACGGCGGCACCTTCGCCCTGCTCGACGAGGTAATCGCCTGCGACCCAACGAGCTTCTGCGCCTCGGCGTACCTGCGCTACCGCGCCACGATGGGCGCGGAAAAGATGAACGCCAGCATCATCGGCATCATCGCGGAGAAGGTCATGTGTCTCAGTTTCGATACCGCTCGCGCCCTGTACACGCATAACCCCCAGGTCGATTTCGCCCGCATGGGCCACGAGCCTACGGCGCTCTTCGTGACCCTCAGCGACATGGACCGTTCGCTCGACCCGCTCACCAACCTCTTCCTGACCCAAGCGCTCATCTCGCTCGGTAGGGAGGCCGATGCCATGCCCAGCGGCTCGCTGCCCGTTCCCGTCCGCATGTTCCTCGACGACTTTGGCAACTTCCGCATCCCCAACTTCGAGCAGGCGATCTCGGTGGTGCGCAGCAAGAACATCTGGTGCACCATGTTGTGCCAGACCACAAGCCAGCTCGCAGCCCGATATGGCGAGGAGGGCGCCAACACGATCATCGGCAACTGCGACACGCAGCTCGTCCTGGCGTTCCAGGACACCGCCAGCGCACGATACTTCTCCGATCGCGCGAACAAGCCGGTCAGCGCGCTGCTCGCCACCCCACTCGACCGTTCCTGGCTGTTTTTGCGCGGCAAGCCCGGTGAGCTCGTCCGCCGCTACGAGGTGGCCGACCATCCCCTGCACGACACGGCCGTCACGCTGGAGCACGGCGCGAACGCATTGGAAATCGACGCCGCGCCGTTCGACTACACGCCGAGTTCGTCCCTGCAAGACACTACAATTGAGTTCTGATCGACCCGAGCCTGCCACGGCACCCAAATTCACATGGGGGCGACCATGTCCGATTTCTCGAACAACCTCTCCTACCTCCGCGTTGCCGCGCACGCGTCGAGCTTCCCCAACGGCGAGGGAGGAAAGACCCCTCCATGGGAGATCGATTGGTTCTATCGCGACCCGGCGGCTGATGGATCGCCCGGTCTCGCATCCGCGGAAAACCTGAACACCGTCTGCCGTGCGTATCTGGGGGACCGAGCGGCACAAGACCGGCTGATCTTCGGCGAGGCGACCGACGCCGAGATTGACGCGGCGCTTATCGAGGGCCCCTATGGGATGAACGATCGCCAAAGACTCGCCGTCCGCCGCGCACTCGAATCCGACATCTCGCTCGTCCAGGGTCCTCCTGGAACCGGCAAGACCGAGACCATCCTCAACATGGTTTCCTGCATAATCGCACGCGGCGCGACTGTAGCCGTCGTGTCCACCAACGGCGAGGCCATCGCAAACATCTCCAAGAAAATCGCCGGATATGCGGCGGCAGATGAGGGCCGGGAGCCCAACCGCCGTCGCATCTTCAACTCCTACGCCGCCTTGGGCAAGCTCGAGAACCGCCGGTCCTGGAACGAGGATCATCCACAGGGACCGCAGTTCGACGTCAAAGACGATTCGGAGGCTCGCCGTAACGAGCACTACGACACCGGGGGCTGGGAACCCGCCCTCACCGCTTCTGAATTCCTTCGCGAACGCCCATTCATCACAAGCACCATCCACTCCCTCAAGAAATGCTTCAACGACGGCGACGTGTTCCGCTATGACTATCTGATCATGGATGAAGCGTCTCAGTGTGCGCCCGCGCTTGCCCTGCTCGCGATGAGCAGCGCCCGGCGCGTGGTGCTCGTCGGCGATATCGAGCAGCTTCCACCCGTCTACCACGCGAACGCCGCAGAAGCCGCCGTGCGCAGCGCCGAGGAAACCGGCATTCCCGTTCCGGGTCGCAAATCGCCCTATGCCCTGCAGGATGTGACGACCGGTGACGGAATGAGCATCTTGGCGTCCGCGCAGGCCGTCTTCGAACCGATCGGCGCACCGCATACCTTTCTCAACGAGCATTTCAGGTGCCATCCCGGCATCATCGGCTTTTGCAGCGATGAGATTTACGCGCCCCGTGGGGAGGGTCTCGTCGTGCGCACCCCGGCCTATGATCGGTCCGTGCAAACACCCATCCGCATCCGCTGGTTCGAGGGCGATTATTGGGAGCCGCATCGACACAACCGCCGAAACGCAGAAGAAGCTTCGGAACGGAAGGCCCAGCGCGGCACCCCGCAATCGAGCAAGGAGAACCGCAAGCAGATTGAGATCTTCATGCACGAAGAGTGGCCGGGCCTGCGCGCCCGACTCGAGGCGGACCCGAGCTTCTCCGTGCGCATCGTATCCCCGTTCCGCGGCCAACTCGAAGCTCTCTACGACCGCCTCATCGACACGGAGGGAGCGGCCGCAATCGAGAGCCTCTTCCACGCCGACGAGGCCGAGGCCGTTGATTCATGGGAAAAGACCGGCCTGACGATCCACAAGACGCAGGGACAGGAATACAACGCCGTGTATCTTCTCCCCGTGGAGGACGGGGACTGGGATTGGCCCTGGTCGCAAGGGCGGTCGATCATCAACGTGGCGGTCTCACGAGCCAAAGACGAACTCGTGGTCATCTGTTCGACCGACCTCATGTCCAAAGAAACACAGCTTGCACTCACCGGCACGTATATCCCGCCATCGCCCGGTGGCGCGGCGCGGGCCCTCTCCACGCGCGACCGAGCCGAACGCGAACAACGAGAGCGTTTTTTGCAGAAACTCATCGACTACGCCCGCCGGCGCATGGACCTCGCATCGGATGCGTTCACGGGAGAGCGGGGGTTCCCCATCAGCAATTATGCATACGGCTTCCATCGGTCGTCCCTCGTCTCGGCGTTCGACGAGATTCCGGCCATTCGGACATACGTCGGCAATGAAGACTCGGCCGCCGAACTTGCCCTATGTAACGCCCTGGAGGGCGTCGACCTCGCCGGCCGCGGCCTCGCCGTCGCCCGCGGCGTCGCACTCTCAAGCTGCTTCTCCCCTCGTGCACTCTCCCGCCGCCTGACTGACGACGAAGAGTTCCGCGCCACCGACAAGAGGGCTTTCATCCAGCATGGCGATGCCGGACGTGAGGAACGATTCGACTTCGTGATCTACAACGAACAAACCATGCGCATCGTCCTGTGCATCGAGATCGATGACGGCCGATACCGCCACACAAGCCCCGAAATCCCGAATGACGGCGAAAGGGCACTCGCCCAGCGTCAACAACGCCTCCGCTGCAAGAACTCGATCGTGCGCGATATGGGCGGTCAAGTGATCGAAGGCAATGCGAGGACCGCGATGGCCGGGGACGGCTCAGGCATGTTCTCATTCGCGATGCTGCGCCTGGCAACCAACGGCACCACGGCGGCAGAAACCGAACTCATCGCCACCGCCATCGGCCACGACAAACCACATGCCAGGCCCTTTGTAACCATTGACGAGCTGATCGACCTTCAAATGGCCCATGGCACGGAGAGCGGACCGACACTCGCCCCTTCCTTCGACACCGGCGCGCACGCCCTACCCGAACGAGGCAGCATCGCCGCGCTCGTACGCGAGGGCGCATCGGCACTCGTCAAAGCAAGTCCGCAAAGCGAGGCGCGTTATCTGCAGAAGGTCCTCGACGACTGGGCGGGCGCGGGCGTCTTCCCCAAGATGCGCTCCCATCAAGCGAACAAGCTGCTTCAAGAGGGTGGCCTAATCGAACGGCGGGCAGATGGCTGGCACGTCACCCCGCGCGGCGCGAAACTCAGCATCATCGAGCGCATCGTCGAATATGACGGCGTCGAGAGCGCCCGTTGCCTGTATCCCGCCAGCTGCGAAAAGGCGGTTCGAAATTACTTGTTGCGGGCACTCGGAGATTAACAGCCGCTCTTTACAAAACAAACGAGGCCCCAGTGCACCCGGAGCCTCGTTGCGAAACGGATTCGGAGCCGATTGCCTACCTGCGCGTCGCGCGATAGAACTCAATCAGAGCCTTGGTGGAGGCGTCCTGCTGGCTCAGCGCCTCGTCGTCATGGAACGCCGGGGTGATCTGCTTGGCAAGTTGCTTGCCAAGCTCAACGCCCCACTGATCGTAGGAGTCGATGCCCCAAACGGTGCCCTGGACGAACGTGATGTGCTCGTACACGGCGATGAGCTCACCGAGGGCGAACGGAGTCAGCGTGTCGCCGAAAATGGAGGTCGTGGGGCGGTTGCCCTCGAACACGCGAGCAGGGACGATCTGCTCGGGCGTACCCTCGGCGCGGACCTCATTGGCCGTCTTGCCGAATGCAAGGGCCTTGGTCTGGGCGAGGAAGTTACCCAGGAACAGCTCGTGCACATCCTGCCCCTCATCGACGAAGGGGTTGGAGGTGTTGGCAAAGGCGATGAAATCGGCGGGAACCACGACGCTGCCCTGGTGCATCAGCTGATAGAAGGCATGCTGGCCGTTGGTGCCGGGCTCGCCCCAGAAAACCTCACCGGTGTGGCACGTGACGGGCGTACCGTCCCAGCGGACGTGCTTGCCGTTGGACTCCATGGTGAGCTGCTGCAGGTAGGCCGGGAAACGGTGCAGGTACTGCGTGTAGGGCAGCACGGCGTGCGTGTCGGCGCCGAAGAAATTGACGTACCAGACGTTCATGAGGCCCATGAGCGCGACGACGTTCTCCTCGAGCGGCGTGTTCTCGAAGTACTCGTCGATGGCGCGGAAGCCCGCCAGGAACTGTTGGAAGCGCTCGGGCCCGAGGGCGATGATGAGCGACAGACCGACGGCGGAATCAACGGAATAACGACCGCCGACCCAGTTCCAGAAGCCGAAAGCGTTCTCAGGGTCGATGCCGAAATCAGCCACGAGGTCCAGGGCGGTGGAAACGGCCACGAAATGCTTGGCAATAGCCTCGGCATCCTGCTCGGCGCTGCCGTCGACGGCGCCGCAGGCGCGGAGCTGCTCGAGCATCCACGCCTTGACCTCACGGGCGTTGGTGAGCGTCTCGAGCGTGGTGAACGTCTTGGAGACGATGATGACGAGCGTGGTCTCGGCATCGAGGCCCTTCACCTTCTCGGCCATGTCGTTCGGATCGATGTTGGAGATGTAACGGCAATCGATGCCGGCGTCGAGATAGGGCTTCATGGCCTCGTAGACCATAACGGGGCCGAGGTCGGAACCACCGATGCCGATGGAGACCACGTGCTCGATCTTCTTACCGCTGACGCCCTTCCACTCACCGGAGCGGACGCGATCGGCAAAGGCGTACATGCGATCGAGGACCTCGTGAACATCGGCAACGACATCCTGGCCGTCGACGATGAGCTCGCCCTTCTGGCTGGCGGGACGGCGGAGGGCGGTGTGCAAGACGGCACGGTCCTCCGTAGTGTTGATATGCTCGCCGGAGAACATGGCGTCACGGCGCTCCTCAACGCCGCAAGCGCGACCCAAGTCTACGAGCAGCTTGAGCGTCTCATCGGTGACGAGGTTCTTGGACAGGTCGAAGTACAGGTCACCGGCATGATAGCTGAGCTTCTCAACGCGATCGGGATCGGCGGCGAACCAATCCTTCAGGCTGATGCCCTTCTCCACGAGCTCGTCGTGGTGTTTCTGAAGAGCCACCCACGCAGGGGTCTTGGTTGCATCGATGGGAGCGGAAATCGCCATGTGCGTCCTCCTTAAATGACTGCATGCACAAACATCTCCATTCTACCGCTAGCAGGCGCGAGCGGCTCCGCCACCCTGCTCAAAAGAATGGCAAAACGGCCCTCGCTCTCGGCCTGGATCATCCCAACCGAAAGCGAGGGCCGCGAAAGAGACGTCATTTGAAAGGACGCTATGCCTTCTTGAAGTACGCCACCGCAATGGCGCCGGGGCCGACATGCGTACCGATTGTCGCACCGACCATAACCGAGGGAACGTCCTGCTCGGCAATGCCGCCCTCCCACACGGAGCGGCTGTCCTCGAGGTACTTGCGCAGGAGCTTATCGGAAAGACCGGTGTAACCGACCATGACGGGCATATCGAAATCAATGCCGCCCGCGCTCTCGAGCTGCTGGCGCAGCAAGTTGCGGCCGTTCTTGGAGCCACGGGCCTTGCCCAGGATCGCGACCTCGCCGTCGGCGACGGTGATGACCGGCTTGATGGAGAGCATCTCCCCCAGAGTGCCAGCAGCGGCGGAAATGCGGCCACCGCGCTTCAGGTACTCGAGGGTGTCGAGCAGGGCGACCAAACAGACGCGGTCAGCGGCGGCCTCGACAGCAGCGGCGACCTCGGCTGCCGAGCGGCCCCCTTCGACCAAACGGAGTGCGTAATCGACCAGGATGTGCTGACCGACCGTCACGCTCTTGGTGTCAACGACATGCACCTCCGTAGACCCATCGGCCTGCGAGGCGGCCGTGACAGCGCTCTGATGCGTACCGGACAGCTTGCTCGAAAGCGCCAGAATCACCACATCGTCGCCCGCCTCCTGGGCGCGGGAGATCGCCTGCGAGAAAGCATACGGATTGACCTGGCCGGTCGTCGGGAACTCATCGCCCTCGACAAGCAGCTCGTAAAAACGCTCGCGCGTGAGGTCTACGTCGGCACTGTAGGTCGTGTCACCAAAAGCAATGGAAAGCGGCAGGACGTCGAGATTCGGATGTTCGCCCGGCAGGCAATCGGAACCGGAATCGGTGATAATGCGGACAGCCATCATATCCCCTTTCAGGGTACTTAATGAACAGTTTCCGCGAAAGTGTACCGCTATCTCACGGCATCATCAGACATTCATATTGTCGAAGGCGGCACCTAGGCGCGGGAGAAGAAGGCGACCGCAATGCCGCCGGGGCCCACGTGGACACCGATTGCGGCTCCGACCTGGGAGATCGGAAGATCCTCTTCGGCGATGCCACCCTCCCACACATCGCGGTACTCTTCGAGGTACTTGCGGAGTGTCTTGTCCGAAAGGCCCGAATAGCCCAACGCTCCGGGCATGTCGAAGTCGATACCGCCGACCTTCTCGATCTCCTGATGCAGCAAGGTGCGGCCCTTCTTCGAACCGCGTGCCTTACCCAGCACGATGACCTCTCCATCCGTCACGGTGATCACGGGCTTGATGGACAGCAGCTCGCCCACCGTACCTGCGGCGGCGGAGATGCGCCCGCCGCGCTTCAGATACTCGAGGGTGTCCACCAAACCAACGATGCGCACACGGGGCACCGACGCCTCCAGTGCATCGGCGATCTCATTGGCCCCAAGTCCCTCGTCAACCAGCTGTAGCGCGTACTGCACGACGATCCGCTCACCGAGCGTCATGTTCAAGCTGTCGACTACGCGAACGGTCTCGAGCCCCGCCTCACGGGCGGCAGCGGCCGCCATACACGCATTTTGATACGTACCGGACAGGCGACTGGACATGGTAATGACCACCACGTCCTCGCCCGCCTCGCGGGCGCGCTCGAGGGCTTCTTGGAACAGGAACGGCGTCGCCTGGCCGGTGCTGGGAAACTCTTCGCGCTCAGTGAGCATTTCGTAAAACTGGTCGTACGTGATGTCCACGCCCTCGCGGTACACATCGTCGCCAAACGCGACCGTCAGCGGCAGGACCTCGAGGGCGGGATGGTCGGACGACTTGTACTCAGAACCGGAATCCGTGATGATGCGAACGGGCATGAACTCACTCCAAACGAGCAGGTGGCACAAATAATCCGCAGAACCGTACCATCCGACGAACACCCTCACACACACCCCATGAAAACCGCTCGAGGGTTTCACATAACAGGCATTTCGCGCCTTATCTCGCATCCCCTTCCACCGATACCATGGAAAGCGTGGGGGCGTATCGCCCATCGACACCGAGGACGTCTCGCACCAAGCGCAGGAACAAGCCTGCGTCGCACATGTCCTCCGCGCGCAGGTCATCCGGATGCAGGGCTCCCGGCCCATCTACGCGAGTCGCATCAGGGTCGGCCCGATCGTACAGGTGAACTTGTCCGACCACTTGCCACAGGCCGTCCACACATGCGATGCGCTCCGCAATGGTCCCATTTCTCCAACGCGCATTCTTGCATAACGCGCCATCGCACACCTCATAGCGACGGTCAGTCCCCACATCGAGCAGCATCGCCCGACTGGTCTCCGGGTCCTTATCGAGTATGGCGAAGCGCGCGAAGATCTGCGTCTCATCGATCTGCCTCAGATGGTCAACCGTGGATTCTAAAGTGCCCTCAGGCGGCGTTTCGACATACAGCTGCAGGGGCGTCTTGCCTTCACGCAATTGACGCTCGAACAGAACCCATTCGGTGAAGCACATATTGACCATCTGAAGTCGCCGAAAATCCTGTTCGGGACCGTATAGGCACGCGGGCATGACAATCCGCTCAAATTCATCGGCGGCCGCATCCCTCCACCCCTCCCTTCGCTCGCCCCAATACTCCGCCATCCGGGCGACTTCCCTCTCGATCTCAGCCGGGTCCGCCATGGGCGCTCCTTTCGCCTCGTCCGTTCGCATCACCATCAGGCTACGAGCGTGAGCGCATGGAGAAGGCCCCGAGACGAACATGGCGGCAGTGCCCCTGAAGGATGTCGCAAACATATCCGAATGGGTTCCCGAACGAGACCCGATGCATCTGAAATACGCAGCTCAAAAGATCGGCCGTTCAGCCCCAATATGCGAAAAACACCCCTCCCACCATGAAGAGCCCATCATGGTGGGAGGGGTGCCTATACCAATTATCGTCGTCTCAACGGACGGACTCGCAAGAAGCCGAGCGCCGTCGGCGGCTACCGCTTACGCTACCTGCGCCCGCCACGGTCCCCTGGACGGCGGCCGGAGCGCGGAGCACCAGGGCGCTGCTCGTAGGAGCTGCCACGACCCCCTCGTGCGGAATTCCCGGGCTGACCACCTCGACCGCCACGGCCGCCACGACCACGACGCTCGGAGGGCTCATCGTAATTGCGCCAAGCATCGCGACCGGAGCGGACACCGCGATTGCGAGCGGAGTCACCGCGGTCGGAACGCGGACGGTCGGAGCGGTCCTCTCGACCGGAGCGACGGCGATCGTCGCGGCATGAGCGCTCGGGGCGGGAACGATCGTCCTCGCGCTTGCGGCCGTTGGCAAGGCCGCCAGAGCGAGCAGCCCCCTTCTTGGAGGGCCTGGAAGTGGATCGATCCTGGGACGCGGCACGCTCACCGCGAACCTCGGACGCAGTCAGGAGCTCAACGGGCTCGGAAGCCTCCTCGGCGTGGACACGGGTCTTGCCCGAACGCTTGCGACGCGAGGGCTTGGGGGCGTCCTCCTTGACTCCCTGGGGAGCCTTAGGAGCCACATCGGGGCGCTTGGAACCGCTGGAGCGCTCGGCCTTCGCGCGGGCAGTGGCCTTGCGACGGCGCTTCTTCTCCTTCTTGCCGGCGGGCGCCTTCGCGGGGACGCGGTCGGGATCGACCTCAGGGGCATGAGGGCCGAGCTCAAGGCCATCGGCATCGAAGATCTCGGCGGTCTTGCCCATGAGGGCCTCGATGTCGTAGAACCCGTCCACATCATCGACGGTCACAAACGTCAGCGACCATCCCTCCTCGCCGGCACGGCCCGTGCGGCCGATACGGTGGATATAGTCGACCGGGTCCTCGGGAACGTCGAAGTTCACCACGTAGCGGACATCGGAGATGTCGATGCCGCGGGCGAGCACGTCCGTGGCGACCAGCACGTCGCACTCGCCAGAGCGGAAGGCCTTGAGGGCGCGCTCGCGCTGGGCCTGGCTGCGGTCGCCGTGGATGGCGGCGCAGGTGATGCCAGCGCG
>NZ_GG692710.1:723184-749985 GCF_000156175.1 Collinsella intestinalis DSM 13280
GGCGCGGTGCTTGGTGCGGCAGAACACGATCACGCGATTGGATCCCTCGCGCTTGAGAACATCCGCGAGCAGCGCGTTCTTGGATTCGAGGGATACCGGGAGCACGTACTGCTCAACCGTGTCGGCCGTGGAGGTGACGGGCGCGATCTCGACACGGGCGGGATCGGTCACCAAGTCGGTGATGGAACCCACGGCCTGCTCATCCAAGGTCGCGGAGAACAGCAGGGTCTGACGGTCGTCGCGCGTATAGCTCACGATGCGGCGGACGGCGGGTAGAAAGCCCATGTCGAGCATGCGGTCGGCCTCGTCGAGGACAAGCACCTGCACCTGGTCGAGCGAGCAGGCGCCCTGGTCGATGAGGTCCTGCAGGCGACCGGGGGTGGCGATGAGGATGTCGCAGCCGCGCTTGAGTTTGTCGCGCTGCGGGTTGTAGCTCACGCCGCCCACCACGGTGACGCTCGTGTGCCCGGTTCGACGGGCAATCGCTCGACAGACCTCCTCGATCTGCTGGGCGAGCTCGCGCGTGGGCGTGACGACGAGCATGAGCGGGCCCTGGGCGGCAACGCGGCCGCGAGCGCGGGAGCGGGGCACGTGAGGCAGGTTGTTCATGGTGGGAAGCAGGAAGGCGGCCGTCTTGCCCGTGCCCGTCTGAGCGGCGGCGAGAACATCCTCCCCATCGAGGGCATGCGGAATCGAGGCGGCCTGAACCGGCGTCGGGGCGGTGTAGCCCATGTCGGCGACGGCGGAGAGAACCTCCTCGGAAAGGCCGAGGTCGGCGAAAGACGGGGCGGGAGCCCCGGAAGAAGTCGTATCGAATTCGGTGACGTTGGTGGAAGTCAAAATGGTCCATTTCCGCGCGGCAAGCGGCAGCAGCGGCACCCGACATGGGTGCGCTCGCCAAACCGTCCGCGCTGTGGGGTCGATATGCACAAGTGGTGCGCGGGCCGGTCCGCGCGGTGGAGCGTGTTCGCCAACGGCATTGACGCGAACACGTGGAGCAGATTCCACCGCTGGAAAGTATACGGGCTGCAGATGCGCAATTTGGGGACGGGTGCAAATTACACATCTCCCCAATGTGCAGAATGCGCTCGTCGCCAATTCTGGCTCCGATTAACACATCCGAGCGAATAATCGCCGAATAGCTTTAGAACTTCTCTACCAAGCCGCTCCCCGCGAACCAGTCGACGTGTCCACATCTCGAGCAAATCAGAACGGTGGCCCCTTTGCATGCCCAGTCAACGTTCAAAAGAGATGCCCCTCGCGAGTCGAGCAGCGCTGTTTTTGAAAAGAAATGGGTCCCGCCGCAATGAGGACATGTCACAGGGTCACCCGCCACCAGGAATCGATCGCCCGCCTCGTCCCCGTTGTAGGCCTTTGAAAACTCCGAAAAGAAGCCCATGTTCACGCTCCATTCTCTCGTCTGCCCATATATACCCCGCATTGGCATTCCGCCGCTGCAAAACCGCCTGGCAAAATGACAACGGCCGCTTGCCGCATGCGCGATTTGGCCGCATGTGCAATTTGCACCCGTCCCCAAACGCACATTCCAAATGCACATTCCAGGCATGGATACCCCTGGGGGGTGGGGTATACTGAGACTCGATAATGCTACGAAAGGAGCTGCACTTGGCTCATCAGACATTCGACGTACGCGGCATGACCTGCGCGGCGTGCCAGGCACATGTCGACCGCGCCGTGGGCAACCTCGAGGGCGTCTCGAACGTCGCCGTGAACCTGCTCGCCGGCTCCATGGCCGTCGACTACGACGAGGACGCCGTCGACGCCGATGCGATCTGCGCCGCCGTCGACCGCGCGGGCTACGCCGCCTCCCCCGTCGAGGTGGGCAGCAACGCAGGCACCGGTGCCTCCGCGGCCGCCCCGCGCCTGGAGTCCCCCACCAAAAAACTCGAGGCCCAGGCACGCGCCATGCGTGGGCGCCTCATCATATCCATCGCCTTCCTCATCCCGCTGTTCTACCTCGGCATGGGTCATATGCTCGGCTGGCCGCTTCCCGCGTTTTTCGGAGCGCCCGAGAACATCATGAACGTGGCGCTCACCGAGCTGCTCCTGCTCGCTCCCATCGTCTATGTGAACGACTCGTACTTCATCAACGGGTTCAAATCGCTCATCCACGGCGCGCCCACCATGGACGCCCTCATCGCCATCGGCTCGGCAGCCAGCATCGGCTGGTCGATCGTCGGCATCTATCGCATCGCGGCAGCCCTCACCGCGGGCGACCCGCATGCCGCGCATATGGTCGGCATGGACAACCTCTACCTCGAGAGCGCGGGCACCATCCTGGCGCTCGTCACCGTGGGCAAGTATATGGAGACGCGCAGCAAGTCCAAGACGGGCGGCGCCATCGAGCGTCTCATCGACCTCGCCCCCAAGACCGCAACGGTCGTCGGCGAGGACGGTATGCAAACCACTGTGAACGCCGATGACATCCAGCTCGGCCAGACCATCCTGGTGCGTCCGGGCGAGGCGATCCCCGTCGACGGCGTGGTACTGGAGGGCTCCTCGGCCGTGGACGAGAGCGCGCTGACCGGCGAGTCCATGCCGGTGGAGAAGCGCATCGGCGATACCGTGAGCGCCGCCACCGTCAACCGCACCGGCTCCTTTACCTTCCGCGCCACACGCGTGGGTGCCGACACCGACCTCGCGCGTATCATCCGCCTGGTCGAGGACGCCAACGCCACCAAGGCCCCCATCGCACGCCTGGCCGACAAGGTCGCCGGCGTGTTCGTGCCTGTCGTGCTCGCCATTGCCGCCGTCACCTTCGTCGTGTGGCTCATCGCCACGGGCGGCAACGTGAACGAAGCACTCACCTCGGCCGTCGCCGTCGTGGTCATCAGCTGCCCGTGCGCCCTAGGCCTCGCCACGCCCGTCGCGATCATGGTAGGAACCGGGCGCGGTGCCGAGATGGGCATCTTGTTCAAGAGCGCCGAGGCACTCGAGACGCTGCACGACGTTCGTGCCGTGGTCCTCGACAAGACGGGGACCATCACAGCGGGCAAACCGACCGTGACAGACGTCATGCCCGCCCGCCGCGCAGACGGTTCGCCCGTCATGAGCGAAAAGGCACTCATGAAGCTTGCCGCCGCCCTCGAGCGCACCAGCGAGCACCCACTCGCGGAGGCCATCATGGCACGGGCCGATGAGCTGGGAATCGTGGCCCGTACCGTCCAAGACTTCGCAGCCATTCCAGGTCGAGGCGTGACGGCACGCGAGGGTGCCAACGCAATCGCCGCCGGCAACGCCGCCCTCATGGACGAGCTTGGTGTGGTCGTCGATCGCGCCGCCCTGGACGAGCTCGCCCGCGCGGGCAAAACACCGCTTCTTTTCGCCAAGAACGGCGAGCTCGTGGGCATCATCGCAGTCGCCGACGACGTCAAGGCAACGAGCGCGGCGGCCATAGCCGCCCTCGGCAAGCTCGGCATCCGCACCATCATGCTCACGGGTGACAACGAAACCACCGCGCGCGCCATTGCCGCGAAAGTCGGCGTGAGCGAGGTCATCGCCGGCGTCATGCCCGCCGACAAGGAGCGCGTGGTGCGCGAGCTGCAGGGCGACGGCGACACGGTCGCCATGGTGGGAGACGGCATCAACGACTCCCCCGCCCTGGCACGCGCCGACGTGGGGCTGGCGATCGGCGCGGGCGCAGACGTGGCCAAAGAAGGCGCCGACGTGATCCTCATGAAGAGCGACCTCATGGACGTCCCGCGTGCGATCGAGCTCTCCCGCGCCGTCATCCGCAACATCAAGCAGGACCTGTTCTGGGCGCTGTTCTACAACGCCCTCGGCATCCCGCTCGCCGCCGGCGTGTTCTACCCGCTGCTCGGCTGGCAGCTCTCGCCCATGTTTGGCGCCTCGGCCATGAGCCTGTCGAGCCTGTGCGTGGTGGGCAACGCCCTGCGCCTGAGGACCTTCCAGCCCAGGCGCATCGACCAACCGTCTCAATTGGGGACAGGCACCGATTGAGACGTCGGAACGCCATCGTATGAAATGTCTCAATCGGTGCCTGTCCCCAATTGAGACGAAAAGAGAGAGGAACAACCATGAACTACATCATCAAGACCGAGGGCCTCATGTGCGGCCACTGCGACGCCACCGTCGAAACGGCGCTGCTCAACGTCGCGGGCGTGACCGACGCCGACGCCGACCACGAGACGCAGACCGTGACCGTCGAGTGCTCCGATGACGTCATGACCGAACAGCTCGCCGAGGCCGTGAACGGCGCGGGCGAGAAATTCCGCGCTCTGTCCGTGCAGGAAGCGTAACCGCCCATGATGGCCGACCGTGATAAGACCATGCGCCTGCTCAAGACCGCCCGCGGCCAGATCGAGGGCATCATGAAGATGGTCGAGGAGGACCGCTACTGCATCGACATCTCAACGCAACTCATGGCAACGCAATCCCTCATCGGACGCATCAACGCCGACGTCCTCAAGGCCCACATCGGAGGCTGCGTGCAGCAGGCACTCGCCCAGGGAACGCAGGTCGAGCGTGACGCCAAGCTCGCAGAAATCGAAGCCATCGTGGAGAAGCTGGCGAAATAGGGGTATCGTGGTAGCGCGGCGCCCGGATACGGGTACCGTGAGACCATGACATGGACGGCGTTCGCGCGGCGGGCGCAGACAGGGAAAGGCACCCATGAACGATTTCATGAAAGACCGTTACGGAGTCGATGAGCTCACCTGCGTGCTCGGCGGCGCAGGTATGCTGCTCGCCCTCATCGGCACCATCGCAAACCTCGACCCGCTGACGTGGATCGCGCTCGCGATCGTGCTGCTCGCACTCGCGCGCGCGTTCTCCAAGAACATCACCGTCCGCTGCAACGAGAACAACGCGTTCCGCTCCTTCTCCAAGCGCGTCCCCGTGCTGGGCAACCTCGTTGCACACCTCGGCCCCATCACCCCTGCCGGTCGCAACGCCTCCGGCGGCTCCGCTGCCTCCGCCGTTCCCAACATCGAGTACGAGCGCGCGAAGCGCACCGCCCAGAAGATGTGGAAGGAGCGCAAGACCTCGCGTTTCCTCAAGTGCCCCAACTGCGGGCAGATCTTGTCCGTGCCCAAGGGCAAGGGCAAGCTCCGCGTGACCTGCCCGCGCTGCCGGGCCAAGATGGAGACGAAGTCCTAGCCTCGCAAGCCGCAGCGGCACTTCGCCATCGTCATTCCCATGGACGCGCAACGGGCCGCAGGCCGCACCCAGGGCGCACAGACGGTTGAAAACCTACCGCCCGCCGAATGACGCGTGGCCCTTGCCGAATACCACGCATGAACCCCCTCGCAGATGCGGTACTAATACCTCGATGCAATGGTAAAACGTTTTTCGCGACGCACTTTGACATGCACGCGCATATCCAGGGCGGCACGACAGCCCTCCGCAGCGCTCAAGTGCATCGAGAAATCGATACCGAACCCCATCCTGAGGAGGATCACAATGGCTACTGATTCCGTCACCAAGGTTCTGGAGGGCTACGGCGTCCATGCCGGCGCAGACTCCATCCACCTCGACATGGTCCCCGCCGAGCTCGTCGAGGAGGCGCTCGCTCATCATGAGGGCAAGCTCGCGTCCAACGGCTCCCTCGTGGTCGAAACCGGCAAATACACCGGCCGCAGCCCCAAGGATCGCTTCGTGGTGGACACCCCCGACGTGCACGACACCATCGCCTGGGGCAACGTGAACGTTCCCATCTCCCAGGAAAGCTACGAGAAGGTCCGCGACGGCGTTGCGGCATACCTCGGCGAGCGCGACCTCTACGTCGTGCGCGGCCTCGCCGGCGCCGACCGCGCCCACGCCCGCAAGTTCATGGTCGCCTGCGAGCGTGCCAGCCAGGCCCTGTTCATCACGCAACTCCTCGTCCGCCCCACCGATGAGGAGCGCGCCGCCTACGGCGAACCCGATTTCACCATCCTCGCCGCCCCCGGCTACAAGTGCGACCCCACGATCGAGGGCCTGAACTCCGAGGCCGCCGTGCTCGTGAACTTCGCCGAGCGCGTCGTGGTCGTGGCCGGCACCGAGTACTCCGGCGAGATCAAGAAGTCCGTCTTCTCCGTCATGAACTACCTGCTCCCCGTCGAGGACAAGGTGCTGCCCATGCACTGCTCGGCCTCCATGGACCCCGAGTCCCGCGACACCGCCGTGTTCTTCGGCCTGTCCGGCACCGGCAAGACCACCCTCTCCGCCGACCCCAAGCGCCTGCTCATCGGTGACGACGAGCACGGCTGGGCCATGGGCGAGGGCATCTTCAACCTCGAGGGCGGCTGCTACGCAAAGTGCGACGGCCTCACCGAGGAGCGCGAGCCCGAGATCTTCCGCGCCGTGAAGTTCGGCGCCCTGTGCGAGAACGTGATCTTGAACGAGCACCGCGAGCCCGATTATGCGGACGTCTCCCTCACGCAGAACACGCGCGTCGGCTACCCCGTCGAGCACATCCCCAACAGCTGCCTCGAGGGCGCGGGCGGCGAGCCCACCGCGGTCATCTTCCTCACCTGCGACGCCTTCGGCGTGCTGCCCCCCATCTCCCGCCTGTCCGCAGACGCTGCCATGTACCACTTCGTGAGCGGCTTCACCTCCAAGGTCGCCGGCACCGAGCTGGGCATCAAGGAGCCCGTCCCCACCTTCTCGGCCCTGTTCGGCGAGCCGTTCATGCCGCTCGACCCCATGGTCTACGCCGACATGCTCGGTGAGCGCATCGCCTCCGGCAAGACCCGCGTCTACCTGGTGAACACCGGTTGGGTCGAGGGCTCCTACGGCGTTGGTCACCGCATTCCGCTCGACTACAACCGCATCAACGTCAACGCAGCGCTCGACGGCACGCTCGAGCAGGCCGAGTTCATTCACGACGACGTCTTCAACCTGGACATCCCCACCAGCTGCCCCGGTGTTCCCGATGAGGTCATGGTCCCGTGGAAGTGCTGGTCCAGCAAGGAGGAGTACGACGCCACAGCCAAGAAGCTCGCCGGCATGTTCCAGGAGAACTTCGAGAAGAAGTACGCCCACCTGCCCGAGAACGTGAAAAACGCCGGCCCGCGCGCCTAGTGCCCGCGTAAAACCAACGCAATGGAGCCCCGTGCATCCACCTGCACGGGGCTCCTTTTTCATACATCTATCCCCACCGCGGAAGGCCCCTGCGGGATTTCCCCTTCGCGCGTGGTTCCGCTGCGCTCCACAAAAACGCGCTGCGGGGAAACCCTCCGGCGCCTTCCGGCTGCGCTGCCGTAGCCCAGGCCCTGGAGCATATTCCTGCAGACCGTTTCTGTGAAGCGAAGCGGAACCACGGTCGAAGGGATTATGTGCAAGGGCCTGGGCGACTGGATGGCAGACGGGCGCTAGAGCACAGCACCACCCAGACCAAGTGCGGCCATCAGCACCACGAACACGACCGCGATGGGCAGCACGCGGGAAAGCAGCTTGCCCTCGGCCCCGGTGACCTGGACGGCGGCCATTCCGATGGCGAGCGACTGGGGCGAAATCATCTTGCCCGCGCCGACACCGAGGGAGTTCAAAGCCACGATCCAATACGGATCCATGCCCAGAGCCTCGGCGGCCTGCAGCTGCACCGATCCGAACAGCAGTCCCGAGCTCGTACCGGAGCCCGTGACGAACGCACCGACCGCGCCGATGACCGGAGCCATGAGCGGGAACAGTGAGCCGGTGACGGCGATGCAGAAGGAGGAGACAGCGCCGATCATCCCGGCGTAGCCCATGACCTTGGCGCATCCGAGGACGGCGAGCATCGTGATGACGGTGGGCATCATCTGCTTGACCGTGGCCACAAGAACCTCGCCCATCACGCGCGGCGTCGCGCCTTGGATGAGCCCGCCCACGAACGCGGCGATGAAGATCCACACGCCCGGCGTGTTCACCCACATGAACGTGACAGTCGAGGGGTCGGCGCCGCTAAAAATCGTGACGGAACTCGAGAACTGAGCGAGCCAGGCGTTGACCGCGGGCACGAGCTTGGACGTCAACAGCAGCAGCACGAAGATCAAGATGAAGCAGGACCAGGCACGCAGGGCGCGACGGGGCGTGACGCGCTCGGCAGCATCCACGTGCATCTCGAACTCGGGCGCGACCGTCTTTTGACGACGGGCAAGCATGGCGGTGACGAGCAGGGAGCACAGCGAACCGACCACGACCGTGAGCTCGGGGCCGACAAAGGCGGCGACCACCAGCGACGGCAGCGCATACGCGACGCCCGAAGCCAGAGCGATCATACCCGCACCGCGCAGACGGGCGGCCAGGCCAAGCTTTGCCGAGGCATCGTTCGCAGGCTCCGCCGCGATCATGACGATGATGAAAGGCACGATGACGAAGAAGGGGGCGATCTGCAGCATCTCGGTGAACGCGAGCTGAATGGGATCGAGACCCGTGAGGCCCGCGAGGGATACCGTGGGAACGCCGACGGAGCCGAAGCAGGTCGGGACGCCGTTGGCGACCAGGCAGACGAGAACGGCCTGCAGCGGCGGGAAGCCAAGGGCGGCGAGCATGCCGGCGGGAATGGCAACGGCGGTGCCAAAGCCGCTCATGCCCTCCATGAAACCACCGAAGCACCAGGCCACAAGCAGCGCGAGCACGCGACGGTCACGAGAAAGCGAGGTGATCATGGAGCCGATCACGTCCATGGCCCCCGTGCGCACGCACAGGTTGTATGTGAACACCGCAGCGATGATGACGAGGACGATAGGCCACAGTGCCATGACGAAACCCTCGATGCTCGCGGTAGCGACCTCGATGGCGGACATGCCCCACCAAGTGAGCGCCAATCCGCAAGCGATAACGAAGGACCCGATGGCGGCCTTCCACGCGGGAAGGTGCAGCGCGATGAGCGCAACGACCAACCAGATAATGGGCAACAATGCCAATACGAATGGAACAGCAAGGGCAGCGATTGACACGGCGACTCCTAACGATCTCCGATGTACTATGTCCGGTCTCACGGGCGGCGGTAATGCCGCGCGACGCTCACGGCGACTTCCCCCGTCACCGCTCACGCTGAAACATCGTACCATTCAGCAGGCTCGGCATTGACATTTTCAACCCCCGCATCCTGCTTGCAACCCAGCCCCGCCGCGATAAGCCCACCTCGCGCCGAGACGACCGATTGGAGGAACCGTGCCCCTGCACCCTCTCGACAACCTGCGCGACAAGGTCCGCTCGCTCCACGAGCGGCACGAACGCAAGCGCAGCGTGACGTTATTCGGAAACCCGCACGCGAGCGCGGTCGCGCAGGCGGGGAAAGCCGCCGACGGCCCCTCCAAACACGAGCCCGGCCCGATCGCGCGGCTGGTCGACGCATGGTGGACACGACTGATCGCCGCCGTTTACGACGGCGGCCTTGCCGTGCAGGAAGCCGAGTACGGCAGCGGGGAGACCGCACGCGATTACCTGTGGAACACCGTGGGCACCGGCGCATGGGGCATGGTCTTCCCGGTGCTGACCGTCGTGGCAACCCAGCTCACAGGCATCGAACAGGCGGGCATGTTCTCCATGGCGTTCGCCGCGGGAACCCTCTTGATGTTCCTCTCGAACTTCGGCGTGCGCACCTATCAGGTATCCGATATCGACGAGAAGTGCTCGTTCGCCTCATATCAGGCGCAACGCTGGCTCACCTCCCTGCTGGCGCTTGCGGCGGGCCTGTTGTACTGCACCGTTCGTGGATACGATGCCACCATGCTCATGCTCTCCATCGGCATCTACATCTACAAGATCGTCGACGGGCTCGCCGATGTGTACGAAGGACGGTTGCAACAGGCGGACAAGCTCTACCTCGCCGGCATCAGCCAGGCGCTCAGATCGGTCTCGGTCATCATCGCCTTCAGCGTACTGTTGTTCATCACGCGCAGCATCGCCCTGGCGGGCGCGGCCGCGGGCCTGGCGACCGTCGCCACCCTCATCCTGGTCACGATTCCGCTCGCCCTTCTGGAAACCGAAGCCTCGAGACGCATGAGCCCGTTGGAGATCGGCGGGCTGTTCCGTCACTGCCTCCCGCTCTTCTCGGCCCTCTTCATGTTCAACCTCATCGAGAGCGTGCCCAAGTTCGCCATGGAGGGCATGCTCCCCTACGACAGCCAGCTGTACTTCAACGCGCTGTTCTTCCCCGCCCAAGGCATCCTGCTCGCCGCCGGGTTCCTGTACAAACCGCAACTGCTGAGACTCGCCAACATCTGGTCGAACCCTCGCAGGCGCCGCAAATTCGATCTGATCGTCCTGGCGATGATCGCCGTCATCACGCTCATGACCGCCGGTACACTCGTGTTCATGGGCTGGTTGGGGATACCGATCATGAGCTTCATGTACGGCGTGGATTTTGAGGCGTATCGCGGAATCGCCTACCTGATGATCGTCGCGGGCGGCGTGAGCGCGGCGATCGATTTCCTCTACGCCATCATCACGGTGCTGCGCCGACAGAGTTCCGCCACCAAGCCCTACGCGATCACCTTCGCGTTCTCCCTGGTGGTCCCCACCGCGCTCATCTGGCTCATGGGCCTTACCGGCGCCGTGGCGGGATACCTCGCCTCTATGGTGCTGCTTCTCGTTCTGCTGTCGATCGAGTACCACCGCATCAGGCAGGACCTATCCGAGAAAAACCGCTCCCCGTTCCACGCATAGAGCCGTTCCGGCGCATGACGGCCTCGCAACGCGGCTTACTCGCCCTCCTCGATGTCGGCGAGCCACACGCGGCGATCTTCAAGGCGCATAATGCCCACGCGGCCACTGGGATGGCCCGCTGCGGCGGAGCAATCGATGCAGACGCGATCCGCGACGCCGCCAGTGTCACGCGAGCAGCCGACCTCAACCATCACACCGCGCAGGTCTTCGTCAACCCCCGACCCGCACATGAGCGAGGCGTAACGCGGCATCGAGATCGAAGGGGTGTGCCCCGCAACCACCACCGGCCCCAAGCCGCTCGTTCCCACCAGGCCCGTCGGCGTCGACCAAAACTCGCGCCTGATCCACAGCAGGTCGTTCACGTCCTGCTCGATCATGGCTGCGAGCAGATCGTCCGGGGTCGCCGCGGCATACCCTTCCGCCTCGCTGTAAGAGACACCGAGCGCATCCAGGGAGGCCCGAAGGCGCGGCGCGTCCACACCGGCATGGGCAAGCAGGTAGCTCCTGCGATCGCCCCGCGCCGCGGAGGGCCTGCGATCATCGACCTCCACCACCGCGAACGTGGGCAGGTTCACGAGCCAGTCCATAACGTCCACATAGCGATCGCGCGGCAATTGCTCGAGCTGCTCGTAGGTGGTGTAGCCGCCGTTCATGTGCCAGGTAAGCTTGTCGCGCTCGTCACCACTCTCGAGCGACTCGTAGAGCATCTCCTCATGGTTGCCCATGAGCACGCGCACATTCGGAAGCGCGCGGACTATGTCGATCACGCCCAACGGGTCGGGGCCGCGATCGACCATATCGCCGAGCACAAAGACGGTGTCGTCCGAACCGGGCTGCGCAAGCTCGAGGACGCGGTCGAAGGCGCGCGCATGCCCGTGGATGTCCGAGACGACGAAGATGGCCATCTGTACCCCTTAAAGGTCAACTTGAACGTTAGGGTTATTGTACCGCGCTTCGCACTCGAGGCCGCGCTCATCCAGTCGAAGGCACGTCGTGTAAACAAATGAACGCTTCGACCAATACCGACACAACAAGCACTTTATGATGCTAAAGTCTTGGCAATGGCACGACATCCGAGAGAGGCCCCACCATGGCACGCGTACACAACTTCTCAGCCGGCCCCGCCGCACTGCCCCAATGCGTCCTGCGCGAAGCGCAGGACGAGCTTTTCGACTACGCCGGGACCGGCATGTCCGTACTGGAGATGAGCCATCGATCCGAGGCGTATCGCGCCATCATCGAGGATGCGGAGGCCACCTTGCGCCGCCTGCTCGACATCCCGCCTTCCTACCGCGTGCTGTTCCTGCAAGGCGGTGCGACCCTGCAGTTTGCGGGCATCCCGTTGAACCTCATGCGCCGGGGACGAGCCGGATACGTGGTGAGCGGCAATTTCGCCAAACTCGCCTGGCGCGAAGGGTGCAAATACGGAGACGCCGAGGTGCTTGCGAGCAGCGAGGCCTCGAACTTCGACCGCATCCCCGAGCTCGGCGCGGTCGAGAATCGCGCGGCATCGGGTGACCTCGACTACGTTTACATCTGCCAGAACAACACCATCTTCGGAACGCGGTTCCACACCCTCCCCGACTGCGCGGACACGCCGCTCGTCGCCGACGTGTCAAGCTGCTTCCTATCCGGTCCGCTCGACATCGAGCGCTACGGTCTGCTGTTCGCCGGCGCGCAGAAAAACGCGGGGCCCGCGGGCGTGACCGTGGTGATCGTGCGTGAGGACCTCATCGCAAACGGGCCGGCTCGCGCCGACATATGCCCCACCTACCTGGATTTGCGCGTCCAAGCCGAAAAGGGCTCCATGTACAACACGCCCAACACCTTTGGCATCTACCTGTGCGGAAAGGTCTTCCGCTGGATCGAGCAGACCGACGGGCTCGTCGCCATGGCGCAGCGCAACCGAGCAAAGGCCGACTTGCTCTACCGCACCATCGACGATAGCGACCTCTTCCAGGGCACGGCAGATCCCAAAAGCCGCTCCATGAGCAACGTCACCTTCCGCACGTGCGACGCCGAGACGGACGAGGCCTTCATAGCCTATGCCCGGGAGCGCGGCATCGAAGGTATCAAGGGCCATCGCATGGCGGGCGGCTTGCGAGCAAGCATCTACAATGCCGTGACCATGGACTCCGTCGGCGCGTTGGCAACATGTATGCGCGAGTTCGAGGCCTCCCGAGGCGGCCGATCTATCTAGGGGCTCGACGCCCCATTCATTCTGCTTCGTCAGCACCATTTGTTATTTCTGCTACGGAACGCAAGGACGGCACCCATGAGGTCCGCCGCGAGTTTCCGCACGAGCCGAAGAGCCCAGTGGGCTCTTCGTGCGAGCAGGACTGTCTGAGCGCCGGACCCCATGGGTGCCGGTCGCCGGGATACGGAGGAACTCACCATGCGATATATCAAGACCATCGATGACATCACCAAAGACGGACAGGTCGACTTCGGAGCGGGGTACGAGCTGGTCGAACGTACCGAGGACGCGGACGCCATCCTCATGCGATCCACCGACCTGCACGGCTACGAACTTCCGGCGGGCATCCGCGCCATCGGACGCTGCGGCGCGGGCGTGAACAACATCCCCATCGAGGAGTACGCGCGACGGGGCGTCGTGGTGTTCAACTCCCCAGGCGCCAACGCCAACGCCGTGAAGGAGATCGTCATCGCTATGATGATCATGTCGAGCCGCGGGATCGTCCAAGCCATGCAATGGGTGCGCGATAACGCCGACGACCCCGACATCCTCGTGGATGCCGAGAAGGCCAAGAAGGCGTTCGTGGGGCGCGAGATCCGAGGCAAACGTGTGGGCGTGGTGGGCCTCGGCAACGTGGGGTCCCGCGTGGCAAACGCCTGCGTGGAGCTCGGCATGGACGTCTTTGGCTACGACCCGTTCATCTCAGTCGAGAACGCCTGGTCACTCAATCGCGAGGTCCAGCGCGTGGGCACGCTCGAGGACCTCTGCCGCGGATGCGACTACCTCACCTTGCACGTGCCTGCAAAGGCAGATACCGTCGGGATGATCTCGACCGACCAGCTCGAGTTGCTCGCACCCGGTGCGGTGCTCGTCAATTTCGCACGCGAATCCATCATCGACGAGGACGCGGTCGACGCCGCACTGCGCGCCGGCAAGCTTTCCTGGTTCGCCTGCGATTTCGCCACGCCCAAGACGGTTCGCATGCCGCGGACCTTCATCACCACGCACTCGGGCGCAGGCACCAAGGAGGCCGAGGCGAACTGCGCGGACATGGCCATCTCCGAGCTCAAGGACTATCTCGAGAACGGCAACATCGCCCATTCGGTCAACTACCCGACCTGCTCCATGGGCAAGGCCCGGGCCGCGAGCCGCATCGGATGCCTGCACGCAAACGTGCCCAACATGATCGGCCAGATCACCGCAGTCCTCGCAAAAGACAACGCCAATGTGCAACGCATGGTCAACGAGAGCGCCGGCGAAAATGCCTACACGATGTTCGACACCGACGAGCACCTCGACGAGGCCACCATCGCAGCACTGAGAACGATTCCGTCCATGTATCGCGTGCGCGTCATCAAATAAAGCGCAGAGCGCCTACGCCCCGAGCTCTTCCACCGCGCGCGGAGCGCCCGGGGCGAGGCCGCTTTCGGCGGGCTCGAACCCCTCAAGCGAGGAAAGGCCGCGGGCAACCAGGGCGCTCGCCGCGCTCGAGACGTTCTCGATGGGGGTATCGCCGCCCATCATGATCCATTGCCGGTACGCCGACAAAATCCCGCCGAACACGAACGAGAGGTAATAGTCGAGCTGATCGGAGCGCACGCTCGCCGGGATCATGCAGTAACGCTCAAGTTCCTCATACATGGACTGCTTGATGCAGGTGAACATCAGGTCGAAGGGAACGCACTCGAACACGCGCCGCTTGAGCGAGATATTCTCCATGATGGCCCTGTTCACCATCTCGAAAAACACCTGGATGCGAACGGCAAAGCCGCCTTGCTCGCTTTCCCCCGTGCATGCCAGCAACCCGTGCGTGTTCTCCACGATATCGTCGATATGGCTATCAAGCACATAAGCGAGCAGGCCGTCGATCGACCCGAAGTGCTTGTAAAAGGTCTTGCGGTCCACATCGGCCTTACGCGCGATGTCGGTGACCGTGATGTCCTCATAGGCCTTCTCCGCCAACAGGTCCTCGAACGCCGCGACCATAGCCGCACGCGAGCGGAGCACGCGACGGTCGATGCGCTCGCACTGGGACGCAGACGGCGCGGACGCCTTTGAGGCCCCTCGCTCCTCGACCATCCTCAAACGGCACCCATCCATACCCTTTACTCCTCCACAGCTCGTATCCTTTGAGGCAAAACCCACATCTATCTGCACTTCGTTGAATAGACACAGTTGCTTATTCCACATTTGTAGAATATACCACAGCTGTTACTATTCACGGCAAGGCGACGCGGCGAGTCGTTCCTCCGTCTTCGCGACTCGAACTGTAGGCATGCCCCGCGTCGCCTCCAGTGCGTCGAAAGAAGGAACAGCATGGCACTCACACAAGTGGCGGAACGAGCGGCCCTCAACAAAATCATCGACTATCTCGACGAGGACCCCGAGAAGAACATCGACACCATCATGACGCTCGTGGACAAATTCGTCCCCGAGTATGTGCTCCCCTCGCAACGCCGAGCCTTCGACGCCGCGATCCGCGAACGCAATAACTGGTACCGACTCATGATGCGAATCTTCGACCTCAACCCCGAAGTACGCACCAAGCTGCTCAAGACGCTCATTGTGGACTGCAGCGTCCTGGCATGGCCCCAGCAGGAAAGGATGCGCGAAAAACATCAGTGCAACATCCCGTATGCGATCCTGCTCGACCCCACGAGCGCCTGCAACCTGCGTTGCACGGGCTGCTGGGCGGCTGAATACGGACACGCGCTCAACCTTTCCTTCGAGGACATCGACTCCATCATCTGCCAAGGCAAGGAGCTCGGCTGCCATATCTACATCTACACCGGCGGCGAGCCGCTCGTGCGCAAAGACGACCTCATCCGCCTGTGCGAAAAGCACCAGGATTGCGCCTTTCTGTGCTTCACCAACGCGACGCTCATCGACGAGGCGTTCTGCCAGGAAATGATCCGCGTGGGCAACTTTGTTCCCGCCATCTCCGCCGAGGGTGACGAGGGCACGACCGACGCTCGCCGCGGCAAGGGCACGTACGCCAAGATCGAGCGCGCCATGAACCTGCTTCGCGAAAACGGCCTGCCGTTCGGCATCTCCTGCTGCTGGACGCGCGAGAACGCCGACGCCGTGGCAACCGAGGCGAACATGGATTGGATGATCGAGAAGGGCGCGCTGTTCTGCTGGTACTTCCACTACATGCCCGTGGGAGCCTCCTCGCCCGCCTCGCTCATGCCCACTCCCGAGCAGCGCGAGCGCATGTACCACTTCGTGCGTGACATGCGCTCCAAGAAGGAGCTGTTCACCATGGACTTCCAAAACGATGGCGAGTTCGTGGGAGGCTGCATCGCCGGCGGCCGCCGCTACCTGCACATCAACGCCGCGGGTGACGTCGAGCCCTGCGTGTTCATCCACTACAGCAACGTCAACATCCACGACGTCACGCTGCTCGAGGCCCTTAAATCGCCGTTGTTCATGAAATACTACGAGAACCAGCCGTTCAACGACAATCACCTGCGGCCCTGCCCCATGCTCGAGAACCCCTACGAGCTCGGCCGGCTCGTCGCCGAATCCGGTGCGCACGGAACCGACCTGGTGGAGCCGGAGACCCCGGAGGACCTCCGCCGCAAGACCGTTGCCGGCGCGGCGGCGTGGGCGCCCGTGGCCGAGAAGATCTGGAACGACGAGAACGATCCCATGTACACCAAGCGTCTCGAGGGCATGCAACAGGGTATGGCGGAAACCGACCTCGAGAAATTTGAGCGCCTGGGGCACTTCGGCGATTGCCAGAACGAGAAATAGCGCAGGCCGCACTCGGGAAGCGCGGGCCGCGGCAGACTACACGCAGACCGTGCCCAGCTACGCTCGCGATGGTGCACCCGGGACAAAACGGGTAGGAATTCGCACGCGGCGAGACCGGCTTTTCGGCACCACGCGGCGACGCTCGCGAAAGCGGGGCTCGAGTTTACGCCCGAGCCCCGCTTTTTTCATCCATCGTGGCGCAGGCGGGGTACGATAACGCCATATGTGATCGACCCGCGCGAGAGGACCGTCCATGAGAGCGCTTCCCTTCCCTTGCATTCGCCCTGTCCCCGAGCACGCCGCCGAGGTGGCAGCTCTTCCCTATGACGTCTTTGACCGCGGCGAGGCGGCCGAGTACGTCGAGGACAGGCCACTCTCCTTCTTGAACATCGACCGACCCGAGACGCAGTTTCCCGCTGATCAGGACATGTACGCACCAGAGGTATACGCGCGTGGAGCGGAGCTGCTGCACGAGCGCCTCGAGGACGGGACCTTCGTGGAGGACCGCAACCTGGCGTATTACATCTACCGCCTTGCCTGGGAGGGACACGTGCAGACCGGCATCGTCTGCGTGTGCGCCGTCGACGAATTCGAAAGTGGCGTCATCAAGCGCCATGAGCTTACGCGCGAAGATAAGGAACGCGACCGCATCGAGCACATCGAAGCGCTCGGTTGCCAGACGGGACCGATCTTCCTCACCTACCGCGACCAGCCCGTGCTCGATATGATCGTCGGCGCGGCCACGACCTCCACCCCGTTGTACGACTTCACCGATGATGAGGGCGTGCACCAGACCGTCTGGGAGGTCGTGCGCCACGATGCCGTCGATGCGCTGCGTGCCATGCTCGGCACGATTCCGTGCGCCTATATCGCCGACGGGCATCATCGGGCCGCAAGCGCCGTGAAGGTCGCACGCCGCATGCGCGAAGAAACGCGGGCGGCAGGCACCTACACCGGCAAGGAGCCGTTCAACTACGTCCTCTCCGTCCTGTTCCCCGCCAACCAGCTCACCATCCTGCCGTACAACCGCGTGGTTTCCGACCGCAACGGACTCGACACGTACGAGCTGCTCGAGGTGCTGAGCGGCGCAGGATTCGGCATCGTGGAGGCGGAGGGGCCGGTGGAACCGCGCGAACACGGCGTGTTCGGGATGTACACCGACGGCACCTGGTACGAGCTGCGGGCGGACGACCCCAACCCGAGGGTCTATGCCGCGGAGAATGCCAGCGGCGGCATCAACGCCGAGACGGGATCGGCCGAGGATGACGAGCGCCACAGCGGTGAATCGAGTCAAGATGACGAAGTGGCCTCCAACCCAGCAAACTCACTTGATTGCTCAATCCTGCAGAACTGTATCTTGTCTCCTATTTTTGGAATCAAGGACCCCCGCACCGATCCGCGCATCTCCTTCGTCGGCGGCATCCGCGGAACCGAGGAGCTTGAGTGCAAAGCGGGCGCCGAGGGCGTTGCGTTCACGATGTGCGCGACGAGCATCGACCAGTTGCTCGCCGTAGCCGACGCCGGCGAGGTTATGCCGCCCAAATCCACGTGGTTCGAGCCCAAGCTGCGCAGTGGCCTGTTCATCCATCGCATCGCGAAATAGCAATCGTTTCGCAAGGCGCTCACCTGGCAAAACCGGTGATTCGCATGGCCTCCCTTCTTCAAAAGGAAGGCCATTTTCATGTAAAACCGAGCATTTGGTCAAAATACCCTGATTGTGCGCTCAAATCCTTCCGGTTTCTGCCTTGCATATTTTCCCGCCTTCACCAATCCTGCGGTTTTGCCGCAAGCCTCCAGCCCGGCAGGACAGAGCCGCTCACACGTAAAGATTCGTCTTAGGCAATCCTGGGGTTTTGTCGCCCGCGACAAAACCCTTCAGCGCACAATCAGGGTATTTTGACCACACTTCGAAAAACATACGATGCGCGTCGCCTCAGATGCAAAAACTTATGCATGATGCAAAGCAAATAGACGCGAATTATACATTTCGTCTAAACCCTGAATCCAGCTGGGCGAGCGGTATGCCGGCCACAACCCAATCAACAACAAGCTTCGAAGCACACCGGGAGTGAAATTCCTACTCCCCGAGCAAATCCCGCAACTCATTCTGCTCGAGGATCTCGACCAGCTCGAACGCGCCCTTGTCGAATGTGAAATGCATAACACTGCAGTTGCCCGGCACCTTACCGCAGCCAAAACCGCCATCGGGCACCCACTTGGTCAGAAACTCACGGCACGCCGACCCGTGACTCACCACCAAAACGCTCTCATGCCCAGGTTGTTCCATAATCCGTGCCAGGGCATCGCTCACGCGGGTACGGACGGCCAGCTGCCCCTCCCCACCAAACGGAACGTAGAAGTCGCCCCAGGGAAACGGTGGCATAAGGTCGACCCGCTCGCCCTCGAAGGCCCCGAAGCCCCATTCGCGCAGGTCTTCCACGCGCTCGTAAGGCATATCCACAATGCGCTCAATCGTCTGCTGGGTGCGCGTCAGCGTTGAGGTGTACGCATGGTCGAACGCGATCCCCTCGCGCGCAAAGTACCGCCCGATGCGCTCCGCCTGCTCCTCGCCCTCCGACGTGAGCGGGGCGTCGCACCAGCCCTGGATAACGCGCTTTTCGTTGAACATGGTCTGGCCGTGTCGAACCAGATACAAATCACCGCTCATCGAAGCCCCCACTCGATGCAACATCATGTTTACGGATGTCGCATTTGCTCATATCAATGTGTTCCGATTGTATCAATCGATGAGCTGACAGCGCTCGCAGGGTCCAAAGGTATCCCTTTCCTTTCGCATGGGTAGGATTACATATGTACGTTATCTAACTTCTGTCGATTGGAGTGGCCATGAGAGAATTCATCGACGACGAGGGCGAACGGCACATCGACCCCTTCTGCTTTGACGAGTTTGGGATGATCGACCGTGGTGTCAAGGCGGTCAGGTTCCTATACGGCGTAACCGGAGTAGTCGGACTCATCGGCGGCGCCGCCCTGCTCATCTGGCCCGTGAAGACACTCGTGGTGCTCGCTGTCATCCTCGGAGCATACTTCATTATCGCAAGCGTCGTGCGCATCGGTGTGGCCGTGGGCACGCCCTTCATGCCTGCGGGCTGGCGCGCGCTCAACATCCTCTCCAGCCTCTTGCTGCTCTTCTGCGGCATCATCATGCTGAAGAACCAGACCGCATCCGCTGCGGCCCTCGCGACGCTCGCAGCCATCGCAATCGGATTCGGCTGGATTATCGAGGGCGTGGTGACCCTCGTCGAGACGGGCATGGTGCACAACCGCGGTCTCTCCATTCTCTCCGGCGTATTGTCGATTGTCGCGGGCATCACCGTGTTCATGTTCCCGCTCGAATCGGTCGACCTGATGATTGTCTTCTCTGGCATCGCGCTCGCGGTGCTGGGCGGCGTGCTGCTCGTCCGTGCGTTCACCTTTGGAAAGATCTCACGCTAGCGGCGTTCGCGACGCGCACCGTTTGTGCATCGTCCGCAACCCAACACCGATACTCGCCGCCCGGGCCCCCGCAAAAGGCCTGGGCGGTTTTGTCTATCTGAACCCACAAAAACGACCCCTTGACCTTCACGCTACGTAAAGGTTTATCCTACGGGCGAAACGGAACGGGAGGGGCATGTGAGCGCGAACAAGGCCTATGGCATCGGAGAAGTCTCCGACATCGTGGGGGTCTCAACCCGAACGCTCAGATATTACGAAGAGACGGGACTGCTCGTACCCGCGCGAACAACCAACGGATATCGCCGCTACAGCCCTGCGGACCTCGACCGCTTGCAGGAAATCTTGCTCTTGCGCCACATGGGGATGAGCGTGGCGGAGATTCCAAGCGCCCTGAGCGCAACGGAAGAGGAGCGCCGGCGAACGCTCGCGCGTCACCTTGGAACGCTCAGGGCCGAACGAGAGCGACTCGATACCCTCATCCGCACCGTCGAACGCACAATCGAGCACATCGAGAAGGGAGTCCCCATGGACGATAAGGCGAAGTTCGAGGGCATGAAGCGCGAGCTCGTGGAACAAAACGAGCGCGAGCACGGTACCGAGGTGCGCGAGCGGTGGGGCGACACCGCCGCGGACGAGGCAAACCGCAAGATGCTCAACCTGAGCGAGAGCGAGTTCGAGCGCTTCCAGGAGCTGGGGCGTACGATCAACGAATCGCTCGAAGCGGCCGTAAACGCGAATGCCGACCCCACAGGCGACGAGGGAGAACGCATCTATCGCCTCCATCGGGAGTGGCTCGAATTCACCTGGAACTTCTACACGCCCGAAGCGCACAGGGGTCTCGCGGAGATGTACGTCGCAGATGAGCGTTTCACCGCCTATTACGATGGCAACGTCGCCGGCTGCGCCGCTTGGCTACGGAATGCGATAGCCGCGCACGCGCGATAGCGGGCCGAAATGACGCCGCGCGCGAGCGTCCCATCGATGCCGAAGAATATGAGGCCCTTGATTTTCATTGCGGCGCCACCTTTGAAGAGCTGCCCAAGTCAGGTAGCGGAATCATGCGAATCTGCGCCCTGTGACAGCAGCGCGAAGCATGTGGGATCCAGACGATAATGCCCGACGATGTGTCCATAGCTTTGCAGCTTGTCTTCCTCATAGCGCAACTGAAACGGCCCGGAATGATGAATGAGATACGGAACGCCGCGCTCATTGCGACGGTCGGAGACAATCCCGATGTGCCCCTCATACAAGACAATGTCCCCACCGCGCCATTCAGAAATGTTGCGCGCGTCGGACGTGAGGCGCTGCGCATGAGCATCGAAAAAGACCTTGAGATTGGGCGTGCGACGGAAATCGATCGCCGGATCCGGAATCTCGATCGCATAGGCCTCTGGACGCCGCGCAACGTCGGCCGCGACGAGTGCCTGAAGGTCGTAACCCGCCTCCCGGCACGCGATGGCAACCACATCGGTGCAGACGCCGTGTTCGTCATCGGGATAACCTGAAGGGTAATAGACGCTCTTGTAGTGCGGACGGGTCTGGATGTAGGCGAGGGCGGCGGCGAGGACATCATCGTTGTCGGGAATGCCGTCGGAGTCGAAATCAAAGCCGAACGCGGTTACGAAATCACCAGCGGCAGGGCCCTCCCCATCTCGCCCGCTCTCAGCAAGAATCGGCCCGTACTGATCGGCAAGACGGCGCGGCGACGTGATGCAAAGGCGACCCGTCGCGATGAGGGCAACACCGATGACGGCGAGCGCGCACCCGAACACCGTAAAACCGATGATGGCAATGCGATTCCCTTTTTGCCGAACGCTCATTTTTCCCCGTCTTTCTCGGCCTGGGCCCCGGCCCCCTCCGCTTGGCCTCTGTCCTTAGCCGCCGGCATCTGACCGTGTCCTGACGAATCGATATCATTATCGCAGGGAACGAGTCCCATCGCGAGGCATGAAGCGCCGTCGAAGGAGGTCCCAGATGGATGAATCGACGGGAATTTGGCTCGCCCTGAAGGAGGGTCCGTCGTCCAGGCGGCGGTAGAGCCCGATGTCGCACGGGGACCAATCGAACACGTATTCACGGCGAACATCCCGCCGCTGACGGATTTTCCACTACGACACGCACTCGCGAACTCTAAGATTAGCAAAACCCACCTCAAGCGTTGGGAGGACGCCATGGGATTGTTTGGTAAGCTCTTCAAGGGACCCGAGCCGGATATGGAAAAGAGCGCGGCAAACGCCGAGAAACTCCGGGCCCTGTTCAACCGGGCCGTCGACCAAGGTGACAGCTATCGCCTCATCGTCGGATACACTGAGGATGTCAGACGCTTCAACTACGGCTTTGTCCACGGCAGCAAGACCCAAATCGGCAACCTCATCGTTGGTTGGAACGAGGCGACCCGCACCATCGTTGCGGTTCCGACCGTCCCGGACCTTTCCGGATACGGAGACCCCACCTATTACCGTCGTGAAGAGATCCACAAGGCGTATCGGAACAAGTACCCGACCGATGCCTTCATCATCTATCCCGACCGGAAGGGCTACATAGGCATCAACGCCTACGAATGGCTTGAGGATGAGAGCCTGTACATCTACCTGTATCAGAAAGATGAGCTGGAGGCCTTCACGTCCTTCTTCCAGAACGAGTTCGCAACAAAATAGGCAAGCAACCCGAGGTGAGGTGCGATGCTGCGGGACATCGGGACATGGATTCTCATTTTGACTGCGGTCCTCATCTTTGAACGGCTCTGGTTCAACATGGTCGAATGGCTCCTGTCCAAGGTCAAGTCGCTGCTTGGCTTGAACAGGAGCCATCGGAATTGGCATACGTTTGAGGAAGAGACGGACGAGGAGCGGTAAGCGGAAACCCACGGTCGGCAGCGCCACTTGCCGCCGGCACGCAGAAGGCTGGGCGAAAAGCGGCTCAGTCGAACCAGCCGGATCGGGCGAAGTGAAAGGCGACCCCAATGGTCGAATGCGTGGGGGGCCTGATCAGATTCCTCTTTGAGAGTTATAGGACAATTAGCACCTTCCGATTGAACGGGCGTCTCCGTCGTCAATCGAGCCACCAGGGGAACGGACCCCCGTGGTGGGACTCCTCCCACACGGCCCTGTGGCCCCGCTCCGGGTCGCCGTCACCACGCTTCGACGAGACCGAGCAGGCCCTGTAGGGCAGGTCGATGTCGGCGTCGCGGCAAGTTTCTCGGCGGCAGTCCTGGCGGCACCCGAGTGCATGTGGCATCATCAGGACACCGCCTTCACCCTGCGCGCGCGATCTCCCGCAGCGGTTTCCGAGCATGTCCCGGAGGCGGGCATTCGGTTTCTCCGCCGCACCGTTTGTGCTCGACAGGGCACTGCCCCCGTTAGGGCGGGATCGATGTGGGCGAACAGCGTTCCCTCCGAAACGAGCCGCAATGGGAAGGGGGCAGCGCCCATCAGCTTATCGTTCGTGAACGTGCGCGAGCCAGATCCCATCCGCGTGGAGCACGCGTCGTTGCCGTCCTTACGAACCGTGGGGGACGTCCCGCTGGCGGAGCGGCGCCCCGCCAGCTGTCCACCGACGCCATCTCACTCCTCTCCATCTTCGACCCGCAGGGCGGGCATCTCGCGAACTATACGACGAACCCCCGCAGATATTTTATTAAGGCTTCAGCAACAGGGTGTCTACCTGCGGGAACGTCAGTCTCGGGGATACAGTTTTTGTCCGATTGCTTATAGCCAGCGGCGAGTTTAAAGTCACAAAAAGGGCCATCTACCTGCGTAGACGGCCCGGAACTGGAAAAGCTTTTGCCCTATATTCCTAAATGAATGGGCAGCTTTAATAGACATGCCCAGGCCTTTTAACAGTTAGAAAAATGCATAGGGGTCGCTATAGGTCCCATCACTATATTTATAAACCCTCTCAATGAAGTTACCATTTTCATCATAAAAATCCATCCATGAAATGACAACTTTACCGCCAGATGAAGGACCACCGAAATTAGAACCGCCGCCGCCACTATTAGAAGAACCAGAATAGTTATTACGACTATTATTTTGGCGATTAGCAGCAGCCGCCTGGCGCTCCTCTTCAGCCTTCTTCTGCTCCTGCTTTACAGCTTCAATACGGCCCTGATAACGTGCAACTTGCTCTTGGATAGTATTCTCTAAATTGGTTTTAGCTTTCTCATCAGCATCAAGAATATATTCGCGAGCATCTTCATTAGTGATTTCAGCATTTAACCCATTAAGGCTATTAATATGCTGCTCCAATTCTTCAACATTACTAGAAGAATTAACGTCAAAAGTCACATGCTCTTGAACTTTTGCATTCCAATTATCGATTTGCGCTTCTTTGCACTTTGTAATGACATTGTCATAGCAACCAATTACGGCACCCCAATTAGGAGAAGTGCCATCTGCGTACTTATACTTGTCATCTTTAAGTTCTTTTTCTAAATTCGATTTAGCCTCATATGCGTCATTAATAGTATTGAGCCTTGTTTCATAAGTTAAAGTGCTTTGATCAACATCAATTGACTTGGCAGCCTTTATAGAATCATTAAAAAATAACTTCAAGTTGCTGATTGTGCTGACTGCAATCTTGAGCATAGTCATAAGCGTAATATGCACCTCCGCTACCAATGGCTAATGCCAGACCCAACGCTGCAAAGACTGCAAAACGCTTTTTATTATTAGGAGATTGTACACAGTCGTCATTTTCCTCTTTATTATTTTCAGTATCATCGTTTATTTTTTCGGTCATTTTAATTCCCTTCCACCGTTAACCAACTGGGCTACCGGTCAGAACGACACTGCTCCAAAACCATTAAAGCAAGTCCCCATCCCTGCAGAGGGAACGGGCGTCCTGGCAGTTAGTGTTGTTGTATCTCGAGAGAGCGCATGAACATGAGGTACGTCAAGTTGCTGATAACGTCGAGCGGGTTGGTGATGCCGCCCTCCCACATCTTCTGCCAGATGGCGTCAACCTTATTTTTCGCTGCTCCGGTAATCACCTTGCCGGTCCTTCCATCAAGGGTATATCACTCAGCTAAGAGTACCGTCTGTCTTTCGGCAAATAAAGAGCGGGCACATTCCGTTGATAAGATATAAATGCTCGAACGATCGAGAACGGAGAAGGAAGCATGACGGCACATCAATCTGACGAGGCTCTTGCCGATACGCTCGAAATGAATAATGAAGACTGCACCTCATGCAGCTTCCCCACCCTCATCATCGACGCCGACGCGTGCCCGGTCACACGTGAGGCGCTCGCCTGCGCACGCTCGGCGCGCATCCCCGTGCTCATCGCCGGAAACTCCACGCAAAACCTCGCCCGCCGCATCCGCCGCGACGACCCGCGCGACGCCGAACACGCCCGCGGGCGCGACGCCACGCATCCCGGCTTTTGGGCCGAGACCCTCGATGTCTCATGCGGCGCCGACAGCGCGGACTTTGCCATCATCGAGCGCCTGGAGCCCAGCGACGTGGTGGTCACGCAGGACATCGGCCTTGCCAGCATGGTACTCGGCCGCGGAGCTGCCGCCATCGGCGTGCGCGGGCACATCTACAACAAGGCCACCATCGATATGCAGCTGTTCATCCGCCACGAGGAGAAGAAGGTCCGACGCGCGGGCGGACGCACGCAGGGGCCGGCCGCCTTCACCGACGACGACCGTGAACGCTTCCAGCGCAACCTCGCCCAGCTCCTGCGCGAGGCTCTCGACAGCTAACCGCACCCCCCCTTCACGCCCGCCTCAAACGCAAAGAGGCCTCGGTACCGCTCTGGCACCGAGGCCCCCTTACAAACGCACCAGACGGCGCCTTACATCCCAAGCGCTGCGAACACCAGACCCCAAACGCATGCAACCAAGAACAGCCCAACCACGATCACGGCGTTCTCACGCGGATGGCGGTTGGTGCGGAACAGCACCAGGTACCCCACGCCGGCAGACGTGAGCAGGCCGGCCATGAGCGGCGCGAAGCCCAGCACGCCCTCCAGGTAGAGCTGCGTGATGACCACGCTCGCCGAGCAGTTGGGCACCAGGCCCACCAGCGCCGAGGCGAACACCGCGAGTAGCTGGTTGCCCGAGAGGAACGCGGCCAAGGCATCCTCACCCACCGTTTCCAGAACGAGCACTAGCGCGAACGTCACCAGGAAAATGAAGAGACTCACCTGCACGGTGTGCGAGACGGCGCTCATCAAGATCGACCCGACGATTCCGAAGCGCCCGCCCGCGTGGCTGTGGCCGTGGCCGTGGCCGTGATCATGGTCGCAACCCGCCACGTGACCGTCGGCATCCTCATGACCGTGCTCATAGCCGCGCTCATGACCGTGCGCATGGCCGTGCTCGTCTCCATGCGCATGTACGTGATCATGCCCGCAACCGCAATGATCCTGTTCGCACAGACGGCAAATGTGCTCGGCAGTCTCCCCGCCCTCGGCCATCTGATCTACCACGTCGGCCTCCATGCCGTCGCGACGCACCGAGAACACCGTGCGACGCAAGAACGCGTGCACGCGGGCGTTTTTGCGCAGCGCGCGGATGGCGAGGTCGGCAAGCACGCCCGTGATGAGAGCGACCAGCACCTTCAGCCCCAGCACACGGAACAGCAACCCCGCGTCGACCCGCTCGGCCACCAACATGGGCAGCATCTCATCGGACGTGGAGAGAAACACCGCCACGAGCGTGCCGAGCGTCACCACGCGACCGGCGTAGAGCGTGGCCGCCATGGCCGAAAAGCCGCACTGCGGGACCACGCCCAGCAGCGCGCCGGCAACCGGTCCGGCAGCGCCCGCG
>NZ_GG692710.1:750085-856677 GCF_000156175.1 Collinsella intestinalis DSM 13280
GCGGCGAACACCGCGTTCGCACGGGCGCCCGCGGCATGCTCGAGCGCCTCGAGCGCAATATAGGTCACGAACAGGAACGGCACGAGCGCAAGGGTATCCTCGAGCGCATGCTCTATGAAATGCAGCAGCAGATCCACGGCCAACTCTCCTCAACGGGAACATTCAACGGGGCCCAGGGCCCCGAGGCGTAGCTGTTTACATACCCCGCGCACCACTTGGCAAACGCACGATATGCGAGTGAACCAGTATACTAAAAGTTGCCTTTGGATAACTCGTGACAGACAGCAGTCCTTCCAGACAACAAAAAGCCGCCCGACCGCGGTCTTCCGCAGTCGGGCGACACATATGCAGATCTGGATCCGCCGCTCGGCGATCGGGAACTAGTTCGTTCCGATGGATATCGTCTCGGCCACGTTGGCCGCATCCGAATTGTCACTAAATAAGTTTCACACCTCAAACACTTCAGCCCCGCCGAGACCCTCTATACTCGTGTTCGAACGATCTTCGACCGCGCACGGGCCCGCCAAAGTACCCCGACGAGCACCGCCGCGCGGCCGCATTCTTAACGATAGGAGCTCTTCCCATGAACGCACAGCAGGCACTCGAATACTCGATGCAGCCCTTCATCCCCATGTTCATCTACGGCGACTACGACGCCATGGAATCCGAGCGCCAGCGCGGCGAGGAGGCCATGAAGGCACTGCTCGACGAATGGCGCACAAACGAGGAGCCCGGCTTCGATTTCGGCGTCATCCTCACGCTGGCCGATCAGAACCGTGAGCTGTGCGATCAGATCGGCGAGGCGCGCCTGCGCAACCTCTCGAGCCCGCTGCTCGCGCGCAACCTAACGGACGCCGACCTGTGCGCCGGCATCGGCAAGATGCAGGGCCGTGCCGCCAGCGCCGTCGCTCGCGAGGTCCGCGGCGACCGCGACGCCTACTCCGTCGCCTACGTGCGCAAGCCCATCAAGGGCACGGTGCTCGGCATCGACATCGAGACCACCGGGCGTGCACCCGAGCGCGGCTACATCATCAACGTGGGCTGGGAGATCATGGAGCTCACCAGCGACGCCGTGCCGCACGACCCGCAGGCGTTCTACTGCGGCATCCCCGATATGTACCGCGAGACGGGTGTGCCGCTGGCCGACATCCACCATATCCAGTGGTCCGACCTCGACGGCAAGACGCCCTTCCGCGAGGACGTGAAGCTGCAAAAGGAGCTGCTCAAGCTCATGAAGCGCTACCCCATCATGGCGCACAACGCAGCCTTCGAGGACAGCTGGTTCATGCTGCACCTGCCCGGTTACGCCGAGGCGCGCCGCGCGGGCAAGATCATCGTCATCGACTCACGCCACATTTGCCGCTCCGTCGACGGCGAGGTCCGCACCCTCCCGCGTGAGAGCGCGCCCGCCAGCCTGCAGAACTGGGCGCGCCGCCGCGGAACGCTTGCCGCCGACGAGAACGAGCTGCACCTGGGCCTCGACGACACGGACCTCATGCTGCGCACCGTGCAGGCGGAGTTTAACCTCAAGAACATGTTCCTCAAGTAGGGTCGTGCTGCGCCGGGGCGGTGACCCCGCTGAAAGGTCGAGCTTTTTCGTACTGTTTTCCCGATTTGCCGAGTACATACTCCTTGCGCCTTGACGCAACCTGCGGTTTTGTCGCTCTCAAGACCTCTCATACTCCGGGTTTCTCAAAATCAGTACGAAAAAGCTCCGCCACCAACGACTGCGTGACAATTTAATAAGATGACTCGCAAAAAACGCTCCTATTCTCGGAGCGTTTTCGCGTTACACTCGACGCCATGACGCCCATCGTCCGCAGGAGGCCGACGTGAACCCCAGCGATCGCAACCGACACGCACCCCGCCCTCAGGGCGCGCGCCATCCGCAGCAACCCGCTCGTCAACAGGGCGTGGCTCGCCCCCAGGTCACACATCATCCGCAGGCCCCTGCCAAACCGCACATGCGCCGAGCACCGCGCCCCAATCGAGCGACAGGCTCCCGTCAAGCCCCGCGCCTCGGTCAGGCCCCGCGCTACGACCAGACCTCGCGCTCCAGCCAGGTCCCGCGCTCCAGCCGGACCCCGCGCAATTCGCGCACGCGCATCGCAGGAATCGCCGCGGCGCTCGTCCTCATCGCGCTTGTCGGCATGGGAGGAACGGCCCTCTTCCGAGCCATGTCCAAAGGCGGCAACCCCTCGCAGGATAAGCCCGGCAGCGCGCCCATCATAGAAGACAGCACGGCCGACGGCGGCGCCGGCGAGATCGTCATCGGCCTCAACGGATCCAAAGACACCTATGTGCTCAAGGGAGAGGAATACCTCGAGGCGGGTGCCCATGCCGCCGAGCCCGCCGACGGCTTGCTCAACGCCAAGATTAAAACCTCGGGCAAGGTCGACACCTCCAAACCCGGCACGTACAAAGTGACCTATCGCGTGTCGGACTCGTCCGGTCATACCGCAAAGGCAGTGCGCACCGTGCATGTTGTCGAGTCGATGGAAACCATGCAGGGCGGCGTGCCCATCCTCATGTACCACTACGTATACGACCCCGCAAACCCACCGGCGGACCTCAACGGCAACTTCATCGCCAGCACCGCGTTTGAGCAGCAGCTCTCTTACCTCAAGGAAAACGATTTCTACTTCCCGTCGTATCCCGAGGTGAAGGCCTTCATCGAGGGGAAGCACAGCCTTCCGGCAAAGAGCGTCGTCCTCACGTTCGATGACGGCGAGATGGGCTTCCTAAACGTCGGTGTGCCCCTGCTCGAAAAGTATCAAGTGCCCGCGACTTCGTTCGTCATCGCCAGCGACGCCGACGCCGCCCAAAAGGTCATCGACCACCGCAGCCCTTACGTCGCCTTCGAGTCCCATTCCTTTGGGATGCACAAACCCGGCGGCAACGTGGGGCACGGCGGCATCATCAGCGCCATGAGCCGCGATGAGATCACGGCAGATCTCAAGCACGCGCAGGAGATCGTGGGCGGGACCCAGGCCTTCGCCTATCCCTTTGGCGACGTCACCGACGACGGCCGCGCGGCTGTGCGAGACGCCGGCATCCTCTGCGCCTTCACCACGCAAAACTCGTGGGCGCATGTGGGCGACGACGTCACCGCCCTCCCGCGCGTGCGCATCTCCGGAGAGTATTCGCTCGATTCGTTTATCGCCCTGGTGAACGGATAGGACGCGCCGGCGACAGCCAGCAGAAATGAATTCGCCCTCGCGCGTGCCGACTCGCGGGCGCCCGGCGAGCCCATGCTCACCCGACCTGGGTCAGTCCATCACATAGCGCTCCAGCATGGACGCGTCGTGGATGACGATGCGGCCATCGTGCCCGCTCGTCGAAATGACGCCCTGCTCTCTGAAACCGCGTAGGATGCGGTTCACGCTCGTGCGCGACGAGGTCCCGCAGAACTGCGCGATGTCCTCGTTTGTGACATCGAGGGCGATCACGCTCCCCTCGTCGCACGGCACGCCGAAGCGCTCGTTCAGGTCGTACAAGAACCCTCCCACGGCGCCGACCTTCCCGTTCATCGTCAGGTAACGCATGCGATAGAGGCTCTCCTCCAGGCTCGCGCGGTAATAGTCCTTCACATAGCCCAGCAGGCGAGAATCCTCATTCACGAACTCCCAGAACCTCACGCGGGGAACCGCCATGTAGATCGCCTCGGGAGATTCCACGCGCACGCTGTAGGGGGATTTCGCACGGCTGCTCACCTCGTCGCGGAGAAGCGAGACGGGGCTCGGACCCTTGATGTAGGAGATGTTGAACCGGGTGCCCTCGCGCAGCGTGACACTCGCCTTGACCACGCCCTCCACAAGAACGAACACGTACTCCTGATCGAAGCCGTAGTACGAGAGATACTCATGGCGAGCTTTGCGCATCTCGTGAAATCCCCGCTCGCGCAAAAAGTCGACGAGATAGTCAGATCTCTCGATCACGCGCACCCCTCCCCTACCTGACCTCTGGAAAGCGCAACTCTATCGGACTGTGAAGCCGAAGCTGCACCAAATGGTAACAACAAAGGTCAGACCGCCCCGATGCCATCACAACCATAGTTACCCCTCGTCCGTACCGGCAATCAACCAAGAGAGGGGCACACATGTTTGATATAGATTTGCCATATGACCGAGGACGGATGCATCTGAGCCTGCCGGATGAAAGCGTCGTCGGCGTGCTCGCGGGCAAACAGGGAGACTTCACGCCCGACGCTGGGCAGGAGGAGCTCGTCGAGCGGGCGCTCGACACCCCTTACGATTCGCCCACACTCGAGCAGCTCTGCCAGGGCAAACGTGACATCGTGATCATCAGCTCCGATCACACGCGCCCGGTTCCCTCACGCGTGACGATGCCCATCCTGCTGCGTCGCATCCACGCGGCGGCACCCGAGGCGCGCGTGCGTATCCTCGTGGCGACCGGCATGCACCGTGCGTCCACACATGAGGAGCTCGTGGACAAGTATGGCGAACGCATCGTCGCCGAAGAGGAGATCGTGATGCACGTCGCCACCGACGACGAGGCGATGGTCGAAATCGGGACCCTGCCCTCCGGCGGCAAGTGCATCATCAACCGTATCGCCGCCGAAGCCGACCTGCTGCTCGCCGAGGGCTTCATCGAGCCGCATTTCTTCGCCGGCTTCTCGGGGTCTCGCAAGTCGGTGCTGCCGGGCGTGGCCTCCTACAAGACCATCATGTACAACCACAACGGGCAGTTCGTGCACGACCCGCGGTCGCGAGCGGGCATCATCGAGGGCAACCGCGTGCACGACGACATGATGGCCGCCGCCGAAATGGCGGGCCTCGCTTTCATTTTGAACGTCGTGCTGGACGGAGAGCACCATGTCATCGGGGCGTTCGCGGGCGACATCCATGCGGCGCACGAGGCGGGCTGCGATTTTGTGCGCGGGCTCGCCGGCGTGAGCGCCGTGGACTGCGACGTTGCCATCACCACCAACGGCGGCTACCCGCTCGACCAGAACATCTACCAGGCCGTCAAGGGCATGACCGCCGCTGAAGCAACACTCGACGAAGGCGGCGTCATCATCGCGGTCGCGGGATGCGCCGACGGCCACGGCGGAGAGGGCTTCTTCAAGAACATCGCGGAAAATGACCCCGCCGCGTTCGAACGCTCCTGCATCGACCGTCCCAAGGACCAGACGCTGCCCGACCAGTGGACCGCCCAAATCTTCGCGCGCATCCTCGCCCATCATCCGGTCATCCTCGTGAGCGACCTGTGCGACCACGACATGATCCGAGCCATGCACATGACACCCGCAAGCACCGTCGACGAGGCCGTGCAGCTGGCGCGTGAGCTCAAGGGGCCGAACGCGCGCTTCGCCGTCATCCCCGATGGGCTCGGCGTCGTCGTTCAGCGCTAACGACTCGGCCCGCCAAATAAGATCGCCGCCGCCGACAGACCAGCACGACACACCGCGGCAACGATCGCCTCAGACGAAACGACCATCGAAAGGAACCTCATGATCAACCACATCTTCGCCGAATTCGCCTCGACCGCCCTCATGATCGTCTTCGGCGTCGGCGTGCACTGCGATATCACGCTCAAGGGCAGCAAGTACCGCGGCTCCGGCCACATGTTCGCGATCACCACCTGGTCGTTTGGCATCAGCGTGTGTCTGTTCATCTTCGGCGGCGTGTGCATGAACCCCGCCATGGCCCTTTGCCAGGCGATCGTTGGCCTCATCCCCTGGAGCAGCGTGGTGCCCTTTGCCATCGCCGAGATGCTGGGCGGCGTTGCGGGCGCATGCATCGCATGGCTCATCTACGCAGATGATTTCCGCGCCTCCGAAGGCGAGGTCGACGGCGTCGCCATCCGCAACATCTTCTCGACCAACCCCACGCCCGAGTCCTACAACCTGGTCCGCAACTTCTGCATCGAGGCGTTCGACACCTTCGTGTTCCTCACCGGCATCCTCGCGATCGCGGCGCAGGCGGGCGATAACCTGCTCGCGCTGGGGATCGGCGTGGGGCTGCTCGTCTGGGCCGTGGGCATGGGCCTGGGCGGCGTGACCGGCTTCGCCATGAACCAGGCGCGCGACCTCGGCCCCCGCATCGCCTACCAGCTGCTGCCCATTCGCAACAAGGTGGACAACAACTGGCTCTACGGCCTGGTGGTGCCCGGCATCGCCCCGTTCGTAGGCGCCATCGCTGCCGCGCTGTTCACCACTTCCGTTCTGGGCATCGTGTTCTAGCGGAAGCGTTGCCGCATCCCTAAGACGTGGACCGGGGCCGATGGCCTCATCCTCGCGATTGTGCTCCTGGGGATCACGTGCACCCCATCCGCGATAGCCGGCGTCGCGACCGACCTCATCCTCATGGCGTTCGGCCACGCCCAAAACGCCTCGATGCCGAGCATTTTTCTCTGTCCCATCGTGGGGCTGCTGCTCACGCCCGTCGCCGCAAAGCGCTCGATTTCCCTGCCACCGGAGATCGGCGGCACCCAGATATAAGGCCGCAGCCCCTCGTGGAGCTTTTTCGTATCGATTTGACGATTTGCGTTATAGAGCCCTGGCGTATGTAAGCTTTTCCTGCAAATACACGCACCAAAACATGCCCCATACTCGACCAACCTCCAAATTAGTACGAAAAAGCTCCGCGAGGCTAGGGCACGCCATCCCCTGGCCGCAGCTCGAGCCCAAGTCGCTCGCACCTCATGCGAAATTCGTCAATCGCCCGGCAGACAACCGCCCCATGCCGTGCATCTGCCCTCAATCTGACGGGCCGCCTGACGTCATCCAACGTGGACCCGTCGTATTTCTGACAATTATTTGTATTGAACATACAGGTAGAACCGCTAATTTGCCATTGGCTACCGTTCGGGGGAATCCATTGCCCCACGGGCAGACGTCCCTTATCCTGTCCGCCATGACAAAGGTTCTCTGCGACATATCCGCACTGCGGTACTACAGGACACCGCCCCGCTACCTTTATGCCCTTCCCCCGATCCCCGACTTCGATACCCCCTATGGACGAGCCCGACTCCGTCAAAGCCCAGTCGCGACAGGCATCATACACATCCCGATCCATGCACTGAGCTTCGGGCGCGACCGCCTGACCTCAACGCTTGTGAAACAGCATCTGTGGACCAAAGACATGCCCGCGGAGGCGATTGTCGACACGCCGTTCGACGTCTCCGTCACATCTCCTCTCCTTACGTTGTTGATGCTCTCAACTCATCTCGACCCCATCAGCACGGCCTTGCTGATATACGAATTCACCGGTTCGTTTTCGTTCTATTCCCCCAACATTAAAATGGACGACGCCATCTATCAGTCGGTAATACAAAGCGAATTCAAGAGACTCGATTCCTGGCAATGCATAACCGATACCCAGGGGAAGCCTTCAGATTTGTGGACCAGGCCGCCCCTTCTCGAATTCGACGATATCCGCTACATCCTCAACGCTGGGAAGGGGATGCGCGGACGGAACCAACTTGCAAAGGCGATGCGATACGTCACCGGGAAAGTCGCCTCCCCCTTCGAGGCGAAAGCCTCCATCCTAATCGGGTCGCCTCAACGGTTAGGAGGTCTTGGGCTCGGCGGGCTTAAAAACAACCTTGAAATCAAGCTCGATGACAGCGCCCGGCGCATTTGCGGACTGAAAAAGGCGTACGGTGACATCGTGTGGGAGGAGACACCCGATCACCCTATGGTCATCGTGGAATGCCAAGGTGAAATGGTGCACGACAGCCGCGGGAGAGCGCAAGCCGATGACGACCGGGCGCTCGCATTGGAAAGCATGGGCATCGAGGTAATCCGCATCTCCTATAAGCAGATTTCGGACCGTGCGCGTTTCGAGCTGCTCGCACAACGCCTCTCCAACACCCTGAATACAAAGCTGCCAAGTCCCACACCGAGATTGGCCCGAAAGCAATCCGAGATGCGTGACGCGCTTTTCCGCGCTTGGCCCTACCACGAAAACCGTCCATCGGGAACAAATCGCTGAGCCCATCTCAGGCTCAGTGAGCTTTTTCGTATCGATTCCTGAATCCGCCTGATATATAACGCTTCGCCCTCCTTAAAACCGCAGGATTCACTCGAGCAATGCGCTCCAGCTACTTTGTGATTCCTCAAATCGATACGAAAAAGCTCATCCAGTTCAAGCAGTTGATCCGGAATGCAGGGCAAATCGGTCGATATGAGGTTGGCGTCGGCCGATTTCCGAAGATTCACCATAGTCTCCTTGACATATGAGCATACGTTCATATAATCATTTGTAGTAGATATATGATTATGTGTTCATATGAAAGGAGGTACTATGGATACCCATGAGAACCAGTGCGGCCTGAACGCCGACACGCCGGAGCGCGCTCTGGACGACGCCGCGGAGTCCCTCCCCGAGGAGGAGCTGCTCTACGACCTGGCCGACCTCTTCAAGGTCTTCAGCGACACCACGCGCATCAAGATCCTCTACGCCCTCATGAACGATGAAAAGAGCGTCAACGAGATCGCCGAGAACCTCGGCGCCTCGCAATCCGCAGTCTCCCACCAGCTGCGCATCCTCAAGCAGGCGCATCTGGTCAAATTCCGTCGCGACGGCCGCAACATCCACTACTCGCTCGCCGACGACCACGTCCTGACCATCCTCGACCAGGGCCTTACCCACATCTGCGAGTAACCCCCACCTCAATGTAGGGACTGTCCCTACATTGAGGAACCGCGAGCAAGCGTCCACCCGGACGGTCTCGATAGTCTTCCCAACCAACCGAAAGGACCCCATCATGCGTAAGGTTTTCAAGCTCGACGAGATCGACTGCGCCGTCTGCGCCGGCAAGCTCGAAGACGCCATCAAGAAGCTCGACGGCGTGCAGGACGCCAAGATCAACTTCCTCACCCAGAAGCTCACCCTCGAGGCCGCCGACGAGGACTTCGACGCCGTGCTCGACGCCGTGGTCAAGCTCACCGCCGAGGTCGAGCCCGACTGCGAGATCCTGCGCTAAGACGCACGCGCTGCCCGACGCCCGCCGACGGCGCTGAGCGAACTGCGCGGTCACCGACCGCCCGCCCAGCCCGCACAGATACCTGTGATTCGCCGACGACCGGCGAGCCCCATCGATTGGACCATTCATGAACAAAAAGCAAAAGAAGTGGTTGAAGCGCATTCTGCTCGCGCTCGCGCTCTTCTTCACCGTCATGGCGCTCGACGAGCTCGGCGTGCTCGCGGGCATCTTCGGCGAGCCGGGCGCACTGTACGCGAGCTTCGCGCTCTACCTCATCCCCTACCTCATCGCCGGGCACGACGTCCTGCTCAAGGCATGGCGCAACATCCGCCGCGGCGAGGCCTTCGACGAGAGCTTCCTCATGGCCGTCGCCACCATCGGCGCATTCGCCATGATCTTCTTCCCCGAAACCGAACCGCACATGGCCGAGGGCGCTGCCGTCATGCTCTTCTACCAGGTGGGCGAACTGTTCCAAAGCTATGCCGTGGGCAAGAGCCGCAAGTCCATCGCCGCCATGATGGACATCGCCCCCGACTACGCCAACATCGAGCGTAATGGCGAGCTCGTGGAAGTCGATCCGGATGAGGTGCAGGTCGGCGACATCATCGTGGTCAAGCCCGGCGAGCGCGTGCCGATCGACGGCGTCGTGGTCGACGGCACCTCGCAGCTCGACACGGCCGCCCTTACCGGCGAGTCTGTGCCGCGTCACATCGAGGTGGGCGGTGAGGTCATCTCCGGCTGCATCAACATGACCGGCGTCCTGCGCATCCGCACCACCAAGCTCTTCGGCGCGTCGACCGTGAGCCGCATCCTCGAGCTCGTGGAGAACGCCAGCGAGAAGAAGGCGCGCACCGAGAACTTCATCACGCGCTTCGCCCGCGTCTACACCCCCATCGTCACCCTCGCCGCCGTCGCCATTGCCGTGGTCCCGCCGCTGCTGGGCATGGGCGCCTGGGCCGGCTGGATCCTGCGCGGCCTGACCTTCCTCGTGGTGAGCTGCCCGTGCGCGCTCGTCATCTCCGTGCCGTTGTCGTTCTTTGGCGGTATCGGTGGCGCGAGCCGCCTGGGCATCCTGGTGAAGGGCTCCAACTATCTCGAGGCACTCGCACAAGTCGACACGGTCGTTTTCGACAAGACGGGCACCCTCACCTCGGGCACCTTCGGCGTCGTGGGCGTGCACCCGGCAGACGCTATCGACGGCGACCAGCTGCTCGCCGTGGCCGCGCATGCCGAGGCATTCTCCGACCACCCCATCGCCCTCTCGGTCAAGAAGGCGTATCTGGACGAGGCTCCCGCGGATTCGGAGCGCATCATCGACCAAGCGCGCATCGAGGGTGCCGCCGAGGAGTCGGGACACGGCGTGAAGGCGACCGTCGACGGACATGCCGTCCTGGTGGGCAATGACAAACTCATGGGCGCTCACGGCATCTCCTGCCCCGATTGCGAACTCACCGGCACCATCTTGCATGTGGCGATCGACGGCAGCTACGCCGGCCACATCGTCATCGCCGACACCGTGAAAGACGACGCTGCCCAGGCCATCGCCGACCTGCACGCCGCGGGCGTGGAGCGCTGCATCATGCTCACGGGCGACCGCGAGGAGGTGGCCCGCTCCGTGGCCTCCGACCTCGGTCTTGACGAGTACCATGCCCAGCTGCTGCCCGGCGACAAGGTCGAACAGGTGGAGCGCATCCTCGACTCCACCCGAGGCAACCTCGCCTTCGTGGGCGACGGCATCAACGACGCGCCGGTCCTCACCCGCGCCGACGTGGGCATCGCCATGGGCGCCATGGGCTCAGACGCCGCCATCGAGGCTGCCGACATCGTGCTCATGGACGACAAGCCGAGCAATATCGCCCGCGCCATCCGGGTCGCGCGCAAGACCATGCGCATCGTGCACCAGAACATCGTGTTCGCGATCGGCGTGAAGCTGCTCATCCTCGCGCTCGCCGCGGTGGGCATCGCCAACATGTGGCTCGCCGTGTTCGGCGACGTGGGCGTAGCGGTGATCGCCATCCTCAACGCCATGCGCGCAATGAACGTGAAAGATTGCTAGCGACGCGAGAACACGCCCGCATCACCCATATGACGCCCCGTCGATCCCGACGGGGCGTTTTGCATCGTGGGAGGCCGAGTCAGGCCGGCAAACCGCTTTTCGCGAGCACGGCGCCCCTCGTCGAGGGCGCTCGCCCGCCGGCTCCCAGCCATGGCATAATGGTCAATTTGAACACCGATGACGCCCAAATCACGATGGGAGCACCCGTGACACCGAGTACTCGCACCGACACCCCGGTCGCACCCGCCGCGCCTCAGGACACCGTCCACCTCACCCCGTACGCGCTGCTGTGCATCGGCCTGCTCATCGCGCTCGGGTTCTCACTCGGCTGCTCCGAGTTCATCGTGATCGGCATCCAACCCGAGATCGCGCGTGATTTCGGCGTTCCACTTTCCCAAGCGGGTATGCTCATGAGCGCGTTCTCCATCACCTACGCCATCGCAACGCCCGTGTTGGCCCTCAGCACCGGCCGCATCCCCCACCGCACGCTGTTGATCGGCTACTCCGTCCTATTTTGCGCTGGCAACAGCGCCGCGGTGCTCGCCACGAGCTTCGAGATGCTGCTTGCGGCCCGCGTGCTCATCGGCCTGGTCTCGGGCGCCCTACTCGCCATCGGCGCGACCTACATCCCCGAGCTCGCCGGCATGAAGCGCATCTCGATCTGCATCTCGCTCGTATACGCCGCGTTCTCCATCGCCATGGTCATCTCCACCTCGGCGGGCAAGTTCATCGCCGCCACCTGGGAGTGGCACTACGCCGTCATCGGCACGCTCGTCATGTCCCTCGTCGTGTGTGCGGCGCTCATCCTCGTGCTGCCCCGCACCGGCGCGACCGATATCCCGGCCACCGCACGCGAGCAGATGCCGCTCCTGCGCGACCCGCGCATCATCGCCGGAACCGCCATCTTCATGTTCGGCGTGGGCTCCATCTACGTGTTCTACGGCTACGTAACGCCCTACCTCGAGAACATCCTCGGCATGGGAACCCTCGAGGCGAGCGGCGCGCTCATGGCGTACGGCGGCATGTGCTTCGCCTCCAACCTGCTCAGCGGCTGGTGCGACGCGCGCTTCGGCGTGAAGACCATGCTCGTGAGCTTTCCGATCCAGGCAGTCTTGCTCTTCGGCCTCTGGGCGGTCGGCCCCGCCATGCCCTGGGCCCTCGCGATCATCCTCGGCATCGCCCTCACCATGTACGTGGTGAGCACGCCGTGCATCTCGCTGTTCATGACCACCGCCGCCGAGGAGTACCCGCAGGCACTCACGCTGGCAAGCTCGCTGGAGCCCACGGCGTTCAACGTGGGCATCGCCTTCGGCACCGCCGTGGGCGGCGCGGTCATCTCCGGGCCCGGCATGCCGTACGTGGGCCTGGTGGGCGCTGCGTTCTCGCTCGTCGCATGGGCGCTCGCGGCGCTCACCGTGCGCCTCGCCACCAAACGGCGGTAAGAGCCTAGGCTGCAGAGACGTCCGCGGCGGCGGCAGGGACCTCGGCGGCGGCGGACGTCCCGACAGCGGCAGGGACCTCGGCTGTCGAGACGTCCCAGTAGCGGTGGACGTCCCAACAGCAGCGGAGACCTCGACAGCAGCGAAGACCCGGCTACGCCATCCCCGGATACAGCGGATGCGCCTCGAGCAGGGTTTCCACGCGCTTGCGCACGCACATGCGCTCCCTCGCGTCTTGCGGAGCAAACACCACGCGCGCGATAAGGCCGCCGATCTCATGAAACTCCTCGGCCGTGAAGCCACGCGTAGTGGCCGCGGCAGACCCCACGCGGATGCCGCTCGTCACAAACGGGGAACGCGTCTCACCGGGAATCGAGTTCTTGTTGACGGTGAGCCCCACCGCATCGAGCAGCGTCTCGGCATCCTTGCCCGAGATGCCCGCGGCCGTGAGATCGACCAGACACAGGTGGTTATCGGTCCCACCGGACACGAGTCGCAGGCCGCCTGCCGCCATCCCCTCGCCAAGTGCCGCGGCGTTCTCGACCACATGGTCGATATACGCCTTGAACTCGGGGCGCAGGGCCTCGCCGAATGCCACCGCCTTACCCGCGATCACATGCATGAGCGGGCCGCCCTGCGTGCCCGGAAACACCGCCTTGTCGATGGCGCGAGCCAGGTCGTCGTCATTGGTGAGGATAAAGCCGCCGCGCGGACCGCGCAAGGTCTTGTGGCTCGTCGAGGTAACGACATCGGCATGCGGAAAGGGCGAGGGATGCGCGCCCGTCGCAACCAAGCCGGCGATATGCGCCATGTCCACCATGAGACAGGCGCCCACGCCATGCGCGATGGCTGCGATGCGCTCAAAATCGATAGTGCGCGCGTAGGCGGAGGCGCCAGCCACGATCAGCGCCGGGTGCTCGGCCTCGGCCAGGCGCTCGAGCTCGTCATAGTCGATGATCTCAGTCTCGAGAGACAGGCCGTAGGGAACGAAGTTATACAGCTTGCCCGAGAAGTTCACCGGGCTGCCGTGGGTGAGATGGCCGCCATGGTCGAGGCTCATGCCGAGGATCGTGTCGCCAGGCTTCACAAGGGCCGCGTAGGCCGCCAGATTGGCGTTTGCGCCGCAGTAGGGCTGCACATTGGCATGCTTGCACCCGAACAGCCTGCAAGCGCGCTCGCGGGCCAGATCCTCCACCACGTCGACCTGCTCGCATCCGCCGTAGTAACGATGCGCGGGGTAGCCTTCGGCATACTTGTTGGTGAGCACGCTGCCCACTGCCTCGAGCACGGCCGGACTGGTGAAATTCTCGGAGGCGATGAGTTCGATGCTTCGACGCTCGCGGGTGAGCTCCCCCTGGATCGCCTGCGCGATGGCGGGGTCGCGGTCGAAAAGCACGCGGGACGGGGATTCAAACATGTGGGTCTCCGTTCTTGTGATGTTCACGGCCGCCGGCCGGATTCGCCGCACATGGCAGACGGCTCGCGGCAGCCGTAATGTCATATCCTGAGTAACGTTTTGCTTCTGCCCAAAAGACTATGCTTGTAAACGTCGTGGGCGGCCAAAGGCACTCGCGCATCGGGAAATGCTCGACCAGCCCGGACAAGGACATGCACGGAAAACAAAATGCCCGAGCCACGACGGCCATAAGCACGACCGGAAAACAAAATGCCCGAGCCTCAAGGGCCCGGGCATCCCATTTCATCTGTGCGAGAGCGGCGTTACTCCACGACCTCGACGAGCTCGATATCGAAGTTGAGGTCGCAGCCGGCCAGCTCGTGGTTGGCGTCGAGCTTGACGCCCTCGGGCGAGACCTCGACGACCGTCACGGGCACGGGCATACCGCCAGGCCCCTGCAGGAAGAGCTTCATGCCGACCTCGATCTTCTCGAAATCCGGCACCTGGTCGGCCGGGAAGAAGAGGATCATATCCTCGGAGCGCTCGCCATAAGCCTCGGCAGCCGGGATGTGGACGGTCTTCTTCTCGCCCACCTCCATGTCGAGCACGGCGGCGTCGAAGCCCTTGATCATCTGGCCGGCGCCGGCCACGAACTCGATGGGCTCGCCGCGATCGTAGCTGGAATCGAACTGGGTGCCGTCGTCGAGCGTGCCGCGGTAGTGGGCCTTGACCGTCTTACCCTGGTTGGACATGTGCATCCTCTTTCTATCGTTGTGGCCCCGCCTGGATGGAGGCGGAAAGCTTCTGAGATTGCCGAAACGAGCGCGTTCTGCCCGCCGGCACGTGGAACCACTATACCCGAGCGCGTGGAAGCTTAAGCCCTCGCCTCGCCCTTCTTCTCCTGCGGGAGCACCAGGTTCAAGATGATGCCCACGAGCGTGGAGGTCGCCATGCCGGGCAGGGTGTAGTCGCCCAGCGGGATGGCGATGCCGGAGGTCTCCATGCCCACACCCAGGATGATCACGACGGAGGCTATCATGAGGTTGCGGTTGACGTCGAAGTCGACGCCGTTTGACACGAGCATGCGCAGGCCGTTGGAGGCGATGAGGCCGAACAGCAGCAGGCACACGCCGCCCATGACCGGGCTGGGGATGGAGTTGATGAGCGCGGCGAGCTTGGGGCACAGGCCGCCGACGATGAGCGCGAATCCACCGGCATACCAGAAGATCTGGGTCGAATACACGCGCGTGACGCTCATGACGCCGATGTTCTCGGCATACGTGGTGGTGGGAGGACCGCCGAGGAAGCCCGAGATCATGGTGGACAGACCGTCGCCGGCGAGCGAACGCGGCAACAACGGGCGATAATCCTTGTCGACGATCTCGCCCACGGCGAGCAGGTGACCGATGTGCTCGATGACCGTCACAACGGCGACCGGCGCAATCAGCGCAATAGCGCCCATGTCGAACTTGGGAAAGCTCACGTTGGGCAGACCGACCCATGCGGCCTCGGCGATGGGCGCGAAATCGACCATGCCAAAGGCGATGGCGACCGCGTACCCCACGACGATGGCAAGCAGGACCGGCACCGTGCCGACGATGCCGCCACGGCCGGAGAAAATCACGGCCGCGAGCAGGGTGATGGCGGCCACGATGGCGCCCTGCGGGTTGAAAACCGATGCTCCCGCAGCGTCGGTGCCCATGAAGGCCATGTTTGCGGCGGTGGCCGAGAGCCCCACGCCAATGACCACCATGACCGAGGCGACGAGCACGGGCGGCAGCAGGCGGTCGAGCCAGCCGGTGCCGACGAACTTGATGATGCCAGCCACCACCAGGAACACCGCACCGGCGACAATCACGCCGGACATGGCCGCATCGAGCCCCTGTGTGGCGCCGACCGCGATGATGGGGCTGATGAAGGCGAATGAACTGCCCAAGTAGCTGGGGATCTTATTACCGGTGACGAGCAGGTAGCAGATGGTGCCGATGCCCGAGCACATGATGGCGACATTGGGGTCGAGGCCGGTCAGCACGGGCACGAGCACCGTAGAGCCGAACATGCTCATCATGTGCTGGATGCCCAGCGGGATGGCGCGGGCGGGCGAGACTCGGTCATCGACGCCGATGACCTCGCGCTCATGGTGACTCATGGGCGCTCCTTTCGATTGGTGACATTCGGTCTATGGTACCGTGTTGGACGCCCCATGGGCGAACAATTCCCCACGGGAGCACATCTTGGTCGGCAGGTCTTTACGAACGGGACCGCAGTGTCGCAGATCAGCGAAAGGAGTCCGCAACGATGGGCGCAGGCATCATCCTCAACGTTGACGGACTCGAGATTCCCGTGAGCGTCGTCCGCAAACGCGTGAAAAACCTCAACTTGCGCGTTCGCGCGGACGGGACCGTCACGCTCAGCATCCCGCAGCATCTACCGCTCGCCCGCGCACAAGAGTTCCTCGAACGCAAGGGCAACTGGATCGCCGAGCGCGTCCGCCACAACATCGAGCGCAGGCCCTCGCCGGACTTTGCCGGCGAGCTGCCCAACCGCATACCGCTCTGGGGAAAGCTCGTCCCACGCGACTCCATTCACGCGAACTCAGGTCAGGCCGTCGGCGGGCAGGGTGCCGGCGGTCGGGCGATCCCCGGTCAGGCCGCTTCTGGCCGGGACGCTGGCGATCAGGGCGCCCCTGGTCAAACCACCATAGATCAAGCCGCCCTCGACGAGCTCTACCGCACCGAAGTGCTGCGCGCGCTGCCCGATGTGGTCGAGCGCATGGAGGCCCGCATCGGCGTCCATGCGACGCGTTGGAGCGTTCGCGTGATGAAAACACGCTGGGGTTCGTGCACGCCGAAAACCGGCGCAATCCGCATCAACGCCCGACTGGCCGCCTATCCGCCCGAGTGCCTGGAGTTCGTGGTGGCGCACGAGCTCGTGCACCTTCTGGAGCCGAGCCACAACGCCCGCTTCCACACCCTGCTCGATGAATTCTGCCCGGACAATCGGGGCATTGCTCGACGGCTCAAACAACAGCCCATCTCGAGCGAACGTGATGCAATCGAGTGACAACGACACCGGTCGGCTGATCCCCGTGTAAAAGGTCGATACCAAGAAACGCTCCGATCCGCCTTGCATTGCCAGGCAAAAGCATGCGCAATTCCTCCGAAGAAAATGGTGAATGCATGCATTATGGAGGAGCTCCATCTCGATACCAGTACGGTCAGTTTTTTGACAGGTGGACAACGACACCATCAGAACGCGTTTTCGGTATGGTCACCGTGGGACCCCACTGAAACGGAGATGAGGCGTGAACTCTGGAAATACGACAGAACGCAGGCTCGAATTAGCCATACGACACGGATATCTATTGATTCCGAAAGACCCAAATGAGAAGAGAAGACTCGACTATCGCCTGGCAAGGGGGATTGTCTGCATGCCGTTTCCAGGAGCCTATGCGCTCGTCGAGTCATTCAACAAGCTCGATCCGCGGGTGCAAGCTCGCATGACGCTCAAAGCCGCCCATACGCTTCATCCCGGCTGGACGTTTTGCTTGTTTTCGGCGGCAGCGGCACACGGCCTTCAAGTTCCGCAAGAACTGCTTTCCCGGATGCACGTCGCGATATCGCCCAGCGAAAGCCGCCGCAAGCATCCCGGCCAAGTCGCCTGTCACATTGATAAAGGGGGTGGGCACGTACTCGCGGATAACATCCCTTGCACCACCCTCATGCAAACGACGTTAGATTGCCTTTGCGCCTCCACTTTTCGCCAAGGCCTCGCGATTGTCGACTCCGTCCTCCATCATCGTCTCGCGACGAAAGAGCAGTTGATCGAATACTTCGCCGCGCATGGCAAGGGCCGACGTGGAATCAGGCAAGCGCGAGAAACACTTAAATACGCCGATGGGCGAAGCGAAAACGGTGGGGAATCTATTGTCCGGGCAGTCATCATAGAGCTCGGATTTGAAACACCGGAGCTTCAAATCGAAATTGAGGATCCGATGATGCCCGGAGTGTCGAAGCGAGCAGATTTAGGCTGGAAACTATCGGATGGCAGATACATTCTTGCCGAGCTCGATGGATTTGCAAAATATCTCACCAAGGGCGCACGCCATTCCAAAGTCGAGAAAACCGAGTTGGCCGTCCAGTCCATGCGAGCCGAAAGGCTACGCGAATCGCACCTCAACTTGACAGGAGCGGTCATCCTCCGATTCTCATTTGCCCAGGCTCTCGACACGTCTTATTTCTTTCAGCTACTGGCCACCGCCGGCGTACCGCTTGCCGGAGAGAGAACATTGTAGGTTTCAGACGATTCCGGGCTGGCAACCGATCCTGGGGTCCCGGACAGGCCTTCGATTCCAGGATGACCCTCGTCACCGAACACATCTTCGGTGCAGTTCGGCAAACGTCGGTGCACTTTGGAATCTTCGGTGCACTTACAGGCCAATTTCCACGGCAATTTTCGTCGACAGGTGCACCGAAGATTAAAAAGCGCACTGAAGATCAGGATCCCCCCATAGGAGCCCGCCGTCGCGGCGGACCAATTGCCCGCAATCGCGGTGGGCCAAGTGCCCGCCATCGCGGCGGGCCAAGACCCCGCCCCTTCACCAGACACACAAAAAGGGACGTCTCCGAAGAGACGTCCCCTTGATGATCCAGTTACCTGGCAGTGGCGGATGTGAGTTACTCCTCGACGGCCTCGAACTCATCCGGGCCAACGCCGCACACGGGGCAGACGTAGTCCTCGGGCAGCTCGGGGGTGTCGACCTCGACCTCGAAGCCGCAAACAACGCAAACGAACTTGTAAGTCTTGTCAGCCATGATGGCTCCTTTCACAGGCGAATGAACGTAAGCAGAGTATACCCAAGTTCCAAATGCCACACACAGGCGGAATGAACCTCGGAACCTCTCGTTGCCAATATGTTACTGGAATTGTTTCCTATTAGCAAGAGCTTTTTACTCGGCCTGATACGAACTCGCCTTGGGAGGCGTCTTGCCCTTGAGCGTGCTGTGATAGTACGCATACGTGAGCGGGGGTTCATCCGAAAGGCGCTCGGCCTGCTCCACCTCGCCGACAAACAAGTAATGCGTACCCACGTCGACCGTGTCGATCAAGCGACAGCCGTACACGGCGCATGCATGCTCGGGACAATACGGACTCCCCACCTCGGAGACCGCAGTCTCGTATTTGGCGAACTTGTCATACGTGTCGCTAGTACGGAAGCCGAAGTTACCGATATAGGGCATGTCGGCCGTCTGATCGATCGCGGTAATCGTGAACGCGCCCGCGCTTTTGATGACGCCGGCGGTCACGTTGTCCTTGTGGACCGCCACGCTCATGCGAATCGGGTCCGCCGTGACCTGCACCGCGGTGTTCACGACGCATCCCGCCTTGAGGCCGTCGGCCTCGGCGGACACCACGTACAACCCGTAACTCATAGCGAACATCGCAGTTGAATCGATTGCCATGGCACTCCCCTTTCTGAAGGCGCTTGCCTCCAGTATAGGACTTGGCGCGGACGGCCGAAATAGGCGCAGACGGACACTCGACAATCCCGGCCAACTATCGGCTTCGCTGCTTGAGGGCGCGGTCGATCTCACGCTGCATGTCGCGCTTTGCCATGTCCTCGCGCTTGTCGTAGAGCTTCTTGCCGCGACCGAGGCCAAGCAACAGCTTCACACGGCCGTCCTCGTTGAAGTAGAGCTCAAGCGGGACGAGCGCAACACCGCGCATGCGCAACTTGCCGTCGAGGTAGTCGATCTGCTTGCGATGCAACAGCAACTTGCGGCGACGATCGGGGTCGCGATTGAAGATCGAGCCGTTGGAGTACGGGTGGATATGCACGTTGTGCAGCCAGCATTCGCCGTTGCGAATGAGGGCGAAGGAGTCGGTGATCTGACACGCGCGCTCACGCAAGCTGCGAACCTCGGTGCCGGCGAGCTCAAGACCGCACTCAAACGTCTCATCGATGAAATACTCATGATGCGCGGAGCGATTCTTGGCGATCAGCTTCTTCTCCCGGCGCGGCTTGCGGGCGAATCCATCGGCCATGGCTACTCACCGTCCTTGAAGTCGACGGAATCCGAAGACGCGGAGCCGGCTGGCGCGGCGGGTGCGGCATCGGTCGCCTCGCCGTCGTCGGACTCTGCGGACGCGGCTCCCTGGCCAGCGGCCGCTTCCTCACGCTCGCGGGCGAGCTCGGCGTCGGACTCGCGAATCAGGCGGATGAGCGCCTCGCATGCGGGGGCGCCCACCAAGTCACGTGCGAGCAGGGTCAAGCGGGTCGCCTCGTTGCGATCGCCCTCGGAAGCGGCATCTGTCGCGCACATGAGAAGGCAAACGGCGATCTCGGCGTTCGCACCGGTGCCAATGCCATGCTCCTCGAGCTGCTTGTTCACAACCTCGTCCGAAAGCTCGCCGAGCTCGGGATGTTCCTTATCGAGCTGCGCGGCGAGAGCGGTTGCAGCGGCATCGGCATCGCAGGCGCGAATCGCGGCACGACGGCAGCCCTCAGCAGCGGCCAGGTTCTCGCCCGCAAGGAAATACTGACCAAGGTTGGCGAAAGCACGAGCAAGGGCCTGCGGCGTGGTCGCGCGGTCAAGCACGGAAGCGGAAAGCGCGGCCCACTCCTGTGTGTCGCCCAGAGCTCGAAACACCTCGGCAAGGTTCAGACGATGCGCGCAGTTCATCGGGTTCCAGCGCACAGCCTGCTTGAGGGCGTCGCGCGCGGACTCGTACTCATGACGCTGGATGTAGATGTAGGCCAGGTCGGCATACAGGCGATCGAAAGGCGCCTCGACCTGTGAGAGCTCGCGAGGATCGCGCTCGACACGGCGATAGGCAAGATACTCGAACGGGCTCGAGAAGCTGAACCACTGGCGGGCGTCCGTGGCGATGCACGCGGTGTCGGCATACTCCCCCGCCTCAGACGCGAGCTCCTCCAACAACACGGCCGCTGTCTCAAGCTCACCCTCGGCGAGCAGATTCTCGGCATAGTCGATGTCATGCGCCGCAATGGGCATTTCCATAGTGTCCTCCTTGATAGAGTCGAAATCTCAGTGTAGCGCACGGAGCGGACGGGCGCGACGCCCCACCGCTTAAGCCAAAGTCAACTACGACGCCGACCCGCTCACGTGAAGCAGCTTGAGGTCAAGGTGTCCGCGCAGGACGTTCACGCTCGCAACCTCCACCACCACACGGCAGCCGAGGCCGACCCTCGTCCCCGTCGACTCGCCCGTGAGTGTGAGGCGCACATCGTCGAAATCCCACCACTCGGCACCCAGGGCGTTCATGCGGATCAGCCCCTCCGCACCTGTCGCATCGAGACGAACGAATGCACCGAGGTCGGAGATCCAAGAGACGGTTCCCGTGTCCCGCTCTCCAATACGACCGGCGTACAACTGCGCAACCTTCACCTTCTGCGAGGCGTTCGCAGCCGCATCGGCCGCTCGCTCGTTGTCACTCGCCTGTCGGCAGAGCTGCGGGCAAATCGCCCCGAGCGCCTGCGGACCCTTGCCCGTGAGTCGCGGAGCACGAGCAGCCGCCTCCTTCTTCCCAAGCTCATGCTTGGCGAGGGCGACCTTGAGAACGCGATGCGCAATCAGATCGGGGTATCGGCGAATCGGACTGGTGAAATGGCAGTACGCCCGAGCACCGAGGGCGTAGTGACCCTCGTTATGAGATTTGTACACGGCTCGCTGCTGAGCGCGCAGGAGCAGCGCATTGACCTGTGGGGCAAACGCCGTGCCCGCCGCATCCTCGACCGCCGCGTTAATAGCGCGAGGGTCGCCGAGCATGATGCCCGCAGCGAGCCCACCCTCCACGGCCCCGAGTTCCGTGAGCGTTTTGGCCGCCGAGGCCAAGCTGTCGGGAGAGGGGTCCTCATGAACGCGATAGGCAGAAACCAGATCGCGATCGGCCAGGAACTCGGCGACGCATTCGTTGGCGAGCAGCATGGCCTCCTCGACCAGGCTCGTCGCGGCCGTGCGCTCGCGCGTGACGATATCGACGGGCATGCCCGCCTCATCGAGCAGGACGTGGACCTCCGGCGTGTCGAAGTCGATCGAGCCCCGCTTGTGGCGGATCTCACGGCGTGCACGGGCCAGTGCATCGGCGTTGCGAAGGAATGCGCGCAGGTCCACGCCGTTGTCGCGAGCGGCTTCCACGGCAAGCTCGGCGCGTCCACGTGCCGCGGCGTCGAGTGCGGCGCCATCCGGCTCGCCCTCCCGCAGCAGCGCGTCGGCCGCACCGTAATCCATGCGCACGCGAGAGCGAATCACGCTCGGATAGGGCTCGTACGTCCGCACGCGACCCTGGGCGTCGAGCTCGATGTCGACCGTGAAGGCAAGACGGTCCTCATCGGGCCGCAAAGAGCATAGGTCGTTGCACAGACGCTCAGGCAACATGGGCAGCACGCGATCGGCCAGGTACACCGAGGTCGAGCGGCGGCGCGCCTCGAGGTCTATGGCGCTCTCCCAGTCGACGTAGTGCGAGACGTCCGCGATGTGCACACCGAGCATCCATCCGCCGCGAACCGTGCGCGCGACGGAAATGGCATCGTCGAAATCGCGCGCATCCACCGGGTCGATGGTTATAGCGAAGCGGTCACGGATATCACGACGCAGTGGATCGGCCAGGGCGCCTTCGACATCGACCGCAAGCGACGCAGCCTCGTCGACCGCTGCCTGCGGATAGCCGTCCACGAGCCCATAACGGGCCATGACGCACTCGATGCCCAGACTCGGCTCGTTGGCATCGCCGATGCGCCGCTCGAGCGTCACCACGCCGGACTCCGTGCGCGACGGATAGTCCACGATGCGCGCGGACACGATGTCGCCCGGCTCCACACCCAAACGCCGCGGGGAATCGTCGGCTGGCAGCACGAAGAAATCCTGCTTGATGCGCGCGTCAAGCGGGCGCACGGCGCCCAACGGCCCCGCAGGCTCGAACACGCCCACAATCGCCGCGACGGCACGATCGATCACGTGCTCCACAACGGCACGACGGGCTCCGCCCTTGCCGCGATGCAAACTCACATATACGCGATCTCCCGGCATGGCCTCGCGCATGGAGCGCGATCCCAGGCGATACACGCCCTCGGCCGTCTCCACCTCAGCGCGAGCGTCATACACCCGCACCGTTCCCGTCAGTCCCGGAAGCCTCCGCGACCGAGCGGGCCCACGCCGTCCGTTCTTCGAATGTCTACCTCTACCCATGCATTCCTTTCAATCACAGGGTGAAATCTAAGCTACCGCCCCTTTTACCCAACCCAACAAGCCCCTGCCCGGTCCGCACCAAAAGCCAAGCCGCCGAAGCCAAGGCATCACCAGGGCCAACATCACCCCCACGACCATGCCCAACACGCGCGCAGCATCGTGAGAGCAGGAGACCCCCTGGGACATCCCTAAGTAAACATTCCGCAGACCGACGAGCATAGCTCGCCGGTCAAGGACGTTTACGTGGGATATCCCAGGGGGTCTCCGATGGGATCGAACAATGTTCGCGCGCTACACCTTGAGGTAGCGCCTCATGGCGATAGCCGAGCCGAACAGGCCGATGATCACGCCGAGCAGCACAAGCGAGCCGTACGTTGCGAAGTAGATGTTCATCGGCACGGCGAAGCTCATCCAACTGATGCTCTCAGCAACCTTGGGGATGACGAGGTTGCGGAACAGCTCAAGCACGCCGATGGAGAACAGGGCGCCGAGCAGGGCCTGCAGCACACCCTCGGTGATAAAGGGCCCGCGGATGAAGCCGTTGGAGGCGCCGACGAGACGCATGATGGCGATCTCGCGACGACGGGCGGTGATGGACAGACGGATGGTGTTGTTGATGAAGATGAACGCCACGAAGGTGAGCAGGGCAACCAACACCACAGCGGCCACGCGAATGTAGCCAGTCAGCTGGAAGAGGCGACCGACCTCCTCCTGACCATAACGAACGTTCTCAGCCACATCGGCGTCTTTGTCGTCGACCTCGGGATCGGCGTCATCGACGATCTTGCGGAAGCCCGAATCGTCCTTGATCTTCTCGGCCATGGCCTCGACCTGGGACGGGTCCTCCATCTCGATGCGGAAGGAGCGCGGCAGGGGGTTCTGACCGTCCAGAGCGGAAAGCGTCGCGTCGGCGTTGCCGGAGATGGTGGAGCTGTACTCCTCCAGCGCGTCCTCCTTGCTCACGAACTCGACGTTCTTGACGTTGTCCATGCGCTCGAGCTCATCCTGGTAATCCTCGACATCCTCATCGGAAGCGCTGTCGGAGATGTAAGCCTGGATGGTCACCTGGTCCTCGACGTTGCCGATCGCGGAGTTCACCAGCACGGAGCCGATGATGAACAGGCCGATGATGAACAGCGACAGGAAGATAGTGATGACGGCGCCGAAGGACGTCGTCCAGTTGCGGAAGAAGTGGCGGAAAGCCTCTTTGATGGAATAGCCGAAATTAGAAGGCGCCATAGTTGCCGTAGCCTCCCCTCTCCTGGTCGCGGATCACGCGGCCGCCCTCGAGGGCGATGACGCGGCGCTGCATGGAGTCGACCATCGCGCGGTCATGCGTGGCCACGATCACGGTCGTGCCGGTGCGGTTGATGCGCTCGAGGAGCTTCATGATGCCCAGCGAGATCGCAGGGTCGAGATTGCCCGTGGGCTCGTCGCAGATGAGCAGCGGCGGGCGGTTGACCATGGCGCGGGCAACGGAGACGCGCTGCTGCTCGCCACCGGAGAGCTGATCGGGCAGGGAGTCCATCTGCTCGGCCAGGCCGACCAGGCGCAGCACCTCGGGAACCTGGGCCTTGATGACGGCCTTGGGCTTGCCGATGCACTGCAGGGCGAACGCCACGTTCTCGTAAGCCGTGCGATTGGGCAGGAGCTTGTAGTCCTGGAACACGGCGCCGATCTGACGGCGGAGGAACGGGATCTTGCGGTTCTTGATCTTCATGAGGTCCTGGCCCGCGACGATCACGCGGCCGCTCGTGGGCTTGACGTTGCGAAGCATCGTGTTGAGCAGCGTGGTCTTGCCGGAACCGGAGTGACCGACGAGAAAGACGAACTCACCGGGATAGATCTCGAGGTTCACGTCGTCCAGCGCGGGCTTGTTGGGCTGCGCGGGGTAGACCTTGGTGACGTGCTCCATGAGGATCACGGGCTCGACACCAGCCTCGCGGGCCTGGCGGGCACGGGAATCCTCGACCGGGGCGAACACCGTGGTGAAGTCGGGGTTGTTAGCGAGCGCCGCGTCCAGGGATGCGACCTCATCTGCCTGATCGGCGGTGATGACGCCGGAGGCGGGACCGGCCTGCGTCATGAAGACACCGGGCTGGGCGGTCTCCTGGGGCGCCGGCACAGCGGGATCCATCGGCGAGGGGATGTTCGGGCGCGAGGCCGGGACATCCTCGGGCGAGGGAACGCTGAACAGGGGATTGGCGGCAGCCTGAGGCGCCGCGGCCGCCTCGCGCTGGTGCAAGGGCGCAAAGCCCTCAGCCGAGGCAATGTCGGCGGCAGGTGCGGAGGCATCGAATACGGAATGCTGGACAGGCTGCTCAAACAGGCGGTCCTGCGCGGAGGACGAAGGCTCGGCGTGCGACGGCGCGGGCGTGCCGACCTGCGGCACCTGCGGCGTCACCGGCTCTTCGCTCGGCGTACGGAAGTGGTTACCCACTAGAGCTCCTTAGAGTCGTGCGTTTGAACTACAGACTTGAATATTTTAGCAAGATGGGGCCGCTACCATCAAAGCAACACGGCAGACGCGCCCGCCTCAATTTAGGGACTATCCCTACATTGAGGTCCGTGGCGCGCGCTAGCCGACGGACTTGAAGCCGTAGCCGATGGCCTCGTTCACGTCGGTGATGATGAGCATCGCGTCGGCATCGTGCTCGTAAACGATGGTCTTGATGATCGAGATCTCGCGACGGGAAAGCACGAAGAACAGGACCGGACGGTCCTTCTTGGTCCAGGAACCCTGAGCCATCAGGCGCGTGCATCCGCGGTCCATGGCATGCAGGATGTCGTGCTCGATATCCTCGAAATGGTCGGAGATGATGAATGCGGCGCGCTGGGTGTTGCCGCCGTCGACGACCATATCCACTACATAGCCCATGAGCACCATGGACAGGGCTGCGTACAATGCGTTGGCAACCGAGAACACCGGCGCCGACGCCGCACACACCGCCACGTCGATCGCCATGACCGTGGCGCCCACGGGCAGGGAGCTCTTGCGAGCGATGATCTGGCCGATGGTATCCGACCCACCCGTGTTGGCGCCGCAGCGGAACACCAGGCCGTAACCGATGCCCGACACGATGCCGCCCCACAGCGCCGAAAGCATGATGTCCTCATGCTGCAGGTGCAGGACGAACGGGGCGAACAGGTCGGTGAAGAAGCCGAAGAGCACAAAACCGGTGACGGTCTGCACGACGTACTTGAGGCCACCGGAGCGCACCACCACAAGCAGCAGCAGCGCGTTCATGACGATGGTCTGTATACCGACGGGCAGGCTGATGCCGGCCCTACGGCCGAGCTCGGCGATGATGGTTGCAAGACCGGTGAGCCCGCCTGCCGCGAGACCGTTGGGAATCATGAACACGTCCGTGGCGAACGCAGCGATGGCGCAACCGAGCATGATGGCCGGCAGGTCACGCATGAATTGAGATTGAATGATGCGGTTGATGTCGATACGCCGTGCCATGTGCCCTACTCCGCCTGCTCGGTTGCCCAACGGTGATACCCGATGATGAACGGGTCCAGGTCGCCATCCTCCAGCACGCCGTCGACGTTACTCGTCTCCACGCCGCAGCGCAGGTCCTTCACCATCTGATACGGATACAGGACGTAGCTGCGAATCTGGTTGCCAAAGCCGATCTCAGTCTTGGGACCTCGAATCTCGTCGAGCGTGTCCTCGCGCTTCTGCAGTTCGAGCTCGTAGAGGCGAGCCTTCAGGATCTGCATGCACGCGGCCTTGTTCTGAATCTGGCTGCGCTCGTTTTGACAGGTGACCACGATGCCCGTGGGGATGTGCGTCACGCGGACCGCGGAGTCGGTGGTGTTGACGCCCTGGCCACCGGGGCCACTCGCATGGTAGACGTCCACACGAATATCGTCGGGCGCAACCTCGATCTGGATGTCATCGGGAAGAACGGGAATGACCTCGACGCCGGCGAAGGTGGTCTGGCGGCGCTTCTTGGCATCCGTGGGGCTGATGCGCACCAGGCGGTGCACACCGGCCTCAGCGCGAAGCATGCCGAACGCGTCCTTGCCCTCGACCGTGATGGTGGCTCGGTCGATACCGATGACTTCGGCGGCGGGGCAATCGTTGACCGTGACCTTCCAACCGCGGCGGGCGCAGTACTTCATGTACATCTTGAACAGCATGAAGGTCCAATCCTGGGCCTCCAGGCCACCCTGCCCGGGCTTGATGGACAGAATCGCGCTGCCATGGTCGAATTCACCGGTGAACCAGCTGGAGAGCTCCATCTCATCGATGGAGTGCGTGAGTTCGGCAGCGGCCTCGGTGGCCTCGGCGACGAATTCAGCGCCGCCCTCCTCCCCCATCTCCTCGGCGAGCTCGAGGGCGGCGCGGGCGTCGGACAGGCGCTCACGCGCGCCATCCACAAGCGCCACGTCACCCTTCACCTGGGCGAGCTCGGCCATGTGCGCGCGAGCCGCATCGGCATCGTCCCAAAAACCGGGGGCGGCGCTCGCCTGCTCCAATTCGCCCACGCGGCCGCGGGCCTCATCGATGTGCAGATATGCCTCGACCTCGGTAAGGCGCGCCTCGAGGGCGTCCAGATCGGCGGGGGTCACAACGCTGCGGCTCTCATCGGCCATTAGCGGTTCCTGCCATGGCAGTTCTTGAACTTCTTGCCGCTGCCACAGGGGCAGGGATCATTGCGGCCCACGTTGGCATACGGGTCGCCGCTCTCGTCCTTGCGATACGTGCGCACGGTGGAGCCGGCCGTGCCATCGGCACCCTGCGGGGCATGACCGGCGCCGGCGGTGGCAGCCTGCTGGGCGGCGTGCTGCTGGATGGTCGAAGAGCCGGTGTCGCCGTCGACCTCGGCCGGGCCGCTCATGCGGACACCGGACAGGGCCGGGGCCTTCTCGGCCTCAAGACGGTTGCGGACCGCACCCGGGTCCTTGAACTCGGTGCGCAAAACGGTGCGAAGATAATCCTCGTACATGGTGTCAACCAACATGCGGAAGGCACGGAAGGCCTCCGTCTTGTACTCGACGAGAGGATCGCGCTGGCCGAAGCCGCGCAGGCCGATACCCTGCTTGAGGTAGTCCATCTCCTGCAGGTAGCCCATCCAGCGCGTGTCGATCACGCGCAGCATGACCTGACGGTCGAGCTCGCCCATGAGGTCGGAGCCCAGGCGCTCGGCCTTGGCGTCGTACATGTGCTTCACAAAGTCGAGGACCTGCTCGCACAGAGCGTTGTAGGGCGCATCTTCGAACGCGGGGGCGTCCGGGCGTCCGGTGAGCTCGACGACCCACTTATGCAGACCCTCGAGATCGCGCTCGCCATCATGGGAGTCGACGGGGCAGAACTCCGTCACACAGCGGTTGATGGTGTCGCCAATGACCTCGTCGATATGATCGGAGAGGTCCTTGCCATCCAGGATCTTGTTACGCTCGGCGTAAATGACCTGACGCTGCTTGTTCATGACGTCGTCATACTCGAGAACGTTCTTACGCATGGAGAAGTTGATGTTCTCGACCTTGCGCTGGGCACCCTCGACGGCCTTGGAAATCATCTTGTGCTGGATGGGCATGTCGTCGCCCATCTCGGTGGCGACCATGAGGTTGGAGATCTTCTCCATGCGCTCGCCGCCGAACATACGCATGAGGTCGTCCTCGAGCGAAAGGTAGAACTGAGTCTCACCCGCGTCGCCCTGACGGCCGGCGCGGCCGCGAAGCTGGTTGTCGATACGACGAGATTCGTGGCGCTCGGTGCCAATGACAGTCAAACCGCCAGCCGCGACAACGCGATCGTGCTCGGCACGGCACATGGCGGCCATCTTGTCGCCGATCTGCTCGCGCTTGAGGGCGATATCGGCGAGCTGCTCGGCGGTGATATCGATGCCGAGCTCCTGCAGGCCGGTGAGCATGAGCGGGAAGCCCTCGCGCTCGGCGGGCTCGCCCACGCGCTCGGCACCGCGCTCGATGCCATCCACGAGCTCCCAGTTCGCCTCGCGCAGAATGCGCTCGACAACCGTGGCGTCCACGCCAAAGTCGAAGCCCATGAGCTCCTCGACGGTCATCTCCTCGGCATTGCCACCGAGCAAGATGTCCGTACCACGGCCGGCCATGTTGGTGGCGATGGTCACGGCGCCCAGGCGACCGGCCTGAGCGACGATCTGAGCCTCGCGCTCATGGAACTTGGCGTTCAGGACCTCGTGCTTGATGCCGCGCTTGTTGAGCAGGCGAGACAGACGCTCGGAGCTCTCGATGGACACGGTGCCCACCAAGACGGGCTGACCGGCAGCATGGCGCTGCTCGATCTCATCGGCGACCGCGTTGAACTTGGCGTCGATGGTGCGGTACACCAGGTCGTCGTGATCGACGCGGGCGACGGGGCGGTTGGTGGGGATGACCTGAACGGGCAGGTTGTAGATCTCGCGGAACTCGGCATCCTCGGTGATGGCCGTACCGGTCATGCCGGAGAGCTTGTCGTAGAGGCGGAAGTAGTTCTGCAGGGTGATGGTGGCCAGCGTCTGGTTCTCCTCGCGGACCAGCACGCCCTCTTTGGCCTCGATGGCCTGATGCAGGCCCTCGGAGTAGCGACGGCCCTCCATGATGCGGCCGGTGAACTCATCGACGATCTTGACCTCGCCGTTGGTCACCACGTACTGCTTGTCGCGGTGGAACATGTACTGGGCTTTGAGCGCCTGCTGCAGATGGTTGACGAGGGCGCCGGACAGATCGCTGTAGATATCTTCGATACCGAGGCGCTGCTCGATCTTCTTCAGGCCCTGCTCGGTGGCGGCGATGGTGTGCTTGGCCTCGTCCATGACGAAGTCACCGGTGGCCTCGACCGCCTCACCGGAAAGCATGTCGAAATTGACCTCCTCACCCTGAGTGAGGCCGCGGACGGCGCGGGCGAAATCCTTGTAGGTGCTGGCACTCTTGGTGCCGGCACCGGAGATGATGAGGGGCGTGCGCGCCTCATCGATCAAGATGGAGTCAACCTCGTCGACGATGGCGAATGCGTGGCCGCGCTGAACGCGCTGACCGGCGCGCAGAACCATGTTGTCACGCAGGTAGTCGAAACCGAACTCGGAGTTGGTGCCGTATGTGACATCGGCATCGTAAGCGCGGCGCTTCTGATCGAGCGGCATGCCATTCTGCAGCAGACCGACCTCGAGCTTGAGGAAGCGGTAGATATGGCCCATCCACTCGGAGTCGCGCTTGGCGAGATAGTCGTTGACGGTGACGATATGGACGCCCTTACCGGCGAGTGCGTTGAGATAGCCGGCAAGCGTGGAGACGAGGGTCTTGCCCTCGCCCGTCTTCATCTCGGAAATCATACCGTCATGCAGAGCCATTCCGCCGATGAGCTGCACGTCGAAATGGCGCAGGCCGAGCGTGCGGCGAGAGGCCTCACGCACAACGGCGAAAGCATCGGGCAGCAGGTCGTCGAGGGTCTCCCCCGCTGCGAGTCGCTCGCGCAGGACCCTCGTCTGATCCTGGAGCTCCTCGGAGTCCATGGCCTGGTACTTGGGCTCGAGACCGTTGATGGCATCGACGGTCTTCCAATAACGCTTCAGGTCCTTGTCGGCGCCGAAGGAGAGCAGCTTAGAAACGAATCCCATTTGGTTTCCTCTTCACGATGACCCATACACACGCACACGGAGCATCCGCATGCTGCTATGCATGGGGCATAGACACAATTAAGGAAACTTTAGCCAAATGGAACGCATACTATGCGCAAGATATACGTCCTCACAGGGAAACTATCTCCGTAGCGCTTATGGCCCCTCGAACGCCCGCGTCGTAGCACATGTCTCGCGCACATATATGCATAAAGCCCCGCACCCAAACGGGCACGGGGCTTTATGCGTACGTCATGCCAGACGAAAGCTACTCGGCAGCAGCCTCGGTCTCGACCTCGGCCTCAGCGGCGGTCTCCTCGACAGGAGCCTCCTCGGCCTTCTTGGCGGCCTCAGCGGCAGCCTTCTTCTCGTACTCAGCGGCACGCTTGGCCTTCTCGGCAAGCTTGGCCTCGCGCTCGGCAGCCTTCTTGGCAGCGGCCTCCTCGGCAGCGGCCTGCTTGGCGGCCTTCTTGGCGGCCTCGCGCTCGAGGGCGGCCTGAGCGGCGCCACCGAACTTGTCGGCGAAGCGCTGGACGCGTCCACCGGTGTCGACGAACTTCTGCTGGCCGGTGTAGAACGGGTGGCACTCGTTGCAGAGCTCGACCTGGATCTCGGACTTGGTGGAATGGGTCTTGAAGGTGTTGCCGCAGCTGCAGCGCACCGTGCACTCCACATACTCGGGATGGATGCCAGACTTCATGGCAGGGCTCCTCTTCTGGTCGCGTCCTGGTTACCGACCAGGACAAAGGGGTGACTTGGTTTCCGACCAAGTCAAAATATCTTGTCAATGCTACCACACCGACAAGGAAAGGGGACGGGTGCACAAAAGCACCACGTCCCCAATTCGGCAGACGACGCGTCCCTATCCCGCGATACAGCCGCGGTACTTGGCGCGCTTGTCCAGCGGAATGTACTCACCGGACTCGAGCACCGAGCGATATGCCGGACGGATGATGCGGTGAGCGCAAATGAGCTCCTCCATGCGGTGGGCAGCCCAGCCCGCGGTACGGGCGACGGCGAACAGCGGCGTGAACATGGCCTCGGGAATTCCAAGCATCTTGTAGATGAAACCGGTGTACAAGTCGATGTTCGCGCAGATGGGCTTGGTGGTGCCGCGGACATCGACCATCACCTGGGGCGCGAGCTTCTCGATGCGCTCAATGAGCTCGAACTCCGCCCCCATGCCCTTGGCGTTCGCAAGGCCGCGGGCGTAGCGCTTGCACAGCACCGCACGCGGGTCGGAAAGCGTGTAGACCGCGTGTCCCATGCCGTAGATGAGGCCGCTGCCGTCGAACGCCTGGCGGCGCAGGATCTTTTCGAGATAGGCAGCCAGCTCGTCTTCGTTCTCCCAGTCACCAACGTTGGCGCGGATGTCCTCGTGCATCGCCATGACCTTGGCGTTGGCGCCGCCATGGCGCGGGCCCTTGAGCGAGCCGATCGCCGCGGCATAAGCGGAATAGGCATCCGTTCCGGAACTCGAAAGCACGCGGCAGGCGAAGGTGGAGTTGTTGCCACCGCCATGCTCCGCGTGAAGCATGAGCATGACGTCGAGAAGCATGGCATCTTCACGCGTGTAACCGTCCTCGCCGCGCAGGATCTGCAAGATCGCCTCGGCGGTCGAAAAACCCGCCTCGGGAATGGGGACAGACGCGCGTTTGCCGCTCACCTGGGCGCTATGGAAGGTCTGCGCGAACGCAGCCAGACGCGGCAAACGGGACAGCAGCGAGATCGCGACGTCGACCTCATGTTCGGGCGTGATGTTGTCGGGGTCTGCATCAAACGCGTACAGCAACAGAACGGCGCGCTGGAGCGCATTCATGATCGAGGGACTCACTGTGGTGATCGGGAACTGACGAACGAATTCGCTCGACAGGTGACGATAGGCACCGAGGCGGCCGTTGAAATCATCGAGTTCCTCGGCAGTCGGAAGCTCGCCGGTGATGAGTAGGTAGGCGACCTCCTCGTAGCCAAAGCGGCCCTCGGCCTGCGCATTGGTGATGAGATCCTCGATGTCGTAGCCGCGCAGGATCAGATGACCCTCATCGGGCACGACTTTCCCATCGACGCGCTTGTAGCCATGGACATCGGAGATGCGCGTGAGACCGGCAACGACGCCGGACCCGTCGACATTTCGCAGGCCGCGCTTGACGTCGTAGGCGTGGAAGATATCCTCACCGTATTCCTCCGAGGGAATGTCGTGATACAGGCGCTCGGACGCCCCGTCCACACGACGGCTCGCCTCGTAGTCGAGGACGAGGCGACTCAAGTGATCGTCAAAGCGATAGTAGATGTTATGCGCGTCGTAGGACATGGGGCTCCTTCTTTGACGAGCGCCCCGGCACGCGGCCGGGGCGGGCTGAACGAGTCTGGCGCAGCGAGCCGACGGATGGAGCAATGCCCATCCCGCGGCACATGCCGCTACAGGCGGTACATGAATTGGAAGACGTCCTCGCGCTGCATCTCGACCGTCACGCCGAGTGTCTCACCGGCGGAAACAAGCTCCTCCTGGAGCTGCGTGAAATCGAGCGTCGCGCTGGAAACGTCCGCGAGAAGCGTCATGGTGAAGATATCCTCGATGATGCTCTGGGTGATATCGCGAATATCCACGTTCGCCTCGGAGAGGATGCTCGTCACACCGGCGACGATCCCAGGGCGGTTCTTGCCAAGGACGGTGATGACCACGCGGCTGGAAGGTGTCTCTGTCATGAGGGGGTCCTTTCGAACGATGTGAGGCGGCGCAATCGACCTTGTGGTGAAGCGCACTCCATTGCGATGCAGTGCTCCTAGTCTATCCGATTTCGCCTCCGACCACGTACAATCCACGGTCGAGGGGGCGAAGGCTCTCGCCCGTTACAGAGATTCGAGAACGCGTCGCATCTCGGACTGCACCGCATGCTCGACATTGCTGCCGATCACGCGATCTGCCACGGCACGCAAGGCGGGTCTTCCGTTCGCCATCGCACAGCCCGTCCCCACAAAGCGGATGATCTCATAGTCGTTCATCGCGTCGCCGAACGCCATGACCTCGGACGCATCGATACCGTGATACTCCATGACCTGGGCGATGCCCGATGCCTTCGATATGCCTGGCTGCATGGCGTCGATGTAGGAACTACCCGAGGGGGCGAACGTGAAAAGGCCACCGAGCTCGCGCTGGAGCACGTAGGCGTTGTCCATCACGTTGCCGTCATCGCAGAAGATACTCGCTTTGATGATGCTCACCTGCGGCGAGGGCAGCTCGTAGATACGCTCGACATTGGGCAGGTCCTTATCGACTTCGCGCACGAACTTGTCCTCATCGTCGAGAAGATAGGACTTGGTCCGGTCGAACAGCGCCAGGTGCATGTTGGGGAACATGGCGACCGTCTTGGCGAGCCGACGAATCGCAAGGTGCGAATAGACCTCGCGATCGATCTGTACGCCATCGGCAAAGACCTGGGCGCCGTTGGACGCGACAAAATCCATACGGTCCTTCACCGGAGAGAAAAAATCGCAGAGGCGATCGTACCGGCGCCCGGAGCTCGCGACGAAACGCACGCCGCGCCCCCTCAGGGCGAGGATGAGGTCGAACGTCTCCGGCGGCACTTGGCCGTTTTCGTCGAGGAGCGTGCCATCCATATCGGAGGCGATGAGTTTTATCTTGCTGGCCATACGTGTGACCTCCCAAAATATCGGCAGGTCCGCGCGTCGGCAGACGCAATCGCACGGATCCTGCGGCTTCACCTTAGGGTACCCAGTCGGCCACGTCGCAAGCAGCCCCCATCAAAGGAGCTTCAAACCGAGGGCAGCTCAGGACGCTCGCTCAGGGCGCTTCAATCCCCTATGCGTACTGGAACCTGGTCACGTCGAACATGCCCTCGGGCCTGATGCGCAGGGTGGGAATGACGGGCAGCGGCAGGAAGATCATGCCCATGATCGGGTCGAGTGGAGGCTCGATGCCCATCGCGCGGGCCGCCCCCATGAAGGAATCGTGCTCGCGGGCGACTTCTTCCGCCGTCTTATCGCTCATGAGGCCGCCGAGCGGCAGGTCGATCTTGGCGACGACCTCGCCGTCCCGCACGAGAACGAAGCCGCCTTGCCCCACGGCCTCGACAGCCGCGAGCATGTCCGCCGGGTTGTCTCCCACCACGCAGACATTATGCGAATCGTGTCCGATGGTGCTCGCGATGGCCCCGCCCGTGATGGTAAAACCGCGCACCCAACCTTGGCCGATGTGCTTTCCCGCCAGCCCCGCGCCCGCAGGCCCGCCGCCGTCCACGCCGGCCCCTTGTGCCGCGACGCCGCGGCCATGACGCTCAATGAGCATGATGCGGCGTAGACCCTCATCCGTTTCCGGATGCGCCGTGCCGGTGACGGCGTTGCCGGGAAGCACGTCGATGACGGCCTCGCCGGGGCGGAATTCATAGGAAAAGACGTCGAGCGAGAGCTTGGGCAGATGGACGGTATCGCGCAGGCGGCCCTCCAGCTCAAGCAGGCCGCAGCGCGAGTCAACCGGGGCGACGCGTCCCACAAAGGCGCCGTCCTCGGCGACGAGCTCACCCGCACTGTACACGCGATGCGGCGGCTCGGTGAACGAGAGGTCGTCGAGCAGCAGGATGTCGGCGCGCTTGCCCGGGGCGATCGAGCCGCGGCGGACCTGCGCGCACAGCGTGCCGTGGTCGAGGCCGAAGACGTCCGCCGTGGAGAGCGTCGCCATGGAGATGGCGATCACCGGGTCGATCCCCTCCTCGACCGCCACGCGGCAAGCGTTATCAATCATGCCGATATTGAGCGCGTCCGAGGGGGCGCGATCGTCCGTCGCAAAACAGCAGCGACGCGCGAGCGCGGGGTTCTCGAGGATGATCGGAGCGAGGCTGGCGAGGTCGTGGCTGCAGGTGCCCTCGCGAAGCATCACGTACATGCCGCGGGAGAGCTCGTCGAGCGCCTCCTCCACCCCCGTGTTCTCGTGGTCGGCGATGACACCGGCCGCGACATAGGCGTTGAGGTCGTTGCCCGCCGTCATGGGCGCGTGACCGTCCACCTGGCCGGAGACGGTCTGCGCGCCGACCGCGATGCGGCGGCACGTCTCCTCGTCGGCGCCAAAGACCCCGGGGAGGTTCATCATCTCGCCCAGGCCGAAGATCGCGCCGCGATGTTCGTCCGTGAAGGCCCGCATATCCGCCGCAGTAATGACCGCACCCGCCTGCTCGTCGGGAAGGGCGGGGACACAGGAGGGCATCATGAACTTAATGTCGAGCGGCGCGCGCGAGGCGTCCTCAATCATGAACGCAAGGCCGTCGAGGCCGCACACGTTGGCGATCTCGTGGCTGTCGGCGATGGCGGTGGTGGTGCCGCGGGCGAGGGCCATGCGGGCATACTCAGCCGGGCGGATATTCGAGCTCTCGATATGCAGGTGGCCATCGATGAAGCCAGGGGCGAGGTAACGGCCCTGGCAGTCGACGACGCGCATCGCCTCCCATGCGGGAACGGAGGCGTCCTCGCAATCGCGACCCTCGAACAGCACGCCCGCGATGCAACCGGACTTCACCGCAACCTGTCCGCGCGCCACGCGCAAGCGATACACATCGACGATGCGCGCATTCACGAACACAAGGTCCGCCGGCGCACGGCCCTCGGCCACATCGATCAAAGCCTGCATGAGTTTGACCAGATCGGGTTCCATATCACGGCACCTGCCCTTCGCGCGCGTTCACATTTCACCCATGGTACCCACGCGCGCCCAATCGAAACGCACAAGAGGACCCGGCCAGCCGATTACCGGCCAGATCCCGTCACCGGCCCGCCATTGGCTCCCGCCCGTCATCGGAACCGAAGACGAATGGCCGCATTTCACAGAAAAAGGCCGGCCGGGAAACCGATCGACCTTTTGAATGTGCAATTTGCACCCGTCCCCTTTTACACAGGGCGGAGCTTAGACCAGGCGGGCGAACTTGCGCTTGCCGACCTGCAGGACCGTGCCGGGTTTGAGGGTCGCGGGGTCCACGTTGTAGGTCTTGGGCGCGATGGCCTCACCGTCGAGCTTGACGCCGCCGCCGTCGATGTCGCGACGAGCCTGACCGGCGCTCGGGACCAGACCGGCAGCCTGCAACACGGCGGGCAGGTACACGAGACCCTCGTCATTGACGGAGATCTCGACGGAAACCTCGGCAATGTCGGTGGGCAGGTCGTGATTCTTGTGAACGCGATCGAACTCGGCCTCGGCCGCCACGGCGTCCTCGGCGGAGTGATAGGTGGTCACCAAATCACGGCCAAGAGCGCGCTTGAGCTCGTAGGGGTTGGCGGAGCCGTCGGCCAGCGCGGCATCGATGGCGTCGACCTCGGCGGGCGCGAGCGAGCTTGCCAGGCGATAGTACTTGCCGATCATCTCGTCCGGAATCGACATGGTCTTACCGAACATATCGGCCGGCGCATCGGTGAGGCCGATGTAGTTGCCGTAGGACTTGGACATCTTGCGGGTGCCATCGGTGCCCTCGAGCAGCGGCATGGTAAGCGCGATCTGCGGCTCCATGCCCATCTTCTCCATGAGCTCACGGCCGGCGAGGAGGTTGAAAAGCTGGTCGCTGCCGCCCATCTCGACGTCGGCCTCGATCTTGACCGAGTCGTACGCCTGCATGATGGGGTACAGGAACTCGTGCAGCGCGATGGGCGTCTGGGACTGATAGCGCTTGGTAAAGTCATCGCGCTCGAGAATGCGGGCGACGGTGAACTTGGAGGCGATAGAGAGGAGCTCCTTGAGGTCCATGGGGAACATCCAGTCACCGTTGTGGACGATGGTCGTCTTCTCGGGGTCGAGGATCTTCATGGCCTGGGAGACGTAAGTCGCGGCGTTGGCCTCGACCTCCTCCTGGGTGAGCTGCGGGCGCGTGGAGTTCTTGCCGGACGGGTCGCCGATGGTGGCGGTGCCGTTGCCGATGATGAGGGTCACACGGTGGCCGAGGTCCTGGAACTGGCGCATCTTGCGCAGCGGGACGGCATGGCCGAGGTGAAGGTCCGGGCTCGTGGGGTCGACGCCCAGCTTGATGTTGAGCGGCACGCCGCGCTCGAGCTTCTTCTTGAGGTCGGCCTCGGGCACGATCTTGGAAGCGCCAGAGGTGATGATGCGCATTTGCTCGTCTACGGGCAACATGAGATGCACCTTTCCTGGAGGGTCATAGCACCCTCGCCGCGACCGCGCCCGGATGGCGCGAACGGGCGGTGCTGAGAAACGACAGATTAGTTAAGTTTAGCCGAACTGAACGAGCGTCTGCAATCACCCGTGACACGAGCGCCCACGCCTGCGCCGGGCACATCATGCGACGCCGACCCCATCACGGGCGGCACCGTCGTCACATGCGATACAGGCGCGTCCTGCCCTTCTCATCCACACGCACGGTAAGGCGCGCTCCCGAGCTTTTGCGATCGAGCTCGACGAGGAAGCGATCGCCCGTCCGACTCGCGAGGCGGCGCGGGCAGGTGGGACAGTTGTTCGAACATGGGCCCTCGGCAGTAAGCAGGCAGTGCTCTGTGATCATGAGGGGCGCCGAGCCGTCCGCCGCGATGTCGACGATGTCGCCCGGATGATGGTGCTCGACGGCGTGAGGGCTCTCCGCAGACTCCGCAGATGAGGCACCCGCCGCCCCGGCACAATGCATCCGAGCCGACGCGAGTTCCTCCGGCACGGGGTCTCCCGTCGCAGGGTCCCCCAATGCGGGGTCCTCCATCTGAGCCCTAACCGACGCGAGGTCCTTTATTGTGAGCTCCTCGGGGAGCCAAACGCGACGCGCACCGAGGCGGACCAGGACGCGAGCAGTCTCGGCGTTCCACACCTGCAGCGGCGACCCTACCTCCCAGGGTACACCGGCAGCACGAACCGTCGGAATCTGACCGATGTTGCGAACCACGACGGCGGGGGCTTCTCCGCGAACGACACGCTCACAAGCGGCTCGCACGCCCTCGAGGTCCTCGAGTCGGCAAACTTCGCCGAGGTCGACAGCGGTATGAGGCGATTTGCAAGCACCGCCCTCGCCCGGTTCGACCGTACCCGGCTCGACCGCGCACGCACCGCCCGCGCCCGGTTCGCCCACCGCCCCATTTTCTCGGCGACGGCGAACATGGGCAAAGCGAGCGGGTTCGGCAGACGCGCAATCGACGCCCAACTCGCTGGCAGCAATCCCTTCACGTCCGGCACCGGCTTCCGACGCCTCGAGACACGCCCCGGGCGCCACGCCCTCGGATTCTGCGGCGGCCAGGCGGACCTCCTCTTCGCGCATCTCCCGCACCGCGGCCTCGACCTCCAAAATCGTGCTCGCCGAGCGGACCACGTGCACGGCGCTGCCCGCCTCGACTTTTCGCTTGCAGGGAATGAGCACTTCCTCCCCCGAAGCCACATCGCGCGGGCACGGAACGATCGGCCAGCGCTTGGGGACGTCGGCCGGCGCATCGGGGCCGGGGGTCGAGCGAATCTCGAGCATGTCACCGGCAGCCAGCTCGCAGTCGAACGCCACCAGCGCCCCCTCGTAGCGCGGCTCCACAACATGCCCGACCCGCAGGCCCTGGTTGATAGCGCGCTCGACACTCATGAGATCGCTGCCGGTGGCAGCATGCCCGCCCTCGAGGTATCCCGAGGTGAAACCGCGGCTGAACGAACGTGCCAGGCACGCCTCCAACCCGTCGAGCTCGATATCGCCGAGCGTTCGACCTGCCAAGGCGGCATCGAGCGCCTCGCGATAGCATCGAACCACGTTGTACACATAGTCGGGGCTCTTCATGCGGCCCTCGATCTTGAATGCCGAGACACCTGCCTCGAGCATTTCGGCGATATGCCGGATACCAAGGTAATCGCGTGGGCACAGCAGGCGATCGCCATCGGGGCGCATCGCCTGCTCTTCCGCCGCACGCCCGCGTTCCCAGGCACCACCCGCAAGGACCGCGCCCGAGCCATCCTGCAACTCATAAGCCAGGCGACACGGCTGGGTGCAGTCGCCTCGATTTGCCGAACGGCCCCGCATCAAAGCTGAATATGAGCAGGCTCCGGAATAGCAGATGCAAATCGCCCCGTGGCAGAACGCCTCGATCTCAACGCCCGTGGCGCACAGCTCGGCCAACTCGGCCACCGACAGCTCACGGGCACACGTCACGCGCTCGACCCCGAGCTCGCGCGCGGCAAAGTCCACGGCGGCGGCGCACTGCGCGCCTGCCTGGGTGGACAGATGCAGCTCGGCATCGGGCAACGCGGCTCGGATACGAGCAATGAGGCCCATATCCGCGACGATTAGGGCGTCGGCGCCCGCGGCAAGCGCGCTGCCCGCCAGCGCCACGGCATCGCCGAGCTCGTCATCCCGCACGTACACGTTGAGCGTCACGTAGACACGCGCCCCGTGGGCGTGCGCCAGCACGCACGCCGAAGAGAGCTCCGCAAGCGAGAAGCCCCCGTTGGCCGCACGTGCGTTGAACGATCCGAGCCCCACGTAAACGGCATCGGCGCCGGCGGCTATCGCCGCCCGCAACGCGTCGGGAGTGCCCGCAGGCGCCAAAAGCTCAACCATATTCGCCCTTTCCCAGCATGTAATTTAGCTTAAGGACCCGACGCCACGCGGGCGCTGGTCCTCGCATGCGGTATCGTATCAGCTATCTATGTGTACGTGACCGGGCTCCTCGCCCGATTGGATCGCAGGAGGTCAACTATGGGTCCTCGCCAGCGTCATGCGCGCTCTCGCGCAAAAACGCACGCCACCCCCGTCGTGCTCTTCTCCGTGCTGGGCTTTCTCCTCGTCGCCGGCATCGCGTTCGGCATCGGCATGCTCGGCAACATCAACCGTTGGCTCTCCGATCTCCCCGATTACACGGATGCCGACGAGTACCTCGTGAGCGAGCCCACGCATATCCTGGACTCCCAGGGCACCGAGATCGCCACGTTCTTTGTCCAGAATCGCGAGAGCGTCACGGCCGACAAGGTCTCCGAGTGGGTCCTCAAGGGCACCGTCGACGTCGAGGACGAGCGTTTCTACGAGCACAGCGGCGTCGACATCATCGGCATCGGACGCGCCGTCCTGGCACAGCTCTCCGGCCGATCCGAAGGCGCCTCGACCATCACCCAGCAGCTCGTGCGCAACACCATCCTGTCCGAAGAGCAGTTTGACCAGACCATCGAGCGCAAGGTGCGCGAGGCTTTCATCGCCATGGAGATGGAGAAGATCTTCTCCAAGGACGAAATCCTCATGATGTACCTCAATACCATCTACTACGGACATGGCGCTTACGGCATCCAGGCCGCCTCCAAGACGTACCTCTCCAAGAATGCCAGCGAGCTCACGCTCGCCGAGGCCGCGCTGCTCATCGGCCTGCCCAACTCGCCCTCGTACTACGACCCCACCGTCAACCCCGATGTGGCCGTCGACCGCCGCAACAAGGTTCTCGGCAACATGCTGCGCATCGGGACCATCTCCCAGGATGAGTACGACGCCGCCGTAGCCGAGCCGCTCGCACTCAACGTCACCGAGACCTCCGACACCGGCATCTCCGTGTACGCGCATCCCTACTTCGTCGACTACGTGAAATCCCTGCTGCAGGAGGAGTTCTCCACCGACGTCCTGTTCAAGGGCGGCCTCACCGTGACCACCACCATCGACCCCGCGATCCAGCAGGCCGCCGAGACCGCTGCCGTCGAGAACATCAACAAGTACCCTGCCGCAAACGACCTGCAGATCGGCATGAGCGTGGTCGACCCCAAAACCGGTCACATCAAGGCCATGGTCGGCGGCCGCGATTACAATGCCGACCCCAACCACGTCAACCATGCGACCGCCAAACGCCAGCCCGGGTCCTCCTTCAAGAGTTTCACCCTGGCCACCGCCATCAAGATGGGTGTGAATCCCAACATCACCATCAACTGCGAGTCCCCCATGTACTGGGACAATCCCGGTGGCGAGGACATCAAGATCCAGAACATTGGTAATCACAACTACGGGTACCGCTCCCTTGCCTCCGCGACCGCTGTGTCTTCCAACACCGGCTACGTGCAGCTGGCCGAGACCATCGGCAATCAGAACATCCTGCAGACCTGCAAGAGCCTCGGTCTGGACACCTCCTCGATGCACGACGTCCTCTCGATGACGTTGGGCACCGGCGACGTCACGACGCTGCAAATGGCTAACGCTTACGCTTCCTTCGCCAACGGCGGAGAGCACCGCGCACCCGTTGCCATCACCGAGATCAAGTCGCGCACCGGCGAGGTCGTGTACACGCACAAGGACGAGAAGACCCAGGCCCTCACCGCCGGCGATGCCGCGGCCGTGACCGAGGTCCTCGAAACCGTCATGGAGCGTGGCGGCACCGGCGTTACCGGCAACCCCTGGATCAAGCAGCCCATCGCCGGCAAGACGGGAACCGCCGGTACTGCCTCCGACACCACGGACCTGTGGTTCTGCGGCTACACCCCCCAGCTCTCCGTCTCGATCTGGGTCGGCCACTCCGGCACGAACACGCCCATCAAGAACGTCAACAACAGCACGATGACCCTGCCCGTCTTCAAGGCCTTCATGAAGGCCGTCCTGGCCGACACGCCCCGAGAGGAATTCCCCGAGGGTCCGACGCCCGAGTACAAGCCCAACAGCGAGTGGAAGTTCTCCCACACCAAGTCCTCCGGGGAGCTCGCCGCACAGCAGCAGGCCGAGGAAGAAGCTCAGCAAGAGGAGGAGTCTGGAGATGACGAGGCTCAGGAGGAGCAGCCTCAGACCCCCACGACCCCGCAGCCTCCCGTGACCCCGCAGCCTCCCGTGACCCCGCAGCCTCCCGTGACTCCTGCCCCCGAGACCGGCGGAACAACCCCCACGACGCCCCAATAGCACGCACCCTGCACAGGTACACGCAAATCGCCCCCGCCATGCGACGGGGGCGATTTCATATCAATCCATATTGCAGCTCCAGGGCCGTCATGGGCACGCGGCAGGAAACGAGCCGGCAGCGTGACAGGCGCACCGGGCACCTAAGACCCGCACGTGCGCTACGCCAACCGACCGTTCATCACGCGACCTACCTCGAACGGCGCCAATAGGATACGAGCAGCGCGATAAGGGCGATGGGAAGGACCACAAGCAAAGTGAACAGCACGGTGTGCACGATCATGGGGCTCACTTGCGCACACTCCTCAACTTGCCGATCATGAGCTCGAACTGCTCGCCGTCGGAGGCAGTCCGCGTAATGACAAGGATGGTGTCGTTGCCGGCAAGCGAACCGAGGACATCGGGCAGCTCGGCCGCATCGATGGCCGCGGCGATGCCGAGAGCCGTACCGGGCTGAGCCTTGATGATCACGAGATTCTCAGTGCGCTGCACGCCGATCACCAGCTCGGAGACCATGCGCTGCAGATGCAGGTCCTCCGCCAAGACGTACATGCCCTCAGGAAGCTTGTGCAGGCCCATGTCGGCAATATCGCGCGACACGGTCGCCTGGGTGCAGTCGAAACCGCACGCCTTGAGCTCATCGACGAGCATCCGTTGCGTGCGAACATCCGCAGTGCGCACGATCTCGCGGATAGCGTCTTGACGACCGTTGCGTTTCTTAGCCATGGAAATCACCGTCCCCATTGCGGGCGCGCCGCTTGCAGCGGAACACGCCCGTAACTCAGGCCCTCTCGAACCTCTTCTTACTTATGCTTGAACCATTCTTGCATAGAATGCTCAATTGATAAGCACAAGGTGAATAATGTTGCAAAATTTACGATTCCAAGGGCCTACGGGCACGATGTCAGAGCACCCTCGTCATAGGCGACGTCCATGAAACACAGGCCGCGTGCAGGCGCCGTCGGGCCCGCGGCCCGGCGGTCGCAGGCGGCCAGGGCGTCGGAAAGCCAGCGCTCGTCCCTTCGACCCGCCCCGACCTCGACCAGGCTGCCCACGATCGTCCGCACCATCGAATGCAGAAAGGCATTGCCGGTGATAGTAAAGGCGATGTGCTCCTCCCCCAATGCCGATGCCCGCTCAAACGAGACGGCGATGACATTGCGGCACGTGGGCTTGTCGATAGCGGAGGATGTCTTGCAGAAGCTCTTGAAATCATGCTCTCCCACCAGGCACGCCGCGGCACGCTCCATGGCATCCATATCGAGCGGCAGTCGATGCCACCACGTGACGGATCGCGTGAGCAGCGGACGCGCATCCCCCGTGACGATGCGATACGTGTAGGTACGCGAGCGAGCGTCAAAACGGGCGGAGAACCCCGGGCGCGCATGATATACGGCGTTCAAGGCGATATCGGAGGGCAGCAAGGCCGCCATGGCGCGCATCCAACGGGCATGCGTGATGGCAAGCTCATCGGCATGCGCGGGAATGCTCACATACTGCGATACGGCGTGAACACCGGCATCCGTACGACCGGCGCACGTCAAATCGACAGGTCGGCGCAAGATCGTCTCGAGCGCCCTTCGAACCTCGCCCGCCACGGTCCTCAGGCCCTCGGGCTGCTCGGCAAATCCGCTGAAGGCGGCACCGTCATAACCCAGGCGGAATACGAGCGTCCCATCGAGCTCATCGACAGCTGGATAGGCCCCGGACACGGACAAGGCGTCAACGGTGGCGGTCTTGGTCATGGAATCCCCTTTCATCGGGCTCATCCTATCAAAGAAACGGCGATCACTGCCGCCATGGACGTCAGAGAGACCACAAGCAACGCTCGGTCACGGCGGCCGAGCGGTCGCGGTACGGGCAGCCGCCCTTCGGAAGACGCATCGTAGCAACGGGCCGACATGGCCTCGGCGAGACGGTCGGCACGACGGAACAGGCCCACCACGAGCGGTGTGAGCACCGACCCCCATATGCGAATGCGCTCGACAAGACCGCCCTCATCGAAGCGGGCCCCGCGGGCGCGCTGCGCCAGACGGATACGGCCGAGCTCTTCGCTCACCAAGGGTATAAATCGCAAAGCCAGCGACAGCACCGTTCCGAGGGCGGCCACGGGCATGCCGAAATGCGCAAGGGGACGAAGCAGGCGCACGACCGCATCGCTGATCTGTGTGGCGGTGGTTGAAGACGAAACCGCGAGGGAAAATCCCACAAGAATCAAAATGCGCACTACGGCGGTGACGCCCCTCATCCCGCCGGCAGGATCGAGACGTGCGGGACCCGCAAGCGGCACCGCTCCATGTCCGTCGCATGAGACGAGATTGGCCACAAGCGTAAACATCAAGATGATGGCGACGGGCCGCATGCCGCGCAAAACATCGCGAGCGCCCATGCGCGCACTGAACACCGTGACCGCAAGCGCGGCGAACCAGAAGCACCACTCCCACGCATCGGCAGCGGTAAAGACGCCCAGCGTGGCGACAAGGAGCACCGCGATCTTAACGCGCGCATCGACATGGGCGAGCAGGGTACCCGCCACATAACCGCCAAATGGCCCCATAGGAGCCTGAGAACGCGCAGAAGGCCTCTTGAGGGCCGATGGCTCGTCGGCATGGGCAGCACGGGCCTGAGTGCCCTCAAGATGATCTGGGCGAAGCACACCGCCCTCCAGCACGAGCACACGGTCGGCAAGACGCTCCCACTCCGGCAGATCGTGCGTGACAACGAGCACCGCGCGTCCCTCATTGACGAGTTCACAGGCGAGTCGATGGATGAATGAACGGCCCTCCGCGTCAAGAGCAGCGCTCGGCTCATCGAAGATGTAAGCCGGCGCATCCAAAGCAATGACCGAGGCGATTGCCACGCGGCGCGCCTGGCCACCCGAAAGCTCAAACGGAGAGCGTTCAAGAACTTCCACAGGAAGCCCGACCGCCCCGATGGACCGCTCCACAAGCACGCGGACCTCTCCCTCGTCAAAGCCGGCGTTGCGCGGGGCAAAGGCCACCTCATCGAAGACGGTATCGTGAAAGAACTGCGCCTCCGGCTGCTGAAACGCCACTCCCACCATCCCCGGCGTCGCGGCATGCCCGCATACACGCACAGTGCCTGCATCGGGCTCGAGCAGACCGGCAGCGAGGGAGGAGAGCGTAGATTTTCCAGCGCCGGACGCGCCGGCGAGTATCACAAGCTCACCGGCGTGCAGATCAAGGTCCACGCCGTCGAGAACCGTTCGACCGCCGCGAGAGGATACAACGCCATCGAGCGACACTACGGTCTCTCTTGCAGCTCCGCCAGTGACTCGTCGTCCAACGTCGACTCGTAAGCCAGCTTCGATGCGGGTCTCGGCGCCAGAATGAGCCTCACCACAGGCCGAACCGCGAGCAACGGATCCGTCACACACGATGACCCTATCAGCCAGCGCTATCTCGTCGTCATCATGGGTTATGAGGACGAGGCCCAACCCGCGTTCATGGGAGAGCGCGGTGAACAGGCCGCGCATAAGCTCACGGGAGCGAGGGTCAAGTTGGGAGGTAGGCTCGTCGAGCACCAGATAGCGCGGGCGCATTGCCAGCACACCGGCGAGTGCAAGACGTTGCTGCTCACCACCGGAGAGTTCTGTTGTTACCCGCTGGTCAAATCCGTGAAGCAATGACAATTCCAGGGCCTCGTCGACGCGACGGGCAACCTCGTCTTCATCGATGCCGAGGTTCCGAGGTCCAAACGCAACCTCATCGAAAACGAGCGACGAGACGATTTGATCGAGCGGATCCTGTCGGACGTAGCCAACCAGCTCGCGCACGCGCAAGCGTTCCAGCTCACTGGCGGAAGGGTCGTGACCGTCAACAACCACGGCACCTCCGTCAACGAGCTGAGCTGCACATATGGCGCGCCCAAGCGTGGACTTGCCACATCCGTTCTCCCCCACCAGGGCAACAATCTCTCCAGGAGCGATGTTGAAGGACATTCCGTTAATCACGGCGGTGCCGTCGTAGGCAATAGACACCCCATGCAGGTCGATCATGTCACTCCCCTCAAATCTAAACCAATGCAGGATACGAAAAAGGGCGGTTCCGAAGAACCGCCCTCGTATGCAGCTAGCAAAGTAGCATGAGCTACTCAGCGGACTCCTCAGCCGGAGCCTCGGCAGCCTCGGTCTCGACGACCTCGGCAGCCTCCTCAGCCTCAACGACCTTGGGAGCAGCGGCCTTCTTGGCCGGTGCAGCCTTCTTGGCCTTGGGGGTGCAGGGCTCGGAGACGATCTCGATGATGACCATCTCGGCGCAGTCGCCCTTGCGCGGGCCGAGCTTCATGATGCGGGTGTAACCGCCGTTGCGGTCGGCCCACATGCCCTGAGCGGCCTTGTCGAAGATCTCGGCGACGAGGTTCTTGTCGCCGAGCTTGGCGATGGCGAGACGACGAGAGTGCAGGTCGCCCTTCTTGGCCCAGGTGATGATGGGCTCGGCGTAGCTGCGCAGCGCCTTGGCGCGGGTCTCGGTGGTCTTGATGCGATCGTTCTCGAAGAGCGCCTTGGTAAGGCTCTTCTTCATGGCCTTGGTGTGGCTGGCATCGGTGCCGAGCTTCAGGCCCTTCTTCTTGTTGTGACGCATGGTCTGGTTCTCCTCTAATACCTGGGTTAAGCCTTGAGGCTGAGACCCATGGACTCAAGTTTGTCCTTGACTTCCTCAATCGACTTCACGCCGAAGTTGCGGATGTTCAGCAGGTCGTTCTCGGAGAACTCGACCAGCTGACGCACGGAGTGAATGCCAGCGCGCTTGAGGCAGTTGTAGGAGCGGACGGAAAGGTCCAGATCCTCGATCTGCTTATCAAGCTCGGCATTGTCGCTCGTAACCTCGGGGGCGAAGATGGAGACTTCCTCCTCCGCCTCGGGCTCGTCGGCCAGGGTCATGAACGCAGCCATGTGCTGGTTGATGATGTTGGCAGCGGAGACGACGGCGTCACGCGGGGAAATCGCGCCATTGGTCTCGATCTCGAGGACCAGACGATCGTAGTCGGTGTGCTGACCAACGCGGCAGGCCTCGACGAGCTTGGCGCAGCGCTTGACCGGCGAGAAGAGCGAGTCGACATGGATGATGCCGATCGGGTCGTTGTCACGCTTGTTCTGCTCATAGGACACGTAACCGCGACCATACCCGATGCGCATGCTCATGGTCAGGTGACCGCCCTCGGTGAGGGTAGCGATGTGCTGATCGGGGTTGACGAGCTCGAACTCGGACGGGATGAAGAAGTCAGCGCCGGTAACCTCGCAAGGACCGTCGACCGAGATGGTCGCAGTGCCCTCGTCCGTGGTACCGAGCGTGCGGAACACGAGACCCTTCACGTTCAGGACGATGTCGGTGACATCCTCGACCATGTTGGGAATCGTGGTGAACTCGTGCTGGGCGCCATCGATCTGGATGGCCTCGACGGCTGCACCCTCGAGCGAGGACAGCAGCACACGGCGCAGGGAGTTACCCAGCGTGTCGCCGTATCCACGCTCCAGAGGCTCGACGGAGACGCGAGCAGCGGTGTCGCTGATCTCCTCGACGTGAACCTGGGGCCTGATGAATTCTGACATGTAATACCTCCAGCGTAGCGCGCGAACGATTACTTCGAGTAAAGCTCGACGATGAGCTGCTCGTTGATATCGCCGCTGATCTGGTCACGAGAGGGCAGCGAGATGACGTTGCCGGAAAGCTTCTCGATGTCGACCTCGAGCCAGCCGGGAACCTCAAAGCGCTCGGAGGAGATGAGGGCCTCCTTGATGGGGAGCAGGTCGCGGAACTTCTCGCCAACGGCGATGACGTCGCCGGCCTTCACGCGGTAGGACGGGATGTCGACGCGCTTGCCGTTCACGGTGAAGTGGCCGTGACGGACGGTCTGACGAGCCTCCTTGCGGGTGCGAGCGAAGCCGAGACGGAACACAACGTTGTCGAGACGGGTCTCGAGGATGGTCATGAGGTTCTCACCGGTGACGCCGTCCATGCGGAGAGCGTGCTCGTAGTAGTGGTGGAACTGCTTCTCAAGAACACCGTAGATGAACTTGACCTTCTGCTTCTCGCGCAGCTGCATGCCGTACTCAGATTCCTTGCGACGGCGCTTGGGCTGGCGGATAGATTCCTTCTTGCTGCTGTAACCCAGCTCAACGGGATCGATCCCGAGCTGGCGGCAGCGCTTGAGAACCGGAGTCCTGTCGATTGCCATAGTAAATCGATCCTTTCAGTTACACGCGGCGACGCTTCTTGGGGCGGCAGCCGTTGTGCGGGATGGGGGTCTTATCCTGGATGCTGGCGACCTCGAGGCCGGCGGCCTGGAGGGAGCGGATCGCGGTCTCGCGGCCCGAGCCGGGGCCCTTAACGAAGACGGCGACCTTGTGCATGCCGTGCTCCATAGCGGCCTTGGCGCAAGCCTCGGCGGCCATCTGAGCGGCAAACGGGGTCGACTTACGGGAGCCCTTGAAGCCCACCGTGCCGGCCGACTGCCAGGCGATGACGTTACCCGCGGGATCGGTGATGGAAACGATGGTGTTGTTGAACGTAGAACGGATGTGAGCCTGGCCCACGGAAATGTTCTTACGGTCGGCGCGCTTGATACGGGTGGCGGCGCCGCGCTTGTTCTTTGCAGTAGCCATTATGCGTCAGTCTCCCTTATTTCTTCTTCTTGGCACCGATCTGACGCTTCGGACCCTTGCGGGTACGAGCGTTGGTGTGGGTGCGCTGGCCGCGAACAGGGAGGCCCTTGCGGTGACGGAGGCCACGGTTGCAGCCGATGTCCATGAGGCGCTTGACGTTCTGGGAGCGCTCACGACGGAGGTCACCCTCGACCATCAGGCCGTTCTGATCAATGTAATCGCGGATCGCCGAGATCTGCTCCTCGGTGAGGTCCTTGATGCGAGTGCCGTCGACAATGTTGAGATCGGCGCACATCTTCGCTGCGGTGGTGCGGCCGATGCCGTAGATGTAGGTCAGACCAATCTCCGCACGCTTCTCGTTCGGAAGGTCGACACCGTTAATACGGGCCACTGTGGATCTCCTCTCTTAGCCCTGGCGCTGCTTGTGGCGCGGGTTCTCGCAGATCACGAGGACCTTGCCATGGCGGCGGATGATTTTGCACTTATCGCACATCTTCTTGACGGAAGGGCGTACCTTCATCGTTCTTCCTTTCGGTAGTGCTCAAGCTACAAGGTGGAATGTTATCTACTCGCCCAGCCGCAGGCGTTTACAACGAATGGCTGGATGCACGGCGCGGGTATCGGGGGCAGAGCACTCCCCTTCCTCCTGTGCCGGCACAAAGACTGTCGCTACTTATAGCGATAGGTGATGCGACCGCGGGTGAGGTCGTACGGAGACAGCTGCACCGTGACCTTGTCGCCCGGGAGAATGCGGATGTAGTTCATACGAATCTTGCCGGAGATCGAGCAGAGAACGGACACACCGTTCTCCAGCTCAACGCGAAACATGGCGTTGGGCAGCGGCTCAGTGACCGTACCTTCAAGTTCGATGGCGTCTTCCTTCTTCAAGGCAATCATCTTTCTCTTGAAAACGACAGCAGCATTGCATGTTACTACATGCCAAAGACGCGATCGGGAAATTCCCAATCGCTACATAATTTTTTCCTGACCCGTCATGATGGATCAGCTTACATGACACCGCCGGACATCGAGCACCATGGACCCTTGGCATCCTGGGTGAGAATAACGGGGCCATCCTCGGTGATGGCAACCGTGTTCTCGTAGTGAGCCGCGGGCAGGCCATCATTGGTACTGACGAGCCAACCGTCCGCGCCGGTGTGAACGCGGTTGGATCCGAGCGTGATCATCGGCTCAATTGCGATGACCATGCCGGCCTCGAGCTTCACACCGCGACCCTTCTTGCCGTAGTTCGGCACATTGGGATCCTCGTGCATGGCGCGGCCGATACCGTGACCAACGTAGTCGCGCAGCACACCGTAGCCATTGGCCTCAGCGAGAGACTGCACCGCGTGGCCGATATCACCGATATGGTTACCGGGAACGGCCTGCTCGATGGCAGCCTTCAGGCAGTCGAGCGTGCACTCACACAGACCCTTGACCTCAACAGAGGGGGTGCCGACGTAAAACGTCCAGGCATTATCCCCCACCCAACCATCCACGATGGCGCCGGTGTCGATGGAAATCACGTCGCCGTCGCGCAGAATGACATCAGGGTTGGGGATGCCGTGCACGACGGCATCGTTCAAGGATGCACAGATGGAGCCGGGGAAGCCGCCGTAACCCTTGAAGGCCGGGGTTCCACCATGCATGCGGATGATCTGCTCGGCGAGTTGGTCGAGCTCGAAGGTGGACACGCCGGGACGAATCATCGCCCCGACGTGACGGAGCGCCATCTTAGACAGCGCTCCGGCCTTCTTCATCTGCTCAATTTCGGTGGCAGACTTGAACTTGATCATAGACCGAGCTCAGCCTTCACGTCGGTGTACACCAGGTCGATGTCGCGGTTGCCGTCGACGACCTTGAGGATGCCCTGACCGCGATAGTACTCGACCAGCGGGCTGGTGTTCTTCTCGTACACATCGAGGCGGTTCTTGATGGTCTCGGGCTTGTCATCGTCGCGCTGATACATCTCACCGGCGCAAGACGGGCACACGGTGGTGTCCGGACCGGCGGTGTAGCCGCAGTCACGGCAGGTGCGACGAGAGGACAGGCGGTCGATGATGACCTCTGCCGGGACGTCGACCAGCAGGGCGCCGTCGAGCTCGCGACCCATGGCGGCAAGCTCGGTGTCGAGCGTGACAGCCTGGGTGGTGTTACGCGGGAAGCCGTCGAGGATGAAGCCCTTCTGGGCGTCATCGGCGGCAAGGCGCTCCTTGACGAGATCGATCACAAGCTGGTCGGGGACGAGCTCGCCTGCATCCATGTACTTCTTTGCGGCGACGCCGAGCTCGGACTGAGCCTTGACGGCAGCGCGAAGCAGGTCGCCGGTGGAGATGTGGGCCACGCCGTAGTCGGCGACGAGGCGCTGGGCCTGGGTGCCCTTACCGGCGCCGGGGGCGCCCAACAACACGATGTTCATGAGAGACTCCTTTGAGACCTACTTGAAGAAACCGTCGTAGTCGTACATCTTGAGCTGGCTCTCGACCTTGTCGATGGTGTCCATGACAACACCGACCATGATCAGAACCGAAGTGCCCCCAAAGGCCTGGATGAGCGCGTTGTTCGTAAAGGAGAACACGATCGAGGGGACGATGGCGATGCATGCGAGGAAGATTGCGCTCGGGAGCGTAATCTTGTTCAGCGCATTCTTGATGTAATGAGCCGTCTGCTTACCGGGACGAACGCCGGGGATGAAGCCGCCCTGCTTCTTGAGATTCTCAGCCGTCTCGTCCGGGTTGAAGACCATGGACGTATAGAAGTAGGCAAAGAACACGATGAGGACGACGTTCAGGATCCAGTTGATCCAGCCGCTGGACAGTGCTCCGGCAAAGGCCTGCATCCAACCGACGTTGGGGAAGAAGACCGCAAGCTGAGCCGGGAAGTACAGCAGGGCGCTCGCGAAGATGATCGGAATGACGCCGGCGGTGTTCACCTTGATCGGCAGATACGTGGACTGACCACCCATGATGCGACGACCGACGACGCGCTTGGCGTACTGTACCGGGATACGACGCTGACCGCGCTCGAGGTACACGATGAACGGAATGACGCACAGGATCACGACGAGGATGACGAGCGTGGTGATGACGCCCATGTTGCCGCCCTCGATGGACTGGAAGATAGCCTGAGGCAGACCGGCCATGATGTTGGCGAAGATGATCAGGCTCATGCCGTTGCCGATACCGCGCTGGGTGATGAGCTCACCGATCCACATGATGAGCATGGCGCCCGCGGTGAGCGTACCCACGATCATAATGTCGAAGATGATCTCGGGGGCGCCCGCACCGTTGAACTGGATACCGAAGCTCTTGAAGAGGAAGAGGTAACCAACGGAGTTCAGCAGGGCGAGGCCGAGCGTGAGGTAACGAGAGTACTGGGTGATCTTGGTCTGGCCAACCTCACCCTCACGGGCCAGCTCATGCAGGCTGGGCACAACAGCCTGGAGCATCTGCATGATGATGGAGCTCGTGATGTAGGGCATGATGCCCAGGGAGAAGACGGACACGTAAGAGAGCGCACCGCCCGAGAAAAGATTCAGCAGGGCCATCGCACCGCTGGCGAAGGTATCGCCAGCGGATTGGAAAAGGCCCGACATCGCCTGGAAGGGGATGCCGGGCACGGGAACGTGCGCACCGATACGGTACACAACGAGCATCGCGATGGTAAAAAGAATCTTTCCGCGGAGTTCTTTGATGCGGAAGGTGTTCTTCAAACCAGTTAGCACGGAAGCTCGACCTTTCCGCCAGCGGCCTCGATCTTGGCCTTCGCGGAAGCGGAGACCTTGTCGACCTTGACCGTGAGCTTACGGGAGAGCTCGCCGTCGCCGAGCACCTTGACGGGCTCGAACTCGGACTTGGTGATGCCAGCGGCCTTGAGGGAGGCACCGTCGACAACGGCACCGTCCTCGAACTTGACCTCGAGCGTAGAGACGTTCACAGCGGTGAACTCGATACGACGGGGATTCTTGAAGCCGGGGAGCTTGGGGAGACGCATCGCGAGCGGGGTCTGGCCGCCCTCGAAACCGGCGCCCTTGGTGCCGCCGGAGCGGGAGCCCTGGCCGTTCAGGCCGCGACCGGCGTAGGTGCCGCCCTTGCCGGAGTTACCGCGACCGACGCGCTTGCGGCTGTGGGTGGAACCCTGAGCCGGAGTAAGGTCATGAAGCTGCATTGTTACTCCTCCACAATCTCAACGAGATGCTTGACCTTGAAGATCATGCCACGCACGCCCTCATTGTCGGTGATCTCGCGGGTGTCGTTGATGCGATGCAGGCCGAGGGCGCGGACGGTGCGGCGCTGATCCTCCTTGCAGCCGTTGATGCTGCGGACCTGCTTGATCTTGATGGTAGCCATGCCTAGTTCTCCTTCTTGCCAACAAACATCTCGGAGACGGTGAGGCCGCGGCGGGCAGCGACATCCTCAGGGGTGGAGAGCTGCTTGAGACCCTCGGCAGCGGCCTTGATGATGTTCAGGCCGTTGTCGGAACCGAGCGACTTGGACAGAATGTTCTTGATGCCGGCCAGCTCGAAGAGCGGACGGACGGCACCGCCAGCGATGACGCCGGTACCCTCGACAGCGGGGCGCATGATGATGCTAGCAGCACCGAACTCACCCTGAACGTCGTGGGGAATGGTACCCTCGGCGGTCACGGGAACGTGGAACATGTGCTTCTTAGCGTCGATGGAGGCCTTGGAGATAGCCAGCGGCACCTCCGCGGACTTGCCCATGCCCAGACCGACGTTGCCCTTGCCGTCGCCCACGACCACGAGGGCCACGAGGCTCATGCGACGACCGCCCTTGACGGTCTTGGCGACGCGGTTGATGAAAACGACGCGCTCCTCGAACTCGGAGGCCTCGCGCTGCTGCTTCTGCTGATTACGAGCCATGCTCTTACCTCCTAGAATTCGAGACCGGCGGCGCGAGCACCGTCGGCGAGGGCCTTGACGCGACCATGGTAGACGCGGCCACCGCGGTCGAAGGAAACGGTCTTGATGCCGGCCTCGAGGGCGCGCTCGCCCACGAGCTTACCGACCTTCTCGGCAGCCTCCTTGTTGCTGGTGGTCGTGCCCTTGAACTCGGCCTCGAGGGTGGAGGCGGAGACGAGGGTGTGACCCTTGGTGTCGTCGACGATCATGGCGTAGATGTTGGCGTTGGAACGCACGACGCGCAGACGCGGGCGAGCCGGGGTGCCAAAGATCTTGCCGCGGACACGGCGCTGACGACGCTTGAGGCCGGCGCGCTTTGCCTGTTGCTTGTTCATGTGAAACTCCTTATGAAGTCCTGCCAGCACCTGACGGGGTGCTGGTCTTACGACGTGGAAGCGCTCTACTACTTAGCGGCCTTGCCGAGCTTGCGGCGGATGTGCTCGCCCAGGTAGTGGATGCCCTTGCCCTTGTAAGGCTCCGGCGGACGCTTGGCACGGATCTCGGCGGCAACCTGGCCGACCTGCTGCTTGTCGATGCCCTTGACGTGGATGTGGGTGTTGTCCGGGCACTCGAAGGTGATGCCCTCGGGGGCGGTGTAGATCACCGGGTGAGAGTAACCAAGGGACAGATCCAGGTCCTTGCCCTTGAGCTGAACACGGTAGCCAACGCCGGCGAGCTCGAGGACCTTGGTGTAGCCCTCGGAGACGCCGATGACCATGTTCTGGATCAGGGCGCGGGTGAGGCCGTGGCGGGCACGGGTCTCACGCTCGTCGTCGGGGCGGGAGACGGTCAGCACGCCGTCGGCGACCTCGATGGTGAGCTTCTCATAGAAATCGGCCTCAAGGGTGCCCTTGGAGCCCTTCACGGACACGTGAGTGCCGTCAACTGCCACTTCGACTCCGGCGGGAATCTGGACAGGCTTCTTACCGATACGAGACACGGTGTTCTCCTTTCCTTCTACTCGCCTAAGCGAATTACCAGATGAGGGCGATGACCTCGCCGCCGATGCCCTTCTTGCGAGCATCGCGGTCGGCCATGACACCCTGGCTGGTGGAAACAATGGCGGTACCGAGGCCGCCGCGGACGCGGGGGAGGTCCTTCACGCCGGCGTACTTGCGCAGACCAGGCTTGGAGTAGCGCTTGATGCCGTTGATGACCTTGGCCTTCTTGGGACCGTACTTGAGGGTGATGTGAAGGGTCTTGGCGGGGGCGGTGTCCTCAACGGTGTAGCCCTCGATGTAGCCCTCCTCGTAGATGACTCGAGCGATCTCGACGAGCTTCTTGGAGCTCGGCATCGAGACCTCGGCCTTGTTCGCAGCATTGCCGTTGCGGATGCGCGTGAGCATGTCTGCGATCGGGTCGGTGAGATTCATGTGGATTCTCCTTCGTTCTTGATGAGTCCGTGCCCTCGGTACTCCCCCACCCTTAGCGGGGAAGCCTGTAAGGCACGTCTTCCGTACGCTCCACCTCATAGATGAGATGGGCGCGCTGGCAGTGACTTACCAGCTGGCCTTCTTGATGCCGGGAAGCTCGCCCTTGAGCGCCAGCTCGCGGAAGCAGACACGGCACAGGCCGAACTTGCGGTACACAGAGTGCGGACGGCCGCAGCGCTGGCAGCGCGTGTACTCGCGGGTCGAGAACTTCTGCTTGCGATTGCACTTGACGATCATCGATGTCTTAGCCACTTATTTCCTCCTCACATACGTATATATGCGCCTCGGACAGGCGGCACGTGCTCTTCGCGCACCGCCTGTGGAACCCGGGGCTTTAAGAACCTATTTCTTGAACGGGAAGCCGAAGGCGTCGAGAAGGGCCTTGGCCTCTTCGTCGGTCTTCGCGGTGGTGACGATGGTGATGTCCATACCACGGGTGTGGTCGACGGAGTCGAAGTCAACCTCGGGGAAGATAAGCTGCTCGGTGACGCCCATCGAGAAGTTGCCACGGCCGTCGAAGGACTTGGCGGAGATGCCGCGGAAGTCGCGGATACGGGGGATGGCGACGGAGGTCAGACGATCGAAAAACTCCCACATGCGGTCGCCGCGCAGGGTGACCTTGGCGCCGATGGGCATGCCAGCGCGCAGCTTGAAGGAGGCGATGGACTTGCGGGCGCGGGTGACCATGGGCTGCTGGCCGGTGATGACGCGCAGGTCGCGAACAGCGCCGTCGATAGCCTTGGAATCGGTGGCGGCCTCGCCGACACCCATGTTCACGACGATCTTCTCGAACTTGGGGATCATCATGACGTTCTCATACTGGAACTTGTCCTGCATGAGCTGCTTGACCTCGTCGTTGTACTTGGTCTTGAGACGGGGAATGTACTTCTCCTCAGCCATTTTCACTCCTTACTGGGGTTTTAAGCACGGGGTTGGCCTCGTGGGTTAGCCTCGTGCCTCCTGACGTGCGCCATACCCGCGATGGCTGTCTTGGGCATGACGAATTGACGGCAGGAGCCGACAAAACAGTCGTTACTATACGCTTATGCGGCGACGATTGCCACCGCAACTTCATGTGTGCAGGTAAATCCATAAATCGGGAAACGACATCCCCTTCGTGCGAGTCGGGGCTGGGAGGACCGGGGGATTTTTTCTCGGTCAGGTCCTGCGCAAGACGAAGCGTCCACTGGACGCTTCTTTGCGTGCGGAATCTACAAAAATCCCCCGGCCCTCCCAGCCCCCGGCCACGCAAAGCGTTCACATCGTTGAATCCCCGCCACTCTATACTTGTTGCGAATCAACCGCTACTCCGGAGGTTTTCATGCCTTCTTCTCCTTCGACACGTTTTTCCAAACCAGAACTCCTCGCGCCTGCCGGCGGACCGGAGCCGTTTTACGCGGCGCTCGCGGCCGGCGCGGATGCCATCTACTGCGGCATGGGGTCGTTCAACGCCCGACGCAAGGCCGATAACTTCACTGACGAGTCTTTCGAGGCAGCCTGCCGTGCGGCGCATCTCGCTGGGTCGCGTGTCTATGTGACCGTCAACATCGTTATTAAAGACGAGGAGATGTCCGAGGCGCTCTCTCTTGTCGACCGTTGCTGGAGGCTCGGTGCCGATGCCTTCATCATCCAGGACTGGGGCCTGTTTTTTGAGATTCGCCGCCTCATGCCCGAGGTGGAGACCCATATATCGACACAGGCGAATATTCACGACGCCCGGGGTACCGCCTGGTGCAAAGAAGCCGGTGCAGATCGCGTCACGCTTTCTCGCGAGCTCTCCATCGACGAGGTTGCCATCATCCACGACGCCGTGGATATAGAGCTCGAAGTGTTTTCACACGGCGCCATCTGTTTTTGCTACTCGGGCGTTTGCCTGCTTTCCAGCTTCACCTCCCGGGGGCGCTCGGCTAATCGCGGCATGTGCGCACAGCCCTGTCGCCTGCCTTACGAGCTGATTGACGAAACGGGACGCTCCTGGTCGAAGCCCGGTCGCGAGCGCGCCCTATGCCCGCGCGACACCTGCACCGCCGATAAGCTTCCCCGTCTGCTGGATGCCGGCGCTCACGCACTGAAACTCGAAGGGCGCATGAAGGCCCCCGACTACGTGCACTCCATCGTGAGCGCCTACCGTGCGCAGCTCGATGACATCCTCGCCGGCCGCGAAATCTCAGACGAGACCGCGCAGGCCCGTTACCGCCAACTCAAGCGCTGCTTCAATCGCGATTTCACCTCCGAGTATCAGGAGGGTCGTTCGGGCGATGAGATGATGAGCTACGAGCGCTCGAACAACCGAGGCCAAATCGTGGGCGAGGTGCTCGGTAGCAAGCCACTCGGCAACACAAAGGGCCTGAAACCCGACGACAAGCGCCGTCGCGCCGCCTGGACGAAGCTGCGCCTTTCCGAGCCCGTGAGCAAGGGCGACCTACTCGAGCTGCGCCACGACGATGAGTTCGATCAGTTCCTCACCGCAATTGCCCCCGAGGATGCCCGGGCAGGCGATAGCATCGAGTGCCGCACCGCCCGCCCCATGCCCGCAGGCGCCCTTGTACGCCTTATCCGCAGCCAGGCCGCGCTCGACGCTGCAGAGGCTGCGCTCAAGCGCCCTGTCGCCCGCAAGCGCGCCGTGGATGTGCGCGTTGTGGCCCACCTGGGGCAGCCGTTTGCCGTTGAACTGACCTGCATCGACGATCCAGCGCTTTCCGGACGCGCGGAGGGCTTCACGGTGGAGTCCGCCAAGACCCGCGCCGTATCAGCGGAAGACCTGGTCGAGCACGTGGGCCGCATGGGCTCGTCGCCATTTGAGGCGGTAAGCTTCGACATCCAACTTGACGAGGGCTGCGGTATGGGATTTTCTGCGGTCCACAAGGTGCGCGCCGCTGCATGCGAAGCGCTGGAACGATCCATCCTCGCGCCGTACGCTGAGCGCCTAAACCATTTGATGGTGCAGAGCGACCCTGTGTGCCCGGCGGACTTGAACGACCTCGGGGAGGTCTGTGCGCTCGTCACCTCACTCAATGCCGCCGCGGCGGCACGCAAGGCGGGGGCGGCACGCGTGTACATGACCGTTGACGACCTGCTCGCTGAAGGGCTCTCCCCTGCCAGCTGCTCCGCCGAGGGCGTCATCCCCGTGCTCGATGAGGTCTCCCGCGAACTCGACCACGAGCGACTCGACCCGTGGCTCACCCCCGGTGCACCCGCGGCCGTTGGCACCATCTCCGAACTCGCGCTCGGCGCAGAGATCTGTTCCGTTGTGGAGCTTCGCAGCTGCATCCCCGTGCATAACGTCCCGTGCATGCGTGAGCTCGCCGCCCGTGGTGCGCACGCAGCATGGCTCTCACCCGAGCTCACCCTCGCCGAGATCGAACGTATCGCCCCGCAGCGCGGCGAAATGACGCTGGGCCTCATGGTGCTCGGCGCTCCCCGCGTCATGACGAGCGAGCATTGCATCCTGCAGGTCGCCGGCGCCTGCATCCACGATTGCGCGAACTGCCGTCTGCGCGTCCGCGACTTCAAGCTCAAGAACATCGACGGGCGCATGCTGCCCGTCCGAACGGTCCTCAACGGCCGTAGCCACCTCTACGACGGCGTTCAGCTCGATGCCACCCCACAGATTCCGCAGCTGCTTCGCGCCGGCGTTACGCGCTTCCTCGTTGACGGCACATTGATGAATATCGATATGTTATCGCGCTCTGTTGCACGGACCAATCGCGCCCTGGAAGCCGCTCGATCCGGGCGCACGCCTGACAAACGTCTTCCTGGTACAAGCTCTGGTTGCCTGTTCCAAGGCGTTGAATAGGATCGCCTCGAATCGCATGTCAAGGGGGAGCGGGACTTCACACCCCGCTCCCCTGTTTTTGTGGCTGCCTGTATTTGACCTATATGCAACGTTCGGTTTGGACCACATATCGATACTTGTCGATATGTTCTGATTGCCCTCTGAGTCGTTGTTCGAAGCACGATGACGTCCCGCTCGTACGCCCTTCAGCACAAGGCTCAAGCCGTGTGGCAGCCCATGCGAACAGTGCATTCCCCCGCACTACTCCTCCTCGGGGTACACAACGCCCCAATCACTGCGCAGACGGGTCATCGTCTCCATCACATCCGAAGCGTAATCGATAAGCTTCAGCTTTGACTCATCCCCGGCAACTGCCTTCTCCAGGTCGGCGATCTCGTAGCACAGCGCATACGCCTCAACACCAGCCGTGACCTCCTCGCGGCGACCGTCGGCCGTCCAAGTGATCGTCGCTCGGTCCGCGCGCGGGTACGCCATGATCTCAACGTAGCAATCGTCGAAGCACAGGTCAGCGCGCTTGGGCTGCTTGGCGTGCATGGTGAGGGAGAACACGCCGAGCTGTCCCTGCGCATTGCGCGTGATGAACCCGCTCTCTTCATCCACCCCCGTCTTAAAGAGGTTGGCCAAAGACACGACTTCGTTGGGTTGGCTCTCCATGAACAAGCGCGCAACCGAGAGCGCGTACACGCCGATATCCAGCATCGCACCGCCGGCAAGCGAACGGTTCCAGAAACGGCTCTGCACGTCCTCATAATCATGGAAACTACCGAAGTTGACCTGCGCAAGACGAAGTCGGCCAAACTCTCCCTCACGCGCACGACGCATGAGCTCGACATAGAGGGGCATGTGCAGGACCGTCGTTGCGTCCATAAGCACAACGTGATGTTCATCGGCAATAGCACGCGCCTCAGCCAGCTCATCAGAATTAAGGGTGATCGCCTTCTCGCAAAGCACGTGCTTTCCAGCCGACAAAGCTCCACGCAGGTACTCGATATGTGTGTTGTGAGGCGTGGTGATGTAGATGGCGTCAACCGCTGGATCTGCATATAGATCTTCAACCGAGCGATATACACGTTCAACGCCGTACTCAGTAGCGAATGCTTCGGCCTTTTCCAGCGTGCGATTTGCCACGCCGTAAACCTTGCGTCCAGCAAGTGCAAGCGATTGGGCCATCTGATTGGCAATCACGCCACAACCAATAACCGCCCACCTCAGCTCAGGCGCGGTGAAGATATCATCCGGGAACGGCAATCCATCAACAGCGGCAAACGCAGCCTTTGCTGCAGCAGCAGCGTCCAAGGGCGCAGCATTGAGAGTATTCTGTGCATCCATATGTACCCCATTTCCATGATTGATCACTACGATGCAATTGTGGCACAAGGAGCAAGTCTCAACACGGTCCATGTAAGAAGAAACTCTTAGTGAACCCTCTCATAGAAGGTTCGATTCACTTTTTAAAAGTGTACGTTTTGGGGGAGGTTTTACCTGTAAATCAGATATTGGAATCGGATCACTCGATGTTTGCCCAGGATAGGATTTGGCATCGACCCTGATTTCGACCGAACAGCCCCAAAACTTCCCCCAAAACGTACACTTATCAATTTCAGGCATAAAAACGAAATACCCCCTGAACTGCGTGAGGCAGTCCAGGGGGTACGAAGGCGCTCTAGATGCTAAATCTTAGAACTTGTGACCGCACTTCTTGCAAATGCGGAGCTTGGTCTTGTGACCGTCGAGCTCGCCAGCCTCGTGGCCAACACGGGTGCGCTTGCCGCACTCGGGGCAGATGAGCTGGACGTTGGAGACGTCGATCGGCATCTCCTTGTCGACGATGCCGCCCTGCTGACCGGCAGCGTTGGGCTTGACGGCCTTCTTGGCGACGGCGACGCCCTCGACGATGACCTTGCCCTCGGAAGGCAGCGCGCGCAGGACGACGCCCTGCTTGCCGCGATCCTTGCCGGAGAGCACCTCGACCTTGTCGCCCTTCTTGATGGACATAGACATAGTGGTCTCTCCCTTACGTTATAGGGTCTCGGGTGCGAGCGAGACGATCTTCATGTACTTCTTGTCACGAAGCTCGCGAGCGACGGGCCCGAAGATACGGGTGCCGACAGGCGAACCATCCTTGTTGATGACGACGGCAGCGTTGTCATCGAAGCGGATGTAGGAACCGTCCTTACGGCGGACCTCCTTCACGGTGCGCACGATAACGCAGCGAACAACATCCTTCTTCTTGACGTTCGCGCCAGGCGTGGCCTCCTGGACGGCGGCCATGACGACGTCACCGATGCCGGCGTAACGGCGCTTAGAGCCGCCCAGCACCTTAATGCAACGAACCTTGCGCGCACCGGAGTTGTCGGCAACGTTCAGCATGGTTTGCATCTGAATCATGGTTGGAACCTTTCCGAAGCTAGGCCAGTGAGAGGTGCGACCGCCCTTGGTGAATACCCGAGGTATCCGAGCGGGCGCACATCACCGGAAAACTTACATCGACAAGCTTACTTGGCGCGCTCGATGATCTCGACGAGACGCCAACGCTTGGTGGCGGACAGCGGACGGGTCTCCATGATACGGACGGTATCGCCGACACCAGCGGTGTTCTCCTCGTCGTGGACGTGGAACTTCTTGGTGCTGGTCATCATCTTGCCGTACTTGGGGTGACGCTTGCGCTCCGTGGTGGTCACAACAATGCTCTTGTTGCCCATGATGGAGGAAACGATACCCTGGCGGACCTTGCGCGCGTTGCGCTCAGTTGCTTCAGCCATTATCTACTCCTGTGCTACTCGGTGGCAGCGGACTTCTCCGCTGCGATCTGACGGGCACGCTGCTCGGTGAGGACACGAGCGATGTCCTTCTTCACGGTGGTCACGCGAGCGGTGTTGTCCAGCTGGCTGGTGGCCATCTGGAAACGAAGGTTGAAGAGCTCGGCGCGGCAATCCTTCAGCTTCTCAGCCAGGGCCTCGTCGGAAAGCTCACGAATCTCTGCGGGCTTCATTACTTGTCCTCCCCGTTCTTAGCGCGGGTAATGATCTTGGTCTTGATCGGCAGCTTGTGCTGGGCAAGACGCAGGGCCTCGCGTGCGATCTCCTCGGACACGCCGGCGATCTCGAACATAACGCGACCCGGCTTGACGACGGCCACCCACTCCTCGGGGTTACCCTTACCGGAGCCCATGCGGGTCTCCGCGGGCTTCTTGGTGATGGGCTTGTCGGGGAAGATGGTGATGTAGACCTTACCTCCACGCTTCATGTAGCGGGTCATGGCGATACGAGCGGCCTCGATCTGACGGTTGGTGATCCAGTGACGATCGAGAGCGACGATGCCGTACTCACCGAAATGGAGCTCGGTGTTGCCCTTGGCCTGGCCCTTCATGGAGCCACGCTGCACCTTGCGGTGAAGAATACGCTTAGGAGCGAGCATTACTGATTCCTCCTATCGTTGTTGCGACGACGCGGACGGGAGGTACCCTCGAGAGCCATGTTGGGAACAGGCTGACCCGGGAGCTTCTCGCCCTGATAGATCCAGACCTTGACGCCGCAGGAGCCCATGGTGGTGCGGGCGGTGGCGGTGCCGTAGTCGATCTTGGCGCGGAGGGTGTGCAGCGGCACGCGACCCTCGCGGTACCACTCGCGGCGACCCATCTCAGCACCGCCGAGACGACCGGAGCACTGGATACGGATGCCCTTGGCACCGGCCTTGCGAGCGGACTGAACGGCCTTGCGCATGGCGCGACGGAAGGCGACGCGGCCCTCGAGCTGCTCGGCGATGGACTGAGCCACCAGCACGGCGTCGAGCTCGGGACGCTTGACCTCGATCACGTCGACGGACAGGTTGCCCTTGGAGACGCCGGCGACCTTCTCGAGCTCGGTGCGGAGACCGTCGATCTCGGAGCCCTTCTTGCCGATGACGACGCCAGGACGAGCGGTGAGGATGATGACCTTCACCTTGTCGCCGGCGCGCTCGATCTCAACGCGGGAGACGGCGGCGCGGGCGAGACGCTTCTCGAGGAAGCGACGGATCTCGATATCGTTGCCGAGAGTCTTAGCGTAATCCTTCTCAGCGAACCAGCGGGAGCGCCAGTTCTCGGTGATGCCGAGGCGGAAGCCAGTGGGATAGACTTTCTGACCCATGACGCTTAAGCCTCCTTTCGAGGAGCAACGATGACGGTGATGTGGCTCGTGCGCTTCAGGATGCGGGAAGCGGAGCCCTTGGCACGAGGACGGATACGCTTGAGCGTCGGGCCCTCGTCGACATAAGCGGCCTTGACGACCAGGTCGTCGGCGCGCATCTGGTTGTTGTGCTCGGCGTTGGCGACGGCGGAGCGCAGGACCTTCTCCACGTCCACGGCGACGGAGCGCGTGCAGAAGTGGAGGATATCGAAGGCCTGAGCGACGTTCTTGCCGCGGATCAGGTCGATCACGAGGCGAGCCTTGCCGGGGGAAACGCGCACGTACTTAGCCGTGGCGCGGACCCCGCGGGTCTCGGTGGAAGTAGTAGCCATTTACCTAAACCCCCTATTTGGCCTTGTGCGCACGGAAGGTACGGGTGGGCGCGAACTCGCCCAGCTTGTGACCAACCATGGACTCGGTGACGTACACGGGAACATGCTTGCGGCCGTCGTGAACGGCGATGGTGTGACCGACCATCTCGGGGAAGATGGTGGACGCGCGGGACCAGGTCTTCACGACGTCCTTCTTGCCAGCCTCGTTCATCGCGATGATACGCGAGAGGAGGCGCGCCTCTACGAACGGGCCCTTTTTGAGACTTCTGCTCATAAGTGCTTTCTCCTAACGGGTATCGATTACTTCTTGCGACGACGGATGATGAGGTCGTTGGACGTCTTCTTCTTGTTGCGGGTACGGTAGCCCTTGGACGGGGTGCCCCACGGAGAGACGGACGGACGACCGGAGGTGTGCGAGCGACCCTCGCCACCGCCGTGCGGGTGATCGACCGGGTTCATGACGGTACCACGGACGGTCGGGCGGACGCCCATCTTGCGATGACGGCCGGCCTTACCGATCACGATGTTGGCGTGCTCGGAGTTGCCGACCTCGCCGATGGAGGCGCGGCAGGTCACGAGAACGCGACGCATCTCGGAGGAAGGCATGCGGATGATCGCGTACTTGCCCTCCTTACCCATGAGCTGGCAGGCGGTACCAGCGGAACGGGCGATAGCAGCGCCCTTGCCAGGCTGGAACTCGATGGCGTGGATGAGGGTACCCACGGGAATCTCGGACAGCGGCATGGCGTTGCCCGGCTTGATGTCGGCGCCGGCACCGGAGATGACGGTGTCGCCGACCTTGAGGCCCTTGGGGGCCAGGATGTAGCGCTTCTCGCCGTCCACGTAGTGGAGCAGGGCGATGCGAGCGGAGCGGTTCGGGTCGTACTCGATGGTAGCGACCTTGGCCGGCACGCCGTCCTTGTTGCGCTTGAAGTCGATAACGCGGTACTGGCGCTTCACGCGGCCACCCTGGTGGCGCATGGTGATGCGACCGGCGTTGTTACGACCGGCCTTGACCGGCAGCGGCTCGAGAAGAGACTTCTCGGGCGTGGTGCAGGTGATCTCGGAGAAGTCCGCGATCGTCTGCCAGCGACGGCCGGCGCTGGTCGGCTTAAGGTGCTTTACAGCCATTCCTTATCCCTTTCATATCGGTCCGTTGGCCACTGCAAGCCGGGATCGTGGATGCAGTGACACCGGATTACCACGGCTCCGGGCGTTTCCTATTAATACGCACGGAGCACTTGAGCTTGCCTCCCCCATTCGAAGAGGCAAGCGTCAAGAACTAACAGAGGCGTGAATTACGCCTGGGTGCCGAAGACCTCGATGGTCTGACCCTCGGCCACGGTGACAATGGCCTTCTTCCAAGAACGGGTCTTGCCAGCAACATAGCGAACGCGCTTGGTCTTGGGCTTGACGTTCAGGGTGTTAACGCGAACAACCTTCACGCCAAAGATCTCCTCGACGGCGTCCTTGATCTGGAACTTGTTGGCGTCCTTGGCAACCTCGAAGGTGTACTTGTTCTCCTCCATGGCGGAGTAGGAACGCTCGGACACGATCGGGCGGATGATGATCTCGTGAGCGGTCATTTAGGCGAGCACCTCCCCGAAGTGAGCGGCGATGTCGGCGGGCATCAGCAGAGCGCCGTTGTTGACGAGGTCATAGGTGTTGGCCTCGGCAGGCGTGATGATGAACGTCTTGGGGATGTTGCGGAAGGAGAGGTAAGCGTTGATGTCATCCTCGCGAACGATGATGGTCAGACGCTTGCCCTCGATGCCCAGAGCCTTGAGCATGGCAACGGCGGCCTTGGTGGAAGGCTTCTCGAAGCCGTAGTCGTCAACGAGAACGAGCTCGTTGTCGCGAAGCTTGGCGGACAGGGCGGAGCGCATGGCGAGCTTGACCTCTTTGTTGTTCATGCGCTTCACGTAGGTGCGGGGCTTGGGCCCGAAGATCACACCGCCACCACGCCACTGAGCGGCGCGGATGGAGCCCTGACGGGCACGGCCGGTGCCCTTCTGACGCCAAGGCTTCTTGCCGCCACCGGAGACCTCGGAACGGCCCTTGGTGGACTGGGTGCCCTGACGCCAGCAGGCCTGCTGGCACTTGACGATGTGGTGCATGACGTGGATGTTCGGCTCGATGCCGTACACGGCGTCGGCGAGCTCGGCCTCGGCGACCTGCTTGCCCTCGGCGTTCTTCACTTCAAACTTAGACATAGCGACGGTCCTCCTTTACGCCATGCGGATGGCGACCAGACCGTTCTTGCCACCGGGCACAGCGCCCTTGACAAGCATGAGGTTCTGCTCAGCATCAATGCGGACAACGGAGAGGTTCTTCACGGTCACGCGGGCGTTGCCCATGTGGCCGGCCATCTTGACGCCCTTGAGGACGCGGGCCGGGTAAGCGCACTGGCCGATGGAGCCGGGGTGACGCTGGATGTGGGAACCGTGGGTCATGGGACCGCGGCGCTGGTTCCAGCGCTTAATGCGACCCTGGAAGCCCTTACCCTTGGAGGTACCGATGACGTCGACCTTGGCGACGTTCTCGAAATCAGCGACGGTGACGACGTCGCCGACCTTGTGCTCCTCGCCGTTCTCGACGCGGACCTCACGAAGGTAACGGACGGGCTCGACGCCAGCCTTAGCGAAGTGACCAGCCATGGGCTTGTTCACGTGCTTGGACTTGATGTCGCCGAAGCCGATCTGGACGGCGTTGTAGCCGTCGGTCGCCTCAGTTTTAACCTGCGAGACGGTGCAGGGGCCAGCCTGGATGACCGTGACGGGGACGACGTTATCGTCCTCGTCCCAAACCTGGGTCATGCCGATCTTGCGGCCGAGAATCATGTTGATCATTCGATCTCCAACTCTCGGTGGTCTTGGGACATTGCACGCGCCCCTTGCGCGTGCCCCTAGAGGACCACATACGGACTTGCGCGCCACTCCTTGCATTCGCTTTGACCTCTTGTGCGCGGCAACCCATTTGCGCAGGTAGATGGCCTAGGTAGAATCCTCCTAGTGAACACAGCTTGATTAGTATACACGCCCGCGGGCGTCTCCATATTGTCTTCGCAATGTTTTTGCAGGTGAAGGGCGTTGCCTGCTCCGCCGAGGGGCAGCGTCGGATTTCGCTCGGTCAAGTCCTGCTCGCGACGAAGCGTCCACTGGATGCTTCTGCTCGTGCGGAATCTACGAAATCCGACGCCGCCCCTCGCGGAACCCAAGCTGCCATCCCCTTGCCGAACCTCAATTTAGGGACTGTCCCTAAATTGAGGCTACTCGCTGCGAAGAGCCTCCACGGGGTCGCGGCGGGCGGCGCTGCGGCTGGGGATGAGCCCGGCCATGACGGTGAGGGCCACGCTGATGAAGATGAGGATGAGAGCCGATGAGATGGGCAGGCGCATCACGTTCTCCACGTGGTGCACGGCGAGCGCCCACGCGTTCACGGGGAATGAGACGGCCACGACCACCGCTATGGCGAGCACGCCCGCGATGAGGCCCTCGATGAAGGTCTCGGCGTTGAAGACGTTGGCGATATTGCGCTTGGAGGCGCCCATCGCGCGCAGGATACCGATCTCCTTCTTACGCTCGAGCACGCTGATGTAGGTGATGATGCCGATCATGATGGAGCTCACCACGAGCGAGATGCTCACAAAAGCGATGAGCACGAGCGAGATCATGTTGACGATGCTCGTCACGCTGCCCATGAGCACGCCCATGTAATCCGTGTAGACGATGACCTTATCGTCCTCCCCCGCGGCGCGCATATCCTCGTTGTAACGGTCGATCGCCCCGAGCACCGCGTCTTTGGCCTCGAAGTCAATGGGATAGATGCTGACCGCCTGCGGGTCGGCCGCATCGGCGTAACCGAGCGTCGCCAAGTTGTTGTCGTAGGTGAGCCTGCCGGCGTTGGCATAGCTCGCCATGAGGGAAGAGAGGTCCTCCGCATCCATGTTGAAATGGATGGCGCGCGCGAAGGCCCCGCCGTCGACCGAGAACGCCTGCTGCATGTTGGCAGCAAGACGCTGGGCGAGATGAGGGGCCATCGCCGCCATTGCCCGACCCAGGCCCTCCCGGAGCTGCGCGCCGATAGCGGTGGAGAGCTCGCCGCCGATCTGGGCGGCGATATCGTCAAGCGCCTTTTTGACGTACGCGGCGAAGTCGCTCTCGACATAAGCCCGGACGATCTCCTCGAGCCGGTTCGCGACGGGCTCGCCCGCGATGGCCGCAACCCGCTCCAGCAGGGCGGCGCCGCCCTCGGGCGCATCGCTTTCGGCATACGCGATGAACTGCCCGACGAGATCCCGACCGAAATCCGGGGAGCTCGGATCGAGACCCTGACCGGGTCTCGCGAGCCACTCCGTCACGAATCGCCGTACGAACTCGCTCGAAAGATCCATGACCTGCTTGAGCTGGTTTTCATCGAGGACCGGGTCCTTTCCAAGCTCGCCCAGGATCCCGTCGAAATCGAGAGGCGGGACATCCCCCAAGATGGTCGAGAGATCGACCGAATCGAGCGCGGCGGAGATGTCTATGTCCACCCCGCCCATGTCGAGCCCCGCGAAATCGAAGCCCGAAAGATCGAGCCCCGCACCGAGTTTGGACGTATCGACCTTGAACGCCGCACGCAACGCCGCCTCGTCCACGGAGAACAGGCTCGCCAAATCAACGCCGCGCTTGGCCTCCTCCTGCAACGTTGCGAACGGTTTCCCGGTGAAGACATCAACCTCGGGCTCGGCGAGCTGTGCCCGCACGATCTCCGAATTCGCAGCGCGCTTCATGAGCTCGTCGGTCAGGCCGCTGGTATAGGCGATGCCCTGCGAGAGCGCGGCGGACTTTGCCGTGGGACTCGGCTGGACGATACCCACGATCTTGAGGTCCAGGCCCTGGCTCACCTGGTCCGCCATGAACGAGGCGTCGTCGGACATGTCGGTCCAACCACCCGTCTCGGCGTTGCGGCGATACGAGTCGGAAGCGGCGAGAACCTTGAACGTCGTGCCGAGCGCGTCGTCGTAGGTGAAATCCGCATCGACCTCGGGGACATGCACCTCCCCCGAGCCGCTCATGGTGCGCTCGACCATGCGATCGAGGGCGGCGGGGTCGAGCACGCCCATGCTGTACAACGTGAAGTCCGATATCTTGCCACGAGGCGAAAGCACGAGGACGCACTCATCGGCCGCCTTGGCCCATCGGCCGGCGACCACGTCGTACTGCTCGTCGAGCAGCTTGGGATTGTCGATCATCTCGTTGAACGCCGTAGTGCCCGTCATCATGGTGCCCGCCATCGCGGCGCTCGACGCCCCGCCGGTCATGGCGGTCGTCATTGCGTTGGGCGACAGGCGCACCGGCCCCTCCGAGGTATCGGATCGATACACGAGCGGTGTGATGCCGTAGTCATACTGGATGGCCGAAACCTCGCCATCGAGTTCCTTGGCGTCCTTATCCAAAAAGCCCTTGAAACTCGCCATATCGTTGGATTTCACGCTCGCGAACATATCGGAGAGCATCGTGAATATCGGAATAGGCTCCTTCAGGTCGACTTTGCGGCCTCCGTCGGCGTCGGCAGACGGCGCCTCGGAGCCGTCGGCCCCATCCCCGGACACCTCTTCCTCAGGTGTGCCGGCATCCCCCGTCATCATGCTCGTGAGGTCGTAGCTCTGCCGCGCGATCGTGAGCGGATAACTCGACAATGTGTCTTGCTCGACCTTGGCGATGTAGCCGTTCACTCCGTTGGAGAGCGCCAAAATCGCCGCGATGCCGATGATGCCGATCGACCCGGCGAAAGCCGTCATGATGGTGCGGCCCTTCTTGGTCATGAGGTTGTTGAAGGACAGGGAGAGCGCCGTGAGCAAGCCCATCGACGAGCGGTGCGCGGAGCCCTCGTCGGGATGGGCGACGGCGGCCGCACGCGCGGCCTCGACCTCATCCTCCGGCACGGGGCACGTGTCCCCGGCAAGACGCCCGTCCTTGATGCGCACGATGCGCGTCGCGTAATCTTCGGCGAGCTGCGGGTTGTGCGTGACCATGATCACGAGCCGCTCGCGCGCGACCTCCGCGAGCAGATCCATCACCTGGATGCCCGTCTCGGTATCGAGGGCGCCCGTGGGCTCATCGGCGAGAACGATCTCGGGGTCGTTCACCAGCGCTCGTGCGATGGCGACGCGCTGCATCTGGCCGCCCGAGAGCTGCGATGGCTTCTTGTTCACATGCGCGCCCAGGCCCACGCGCTCGAGCGCGGCGCGGGCACGGCGCTCCCGCTCAGCGCGGTCCACGCCCGCCAACGTGAGCGCGAGCTCCACATTGGCCAGGATCGTCTGGTGCGGAATGAGGTTGTAGCTCTGGAAGATGAAGCCCACGCGGTGGTTGCGGTACGTGTCCCATTCCGCATCCGTATAGTCACGAGTCGAGGTTCCGTTCACCACGATATCGCCCGAGTCGGCGTGGTCGAAGCCGCCCAATATGTTCAAGAACGTAGTCTTGCCGGAACCCGATGGGCCCAGAACCGCCACGAACTCGCTCTCCCTAAAGGTGACGGAGACACCGTCCAGGGCGCGCTGGACCAGGTCCCCGGTCTTATATGTCTTGGTGATGTCGCGAATCTCGATCATGCGCAGCCTATCCACGTGATGTCATATTCGCTTTTCGTACCCACATTCCCCGCGTTTAGGCGAACGTGGGGACGCGATACAAAGACCTTATGTGGCATCGGCGAGACGGGCCGCCAGGAAATCGCGAACCGCTGCACCGGTAGTGCCAGCGGGCGAATCAGCCCAAAGGCCTATTCCGAGAGCTCGCCCGCGGCCATGCGCTCGGCGAGGCGGGTGTTGGTCCACTGGCGGACGAGCTCGTAGAGCACCGCCACGATGGGAATGAAGAATACGATGCCCACGATGCCGAAGAGCTTGCCGCCCACGAGCGCGGCGATGAGGGTCCACAGCGCGGAGAGGCCCACGGAGGAACCCACCACATGGGGATAAATAAACTGATTCTCGACGAACTGGACGGCCAGGTACACGATCACGCAGATGATCGCCTGACCGGGCGAAGCAAGCAGGGTGAGGAACGCGCCGATGGCGCACGACGCGAAGGCGCCCACATACGGCACGAAGGCGAAGACCGCGGTGAGGAAGCCGATGAGCCCGGCATACGGCAGGCGGAAGAGGGAGAACGCGATGAAGATAAGCGTGCCCAAGATGCACGCCTCCAGGCACTGCCCCGAGAGGAACTTGGAGTACGTATCGGTTGCCAACGCCGCGACGTGGCGGATGCGCGATGCGTGTCGCGGGGCGAGATGGGCATCCATCATACGGTTGACCTGACGGCCGAGCACGCGCTTGCTCGCCAGAACGTACACGGCGATGACGAAGGCGAACACCGTGCTCGAGACAACCGAGACGGTGGAGCGCGCAGCGGCGAACACCGAGGTGGCGATGGAGCCGAGTCCGAAGTTCATCAGGCCCTGCAGGCCCTGCGAGCGGGAGGCAGAACCGGCGGCGGGCTGTAGCCAGGCCATGAGCTTGTCCACGTCCACGCCCTCGGCCGCCAGGACGCGCTCGATCTCGGGCAGGCGCTCGGCGAGCAGGGGCGCGACGGTGCGAGCGGAGGCGATGAGCTCGGGCACGAGCATCGTGACGGCCATGACGGCCACACCAGCGATGGCGATGAGCACCAGCACGATGCTCACCACGGTCACAAGACCAGGCTGAGGACGCTTCTCCTCCGGGAGGCGCTCGACCAGGCGGCCGAGCATGCGCTCCATGCCCGAAACGGGCACGTTCAGCACGAAGGCGAATCCAAGGCCGAGCAGCACCGGGAAGAAGATGTTGATGACGGCGGACAAGGCGCCGATCACCACGTCGAGGTGCATGACGGCGGCATAGAGACAAACGCCGAACGCGATCAGCGAGGCGGCGCGGCGCGATTTCTCGTCGAACATGGGCATCCTTACATGAGGGCGGCACCCGCGGTCCATCGAGACCTCGGGTGCCACACGGTTTTGGGCCTTATACCCAATCTTTTGAACCCATCACACGGCCGCTCGCCCTCCCGCGCGCACTCAAGCACCCGCCAACAGGACGTCTCCAGACGGACCGGTGTCGGCATAACCGGTTTTCAGGAAGGTGTAAATGGCCTTCGAATAGTACGCCGACCCGAGCTCCGAGGGATGGGAGTAATCGCGTAGGAAATATCGGTCGTACTCATGGCCGGAGAAATCCGCGACCTGAAATCCCGCATCGGCGGCCGCATCGCGCACCATGCGATAGTACTGCTGACGGACCTCACACGTGTAAACGGTCTGGTCGTAGGCCGCTCCCTTGACGGGCTGGATCACGATGAGCGGTTCGACCCCCGTCTCACGGCACACATTGAGAACCATCTTGAAGTCCTCGAACTCCTGCGAGCTGAAGTACTCGTCACCCCGCACCTTCCAGCTCTTGTTCGCGCCCTCCAGCCACGTCTTGAAATGCTTGCCGTACCAGGCGTCGCTCATTCCAAGGTCGTTGCCCGTCGCCTGAGCCCGGGCGGCGCGATCGGCCTCGGTGAACACCGCGTCCCAATCGGGGCCGCCGGTCGCGCGGGGCGGACGCGGGGCGGTCGCGTCGCCTGCAACACCAGAACCCCGACCGTCGAGGGCCAGGTCGTGAGCGAGGCGTACATCGGATGCAAGGGTCTTCGCCGCCTCATCCACATCGCGCACGATGCGCTCGACGGGCCCCTCGTTCGCCGGCTCTCCGGCGCCGTACTCGGCCGCGCGCTGAGCCACGCGACGCTTCAACCCATCGGATATATCGCCATTCGCCATGAACGCCTCGAAAGCCCCGGATGAATATACGTCGGGAAAATCACGCGCGGGGCGGCGGTACGTCATGAACCATTGGATGCTCGGGAAAAGCACCACGCGGCGCGGGGCATCCGCCACTGAGGCAAAGGCACCGATCTCGATTGCCTGCCACAGGTCCGCGCAACCCGCGCGGCCCGCCATCAGCGCGCCCACATCGTAGGTACCGGGAGCAAGCAGGTTGCCCGGATGAGAGAAGCCCGCCGGCCCCGGGTTGAGCTCCGAAGACCCGAACACCGGGGCGACCGACTCGCCGCGGTCGACGCTGCGTTCGTATTGACCCCGCATGAGCTGCCAGCTCGACACCTCTTGCGCCGTGGGATAGCCCACGAAAGGCACATCTTCATCTGTCAGCCGACTCTCCCAGGCATACGCGGCGCCGCCGCCGACGGCGAGCGTCGCAGCCAGGGCCAGGGCGATGATGCGTCTTCTCATGACAACCCCCTAGAACTCTGCATACACCGGGCTTGCCGGCGCGCCATACGGAGAGAGCACGAAAAACCACCCGAGCACCGCCACGAGCACCACGACGGCCGCAAACCAAGCGACGGCCGCCGAAGCCGCGTCCGAGTAGAACCATGTGCGCACGCGCTCGGGCGTCAAGGAACGCAGGCACGCAAACGCAGACGCGCTATGCCCCGCGGCGCGCACGGCCTCGCCCGGACGGCCCTCGGCGCTCATCACAGTCTCACCGCGATCTGCTCGATGATCTTGTTCACCGTGTTCATTTCCGAGCGCTCGACCGCGGTGGGCGCGATGTCCACACCGAAGCGCTCCTCGATCTCGACGAGCACTTCGATAGCGGCGAGGGAGTCGAGCAGGCCAGCCGCGAACAGGTCGATGTCGCGCTCCTCGCGCACGGCCTCGTCGTCGCAGATGTCTTCCAGCATGTCGAGGACCTCTGCCTCGAGTTCGTTCCTATCCATTGATGATCCTTTCGATGATGTGGGTGAGCTGACCGGAGAAGAGCGCGAAGCCGATGACCACGAGCTGCATCGTGACGAACCACGACAGCGCCCGGTACCAACGCTTGCGCTTGTTCCGCTTGTAGAAGGTCGACCGCTTTTGGTAGACCTCGGTGAGCGCGAGCAACACGCCGTGATACAGGCCGTACGCAAGGTAGTCGACGGTCAACCCATGCCACGCGCCCATGAGCAGCATGTCGACCAGGTAGGCCGCGCACGCCGTGTGCAGGCGGCTCGAGAAGAGCTTTCGCTTGGAGGCCATGCGCACGAACCTCATGAAGACGAAGTCGCGCAGCCACGTGGACAACGTGATGTGCCAACGGTTCCAAAAGTCCTTCATGTCCTGCGCCGCAAACGGGGCGCGGAAATTCTGGGGCGTGGCGATGCCGAAGCAGTAACTCGCCCCCACTGCCATGAGCGAATAGCCGGCAAAGTCGAAGAAGAGATACAGGGCGTAGACGTACGCGCGGGCGATGGTGCGCACCGGCGCCGGCCCGGGAATCGAGATCACCGCCGGCACGCCCGCGAGCTGCGCGGTGGCGGAAGGGTCGAGGGCCGTCTGCGCAATCGTTGCCAGCACCAGTTGCGACACGGCTCCGGCGAGCAGGAACAAGATGCCCCGACTGAAGAGGTCGGCGTACTCGGATCGGGAAAGCCGTCTGTCGGCGTCTTCTCGGAACCGACGCGACCGATCGATCGGCCCCGAGGTGAACGTCGCGAAAAACGTCAGGAAGTACAGGTAGTCAACGACGCCGAGGTCGTCGATGAGCCCATCGCGGATTTCGATGAGCACCTGCACCGCCTTGAAGGTGAGGTAACTGATGCCGATGAAGCCCAGCAGGTTCGCATCGAACACCGCCCCCACCTTGTAGATGACGAGCGGAGCGATGGTCGCGACAAGCGATGCGCGGTACACCGCCATGCTCTTGCGGCCGCTCTTCCAGCTGGCGAGCGTCGCACGCATGGACGCGAACGCCACCGTGAGAAACACCGCGAACGCGACGGCACCGGCGGGGCTGCCCGCGAAGAGCAGACCGACCATCACGCATGAGGCCGCGAAGCCGTAATACTTGATGCGCCTTTCCATGAAGCCGAGCACTGCGGCGGGAACCACCGCTGCGGCGAGCGCCATGAAAAACGACGGGGAGGTATAAAAGCCCATCGGTGCCTATTTCTTCTCGGTGAGGGCACGGCGGTCGAGTTTGCCGTTGCCGGTCATGGGCAAGGACTCATGGAACGCGACCTTCTTCGGAACCATGTAATGGGGCAGGAACTCGGCCAGGCGCTCCTTAAGCGCGAGACCCGCGCGAAACGGCGTGTCCCCAAGCGGTTCGGACGGCACGACATGCGCCACAAGATGCGAGATCTTCCCGTCCCGATACACCGGGGCGACCGCGGCGGCGGCGATCTCGGGCAGGCGACGCAGATGGCCCTCGATCTCGCCGAGCTCGATGCGAAAGCCGTTGAGTTTGACCTGCAGATCGAGGCGGCCGCGGAAATGCAGCATGCCCTCGGCATCGAGATAACCCTCATCGCCGGTTCGGTAGGCACGCACGGCGGCGCCGTCGAGCACGGCTGTGTCGAAGGCTCGCGTCGTGAGGTCGGACCGCCCAAAGTAGCCGCGGGCGACCGTATCGCCCTCGATGACGACCTCGCCGAAGGCGCCGGCGGGAACGGAACGCCCCTCCTCATCGACGATGCGGATACGCGTGCCGAGGCGCGGGGCGCCCACGGGCAAGGGCTCGGGGCTCGCCGCCATCTCGGTCGTCACCTCAACCGAGGTGACGGCGACGGTCGACTCGGTTGGACCGTAGGTGTTGACCACGCGAGCCCGCGGGAAGCGCTCGAGCAGGCGCGCGGCCGTCGCGTTCGGTAGCGTCTCGCCGCAGAACAAGAAGAGCCTGAGCTCGGGCATGGCGCCCTGGTCGAAATCGGCATTCGCAAGGCAAAGCTCGGCAAACGACGGGGTCGAGACCCAGATATCCGCGCCGCTCTCCTTGAGCGCGGCGAACTGAGCCGCCATGCTGAGCTGCGTCTCGGCGGCCAGCGAGTACAACGTGCCGCCACCGCCGAGGGTGCCGGCGAGCTCGAACACCGACAGGTCGAACGAGAAGGGCGCCTGATCGAGCCACACGCGACCATCCGAGCGCTCAGGGGTGTTGCCGTGGGCGAGTTCGAGGTCCCATGCGCAGAAGTTGTCAAAGCAGGCCGCCGTGACCTCGACGCCCTTGGGCGCACCGGTCGAACCGGAGGTGAACAGGATGTACGCAAGGTCCTCCCCATCGATCCAGCGACCGCGGTCGGAGTGGCCCGTGGCCGCCACGAGGTCGTCGATGGCGCGATGCTCGATGACGGTAACGGGCGGCATGTCGTCACATGTGGGGAAGCTTCCCACCGCCAGCACGAGCGGGGCCTCAATGCCCGCGTCGCCCGTCATGGAGGCACGGATCTGCGTGGCGATCGACGCGGTGCGCTGCGGCGGCACGGAGTTGCCGTCGATGGGAACGTAGGGGCACCCGGCCTTCATGCAGGCGAGAAAGCATACGACCATGAACGGGTCCTTGTTGCCGTACACGATGACGGGCATACCGCGCTCGACAAGCTTGCCCACCTGCTCGGCGAGCGCCCCAGACGCCGCCCACAGCTCTCGATAGGTCAGGCTCATCCCCGTCGATGTGCGCACGGCGGTCCGGCAGGGCCACTCGCGGGCGACTCGCTCGATGTTCTCCAAGTACTTCACGTGTCATCCCATCCCTTCGGTTCCACACGGGCGCCATGGGCGCCGTGTCCGAGAGCCCTACCCCCCCCCCCGACGCTGTTTTGGCAAGCATGACTTCGGGAGATACGGGGAGGCCTCGTCTTGATGCTGCGCCCCATTGTGCCCGTCGAAGCTTTGCGCATCCTTACCGCCGGGTGACGTTTGCGTAAGAGTGGTTATGAAGTACTGAAGTCGCGGACGAATCATCCATTCGCGTGGAGGAACGCGGGCGCGAGCCCGCGCGTGTAAAAACGCACCCGTCCCCAAATTGCACACATACGCACGGCAGATAGGCCTGGACGGTGGCGTATTATTGAAGGGTTAGCAAACCGTTCGGCTCAAGGTCGTGCAACCGCCGCCGACGGACCGACCCGTACAGAAAGAAGGGCAGGACTCAATGGTCTCTCGCGTGTACGTAGAGAAGAAACCCGGGTTTGACGTCGAGGCGCAGCAGCTGCTCGCCGAGCTTCGCGACACCCTGGGCATCGAGGCGCTCACGGGCCTGCGCGTCATCAACCGCTATGACGTCGAGGGCATCGACGAGGAGCTGTTCGGCTCCTGCGTGCCCACCGTGTTCTCCGAGCCGCAGGTCGACTTCGCCTATGACGAGCTCCCCGAGGAGCCCGGCGCGACCGTCTTCGCCGTCGAGGCGCTGCCCGGCCAGTTCGACCAGCGCGCCGCCTCCGCCGCCGAGTGCGTGCAGCTGATCTCCCAGGGCGAGCGCCCCACCGTTCGCTCCGCAAAGGTCTACCTGCTCTCCGGCGATCTTTCCACCGAGGACTTCGACGCTATCAAGGGCTACGTGGTGAACCCGGTCGAGTCCCGCCTCGCCGAGCTCGAGTGCCCCGAGACCCTCACCCAGGAGATTCCCGACCCCGAGCCGGTCGAGATCATCGACGGCTTCCGCGAGATGGACGAGACCGCGCTCGCCTCCTTCATCGCCGAGCGCGGTCTTGCCATGGACGAGGCCGACATCGCGTTCTGCCAGCAGTATTTCAAGGATGAGGACCGCGACCCCACCATCACCGAGATTCGCGTGATCGACACCTACTGGTCCGACCACTGCCGCCACACCACCTTCGGCACCAACCTCGAGAACATCGAGATCGACGACGCCGCCGTCGAGGCCGCCTTCAACCGTTACATGGAGATGCGCCACGAGCTCGGCCGCGACGAGAAGCCCGTCTGCCTCATGGACATGGGCACCATCGGCGCCAAGTGGCTTAAGAAGCAGGGGATCCTCACCAACCTCGATGAGTCCGAGGAGATCAACGCCTGCACCGTCAAGGTGACCGTCGACGTCGACGGCGAGGACCAGGACTGGCTGTTCCTCTTCAAGAACGAGACCCACAACCACCCCACCGAGATCGAGCCCTTCGGCGGCGCGGCCACCTGCGTGGGCGGTGCGATCCGCGACCCGCTCTCCGGCCGCTCTTACGTCTACCAGGCCATGCGCGTCACCGGTGCGGCCGACCCGACCGTCCCCGTCTCCGAGACCATCGCCGGCAAGCTGCCCCAGCGCAAGATCGTGACCACCGCAGCCGCCGGCTATTCCTCCTACGGCAACCAGATCGGCCTTGCCACCGGCCAGGTCTCCGAGCTCTACCACCCCGGCTACATGGCCAAGCGCATGGAGGTCGGCGCCGTGGTGGGCGCCACGCCCGCGAGCCACGTCCGCCGCGAGTGCCCCGCGCCCGGCGACAAGATCATCCTGCTCGGCGGCCGCACCGGCCGTGACGGCATCGGCGGCGCCACCGGCTCCTCCAAGGCCCACAACGTCGAATCCATCGAGAAGGACGGCGCCGAAGTCCAGAAGGGCAACGCCCCCATGGAGCGTAAGCTGCAGCGCCTGTTCCGCCGCGGCGACGCCTGCCGCCTGATCAAGCGCTGCAACGACTTCGGCGCGGGCGGCGTGTCCGTCGCCGTGGGCGAGCTGGCCGACGGCCTCTACATCGACCTCGACATGGTCACCAAGAAGTACGACGGCCTCGATGGCACCGAACTCGCGATCTCCGAGTCCCAGGAGCGCATGGCCGTGGCCGTGGCCGAGGCCGACGTCGAGGAGTTCATGGGCTACGCCGCCGAGGAGAACCTCGAAGCGACCGTGATCGCCGAGGTCACCTGCGAGCCCCGCGTCCGCATGGCCTGGCAGGGCGACGCGATCGTCGATCTCTCCCGCGACTTCCTCAACTCCAACGGCGCGCCCAAGTACCAGGACGTCCACGTCGTGGCGCAGGGCATCGCCCCCATCGACCCCGAGAGCGAGCTGGCCGAGGCCGCACTCGAGGAGTTCGGCACGCTCGACGGCATCTACGAGAGCACCGTCCCCATGGTGCCGGGCGCCGAGACCTGCGACTCCTTCCACGACGCCATGGTCGAGCTCGTGAGCGACCTCAACGTGTGTTCCAACAAGGGCCTGTCCGAGCGCTTCGACTCCACCATCGGCGCCGCAACCGTGCTCATGCCCTTCGGCGGCGAGCGTCAGCTCACCCCGAACCAGGCCATGGTCGCCAAGTTCCCGGTCGACGGCGAGACCACCACGGTCTCCGGCATGGCCTGGGGCTTCAATCCCTACATCATGGACGCCGACCAGTATCGCGGCGCTTACCTCTCCGTCGTCGAGAGCATCTCCCGCCTCGTGGCCACTGGCTTCGACCATGAGAAGGTCTACCTGTCCTTCCAGGAGTACTTCGAGCGTCTGCGCGACGTGCCCGAGCGCTGGGGCAAGCCCATGGCCGCCGTGCTGGGCGCCCTCATGGCCCAGGTCGAGCTCGGCGCCGGCGCCATCGGCGGCAAGGACTCCATGTCCGGCTCCTTCGAGGACCTCGACGTCCCGCCGACGCTCGTCTCCTTCGCCGTGGCCGTGGACAAGCTCGCCAACGTGGTGTCGCCCGAGTTCAAGGGCGCCGGCCACCGCGTCGCGCTGATCCAGCCCACCTATCAGGTCGACGACCTCCTGCCCGAGTCCGCTTCCCTGCTCACCGCTTTCCGCACCGTCGAGAGCCTCGTGCGCGAGGGCAAGGCGCTCTCCGTGTCCACCGCGGGCTTTGGCGGCCTGGCCGAGATCCTGTTCAAGGCCTGCCTGGGCAACCGCTTGGGCTTCGAGGTGTCCGAGGCCTACTACGAAGCCGACGCCCGCGACCTGTTCGACCACTCCTACGGTTGCTTCGTCGTTGAGCTCGACGAGGGCGCTGCCCTGCCCGAGGCCGACGGCGTGTGCGTGGTCGAGCTCGGCGTGACCTGCGAGCCCTACGAGTTCACCGCCTACGGCGAGACGCTCGATCTGGCCGAACTGCAGGAGGCCTGGGCGAGCGCGCTCGAGGGCGTGTTCCCCTACCGCAGCGCCGCCGACGATGTCGATGCCCCCGAGGAGCTCATCCCCGAGGAGCGCTACCGCTGCGAGGAGGAGGGTCGCATCCGCGCGACCTACGGCGGCCTCAAGATTGCCAAGCCCCGCGTGATCATCCCTGTCTTCCCTGGCAACAACTGCGAGTTCGACTCCGCGCGCGCCTTCCGCGCCGCCGGCGCCGAGGCCGATGTCTTCGTGATCAACAACCTCACGCCTGAGAACGTCGCCGAGTCCACCCGCGAGCTTGCGCACCGCATTCGCGAGTCCCAGATTGTCATGATCCCGGGCGGCTTCTCCGGTGGCGACGAGCCCGACGGTTCCGCCAAGTTCATCACCGCGTTCTTCCGCGCACCCGAGGTCACCGAGGCCGTTCGCGACCTGCTGCAGTCCCGCGATGGCTTGATGCTCGGCATCTGCAACGGCTTCCAGGCGCTCGTCAAGCTGGGCCTTGTGCCCTACGGCGACATCGTGGACGCCACGCCTGAAGCCCCGACGCTGACCTTCAACGAGATCGGCCGTCACCAGAGCCGTCTGGTTCGCACCCGCATTTGCAGCGACCTTTCGCCTTGGCTGTCCCAGTGCGACCTCGATGAGCTCTACACAGTTGCCATCTCCCATGGCGAGGGCCGTTTCGTGGCCAGCGACGAGGTCCTGGATCAGCTCCGTGCCGGCGGCCAGATCGCCACGCAGTACGTCGATGTGGCGGGCATGCCCTCCATGGACCTCGACGTGAACCCCAACGGCTCCGTCGCCTGCATCGAGGGCATTACCAGCCCCGACGGCCGCGTGTTCGGCAAGATGGGCCACGTCGAGCGTCGCGGCGACGGTCTGTACAAGAACGTCCCCGGCGAGAAGTTCATGCCCTTGTTCGAGAGCGGTGTGGCTTACTTCGGCTAAACGCCTCGCAGCCCCTCCGTCTGCTCACTGACGCTCAAGCGCCGTCGGCCATCACGGTCGGCGGCGCTTTTGCCTTCTCGCCGACACGGCAAACTCCGCTGTCCGCCATATCATCGAGACGCTACGAACAGCTTTGCGCTCGCAGATAAGTTGCCTGATACGTTTGCTCGCGGACGGGCATCCTAGCCGTAACCCACTCGGCATCGATCAGAAGACGAGTCGTGGCGCATGCCCGCGACTCTCCCCCGCATCCCCCTCATGTTCTCAATCGTAGCCCGCAAAAGCTTGCAAACAGCCCTCACAACCACACTCCGACCACCCTCCCAACCCTGAAAGGCACATCCATGGAGCTCTTCTCCACCCGCCTTGCCCTGCGCCCCTGGGCAGACGCTGACGCCCCGGCCCTCTTCGAGCTCGCACGCGACCCGCGCGTCGGAACCGCTGCAGGCTGGCCGCCACATACGAGCGAAGAACAGAGCCTCGACATCCTTCGTAATGTCCTACAAGGGCCCGAGCAATACGCCATTACATTGCGCGAAAGCGGCGAGCTCATCGGCGCAATCGGTCTTTTAACAGGCGATGCCTGCGATTATCTCGAGGCGGACGATGAGTATTCCGTCGGCTATTGGATCGGTGTGCCCTATTGGGGTCAAGGCTTTGCCGCCGAGGCCCTTCAGCGCCTCATCGACCACGCTCGCGATTCCCTGGGCGCTCGGGCCATCTACGCGGACCACTTCCTCGAGAACACCCAGTCACACCGCGTCATGGAGAAGTGCGGCCTTTCGCCTGTCCGCACGCAAACCACTGGCGTCCTTTATCCGGCAGGCAAGCGTGACGTGCTCATCATGCGGCGCCTCCTTGTTCCGCACATCGAAAGGAATGACATGAACCACCCCATGAAACAACTCCCCGAGCGCGCCATTGACGAACAGGAAGCCCGCGACATCCTCCGTATGGGCGAATACTGCGTCGTCGCCACCGTCGATGAAGACGGTCATCCTTACGCCACGCCTCTCTCCTACGTCCTCGACGGCGACTCCCTTCTTATCCATACCGGTATCGCCGGCGGTCAGAAAACGGACAATTGGACGCGCGACCCACGCGTGTGCGTGACCGTGGCCATGGATATGGAGCCCGTCTATGTGAAGGAAAACGGCGAGCCGGGGTTCTTCGCCACGCGATATGCCAGCGTCATCGCAACCGGCACGGTTCGCCGCGTCGTTGAACCAGCCTGCGCGCGCCGCGCGCTCGCCCAGCTCTGCCTCAAATACTGCCCCGAGCATCGAGACAAGATCGGAGATGCCATCGAATGGGAGCTGCCCGCGACCGCCGTCTGGGCTATCGACCTCGAGCATATCTCCGGCAAGGCGGGACGGCGCATCCCGAACGGCAAAGGCGCGGTAAGCCCGCACTAGCCACGATGTCCACTCCGCCCCGGACCCTTATCAACGATCGCCCCACAGATCGACGATTGCTTTCATGGCGATAGAGTCGTCGCGCATTCACGACGCAGACTTTGGGGTATAGACTACCCGTTCAGTAGTATTTCAACGAAAGGAAACCGCATGAACGCCAATCATGAACTCGCCCTGTATTATCGCCCGACCTGCCCCTTCTCCATCAAGGTGCTCGACTTCATTGACCGCAAGAGCGTGACGATTCCCTTAATCGATATCTCTCAAGATCGCGATGCGGCAGCCACCCTGATTGAAGTCGGCGGCAAACAGCAGGTGCCCTGCCTGTTCATCGACGGCAAGCCGCTTTATGAATCCAGCGACATCATCTCCTGGATCGATGAGCATCTTTGCCGATAGCTCAGATACGATACGCTGACGCAGACAGGCACCGACGCGCCTTTCCACCCGACGGCATGAGCCCGCAGCTCATCTATGCGAGATGAGCATTCAGAGCCCCTCAAGCAATGCGCCCTAAACCACAAGGCCCTCTCTTACGAGAGGGCCTTGCTGTATCAGGTGTTCACGGGACGCGATCGATCGCGCTCCTAGTCCGTCGACACAGCTGCATAGGTGTTGTAATTCGTCGCGGGCTGCATGGGCGCCATCATGATGCGCCGCATTCTCTTACTGCTCGGCGCTCACATAGTCTTCGTCGACGGTGATTTTTGGAACCGCTTCGGGATACTCCTCAACGACCATGTCGCCGAGCTTTCGTTTGAACTCAGACGGGCTCAATGCACACTCAACCGGATGCAGGCAGTCGAAAATCACATTCGTGTGAGTCGGGCCGGGAACGCATCTCAGATCATGGATACTCGCCTCGCCATCGATACTCTTCGCCATGGCGTCGATCTTATTACGCATATCAACGACATGTGGGTCGTTCGTAACGATCGGGTCGTAGTGCAGCGTGACGATGAGGCCGTCATCGTCTTTAAATGCCTGCTCGATGTTATCCAGCGTGTCGTGGCTCTCCATGGGATCGGTCTCGGCGGCCATTTCCACATGGGCGCTCGCAAACTGCCGACCCGGGCCATAGTCGTGAACCATGAGGTCATGAGTGCCCAAGACACCTGGATAGGACATGATCTTCGAGCGGATGTGGGCAACGAGCTCGGGATCGGGAGCCTGCCCGAGAAGCGGGTTGACCGTGTCGCGAATGAGCTCGATGCCGCTCCAACCGATATACAGGCCGACCGCGAGTCCGACCCACGCATCGAGCTCGATGCCCGCCACATAAGCGATGATGGCACACGCAAGCACTGCGCCTGTGGCGATAACGTCGTTCTTGGAATCCTGGGCCGTGGCAAGAAGCGTCTCGGATTTTATGCGCTCGCCGAGCACGCGGTTGAGATGCGCCATCCAAAGCTTAACCGCCATGGACCCCGCGAGGACCACCACCAAAGCGAGAGAGAACTCGACTGGACTTGGATTCAACACCTTGTCGATTGAAGATTTGACGAGCTCGACACCGATCATGAGGACGAGCACGGCAACGACGAGACCGGATAGGTATTCAAAGCGACCATGGCCGTAGGGATGCTCGGGGTCAGCCGGCTTGCTGGCGAGCTTGAATCCGAGAACGCTCACGATGTTGGAACTCGCGTCGCTCAGATTGTTGAGCGCGTCGGCAACGATCGAGACCGACCCTGACAGGATGCCAACCAGGGCCTTTGCGATGCAGAGCAGCACATTCAACGAGATACAGACAACCCCCGCCAAGGCGCCGACCCTACCACGGTCGCCTTCGGATCTGGCGATAATCCATTCGATCAAAGGTACCCCTTCCTTCGATAAGAGAAACTACGGCAAAACGTTCGCCAGAGGCGAGGCCTGTGAGCACATATCCGCCAGGAACACTCGCCTCTGGCGAATGTTTTGAGTCATATCCACAGCATTAGGCATTCTGTGGCAATGGCAAATGGCCGCCACCCCATGGGCAGCGGCCATTTCAAAAGCGCGAAACGCGATTCAAGCGGTAAGACTAGACCTTAGAGCTTGATCTCGATGTCGACGCCGGCAGGCAGGTCGAGACGCATGAGGGAATCGACGGTGCCGGGCGTGGGATCGAGGATGTCGATCAGACGCTTGTGGGTGCGCATCTCGAACTGCTCACGAGAGTCCTTGTTCACGTGAGGAGAGCGGATGACGGTGTACAGGTTGCGCTCGGTCGGCAGCGGAATGGGGCCGGAGACGCGGGCACCGGTCTTCTGAGCGGTGTCGACGATGAGCTTGGCGGACTGATCCACGACCTCGTGATCATAGCCCTTCAGGCGAATCCTGATCTTCTGGCTGGACAACTTAACCTCCAACAATGGATAGCGAGGGCAGCCTCGCGGTGTGTTTACAAGTACAGGCGACAGACCTTAGTTGGTGCCGTTCTTGGCCATGACCTCGTCCACGATGGACTTGGGAGCCGGCTCGTAGGAGTCGAACTGCATGGTGTAGGTAGCACGGCCCTGGGTCTGGGAGCGAAGGTCGGTAGCGTAACCGAACATCTCGCCCAGCGGCACCTTGGCACGGATGAGCTTGCTGTTCCTGCGATCCTCCATGCCCTCGATCTTGCCGCGGCGACCGGAGAGGTTGCCCATAACGTCGCCCATGTACTGCTCGGGGGTCTCGACCTCGACAGCCATGATCGGCTCGAGCAGCTGCGGATCGGACTTCTTGAGGGCGTCCTTGATAGCCATGGAACCGGCGATCTTGAAGGCGGCCTCGGAGGAGTCGACCTCGTGGTAAGAACCGTCGAACAGGGTGACCTTAACGTCGAGGACCGGGAAGCCGGCGATAACACCGGTGTTCAGGGCCTCTTGGATGCCCTTATCGATGGACGGGATGTACTCCTTGGGCACGACGCCGCCGACGATAGCGTTGACGAACTCGTAGCCGAAGCCCTCCTCCATCTTCTCGAGCTTGATGACGGCGTGGCCGTACTGACCGCGACCGCCGGACTGACGGACGAACTTGCCCTCAGCCTTCTCGACGTCGTGACCAGCGGTCTCGCGGTAGGCAACCTGGGGCTTACCAACGTTAGCGTCAACCTTGAACTCGCGGAGCAGACGGTCGACGATGATCTCGAGGTGCAGCTCGCCCATGCCGGCGATGATGGTCTGGCCGGTCTCGTGGTTGGTGGACACCGTGAAGGTCGGGTCCTCCTCGGCGAGCTTGGTCAGAGCCAGGGACATCTTGTCCTGCTCGGCCTTGGTCTTGGGCTCAATGGCAACGTCGATAACGGGCTTAGCGAACTCGATCTTCTCGAGGACGATCTCCTTGCCCTCGGAGCACAGGGTGTCACCGGTGGTGGAGTTCTTGAAGCCGACGCAAGCGACGATGTCGCCGGCACAGGCGTCGTCACGATCGATACGCTCGGCGGCGTTCATCTCGAGGATGCGGCCGAGACGCTCGCGCTGGCCGTTGGAAGCGTTGACCACGTAGGAGCCGGACTCGGCGCGGCCGGAGTAAACGCGAACATAGGTGAGCTTACCGACGAACGGGTCGGTCATGATCTTGAAGACCAGGCCGGAGAAGGGCTCGTCGAAGGAAGGATGACGCTCGATCTCCTCGCCGGTGTCCGGATCGGTACCGGTGACGGCCTCGACGTCGATCGGGCTGGGCAGGTAGTCGACGACAGCGTCGAGCAGCTCCTGAACGCCCTTGTTCTTGTAGGCGGAGCCCACGAAGACGAGGTTGAGCTCGTTGGCCAGAACGCCCTTGCGCAGAGCAGCCTTGAGCTCCTCGACGGTGAAGTCCTCCTCCATGAGGATCTTCTCCATGAGCTCGTCGTCAAAGCTGGCAGCAGCGTCGAGGAGCTCCTCGCGCTTGGTGGCAGCGATGTCAGCGAACTCAGCCGGGATCTCGTCCATCGGCTCGGGGTAGGTCATGCCCTTCGCGTCGGCCTTGAAGTCCCATGCAGTCATGGTGACCAGGTCGATGACGCCCCAGAAGTTGTCCTCGGCGCCCATCGGGACCTGAGCAGCCACGGCGTTAGCGTCGAGACGATCCTTCATGGTCTCGATAGCGTTGAAGAAGTCAGCGCCCACGCGGTCATACTTGTTGATGAAGGCGATGCGGGGGACGTTGAAGGTAGAAGCCTGACGCCAAACGGTCTCAGACTGGGGCTGAACGCCGGCAACGGCGTCGAAGACGGCGACAGCGCCATCGAGGACGCGCAGGCAGCGCTCGACCTCGGCGGTGAAGTCAACGTGGCCCGGGGTGTCGATGATCTGGATGCGGTAGTCCTTACCGTCCTTGTTCCAGAAGCACGTGGTAGCAGCGGAGGTAATGGTTACGCCGCGCTCCTGCTCCTGAACCATCCAGTCCATGGTGGCAGCACCCTCATGGACCTCACCGATCTTGTGGGTCTTACCGGTGTAGTAAAGAATACGCTCGGTCGTGGTGGTCTTACCAGCATCGATGTGAGCCATGATGCCGATGTTACGGGTATCGGAAAGCTTGTACTTGGGCTTAGCCATGTCTTAAGTCCCTTCCCTGAATTACCAGCGGTAGTGAGAGAACGCGCGGTTGGCCTCGGCCATCTTGAAGACGTCCTCGCGCTTCTTCACGGAAGCGCCAACGCCGTTGGAGGCGTCGAGGATCTCGGCGGCCAGACGCTCGGCCATGGTCTTCTCCTTGCGGGCGCGGGAGAAGTTAACCATCCAGCGGATGCCCAGCTGGGTGGAACGACGGGCGTTGACCTCCATGGGGACCTGGTAGGTGGCGCCACCGACGCGCTTGGGCTTAACCTCGAGCGTGGGCTTGATGTTGTCCATGGCCTTCTTGAAGACGGAGAGGGCGTCCTCGCCGGTCTTCTCGGCAACCATGTCGAAGGCGGTGTAAACGATACGCTCAGCGGTGGCCTTCTTGCCGTCAAGAAGGACCTTGTTGATGAGCTGCGTCACGAGGCGGTTGTTGTAAACAGCATCAGGCTGAACCTCGCGGCGGTGATTCTTAGCTGCACGACGCGGCATGTTATATCTCCTCTATCTGAATATGATCGGGTCTACTCGCGAGACTACTTCGGGCGCTTGGCACCGTAGTGGGAACGAGCCTGCTTGCGGTTGGCAACCGGGGCGCAGTCATAGCAGCCGCGGATGATGTGGTAACGCACACCGGGCAGGTCGCGAACACGGCCGCCGCGGACGAGCACGATGGAGTGCTCCTGCAGGTTGTGACCCTCACCGGGGATATAAGCAGTGACCTCGATGCCGTTCACGAGGCGCACACGGGCGACCTTGCGAAGAGCGGAGTTCGGCTTCTTAGGAGAGGTGGTGAACACGCGGGTGCACACACCGCGCTTCTGAGAGTTGCTCTTGAGAGCGGCGTTCTTGGACTTCTTGGGGACCGAGCGACGGCCCTGGCGAACCAGCTGGTTGATAGTAGGCAAAGCGTACTCCTTCTCGAAATATCCAGCTTCCATTCCATGTGCAACGGCATATTAAGGGGCGTCAGCATCCGCCCACAAAACACGCAGTTCGCTATGATACGCGCGCGTACCTGGACGGTCAACAGACCACGCGCCCGGGCGTTTCCTATTTTGGAGCATATTCCGTAGAGTCTCCATAAACCACAAATGAGACGTCCATCGCGCTGACAGTTTTGAACGGCTCTGCCCGATTGCCTATGGCAGTGTCCCGATTACCCATGGCGGTGTCCCGATTGCCTATGGCAGCTTTGAGATTGCCTATGCTTGCATGCCGTTTGATCAATTCCTAACGGAAGATTTCCATAGGCAATCTTCGTCGATGTTGGGGGGGTGGCGATAACGTCGCCTACGACGACAATCACCACGGTACCCATACATCGACACGCGCAAATATCCCCATATATGCGCACATGCAAAAGCCCGCCCTCCCCTTTCGGGAAAGGCGGGCTCTGCAATCAGGATTGCCGGCTGCAGGCGCAAGTCGCCTACGAACGCCAGGAAGCCGGGCCAGGAACTAGTCCTCCTGCTCCTCGGGATAGACCTCATCGGTGTCGACGAGCTTGTTCAGCAGCTCGTCGAGGGAGGCCATGTCCTCGTTGATGACACCGTTGCCATCCTTGGACTGGGCCGGGGCACCGATCATCTCCTCATCGGTGTCGAGGTGATGACGCGGGGCGCTCGTGCCGAGCAGGATGTCGTCGGGGCCATCCGGGGAGAAGACCATCTGCAGCAGCTGGGAGAGGTCTTCCTCGTCGGCGACGTCCTCGGTGTTCTCGAGGATGTAGAGGAGGTTGTGCTCCTCCAGGCCGTCGCGGAGCTCCTCGATGGCCTTGGCGCCGATGCCGTCGATGCGGAGCAGGTCCTCCTCGGACTTGCCAACCAGGTCACCGACGACCTCGATGCCGACCTCGCTGAACTTGTTGGTCCAGCGCTGGGACACGCCCAGGTCGTCGAAGAGGTACAGACGGGCATCCTCGGCGGAGATGGTGCGGCCGTTGCGGGTGATGTGACCGCCGTCGGCCGAGAAGTCGCCACCGCCGAAGTCGAGCTGCTGAGGCAGGACGGTATCGAGCTCCTTGAGCTCCTCCGGAGCCCACTCGGGCAGGACCTTGGCGTGCGGAGAGGACGGGTTGTCCACCGGGACGTAGCCCTCCTCGGTGCGGTAGGTCATGCCGGCCTTGGCATACGGCTTGAGGCCGGTACCCGCCGGGATCTTCTTGCCCACGATGACGTTGGACTTGAGGTCGAGCAGGTGGTCGACCTTGCCCTCGATGGCGGCCTCGGTGAGGACGCCCGCGGTGCGGATGAACGACGCAGAGGACAGCCAGGAGTCGATCGAGGAAGCGACCTTGAGGGTACCCAGGATCGCGGGCTCGGCCGCAGGCGGGTTGAGGCCTTCGCGCGCCACGCGCTCGACCTCGTCGGCGAACTCGTAGCGGTCGACGTACTGGCCGAGCAGGTACTTGGAGTCACCGGGGTTGGTGATCTGGACGCGGCGCAGCATCTGGCGAGCCATGACCTCGATGTGCTTGTCGTTGAGGTCGACGCCCTGAGAGTTGTAGACCTCCTTCACGTTCTCGACGAACGTGTGCATCGTGGACTCGATGTCGGTCAGCTGGCGCAGGTTGCGGAAGTTGACGAAGCCCTTGGTGATCTGGTCACCGGCGCGGACCTCGCAGCCATCCTCGATGCCGGGCATGAACTGGACGGCAGCGGGGACGCGCTTCTCGTCCAGGATGCGGCTCGGGTCGTCCGTGTCGGTGAGCGTGAGCACGTACTCGGACTTCTCGGGCTTGATGGCGAGGTGACCGGAGAACGGGGCCAGATCGGCCTCGCGACCGAGGATCTTCTCGTTGACGTTGCCGACGATGTCGAACATACGGGAAACGGTCGGGAGACCCTGGGTGATGTCCGCAACGCCAGCGACGCCGCCGGAGTGAATCGTACGCATCGTAAGCTGGGTGCCGGGCTCGCCGATGGACTGGGCGGCAATGATGCCGACCGCGGTGCCGATGGCAACCGGGCGACGGGTGGACAGATCCCAGCCGTAGCACTTCTGGCAGACACCGTACTTGGAGCGGCAGGTCAGCAGCGCGCGCAGAGAGACCTTCTTGAGGCCGGCGTCGACCATCTTCTGGAGGTCGTCGACGCAGGTGATGTAGGCATCCTTCTCGAAGAGCACGGTGCCATCCGGGGCGACGACGTCGTCCAGGAAGCAACGGCCCACGAGGTCGGCGTTGAGGTCCTCGGTACCGGGGATGATGAGGTTGTACGCGCAGCCCTCGGTGGTGCCGCAGTCCTCTTCGCGCACGATGACGTCCTGAGCCACGTCGACGAGACGACGGGTAAGGTAACCGGAGTCGGAGGTGTGCGAAGCGGTATCGACGAGGCCCTTACGAGCGCCGTAGGTGGAGATGAAGTACTCGAGCGGGAGCAGGCCCTCGCGGAAGTTCGCCTTAATGGGAAGGTCGATGGTCTCACCGGACATGTCCGCCATCAGGCCGCGCATGCCGCCGAGCTGACGCAGCTGGGCCTTGGAGCCTCGAGCGCCGGAGTCGGCCATCATGTAGATGGGGTTCTCCTCGTCGAACATGGACAGCATCTTGGAAGCGACCTCGTCGGTGGCGGCGGTCCACTCGTTAACGACCTCGATATGGCGCTCCATCTCGTTGAGGAAGCCCTCCTCGAAGTACGCGTTGATCTGGTCGACGTTGCTCTGGGCGCGGTCGAGGACCTGCCACTTGTCGTCCGGGATCAGGGCGTCCCACACGGAGATGGTGAGGCCGGACATGGTGGCGTAGTGGAAGCCGGAGTACTTGATGGCGTCGAGGATCGGAGCGACCTCGGCCTCGGGGTAGCGATCGCAGCAGTCGGAGACGAGCTTGGCGATATCGCCCTTGACCATCTTGTAGTTGATGAACTCGTAGTCGGCCGGCAGGCACTGACGGTTGAAGATGATGCGGCCGATCGTGGTCTCGAAGCGAGCGGTCTTGGAACCGGTCACGTCGTAGTCCTCGATGGAGTTCTTGCCGGTCTTCACGCGGAAGAGCTTGGTGCCGTCCTCGAGCTCGACGTTGGCCTCGGCCTCGGAAACGCGGACCTGGACCTTCGCCTGCAGGTCGACGCCGGCCTCGGCGCGGCAGTCGTAGGCGCGCAGGGCGTCGTCGAAGCTGGCGAAGACATGGCCCTCGCCGGCCATGCCGTCGCGAGCCTGGGTCAGGTAGTACACGCCGATGATCATGTCCTGGGAAGGAATGTTCACGGGCTTACCGGAAGCCGGGGAGCGCAGGTTGTTGGAGCTCATCATCAGGATGCGAGCCTCGGCCTGGGCCTGGACGGACAGCGGAACGTGGACGGACATCTGGTCGCCGTCGAAGTCCGCGTTGAACGGGGCGCAGACGAGCGGGTGCAGGTGAATGGCCTTACCCTCGACCAGCACGGGCTCGAAGGCCTGGATGGAGAGGCGGTGCAGCGTCGGTGCGCGGTTGAGCAGCACCAGACGGCCGTCGATGACCTCTTCCAGGATGTCCCAGACGAAGGAGGCGCGACGCTCGATGGCGCGCTTGGCACCCTTGATGTTCTCGACCTTGCCGAGCTCGGTCAGGCGCTTCATGACGAAGGGCTGGAACAGCTCCAGGGCCATGGTCTTGGGCAGACCGCACTGATGCAGCTTGAGCTTCGGGTCGGTAACGATGACCGAACGGCCGGAGTAGTCGACGCGCTTGCCGAGCAGGTTCTGGCGGAAGCGGCCCTGCTTGCCCTTGAGGGCCTCGGCCAGCGACTTCAGCGGGCGACCGCCACGGCCGGAGACCGGGCGACCACGACGGCCGTTGTCGAACAGGGCGTCGACGGCCTCCTGGAGCATGCGCTTCTCGTTGTTCACGATGATCGCAGGGGCGTCCAGGTCGAGCAGGCGCTTGAGTCGGTTGTTACGGTTGATCACGCGACGGTACAGGTCGTTCAGGTCGGACGCGGCGAAGCGGCCGCCGTCGAGCTGGACCATCGGGCGCAGATCCGGCGGAATGACCGGGATCACGTCGAGGATCATGTTGGCGGGGCTGTTGCCGCCCTTGAGGAAGGCATCGACGACCTCGAGGCGCTTGACGGCCTTCTCGCGCTTCTGCTTCTGGCTGTCCTCGTCGGCGATGATGGCCTTGAGGGTCGCGGCCTCCTGCGGAAGGTCGATGGCGTCGAGCAGGTCACGGATGGCCTCGGCGCCCATGCCGCCCTTGAAGTACATGGAGTAGTAGCGCTTCATCTCGCGGAACAGCGGCTCGTCGGAGACGAGATCGCGCTCATTGAGCTGCATGAACGCCTGGAAGGCCTCGGAACGGAGGTCCTTCTCGTCGCGACACTCCTCCTCGATGTCGACGATGCCGGCAGCGATCTCCTCGGGGGTCAGAGGCTCCTCATCGGAGAACTCATCGAAGTTCTCAGGGTTGCCCTGCTCCTTCAGAGACTCGATCTGACGGGCGCACTCGGCGTCGATCTCCTCGAGGTCGGCGGCGAGCTCCTCGCGCAGGTCGTCGGCGTCGGCCTCACGGGCCTCATAGTCGACGTGGGTGATGATGTAGCTCGCGAAGTACAGGACCTTCTCAAGATCCTTGGACTTGATGTCGAGCATGCGGCTCATCGGGAACGAGGTCGGGCTCTTGAAGTACCAGATGTGGCTGACGGGGGCCGCCAGCTCGATGTGGCCCATGCGCTCGCGGCGCACCTTGGCCGTGGTCACCTCGACGCCGCAGCGCTCGCAGACGATGCCCTTGAAACGGATGCCCTTGTACTTGCCGCAGGAGCACTCCCAGTCCTTGGCGGGACCGAAGATCTTCTCGCAGAACAGGCCGTCCTTCTCGGGCTTGAGGGTACGGTAATTGATGGTCTCGGGCTTCTTGACCTCGCCGCGCGACCACGAGCGGATCTTGTCGGCGGAAGCAAGCGAGATCTTTACCGAGTCGAAATCAGTAGCTTCGAAATCTGCCACAGTCAACTACTCCTTATCGGTCGTGGTGGCGGCGAGCTCATCGAGGATGGCGTCGGCCGCGTCGGCGGAGGTGTCGGCCTCATCGATGGAGGGCAGGTCGAGCTCGGAGTCCTCGGCGGCGGGAGCCGGCGCAGGCGCGGGCTCGGCGTCGCGAATGGGCTCGATGTCGAGCGCGAGCGAGCGGATCTCCTTGACGAGAACCTTGAAGGACTCGGGGATGCCGGCCATGGGGACGTTCTCACCCTTGGTGATGGCCTCGTAGGTCTTCACGCGGCCGACGGTGTCGTCGGACTTGACGGTGAGGATCTCCTGGAGGACGTTGGCGGCGCCGTACGCGTACAGCGCCCAGACCTCCATCTCGCCGAAGCGCTGGCCGCCGAACTGGGCCTTACCGCCCAGCGGCTGCTGGGTGACGAGGCTGTAGGGGCCGGTCGAGCGAGCGTGGATCTTGTCGTCGACCATGTGGCCGAGCTTCAGGATGTAGGAGGTGCCGATGGTGATGGGCTCACGGAACTGCTCGCCGGAACGGCCGTCGTAGAGCACGGTCTTGCCGCGCTCGTCGAGCTGGGTCACGAACGCGGGGTTCATGTGCTCGCCAAAGCGCTCCGTGGCCAGGTTCACCATGTTGCGGTTGGCGCGACGGATGACCTCGGCGATCTCGTCCTCGTGGGCGCCGTCGAAGACGGGCGTCGCAGTGAAGAACGGACCGGGGATGTACTTGTCGGAATCCGCGGACTCGGTGTCCCAACCGCAGGCGGCAGCCCAGCCGAGGTGGCACTCGAGGAGCTGGCCGACGTTCATACGGGAGGGGACGCCCAGCGGGTTCAGGATGACGTCGACCGGGGTGCCGTCGGACATGTAGGGCATGTCCTCCACGGGCAGGACCTCGCAGATAACACCCTTGTTGCCGTGGCGACCGGCGATCTTGTCGCCCTGCTGGATCTTACGACGCTGCGCGACGTACACGCGAACCTGCTCGTTCACGCCGGGGGCGAGGTCGTCGCCGTTCTCACGGCTGAAGCGCACGACGTCGATGACGCGGCCCTCAGCGCCGTGGGGCATCTTGAGGGAGGTGTCGCGGACATCATGGGCCTTGGTGCCGAAGATGGCACGGAGCAGGCGCTCCTCGGCGGTCAGCGCGGACTCACCCTTGGGAGAGACCTTACCGACCAGGATGTCGCCGGCCTTGACCTCGGCGCCGATGCGGATGATGCCGTCCTCGTCGAGATTGGCGAGCATGTCCTCGGACAGGTTCGGGATCTCGCGGGTGATCTCCTCGGGGCCGAGCTTGGTGTCACGGGCATCGAGCTCGTAGCGGGAGATGTTGATGGTGGTGAGCAGGTCCTCGGAGACGAGGCGCTCGGAGACGATGATACCGTCCTCGTAGTTGAAGCCCTCCCACGGCATGTAGGCCACGGTCAGGTTCTGGCCGAGGGCGAGCTCGCCGTGATCGGTGGAGGGGCCGTCGGCCAGGGGCTGGCCCTGCGTGACCTGATCGCCCACGCGCACGAGCGGGCGGTGGTTGATGCAGGTGGACTGGTTGGAGCGCTGGTACTTGGGCATCTTGTAGGTGTCCAGGCCCTCGGCGGTCTTCACCGTGATCTTGGCGGCGTCGGCGAAGATGACCTCACCGGCGCGCTTGGCCAGGGTGACCTCGCCGGAGTCGATGGCGGCGCGCTTCTCCATGCCGGTGCCGACGTACGGGGCGACCGGGTGGACCAGCGGCACGGCCTGACGCTGCATGTTGGCACCCATGAGGGTACGCTTGGCGTCGTCGTGCTCGAGGAACGGGATGAGCGTGGCCGCGACGGAAAGCATCTGACGCGGGGAGACGTCCATGTAGTCGACGTCTTCGACCGGCACGTCGGCGGGAGCGCCGAAGGAGCCGTCGAAGTCGCGCGTACGGGCGACGACGGTGTGGGGACGCACGAGGTTGCCATCGGCGTCGACGGTCACGAGCTCGTTGGTCTCGGGATCGATCGGCGTGTTGGCGGGAGCGATGATGTGCAGCTCCTCCTCATCGGCGGTCATCCAGTCGATCTGGTCGGTGGCGACACCGTTCTCGATCTTGCGGTAGGGAGCTTCGATGAAGCCGTACTCGTTCACACGGGCGTACAGGGCCAGCGAACCGATCAGGCCGATGTTGGGGCCTTCAGGCGTCTCGATGGGGCACATACGGGAGTAGTGCGAGTTGTGGACGTCGCGGACGGCGGTCGGCACGTTGGTACGGCGGCTGGAGCCGGACTTGTGACCGGCCAGGCCACCGGGGCCGAGTGCGGACAGACGGCGCTTGTGGGTGAGACCCGTCAACGGGTTGGCCTGGTCCATGAACTGAGAGAGCTGGGAGGAGCCGAAGAACTCCTTGATAGAGGCCACGATCGGGCGGATGTTGATGAGGCTCTGGGGCGTGATCTCGTCGACGTCCTGGGAGCTCATGCGCTCACGCACGACGCGCTCCATGCGGCTCATGCCGATGCGGAACTGGTTGGCCACCAGCTCGCCCACGGTGCGGATGCGGCGGTTGCCGAAATGGTCGATGTCATCGACCTTGAAACCGTGCTCGCCCGCGGCCAGGGACAGCAGGTAACGCAGGGTGGCGATGATGTCCTCATCGGTGAGGACAGTGACGTCCTCCTCCGTGGTGAGGTTGAGCTTCTTGTTGACCTTGTAGCGGCCGACGCGGGCGAGGTCGTAACGCTGCGGGTTGAACAGCAGGCCCTCGAGCAGGCTGCGGGAGGCGTCGACGGTCGGCGGCTCGCCGGGGCGCAGACGACGGTAGATCTCGATAAGGGCATCCTCGCGGGTGAGGGCGGTGTCGCGCTCGATGGTGCGCTTCACGACATCAGAGTCACCGAGGAGCTCGAAGATCTCGTCGTTGGTGACGGCGATGCCCAGCGCGCGCAGGAACATGGTGGCGGACTGCTTGCGCTTACGGTCGATGGAGACCACGAGCTGGTCGCGCTTGTCGACCTCGAACTCGAGCCAAGCACCGCGGGCCGGGATGACCTGGGCCTTGTAGACCTGCTTGCCGCCGTCCATCTCGGAGCCGTAGTACACGCCCGGGGAGCGGACGAGCTGGGAGACGACGATGCGCTCGGTGCCGTTGATGATGAAGGTGCCCTGGTCGGTCATCATGGGGAAGTCGCCCATGAAGACGAGCTGCTCCTTGATCTCGCCCGTCTCGAGGTTGGTGAGACGGACCTCGGTCAGAAGCGGGGCCTGATAGGTCATGTCCTTCTCGCGGCACTCGTCCACGGTGTGGGACGGGTCGCCGAACTGATGGTGACCGAAGGTCACCTCGAGCTGGTGGTTCTGGCTCTGGATGGGGCTGGACTCCTTGAAGGCGTCGCGCAGGCCCTCGTCCATGAAGCGCTCGAAGCTCTCCTTCTGCACGGAGATGAGGTTCGGCAGCTCCATCGTCTCCGGGATCTTCCCGAAGTTGACGCGTGTGCGCTCGGTGGCGGTCACGGTCTGTGTGGCGTTTGCTTTCGGCACCAGGTGTTTCCTCCTTCTTGGGAAAGGCGGTTGATCCGACGGAATCCGTGCCCCTCGCCCTGCGATGTGCAATTGGGACGGGTGCAAATTACACATGCTACCGTCCTCGCACGCACATACACCGGCAATAGGCATAGCTCCGCCAGGTAATGCAATCTACTAGTTTATCAGGTCAATTTCGTTCGGCAATAAAAGTCTTGACTATGGATTCTTTTTGGGTTAAAGAAAATCTTTTCGACAACTCTGCAGGTAGATGAGCCAAATCGAACACCTGTTCATGTGTTTTGAGTGAACGGGCTTTGCATGGCACCGCCGAACGGACGAACGGCGCACGAAAAAGGCCCCACGGTCGAAACCGTGGGGCCGGGATGGCTCAACGTGATGGCGCTCGGCCCCTGGGCTCGATGCGCGTCCTACTTGCGACGACGGGCGGCCATGAAGGCAGCAGCGGAGCCGAGGGCGGAGACGGCGACCGCGATCATGGAGGCGTCACCGGTCTGGGGGAGCTTGTCGCCCTTGGCGGGCTTATCGCCATTCTCCGGCTTATGCTCGGGCTTGACCTCAGGCTTAACCTCAGGCTTAACCGGATCGGCGGGTTTGAGCTCGGCGGCCGGAGTGCTCCACTTGGCGTACACGGTAATGTCACCGGAGGTGTGCTTGGCCGGGTCGAAGGCGTCCTTGCCGTCCTTGTCCAGGAACCAGCCCCCGAAGACATAGCCCTTGGGGTGGACCGGGTTGGCGGGCAGGGTGACGGCGGCGCCCTCGACGGCCTCGACGGCGGTGTCCTCGGTGCCCTCGATCTTGTCATCGAAGGTCACGGTGTAGGCCTTGACGAGGTTGCCCTCAGCCTGGGCGATGGCAGCGTTGAGGTCGCTCACGGCGCCCAGGTTCTCGGTGGCGGTGCCGGCCTTGATGCGGGCGAGCAGGTCCTCGGCCTTGGCAAGGGTCTCCTCGAGAGCCTTCACGGTCTCGGCGGAGTAGTCGCCGGCATGATCGCGCAGGAGGGCGCGGACGCGGGCGATGGTGGCCTCAAGATCCTTCGTGTCATAAGCCTGGGTCTGGTCGATCTTCTCAGCGCCGGTGATGGCCGCCTCGAGGATATAGCTATCCCCACCCTTGTCCTTTGTGGTGCCGTTGAGATACAGGCGCACGTACCGGCCCTTGACAGGGTCCTTGCCGGCCATGAGATCCTTGCCGGCAGCAGTCTCCTCGTAATACGAGTCGGTCGGATTCACGCCGAGCTTGAACACGTCGGCCTTATCGTCAGCGGAATAATACACAACGGACTTGCTGGCGAAATTCGGGTCGTCGGAAACCACGAGAGCCGTGTGCGCATAGCTAGCGCCATCAATCGGCTTGCGCCACAGCGTGAAGGTGTCGATGGACTCGCTTGCCTTGAGGTCGAACTGGATATAGACGGGAGCCTTCATGCCCTTTCCGCCAACGTGCGCAGTGCCAGCAAAGGAGCCCTCTCGCCACACGGCCTTGCCATTCACGGCCTGCTTGAGGGGATTACGCCTATAGGTGGGCTGATTATTGCTCACGCTCGAATCAAGCCAGTAAGCGCGAAGCAGGTCGGAAGTGCCCATATTCGCATCGTCAGCATTGTCGCCAAGGATTGCATCGCTCTTGGGGTCGGTGAACAGGGAGAGGTTCTTACCAGGCTTGAGCGTGCCATACGCATCGTCAAGGTTCTTGAAAGCCTGCTCGTATGTGCCACTTATCTGGTCGGTCAGTATCAAGTGGGCGCTCGTAAGGGCGTTTCCGACTTTGCTCGTGGCCCAAGACTCAGAAGTCACAAACGGCTGCGCTGCGGCAACCTTGTCCACCATCTGCTGCAGCTGCCCCTTGGACACCTGCTGAACCTCGACGATAGGAGCATCAGCGTAGGCTACAGGCGCAGCGACAACGCCCCCCATGAGACCCGCCACGACGGCAAGCGCCGCGCCGGTCTTAACAATTGCACGGTTCATAAAACCCCCAACTGAGGACCGAAGTCCTCGATATGCGGACGCGCGGTCAAAGGCGCGCCCTTCTCATAATCTCTCATAAGCTCAGTAGGTCTATGAGAATTTTACCTGTGAATTATAACGCGGGGTTTCACGACGCAACGCGAAAACAGAAATCCCGCACGGAACAACCCGTGCGGGACAAGGAAGGGCGACGTGCGCCCGCCATATGAGGATTGAGGAACCTGCAGGCACAAGTCCTAGCGGCTGAGCCCACCGCGCTCGTCGACGGCCGCCCAGAACTCGCCGGCGAAGCGGGGGTCGCTCGCGGCCATGAGGGCGTTGGTGGCGATCCAGCCGGAGGGGGTGCCGGTGTCGTAGCCGGACAGCGGGTCGATGACGACGGCGTACATGGCCTCGCGGTCCAGGCTGCGCGCCATGGCGTCGGTCAGCTGGATCTCGCCGCCCTTGCCGGGCTGCTGGTTGGCGAGCAGCTCCATCACGAGCGGGCTCAGCAGGTAGCGGCCCACGATGTAGAGGTTGGAGGGGGCCGCCTCGGGGCTCGGCTTCTCGACCAGGCCGCCGATGCGCCACACGGCGCCCGGCTCGGTCTCCCCCGCGCCCTCGCAGCCCTCGAGCGTGCCCACGAAGTCGCCGGCGATGACGCCGTAGCGGTCCACCTGGTCGGGCGCGCAGGGCGCCACGGCGATCACGGACGCGCCGCCGTGGGCGCGGGAGACCTCGAGCATCTTGTCGCAGATGTCCTTGGCGGGCACCACGTAGTCGCCCAGCAGGACCAGGAAGGGCTCGCCGGCGCAGGCGTCGGCGGCGGAGCGGATGGCGTGGCCCAGGCCCTTGGGCTCGTACTGGTAGCGGAAGTCCACGGGCATGTTGCCGGCGTGGGCGATCGCGTCGGCGTAGCCGGCCTTGCCGCGCTCGCGCAGCAGGGTCTCCAGGGAGCGGTCGGGCTGGAAGTAACTCAGCAGCTCGGGCTTGCCGGGGCTCGTCACGATGATGGCGGCGTCGACCTCCTCAGGGTCGAGGGCCTCCTCCACCACGTACTGGATGACCGGCTTGTCGAGGACCGGCAGCATCTCCTTGGGGGTGCACTTGGTGGCGGGCAGGAAGCGGGTGCCGAGGCCGGCGGCGGGGATGATAGCCTTCATTGACTGTCCTTTCAGCACGACGCGCGCTCGTCGCACGCGAATTAAAATGCGCAATGTGCATACATTTGGCTATGTTACTCGTCCGAGAACGATTTATCGAATTCCACACGGATATCCCGCAAGTATTTTGCAATACCCCGTCACGGGCCGCCGTTTTACGAAAAAAGCGGGACCCACCAACGTGGATCCCGCCTATATGAGCGCGATATGGCTCAAGCAGTCCGCAGGTGATGCACCTGCGCGGAAACTACTTCAGGGTAACGGCAGCGCCGGCAGCCTCGAGCTTCTCCTTGGCGGCCTCGGCGTCCTCCTTCTTGGCACCCTCGATGACGGCCTTAGGAGCGTTCTCGACGACCTCCTTGGCCTCCTTCAGGCCGAGGGAGGTGAGCTCACGGACGACCTTGATGACCTGGATCTTGTTGTCGCCGAAGCCCTCGAGCACGACGTCAAACTCGGTCTTCTCCTCGGCCTCCTCAGCGGCGGCGACAGGGCCGGCCACGACGGCGGCAGGAGCAGCGGCGGAAACGCCGAAGGTGTCCTCGATAGCCTTGACGAGCTCGGAAGCCTCGAGCAGGGTCATTTCCTTCAGAGCCTCGATGATCTCATCGGTGGTAAGCTTAGCCATTTCTAAGTCCTTTCGGTTTCCCTGCGTTTGGCAGGGAGATCAAAACTAAAGTACGGCGCGTTGTGCGCCAGGGGTCGCGACCGTCAAGCGGCCGCGGGAAGGCCGCCGACTAGGCTGCCTTCTGCTCGGAGATCTGCTGAACGGTGCGGGCGAGACCAGAGGAAACGCCGTTGACGCAGACAGCGATGTCGCGAGCGAAGCCGTTGATGAGACCGGCGATCTGACCCAGGAGCTGATCCTTGCTGGGGAGCTCGGCGATGGCGTCGACCTCGGCGGCGGAAACAGCCTGACCGTCAGAGATACCGCCCTTGATCTCCAGGACGCCCTTGGACTTCTTAGCGAACTCCTTGAGCACCTTGGCGGCGCTGACGGGCTCCTCCTCGAAGAACACGTAGGCGAGCGGGCCGACCAGCATCTCGTCCAGGTTCGGCTGCTCCTTGTTCTCCAGGGCGATGCGGACGAGGTTGTTCTTGTAAACCTTCATCTGAGCGCCAGCCTCACGGAGCTGTTTGCGAAGCTCCTGAGCCTGAAGAACGGTGAGGCCGTTGTAGCTCACGACGTAAACGCCGGCGTTGGACTCGATCTTGGACTCGATCTCGGCAACTGCATCGATCTTGTACTGCTTTGGCATGTGGTACACCTCCTTCTTTTTCTTTTCCGGGCACGACCGCCAGGATGTGGGCGGGGGCATGCCTCGAAAAAGAAAGCCCCCGCGCTGCTTGAGCGACGGGGGCGAGAAGACAAGTGCTACTCAACCACCTCGGCTGGCGGGTTTCCCCTTTACTCCGTGGTGCTCGCTTGCGCGGGCACGCTGGAACCGGCTGTCTCTGGCAGCAATCGTGCGTGTGCGATTTGGTAGTATCGCAGCCGCCGCCGATTGCGTCAAGACGGCCGACGCGATCGAGAACGTATGCACAGCTTGCACACATGCGGAGCGCCAATGGCGCGCCATGTGCAATTTGCACCCGTCCCCAATTGCACCCGTCCCCAATTACACAAAGCCGAGGGCGAGGCCGACGAGGCGCACTATGAAGGCGACCACCCATGCCACGACGCACTGCAAGGCGAAGACGGCGACCGCCCAACGGGGGCCGAGCTCGTTCTTCACAGCGCCGATGGCGGCGACGCACGGCGGATAGAGCAGGGTGAATACGAGGAACACGTACGCGGTGAGCGGGGTGAACAATCCCGTGAGCGCGGCGGCGGACTCGGTGCCCAGCAGCACCGCCAAGGTGGATATCACGCTCTCCTTGGCGAGCAGCCCCGTCACGAGGGCGGTGCTCGCACGCCAATCGCCGAATCCCAACGGCTCGAGGACCGGCGCGATGATGCCGCCCAAACCGGCGAGCAGACTGTGCGACTGGTCGGCTACCACGTTGAGCTGGCCGTCGAAGGTCTGCAGGAACCACACGACGATGCTCGCCGCGAAAATGATCGTGAACGCCCGCTGGAGGAAATCCTTGGCCTTATCCCAGGCGAGCATGACCGTCGTCTTCGCACTCGGCAGGCGGTAATTCGGCAACTCCATGATGAAAGGCACCGGCTCGCCGCGGAAGGCCGTCCGTTTGAATATCAGCGCCATGACCGCCGCCACGACCACGCCCAGCACATACAGCGAGACCATGGCCAAGACGCTCCCCCGCGCGAAGAACGCGGAGGTGAGCAGACCGTAAACCGGGAGCTTGGCTGAGCAGCTCATAAACGGGGTGAGCATGACGGTCATCTTGCGGTCGTGCTCGGATGGAAGGGTCCGCGTGGCCATGATGGCCGGCACGCTGCAGCCAAATCCCACGAGCATGGGCACGAAGCTGCGGCCCGACAGGCCGAAGTGACGCAGCACCTTGTCCATTACAAACGCGACGCGCGCCATATAGCCCGAATCTTCGAGCATCGACAGCAGCAGGAACAGCACCACGATCAGGGGCAGGAAGGACAACATGCTGCCCACGCCGGCGAAGATGCCATCGATCACGAGCGAGCGCACCACGGGGTTGACCCCCATCGAAACGAGGCCATCTGAGACCATCGCCGTGACCTGCGCCACGCCGACTTCCATAAGGCCCTTGAGCCACGCGCCCACCGAGCCGAACGACAGCCAAAAGACAAGCGCCATGATGAGGAGAAACGCCGGGAACGCCGTGTACCGGCCGGTGAGGATGCGGTCGATCGCCACTGAGCGCTTGTGCTCGCGGCTTTCGCGCGGTTTGACCACGCACGCACGGCAGACGCCGCCGATGAAACCGAAGCGCATGTCGGCCAGCGCGGAGAGGCGCTCCTTGCCCGACTCCCCCTCCATCTGGCTGATGACGTGCTCGAGAGCCTCGAGCTCGTTTTCGTCCAGGCCCAGCGCCTCGCGCACCAGCGCATCCCCCTCGACGAGCTTGGTCGCGGCGAAACGGGGCGGAAAGCCCGCGCGCACCGCATGATCCTCGACGAGATGGATGACGGCGTGGATGCAACGGTGCAGGGCTCCGTGGTCCGGACCGTCGGCGGGGCAAAAATCCTGACGCCCGGGCAGCTCGCGGTGGCGCGCCACGTGCAGGGCGTGCTCGACGAGCTCGGATATCCCCTCGCCCTTTGCAGCGGAAATGGGCACCACCGGGATGCCGAGCATGCCCTCGAGGCGGTTCACGTCGATGGTGCCGCCGTTCGCGGCCACCTCGTCCATCATGTTGAGAGCGAGCACCATGGGACGGTCGAGCTCCATGAGCTGCAAGGTGAGGTAGAGATTGCGCTCGATGTTAGTCGCGTCGACGATGTTGATGATGGCGTCGGGTTCCTCCTCGAGAATGAACCGACGGCTCACGACCTCCTCGCTGGTATAAGGGGAGAGCGAGTAAATCCCGGGCAGATCCGTGATAGTCACATTGTCGTGCCCCAGTATGCGGCCGTCCTTGCGGTCGACGGTCACCCCGGGAAAGTTGCCGACATGCTGGTTCGAACCGGTGAGCTGGTTGAACAGGGTCGTCTTACCGCAATTCTGGTTGCCGGCAAGCGCGAACCGCAAAGGCTCGTCGGCAGGGGCGCATTGCCGGCCTGCGCGCGGCCGACAGACGCACTCTCCGATGGCGGGATGTTCGGATGCCGCAGGGGCGGGATTCTCACGCGGGGCGTTATGGGCATCGTGCACGTCGACGAGCTCGATGCGCGCGGCATCGGCGAGGCGCAGCGTCAACTCGTAATCACGAAGCCGAATCTCCACCGGATCGCCCATGGGGGCGTGCTTCATCATGGTGACCTCCGTGCCCGGGGTCAGACCCATGTCCAAGATATGCTGATACAGCGCCGCGTCATCGGAGTCGACCGATGCCACGATGGCGTCCTTGCCGATCTCAAGCCTGTCGAGCCTCATATCGCACAATCCCCTCACGGGCGCATCGCCCCGATGCGCCCCATGGTCGATCAGCCGCAACGGGCGGCCAAATTCCAACAGCCTTCATACTACCCACGCATGCAAACGATGTCACGCATGGCAAACTTTCCATATTGGCCGCACTCGACGGGCGGACGAACGATCCGGCATGACAAGCCCCCATCGAAAGGCGGCCATCCGACACGTCGCGCATCAGCTAGATGGGCAGCCCCTCCCCGCCCAGATGCGCCGCCGGGTCGGCGACCTCGACCAGCGTGAACGACGAACCGTCGAAGCGATACACCAGCACGCAGCAATTGGGGAAGGGACTGGGGAGCTCCACCTCGGCGGTATGCTCCCAGGCGCGGGCGAATGCCTTGCAAGCCGCACCATGACTCACCGCGAGCACGTTACCTGAACACGGGGCACCCTCATCGAGCGGACGTACCGCGCAGGACTCGACCGGCGCATCCGTGCGGCCGGGCACGGGGTTGCGCGGACCGATCGACTGGCCTGACAAAACGCCTTTCGGCGCGGAGACCGGTCTCGCCTCGTAGTCCCCGCGCATCACCGCCGCGAGCGTCGAGGTCAGGCGCGCCTCGAGCTTCGACTCCGGCTCGCCGCCAAACGACACGGGATAATCCCCCATGGGTTTGGGCAGGGCCAGCACGTCGGTGCCCTCAAGATCGCCGAACGAACGCTCGCGCAATCCCTCGAGACGCTGATACGCACCGCCCCACAGCAGCTCCATCGTGCCGCACGCGCGCTCGGCAGGCGAGCTGAACGCCGCATCAAAGCGCACGCCGCGCTCTCCCAGCCACAATGCCGCGGCGCGGGCCTGCTCACGGCCCAGATCCGTGAGCGGGGAATCACAGCGACCCTGGATGAGCAGTCGGGTGTTGAACACCGTCTGACCATGACGCACGAGATACAACGTTGTAAACATGGATGCTCCTCCAGGGTTCGACTATGAGGTGCCGCAGCGGGCGAGCGACACAGCGGATGAGGATCGACACGTCCGACGGCGCGCATCGGCCGCGTTTGCAAAGCCCCGCCGCGAGGGCGAGAACTCGTGATTCCACGGCAACGTTCTCCCAACCGCGTGCGACCGTATATTTTGGTCGCAAAGTGCCAAGCTGTCACAGAATGGCATTTTACGACCGTTTTCCAGCCCAATTGCCCTCAGAAATGGCCGTAAAATGCCAGGCTGCATCAGATTGGCACTTTACGACCATTCCCTTGCGCGCTCATGATGCTACGTGCGCGTACCCGCCCCGCCGCACCTCTGCACTCCGCCGCACCTCTGCACTCCGCCGCACCTGCTCCGTCGTACCTTTGCACTCCGCCGCACCTTCACATTGGCTCGAGCATGCGCGTGGCACGGGGAGTCGACACGGGGTACAGTACTCCGTACGGCTCTCGGGATAGAAAGGGCGAGACCATGGCACACACCCCCATCGAACGCGAGGAGCCGCCGCGCGAGCGCACCGCGCTTCCCGTCCGACTCGCCCTCGTTGATGCGGGGCTGTCCGACCCCCACGCATGTCTCGACCATCTCTCCCACGACCTGCTTGAAGCGCTCGATGTCTACGAGCACCACATCCCCCTGTCCGCTTACGGTGCCGCGCGCGTCATCGACTCGCGTGTCTACACCCTCTCCCCCGCCGATGCAGACACCTCCCGCACCTGGACATCCCTTTGCGCGCAGCTACACAGCGACGAGCATGCCGGTCACGCACGCACGCCGTTGCTGTACGCGATTGCATGCGCGGATAAGCACGGCTTAATCCAAGCCCGCATGGCACTCGAACACCTCGGTTCCGCCTGCCGTGCGGAAGATGTCCCCTGGGGCGGAGGCATCGCCGTGGGCGGAGGCCTGCTCGTGAGCGCCTCCGTGCGCAGCCCGCGTATGGGCCGCATGCGCCGACGCCGCTCCGAGGCGATCGACATGCTCATTGCCGCCATACGCTCGAGCTGCGGCGTGAGCGCCCTGCCCAATCAAAACTCATCGGACCTCATCATCGCGCCATGCCCGGTCCCGCGCTTCCTCTACGCCCCCACCTGCAAGGCCTACCGGCACTATCGCTGGGAATAATCGGACCCCTGCCTTTTCATCCAGACCATATAGATGATTAGAAGTTTGTCTAAATACTTCTTGACTTCATTATTAGATGAGTGTCTAATTGTCTAACGTTCAACCGCGAGTCGATTTGTCCGTACAACCGCTTGGCACATGTGCACGGTGCCGGCGCATCAACGACGTGAGACCGCGCACACCTACGAATCTTTAAGGAGGAGATATGGGAGGAGAAGCCTTCAAGGCGCTTGCCGATCCAACACGCAGGCACATCCTTGAACTGCTACGCACCAAGGACCTTACCGCCGGCGAAATCGCCGAGCACTTCGACATGACCAAGCCTTCGCTCAGCCACCATCTGAACGCCCTCAAAACGGCCGGTCTGGTCGACGCCGAGCGAGACGGCCAAAACATCATCTACAGCCTGAACACCTCGGTCCTGCAGGACCTTATGGGCTGGTTTTACACATTCACCGATAGGAGCGAAGATCATGAGCGATAAGAACCTCGACGTCTCGACGAAATCCAGCGAACAGGCGGCAAAGACCCAGCAGGCGGCCCCGGCCAAGATAAACCCCGTCGGTCGTCGGACGTTCCTCGTGCTCGTTGCGATATGCGTCGCAAGCTTCATCGGTCATCTCGTGCTCCTGCCCCATATGCCCGAGATGATCCCCACGCACTGGGACAGCGCCGGCAACGTCAACGGATACACCGGGCGCGTCGCGATCATCGGTCTCGATGCGCTGCCGCTCCTGTTGCTCGCCATGCTCCGTTATCTCCCCGGCATGGATCCACGGGGCCAGGCCTATATGCGCATGGGGTCGTTCTACAACGGCTTTGTCGTCCTGTTCACGCTCTTCATGGTCGGGATGACCTGGACCTCCGAGCTCACCGTATTCGGTATCCTGCCCGAAAACGGCAGCCCCATAGGCACGATCACGACTTTGGTGGTCGGCATGGGCTTCATTCTCTTGGGCAACTACATGCCCAAGATCAAGCGCAACTACACGTTCGGCTGCAAGACCCCCTGGGCACTCCACGACGAATGGAACTGGCGTCTTACCCATCGCTTCTGCGGCACGGCGTTCGTCATCTCGGGCTTCGCCACCATCGCAGGGGGCCTGATCTCGATCTGGCATGGCCAGGCCTCGCTGTGGATTCTCCTGGGGTCGGTGCTTGCCTCGAGCATCGGGACCTACGCCTACAGCTATCTCGTATTCCGCAACGGCAACAAGCCGCTCCGCAGCCGCTGAGTATTCCCCAACATACGACAAGGCGCCGACCCCCCCGTGAACTGCAACCCAAAACTTGGACGGCCTAAATAAAGAGCGGCTAGGCCGCTAAGGACTGATTCCGGAACTCCTCCGGGGTCAGTCCTTTCAGTTTAACCTGCCTCCGCCTCGTGTTCCAATGAATCACGTACGCGTCGAGGTCTCGCTTGAATTCCTCGAAACTCGGCCACCTCCGGCCTCGGAAGAACTCGTCCTTGATATGGCCGAAGACCTGCTCGGTGGCGCCGTTGTCGATGCAGTTG
>NZ_GG692710.1:856777-956831 GCF_000156175.1 Collinsella intestinalis DSM 13280
GGTCCGACGGCCTTGTATGCATAGAGCCATTTTTCCACAGTGCCTACGGGAATGCCGAGCGAAGATGAGACGGAGCGCTTGCCGAACCCCGCCTCGAAGAGCTCCAAAGCCCTTTCCCTGACCTCAATACCGTGCCTTAACCTTTTAGCGTTTTGCATGAAGAAAGTTTCCCATTTCTCGTTGTCCAAGAAATGGGAGGCAGTTCACCGCGGGGCCGGCGCCTCTTTCATATCGATAGCTATCTATGCGATAAATCGATGCGCTTGTTAGACCGGGATCGGCGCATCATCTCGAATGACCGAACGTGCGATAAGGGCGAGTAGGACCATTTCAATCACATGGTCTTCGTCAAGCACCTCGATATCGTACGCATCTCCTCGCAGAGCCGGGACCTGCTTGGCACGGACGAGCACCTTGCCGTCCTCGGAATGCACCTCGAACCGGCTGCTCCACGCACGCTGCGTGAGAACCGTCCAACCCGTCTGGCCCGCCTTGATGATCGCCTCGCACGTACTGCTGGAGACGCGGAACGAGCGCTTGGTCGTGAAGGAGACGCCGCCGTCGATCGAAACCGAATAGGCGCGGTCCTTCTCGTCCGTGCGCGTGGTCACGTAATGCGCAAGCTCGGCGCCTTCGGCATCGTAGAGACGCGTGCACCGAGGCGCCGAAAGCGGGTCGGTCTTGGTGGTGAACACCGTCTTTTCCTCGAGATCGGTCACATTCACCTCGCTGTGCACGCTGGCAAGCTTGGCTGATATGCGGAGCTTCATGGCCCCTCCCCTAGTCGTACCCCTTAGATACAACGCTGTATACCCATTTTCAGCGATGGCAGGGCGAACATCACTCGGTCGGCGCGGGCGCGTCGAGATCGCGCAGCGCGCGGGCGACGAGCGCGCACAGGGTCACGGCAATCCAGACTCCCGTCATGACCAGGCAGGCCGACCCGATATCCATGAGAGAGACGAGCACGGAGCCAAAGAACGCGCCGGCAGGGGCGACGACGAGGAACAGAGCGTTCAGAGCGCCCATTGCCGCTCCGCGGCGAGACTCAGGCACGCGATCGTAGGCAAAGAAGCCGAGGAGCGCCGAAGCCGGGCCGGCGAAGAGCCCCACGATGCCCGCCGCGAGCATGAGCACGGGAACAGAGGGCAGCGTGCCCATGACGACCATGCCGAGCGCCATGCCCGACAAAGAGATGACGAACCACGTGCGACGAGGCATGCGCGGAGAGAATGCGGTATAGAGCAAGGAGCCGCACAGCAGGCCGGCGCCCATGGAGGACACGACGTAACCCACCAGCTCGGGCGCACCCATGGCGGTGAAGTGAGCGGGCAGCACGATGCCCTGCCAGCTTCCCATCACCATGGAGATGCCGAAGGACAGCAGCGTCGAGGCGCGCAGCAGCGAGTCGGTGCCAAACAGAGCATGCAGGCCGTCGACGAGGACCGAACGGGAGGCACGGGCCATGCGCTTGATCGCGCTCTCGTGGGGGGCGGCCATCTCGGTGGACTCGGCAGCGGAAACGGCAATGACGCCGACCTCGCGCGGCAGGCTCGCAGTCACGAGCGCGGCGGCGCATGAGCACGCGCCGGTGACCCAGAGCGCATCGACATCGCCCATAAAGCCCATGAGCAGGGCGGCGGCGGCCGGTCCGATGATGTTCACCATAGCCTTGAGCGACTGATTGGCGCCCACGAACTGCTGGAGGTTCGCTCCGTCGCGCCCGCAGACCTCGGGCAGCAGCGCGTCTCGGGCGGTCATGCCGGGGACATCGCCCACGGCGCCGAGCAGACCGAGCACCACGAACCAGCCAAAGCTCAGACCCCAGATCTCGTCCACGATGGGCAGCAGAGCGACGCTCAGGGCGGAGACGAGGTCCGAGACCATGCACACGCGGCGGCGGTTGAGCTTGTCGAGCGCGGCGCCACCCACAAGGCCGCAGATGAACTGCGGCACCGCGCAGATGATGGCAAGCGAACCCGCCGCAAGCGCGTCACCGGTACGCGCAAGCAACACGAGCGGCAGCACGACACCGGCGATGCTGTTGCCCAGCAATGACAGCGCGTCGCTGATCAAAAATCGAAGAACCGAACCCTTCAGCTTCATATATGCACCCTTCGTCGTGGTTATCAACGAGGTGCATTACAGACTATGACGTTACGTCTGGGTCAAATGCCAGCTATGGCGTTGCGCCCGCCTCCATTGTGGTTCCATAGAACGAGGGGCGGCCGTGCCTGTCAACACGGTCGCCCCTCGGCGTGCGTAGATATGAACTCCGGTGCGTATCGCCGGCGCTAACTCAGCAGCATGCGGTCGTTGGCGAGCTCGCCGCCGGAAACCTCCTCGAACTTCTGCAGCAGGTCGGGCACCGTGAGCGCGCGTTTCTCCTCCCCTGCCACGTCGTAGATCACGTGGCCCTCGTGCATCATGATCAGGCGGTTGCCAAGGCGGATCGCGTCGTTCATGTTGTGGGTCACCATAAGCGTGGTGAGCTGACGCTCGGCGACGATCTGCTCCGTGAGCTCGAGGACCTTCGAGGCCGTCTTGGGGTCCAGCGCGGCGGTGTGCTCATCGAGCAGCAGCACGCGCGGGTTGGTGAGCGTTGCCATGAGCAGGGTGAGCGCCTGGCGCTGACCGCCGGACAACAGGCCGACCTTTGCCTGCATGCGCGTCTCCAGGCCAAGATCGAGGCGCTTGAGCAACTCAGCGTATTCGGCGCGCTCGTCCTTGGTGATGCCCCAGCGCAGGCCACGGCGCTGCCCGCGGCGCTTGGCAAGGGCAAGGTTCTCCTCGATCTGCATGTCAGCGGCGGTGCCACGCATGGGATCTTGGAACACGCGGCCCAGGTACTTTGCGCGCTTGGGCTCGGACAGACGCGAGATGTCCTCGCCGTCCAACTCGATAGTGCCAGAATCGAGCGGATACACGCCCGCGATCATATTGAGCAGGGTGGACTTGCCGGCGCCGTTGCCGCCGATGACAGTCACGAAATCGCCGTCGGCCAGGGTGAGATCAACACCGGTGAGGGCGCGCTTCTCGGTGACGGTACCGCGGTTGAACGTCTTCTTCACGTGGGACAGCTTAAGCATCTGCCTCACCGCCCTTCGAGTAGCTCGCACGCAGCTTGAACTTCTCCCACACCACCGGCACGCACAGAGCCAGGGCCACGATGACCGCGGACAGGAGCTTCATATCGTTGGCGTCCATGCCCATCTGCAGCACGATGGCGCGGATGAGGAAGTACACCACAGAGCCGGCGACGGCGGAAACCAGGCGGCTCTTGAATCCCGTGAGCTTGCCGGGGGTGAGGCGGCCGAGCACCTCGCCGATAACGATGGCAGCCAAACCGATGACGATGGCGCCGGTGCCCATGCCGATGTCGGCGTACTTCTGGCTCTGGCAGATGAGACCACCGGAAAGACCCACGAGGGCGTTCGACAGCATGAGGGCGATCATCTTGGTCTTGGCCGTGGAGACGCCGAGGGCGCGGATCATGTGCTCGTTGTTACCGGTTGCACGCAGGGCGCTGCCGATCTCGGTGCCGAAGAACCAGTACAGCGCGGCGATAATCGCAACGGCCACGATGACTCCCACGATGATGGAAGCGGTGGCCGAAGACAGACCCGTCAACTCGGTCATGCGAGAGAAGATCGTATCGCTTTGCAGCAGGGGCGTGTTGGACTTGCCCATGATGCGCAGGTTGACCGACCACAGGGCGATCTGGGTGAGGATGCCCGCGAGAATCGCCGGAATCTCGAACACCGTATGCAAAAAGCCCGTGACGGCGCCGGCAAGCATGCCGGCGAGCATCGCCGCCGCGACCGCGATGAGCGGGTCGACGCCGGCAACCACGAGCACGGCGCACACGCTGCCACCGAGCGCGAAGCTGCCGTCGACGGTGAGGTCGGCGATATCGAGAAGTTTGTAGGTGATGTACACACCGAGGACCATGATGCCCCACAGGATGCCCTGGGAAACGGCGCCGAGAAGCGCTCCGCTCATGTCGTCCCTCCTTTGTTCGAGCCAAATGAACCCCGGCGGTATGATTCGCCGGGGTTCATCGCGATTGCGATAGATAGTGTGTCGGCCAGTGTACCACGCCGACAAGGGGGTCCGAGCGAACACCCCGGTCAAAATGCGCCTGAAACGCGCCGTGGGGCGGCTACTCGGCGGCACTCACGTCCGTGGCGCCATCCTCGACCAGCGAGGTGACGTCAATGCCGAGCGCCTCGGCGGTCCGCCCGTTGTAGACCAGGTCGCACTCGGCGGCTCCCATGGACTCGATCGGCATTGCGGCGGGCTCGGCACCCTCGGTGAGGATGCGCACAGCCATCTCGCCCGCGCGGCGGCCGAGCTCCTCGTAATTGATGGACAGGCTCGCCAGGCCGCCGGCCTCGACGTGTGCGACCTCGCCGCACACCGTGGGCACCTTGTGCTCGTTGGCGATCGAGGCGATCACCGTCATAGCGGAGGCGATGGTGTTGTCCGTGGGAGTGTAGATGGCGTCGACCTTGCCCATCATGGACTCGACCACCTGCTGGACCTCGTTGGAGCTGGAGGCGGTGTACTCGACGCCCTCTATACCGAGCTTTTTGAGCTCGGCGGCGGCCAGCTCAATCTGGATCTTTGAGTTGGACTCGGCGGTGCAGTAGAGCAGGCCGACCTTCTTGGCCTCGGGCGCGAGCTGGTGGAGCAGGTCGATCTGATCGACGACGGGGTTCATGTCGGAGGTGCCGGTGACGTTGCCGCCGGGGGCGTCATTGTCCTTGACCAGGCCGGAGGCGGCGAAGTCGGTGATGGCGGTGCAGACGATGGGGATGTCGGAGGTGGCACCCGCCACGGCCTGGGCGGCGGGGGTGGCGATCGCGAGGATCAGGTCGCAGCCCTCGTTCACGAGCGTGCTCGCGATGGTCTGGCAGGCGGACTGGTCGTTCTGGGCGTTTTGCTGATTGATCTTCGCGCCGATACCGGCCTCTTCCACCGCGGCGACGAAGCCCTTGTTGGCGGCGTCGAGTGCGGGGTGCTCGGTGAGCTGCAGGACGCCGATCTTGAAGGCGGCGTCAGACGGGGCGGAACCATCGGCCTTGGCGGCGGGGTCGCCGCATCCGGCGAGGCCGAGACCGCCGACGATCGCGAATGCGGCGGCGCCGGCCATGCCCTTGACAAGAGAGCGACGAGAGCAGGTGGAGTTGTTCATGGAGATTCTCCTAACGTGCGCACAGGGCGCATGGGTGGCATATGGGACTGAGGGAGGTCGAATCGCGCATCGCGCGCGGCCTCACGCCCGACCGACCGCGTTAGACGATCTGGGCATCCTCGAGCATCGAGATGTCGACGCCGAGTGCATCGGCGGTCGCCTGGTTGACGATGAGCTGGCACTCATCGCTCGACAGGTACTCGATGGGCATATCGGCGGGATTGGCGTCCTCGGTGAGGATCTTCACGGCCATCTCGCCTGCCTTATAACCCAAGTCGTAATAGCTGATGCTATACGACGCCAGCCCTCCATCCTCGACCATGGTGTCGCATCCTACGATGACGGGGAGTTTATTCTCATTGGCGACCATGGAGACGGTCGCCATACCCGCGGCGATGGTGTTGTCGGTGGGAGCGTAAATCGCGTCGACCTTGCCGACCATGGATTCGACCATCTGCTGGATCTCATTGGAAGAGGAGACCGCGTAGCGCTCGTGCGCGATGCCGGCGTCCTCGAGGACCTCCTCGGCGAGCTCGACCTGCACCGTCGAATTGGACTCGGCGGAGCAGTACAGGATGCCCACGCTCTTGGCCTCGGGCAGCAGCTGGCGAAGCAGCTCGATCTGATCCGCGACGGGCGTGAGGTCCGAGCTTCCGGTGACGTTGCCGCCGGGCTCCTCATTGGAGTCCACGAGCCCGCTCTCGGCGTAATCGGTGATGGCGGAGCCGACGACCGGGATGTCGGACGTGGCGCCCGCGACCGCCTGGGCAGCGGGAGTGGCAATGGCGAAGATCAGGTCGTCACCGTCGTTCACGAGCTTGCTCGCGATGGTCTGGCAGGCCGACTGATCGTTCTGTGCGTTTTGCTGATCGATCGTGTAGGCGATACCCGACTCGTCGAGCGCGGCGACGAAGCCCTTGTTCGTTTGGTCGAGCGCACCGTGCTCGACCAGCTGCAGGACGCCGACCTTGTAGCCGGAACCCGTCTTCCCAGAAGCACCGGTGCTGCCGGGGGCAGCCTTGCCGTCGCCACAGCCGGCCAGCGCTCCGGCGGCAAAAAAGCTCGCTCCGAGGGCGATAAGGTTCCTGCGCGAAATGCTCAGCATGGCGATCAACTCCGTTTCCTCTGTACGGGTCCCGCCATCCATCAGCGGGACGCTTTATCGCGTGAAAGCAATGCAAGGGATATACTAGCCCGCCCGGATCATGGGGGCCAGAGCGTTAATGCCGTGTTAACAAGCGGGCAATATAGCAGCCCAATAGAAACGTCGCAGACATCTCGATATCCCGCAACTTGACTCCCCCACCAACTCAAAACCTCGGAGAATCCAGCTCCAAGGCCTCGAAACAGCCGACTCAAAGGCTCAAAAGACCCGTGCGCAGCGAAAACCGGCCGCAACCGTATCTGGTTGCGGCCGGTTATCAATCAAACCGAGTCAAACACGCCCGGCTTTAGAAGTCGCAGCTACCAACGGTGCGCGGGTGCGGCAGGACGTCGCGGATGTTGCCGACGCCCGTGAGGTACATCACCAGGCGCTCGAAGCCGAGGCCGAAACCGGCGTGCTTGCACGTGCCGTAGCGGCGCAGGTCGAGGTAGTACTTGTACTGCTCGGGGTCCATGCCCAGCTCGGCGATGCGACGCTCGAGCACCTCGAGGCGCTCCTCGCGCTGGGAGCCGCCGATGATCTCGCCGATGCCGGGAACCAGGCAGTCCGCGGCGGCAACGGTCTTGCCGTCATCGTTCAGGCGCATGTAGAAGGCCTTGATCTCGGCCGGGTAGTCGGTCACGAAGGTCGGGCACTTGAAGTGTTCCTCGGTGAGGAAGCGCTCGTGCTCGGTCTGCAGGTCGATACCCCAGCTCACGGGGTAGTCGAACTGATGACCGGCGGCGACGGCGTCCTCGAGGATCTTCACGGCATCGGTGTAGGTCACGCGGGCGAAATCGGAATTTGCCACATGCGTGAGGCGCTCGATGAGGCCCTTGTCGACGAACTTGTTGAGCATGGCGAGCTCATCGGGGCAGCGGTCCATGACGTCGCGGATGACGTACTTGAGCATGTCCTCGGCGAGGTCCATATCGTCGGCCAGGTCGGCAAAGGCGATCTCGGGCTCGATCATCCAGAACTCGGCCGCGTGGCGCGTGGTGTTGGAGTTCTCGGCGCGGAAGGTCGGGCCGAAGGTGTACACGTCGCCAAAGGCCATGGCGAAGTTCTCGGCGTTGAGCTGGCCGGACACGGTGAGCGAGGCGGTGGTGCCGAAGAAATCCTGGCTGAAGTCCACGTTGCCCTTATCGTCCAGCGGCGGGTTGGCCGGGTCGATGGTGGTGACGTGGAACATCTCGCCGGCGCCCTCGCAGTCGCTCGCGGTGATGATGGGGGTGTTCACGTAGACGAAGCCGCGATCCTGGAAGAAGCGATGGATGGCAGCGGCGGCCACGGAGCGCACGCGGAAGACGGCGCGGAACAAGTTGGTGCGCGGGCGCAAGTGCTGCTGAGTGCGCAGGAACTCCACGGTGGCGCGCTTCTTCTGCAGCGGGTAGTCCGGAGCGGAAACGCCCTCGACCGCAATCTCGGTCGCGGCGAGCTCGAAGGGCTGAGGGGCGTCCGGCGTGAGTTTGAGCTCGCCGGTGCAGATGAGCGCCGCGGAGACGTTCTGATGGGCGATCTCGTCGTAGTTGGCGAGCGCCTCGCGGTTCATGACGACCTGCAGGTCCTTGAAGCAGCTGCCGTCGTTCAAGGTGACGAAGCCGAAGTTCTTCATGTCGCGGACGGACTTGACCCATCCGGCAACGGTCACTTGCTGTCCGCCGAGCGTCTCAGCATCGGCGTAGAGCTGGGCGATCTTGGTGCGATCCATGCCATTCCTTTCCCGCGTGCACCGCAAGACGGCGGCGCACGATGCGCTTTTCTCACAATCGTCCATTCTAGCAGGTGTGCCGCGTATGGCCCTCTGGCAGAATAATGGCAAGAAACCTCACGAGAAAGGTCACACGATGGCTCAAAACTATTGGGGCGATGAGCTCCCCTCTCGCGTCGACCTGCCCCCTGCAGCCGACCCGGCGCGCCCGGGATACGGCCGCATCGACTTCGACAAGCTCCCCAACACCCGCGACCTGGGCGGTATGGTGGGCGCCGGCGGTCGCCGCGTGAAGCACGGCCTGCTGCTGCGCTCAGGCACGCTCGGTTTTGGCTCTCCCGCCGACATCGACCGCCTGCGCGATGACTACGACCTGCGCCTCGTGATCGACTTTCGCAATCTCATCGAGCTCTCCGAGCTGCCCGATCCCATGGATCTCATCCCCGCCGCGCGCTACCTGCATGCCGAGATCTTTTCCGACCGCCAGGTGGGCGTCACGCAGGAGCACGAGAAGACCGCGTTCGAATACAAGCTCGAGTCCATGGCCCAGGGAGACCCCGTCGAGTTCATGACGCTGCTCTACCCGCACATGCTCATCGACGAGACGGGCATCAACGGTTACCGCTCCTTTGTGCGGGCGGTGCTCGATGTCGAGGAAGGTGCCGCTCTCTGGCACTGCTACGTGGGGCGCGACCGCTGCGGAATGGGCTCGGCGCTTATCGAGACCATGCTCGGCGTGAGCCGCGACGATATTCTCGCCGACTACCTCGCCACCAACCTCTACGCTCCCATCGACCTCACGCTGGATTCTCCCGCCTCCATCTGCTATTTCGAGGCCATCGAACGCGCGCTCGAGCTGCACGGCGGGTTCAAGGGCTACCTCACTGGCACGCTCGGCATCACCGAGGACGAAATCGCCGCCTTCCGCGAGCGCTGCCTCGAAGATTAGATCGAGTGACCCATGCGGAGACGGGCGTTTTTCGTCCTTCCCCGCTCGTCGCCGCCTCGCATTTCACTGAAACATATCCAAAGTCACGAGCTTCGGGTCTTATTCGTGTCTTTCATGCCATCTCGATGCGATGCCCGCTCGGCGGGGTAGCGCGAAAACCCGCGGCGCCCCGCCTTCCCCGTATCCGCATCCCTGGGCCTTTCCAATACTCAGCCCATCGCATGCTCATCACGCCTTTGAATCTCCGCGTTCGGGGTCGGCCACCAAATCGAGCAGCCTGCACGTGCGGTCGGCGAGCTCGTCGATATCTTCGCGCATGTTCTTCGTCCAGCGCTCCTGGCTCGCGACCGTCTCTGCACTATTCGCCACCAGGGCGTCAAGATTTGACGAGAGGGAAGCCATGGGCGTCTTGAGCTCATGAGATGCCTTGATGAGAAACTCTCGCTGGCGCGCCTGGGACTCTGCCACCGGAACGAGCGCGCGATCGATGATCCTACGGCACACCAAGACGAGCACGACGCAGCCAGCCACGCCGACCGCCGCGAGAAACATAGCCATCCGCCTCAGGTATATGACTGACGAGGTGATATCGACGAACGCATACACGCGAGCGGCCAAATACCCATCCTTTTCGTACCCCTCGAGGCGCCCGTCGCTGTACAGGGAAACCCCGCTGTCGCCCGTCGCGTCTTTCGAATAACGCGGACTCGTCACTGCGATCTCCGTCGCGCACTTCCACGTCATCCCATGAACCTTAATGTACTGCGGCTTCGGGCGCTTGCCGGCATCCGCCCGATTGGACAGAGCAATGTTCGTCAATTCTTCGAGTGCGGATTCACACCAATTGAACGCCCCATACAAAGGATCGCCATCGCCACTTATCACATTATGAGGGGGCACCAGGAACGCCATGGAGCCTCCTTCGAACACTGCGAGGGAGAACGGACTCTGCACGGGCCCAGAGAGCGAGTAGTAGGTGTCCGGCGCCGTTGCCGTCGGCTTCCAATCGCCCGCCTCCTCTTTCGATGATTCGATTAGGCCAGCGAACGCTTGAGGGACGTCGGGCTTCGCGCCCTCGTAGGCCTCCATCAGACTGCCCCGATTCAATGAGTCGGTCATCACGTTTTGCAGCGCCACGTTGTTGGCGTCTCGCGCCGAAAATGCACTGGCAACCCAAGCAGCCGCCAAAGCGAATACGAGGATGCTGCAAACAAGCATCGACGAGCGCAGCCACAGGCGCTTGCGCAGGGCCCTGAGATCACCGCCCCCCGCAGTCAAACCGTCTTTCTGCCCATTATTGAACACGGCGCTCATGAATCTTCTCCCCTCGTCGCATCTCAGCCTGCAAGCTGTCCGTTCATCAGGCGATATCCCACACCGCGCACGGTCTCGATCCGCGCCGGTGACTCCAGTTTTTCAAGCTTGCCACGCAGCGCGTGAACCAATACCTCGATACGATTGTCGACCAACGACACATGAGGTCCCCAAAGCCGAACGGCCAAATCGCTCTTGGAGACAGGGCTTCCCGAGCGCCCCATGAACGCCTCAAGGAGCAACGCTTCCTTCGGCGTCAGCTCAACGGCAACTGCGCCCCCACGGGCCTGCACAGACAACTTTTCCACATCAAGCACAAGTCCGCACGCCTCGATCGCATTGTTCGGCCGGTAGGTTGCCGGGCGGCGCGTGACCGCGCGAATGCGGGCGAGCAGTTCGCTTGCATGAAACGGCTTGGGAAGATAATCATCCGCACCGGCGTCGAGCCCCGCCACGCGGTCGCCAACGCCCTGTCGGGCGGTGAGCAGGATAACGGGAACCACGCTGCCCGCCTCGCGCAGCTTGCGCAGAACATCCATACCGCTCATGTCGGGCAGCATGATGTCGAGAAGAAGCACATCGTATGCGCCCGTAAGCGCCATGGCGAGACCATCGGCGCCAATGTGCGCGACATCGGCACCGTAACCGCTTTTGCGCAATATCTCGGCCACCGCCTCTGCCAGACGCGGTGTATCTTCAATCAGCAGCACGCGCATCGGAGCACCTCCCTTCGAGCGCAGCGCCTCTCGTATGAGGCGCATCCCACTCGTTGCCTAGAGAATACCCGAGCAAGCTGATAAGAACCTGAGAGACGCACAGGACAAACGTCTCAATTCGTACCTGTCCCCAATCGAGACGGTCTCACATGGGGACAGGCACAAATTGAGACATGTTTGGGCATGGAGCATTTGTGGGTGCTTTGACTCGTACGTTACGTCTGGGTTTTTACTATCGGTGGGTACAACACGCGATGAGCCCAATCCAACCGACCCCACGGAGGAGCGCAGATGAAAAGCAGCGAGCTTGCACGCATGGCAGGCGTGAGCGTCCGCACCCTGAGGCACTATCACGCCATTGGCCTGCTGCCAGAACCACCGCGCGGCGATAACGGCTATCGTGACTACGAGCCCACGCACCTCTTGCGCCTCCTTCGCATCCGTCAGCTGGCCTCACTCGGTTTCTCCCTCGAGCAAATCGGTCCTATGCTTCAGGACCTCGATGCCGAGCGCGCTGAGGGCGACGAGTGCCGCGGCGAGTCCGATCGACTGCTCGACGACCTCGACAGACAGCTTCAAGAGCAGATCACCCAGCTCGAGCAACAGCGCGAGCTCATCGTGCGCATCCGCTCCGGCCAGGGCGAGCCCGACTATCCCGCCCGTGCCGCCCGCGCACTCGAAGCGATCGAGGACTTCGAACGCACGAGCCATGGACAGGGCTTTTTGCTCTGCGCGCTCACGGGCAACGACAAGACCGCGATGGGCGTGGCGGCGCACCTGTACTCCGACGACGAACTCGCCGAAATCGAACGCATCTTCCACGCCATCCCCGAGCGCGGCCTCACGCAGGAGTACCTCCATGTGAGCCGGCTCATGGACACGCTGCCGGCTCACGCGAGCACCGAGCGCCGTGAGGCCGCCATCGAAGCCGGCCTGGCTTTCCTCGAAAAGATTGACGATTGCTTCGACGTCCGCAACTGGCTCCGGCCCGACAAGGATTACGAGCTCGTACTCGAGAACATGGCCTCGGAACACTACAACGATGCGCAGATTGCCGCGTCCGACGAGCTGTTCACGCGGTTCACGCGACGCATGGCCGAGCGCGCGGAACACGGTGGGTGCATATCGTCGACCGAGGCCTGACGCATCCGACATGGCATCCGGGCGGCTGGGGCTTGTCGAGCCGGATTCTGGCCCGGCTCGGCACGCCCCGGCCGCCCGTCATAAAGCGCCCGTGATTGGGAACACTCAGTTGTGTGAGAATTCAAATCGAACCCGTTGTACGCACCAGAGGAGTTCCCGTGGAAGGCCTGTTCTCCATCTTCAAAATCCCGCTCGTGCAAAGCTCGCTGTGGGCACTCGCCCTTGCACTCGCAACCGCCATCGCTGCTCGCGTGGCAACGCGCATCCTCAAGCGCTACCTCAATCAGGAGAGCAATCCCCTGCCCTCTTCCAGCATCATCATCAATATCGCCCGCGGCGTGATCTGGGCGACGGGCATCAGCGTCATCTTGGATGCATGTTTTGGCGTCAACGCCAATGCGCTCGTAGCTGCTCTTGGCGTCGGCGGTATCGCCGTCTCGCTCGGCTTCCAAGACACGCTGTCCAACCTCATCGGCGGCTTGCAGGTGACCTTCATGGGGATCGTCAAGCCAGGCGACAATATCGAGGTCGGGGCGGAGGCCGGTGTCGTGCAAGACGTGACGTGGCGTCACACCACCATCCGCGACGCCATGGGGCAGACGGTGATCATCCCCAACTCGATCATTTCAAAGACCGCCCTCGTGCATCTGCTGCCGGCCAACCGCGTGGTTGTTCCGTTCGCCGTACCGCGCGTTGGCGAGGATGGCTGTGCCCATACTCAGCACATGGACGATCTCGCCAAGCAGCTCGCCAGCCTGGCGCTCGAAGCCGGCGAGGGCGTCTCCCCCGTCATCGACGGCCCGCGCGTCCTGTTCTCCGAGATCTCGGAGCTCGGCATCAAGGGCAAGATCATCTTGCAGGTCGAGGACACGTCGAAGACCTCCGCCGCTGCAGACGCCATCGTACGCGCTATCGCAGCGCTCGTATAGGTCCTTCTCGCAGTCGAGTCGCCTCCGCGATCCGTTCTCCGCGTTTCGAGCACCGCAATCGGAATGCCGCGATTCGCGTATCGTGGCCCGTTCGCCCCACTTCCCGCTCATATACCCCTTCAAACAAATGGCGCTCGTGGATCGGCATCCACGGGCGCCATCTTCATCTTCCGTCAGCTCAACTGAGAAGGCTCTCCCCTACTTCCATTCCTTCTCAGCAACATCCACCATGTTCTCTACGAACTTGCGGCGATACAGGTTATCCTCCTTTATCTGGTGCCAACCCGCCTCGTTCACCAGCAGATCATCCAGGCGCACGCCGTAGCGGCTTTGCACCTCGTCGCGCTTGAAGACATAGTAGCTCTCGTCGAGCGGCTCATCGCTTTCCGTCAGCGTAATCTGGATCTCGTTGACGAGCGGCATGGCGCAGAACACAGCGGTCACATCGTATGCGAGAGCGGCATCGACCGAATCGCCCTCGAGGGTCTCGGGCAGCTCGCGATACGCGAGACTCAGCACATCGACGCCCTTCGTCACATCGACATCGCTCGCGTATTCTCCCATGGGCAGTGAGCGCAGAAGCGCCTCCACCTTGGCGGCGTCAGCGAGATCGGTGTCGACATATTCCGCGACGACACCATAGCCGGCATTCACAACCTCCTCGGCGAGCTCATCCCCGAGCTCGCCATCGACCCAGACCTGGCCATTCTCATCGATGAAGATCTCAGAGTTCTTCTTAGTAGGGGTGGGGTTGGTATTGCCCGCAGCAGTCGACCCCGATCCGGAAGAACCCTCGCCCCGGGAGGCATCAACGTTCTCCACGTGCTCGGTCTGCTCGCCATCGTACTGATCGAATGCCTTGATGCCAAACATCAGGCTGCACCCGGCAAAGCCGATACCCATAACCAGAAGACCGATTAGAACGCATGCCAGCACGAAGGGCCATGTGCGCTTGCGTGGCGATGATTGCTCAGGTTGTTGATGAAGAACCGCGACATTTTCCGTAATTGGCGTGGGGCCATCATGGGGCGTGCTCGCAACGGGATCCACTTGATCGGGGTCATGCGAATCCCCAGATTCATCGGCAACATCGCTTATGTCGTCCCCATCGCACTCATCCGACGAGGAGTCCGTCGGATTCTCGATGATGACGTCATCGATACTCGTCATGCTTTCCTTTGTCTGAGCAATCGCCTCGGATTCATCCAAGCCACTGGCGATCAAATCCTCGTAGCGGGCAACGAGATTGCCGTAGATCTCTTCTTTTAGCTCGATGTTCTCAGGAGTAAGCACCTTGCCTTCGAACAGGTGCTCAACGTACATGCGAAGCTCATTCATTGTTCGCTCCCATCCATGATCAACAGTCGGTCAATGATTCCACGGACGCGCTCCCAACGCTCAGTTGCCTCGACAAGCTCCTGAGCACCGGCATCCGTCAGCCGATAGTATTTTCGACGCGCGCCTTGCGTCTCGTTTCCCCAAAAGCTCTCAACGAACTTTTGACCTTCGAGACGTTTGAGACTCGTGTAGAGAGAAGGCTCCTTCATCTCATACTCGCCCAAACTCGCGGTGCCAATCGATTTGAGAATCTCATACCCATAGCTGTCACCCTTCGACAGCGTTTTGAGAATGATGGCATCGATATTGCCTCGAATGAGATCGCTCACGGCATCACGGCTCGCCATATCGGTCACCTCCCCATGGTTTGACGTTGAGGTAACTGTATCACAGAGTACTATGTGTGTCGATGTACTCTTTCAGATATATATTTACGAACACTCAGAGAAGGTTGCTCTTCCTGTTACGTCGCACAGGGCACTCCAGGTATTCAGCCCGATCCTTGAAGAGCTAAAAGAAAAACCCGGCTCGCACAAGGCGAACCGGGTTTCCGAGTCAAATGAGTTAAGCGAAATATCGCTTAGGCCTCCATGAAGTTGCGCTGGACGGCGGAGTCGATCTTGACGCCAGGGCCCATCGTGGAGGACACGGAGATGCTCTTGACGTACTTGCCCTTGGCGGAAGCGGGCTTGACGCGCAGGATCTCGGTGTAGAGGGCAGCATAGTTCTCAACGAGCTTCTGCTCATCGAAGGAGACGCGACCCAGCGGAACGTGGCAGATGCCGTAACGGTCGGCACGATACTCAACGCGGCCAGCCTTGAGCTCGGAGACCATCTTGGCGACGTCCATGGTCACGGTGCCGAGCTTGGGGTTCGGCATGAGGCCACGGGGACCGAGGATCTTACCGATGCGACCAACCTTGGCCATCATCATCGGGGTGGCGATGGCAGCGTCGAAATTGATCTCGCCCTTCTGGATCTGGGCGATGAGCTCGTCGGAACCGATGACGTCGGCGCCGGCCTCAGCGGCCTGCTCGGCCTGAGCGCCCTCGGCGAAGACGGCGACACGGACGGTCTTGCCGGTGCCGTGGGGCAGGGAGATGGAGCCACGGATGTTCTGATCGGCCTTACGGGTGTCGATGCCGAGGCGGAAGTGAGCCTCAACGGTCTCGTCGAACTTGGCGTTAGCAAGCTCCTTCACGAGCTTGACGGCCTCGAGCGGCGTGTAAACGGCAGCGCGGTCAACCTTAGCGGCGGCCTCACGGAACTTCTTGCCATGCTTGGTAGCCATGTCATTACCTCCTGTGGTACAAGCGGGAAAACCCTCCCACATCGTTCACGTGCCCTTGTGGCACGAGAGTTACTGAAATGCGATGAGATGCGCGTTACTCGGCAATGGTGACGCCCATGGAACGGGCGGTGCCGGCAACGATCTTCTTGGCGGCATCAATGTCGTTGGCATTGAGATCGGGCATCTTGATCTCGGCGATCTTGGTGAGCTGCTCGTCGGTGAGCTGGCCGACCTTGTCGCGCTGAGGAACGGCGGAGCCGCCCTTAAGACCGAGCTCCTTCTTGATCAGGTGAGCCGCAGGCGGGGTCTTGCACACGAAATCGAAGCTACGATCCTCGAAGACGGTGATGACGACCGGGATAATGTCACCCATCTTGTCCTGCGTGGCGGCGTTGAAGGCCTGGCAGAACTGCATGATGTTGACCTGGGCGGCACCGAGGGCGGGGCCCACGGGAGGAGCCGGGTTGGCCTTGCCGGCCGGAATCTGAAGCTTGATGACGGTGGCAATCTTCTTCTCTGCCATGTCACACCTTCCTTAACAACGAATGAACGTAAAAAGCTATATATCGTCAGCGCATTCGCGTTAGAAGCACGAGTTCCGATGAGCGGTCGGACTCGAAGCGCGGCACGCGGACAAACACGGAAACTAGGCGATGACCTCGATCTGCTCGAACCCAAGCTCGACCGGCGTCTCGCGGCCGAAGATGAGGAGCGTGACCTTGACCTTGCCCTGCTCGGGCATAACCTCGGAGACCTTGCCGTCGAAGTCGGCGAGCGGACCGTTGGTGACGCGAATCGAAGTACCGACCTCAATATCCACGACAGCACGCTTGGGAGCGGAAGAACCCTTATCGGTCTTGCGCATCATCTTGTTGTACTCATCGCGGGAAAGCGGAGCGGGCTTGCCGCTGCCGCCGAGGAAACCGGTGACACCAGGGGTGTTGCGGACGCACGTCCAGGCATCATCATCCATCTCCATACGGACGAGGACATAGCCGGGGAAAATCTTGACGTCCTTCTCGTCGCGCTTGCCACCCTCTTTGAGCTCGGTGACATGTTCGGTCGGGATCTGGATATCGAAGATACGATCCTGCATGCCCATGGTCTCGATGCGGTGCTCGAGATCGGACTTGACGCGGTTCTCGTATCCGGAATAAGTGTGAACGACGTACCAACGCTTGGACATCTGCTTACCCCCTCAGGCTTGCGAAGAGCACGAGGCCCTGACCGATGACAAGGTCGAGGAGCGCGATGGCCACACCGACGACGAAGAGCGAAGCGCACACCGCGACCGTGTAGTTGACGAGCTCGTTCTTAGTAGGCCACACGACGCGCTTCATCTCGGAGCGCACAGAAGCCAGATACGCCTTGCCGCGAGCGAACAGACCGGTCTTTTTCTCGGTCTTCTTCTGAGCGGACTTCTTGGTGCTCTTGTTATTGGCCATTGTGGCTTACCTCCGCGCGTTTGCGCCTAGACTTTAGAAAACGTAAGCCTCACAAGGAGGCTTACGATTACAGACTGGCACGCCAGGAAGGACTCGAACCCTCAACAGACGGTTTTGGAGACCGTTGCTCTACCAATTGAACTACTGGCGTGTATGCTTAGAGACTAGCGAGTCTCTTTGTGCAGCGTGTGCTTCTTGCACCAAGGGCAGTACTTCTTGATCTCCATGCGATCAGGCATGTTGGCCTTGTTCTTGGTGGTCGTGTAATTACGACGCTTGCAATCAGTGCAAGCCAGGGTAACCATAGTGCGCATGTATCTAAACCTCCATTTACCGCCCCTACGGGCACGGTCGCTAACATTACCATCGACCATCATGTGATGTCAATGCCAACGGTATTACCGTATCTATTCTGCAAAGGAGATTCACAACTTGAACGCAACTCGGAAGAGGAAGAGCGATCAAGGGCAGCGCAGATACGGGAATGCCGCCTTGCCAAGCCAATCACGGCGTAAAGGCTGGCAGAAAAAGGACCCGGCACCAATTGTGGCGCCGGGTCCTACAAGTACGCCTAGATCAGCGGGTAACCGAAGTTACTCGATGATGGTGGAGACGATACCGGAACCCACGGTGTGGCCACCCTCGCGGATAGCGAAGCGCAGGCCCTCCTCCATGGCGATCGGGTGGATGAGCTCGCCGGTGATGGTGATGTGGTCACCAGGCATGGCCATCTCGGTGCCCTCGGGCAGACGGACGGAACCGGTCACGTCAGTGGTACGGAAGTAGAACTGAGGACGGTAACCATCGAAGAACGGGGTGTGACGGCCACCCTCGTCCTTGGTCAGGACGTAGATCTCACCGGTGAACTTGGTGTGAGGGGTAACGGAACCCGGCTTGCACAGAACCTGGCCGCGCTCGATCTCCTCGCGCTTGATGCCGCGGAGCAGCAGGCCGACGTTGTCGCCAGCCTCGCAGAAGTCCATGGACTTACGGAACATCTCGATGCCGGTGCAGACCGTGGACTTGGTCTCCTTGATGCCGACGATCTCGACGTTGTCGTTGAGCTTGAGCTCGCCGCGCTCGACACGACCGGTGGCGACGGTACCACGACCGGAAATGGTCATGACGTCCTCGACGGCCATGAGGAAGGGCTTCTCGTTGTCGCGCTCAGGCGTGGGGATGTACTCGTCAACGGCATTCATGAGCTCGCGGATGGAGTCCATCCACTTCTCCTCGCCGTTGAGGGCGCCGAGGGCGGAGCCGCGGACGATCGGCAGATCGTCGCCCGGGAACTCGTACTCGGAGAGCAGGTCGCGGGTCTCCATCTCGACGAGGTCGATGAGCTCGTCGTCGTCGACCATGTCGCACTTGTTCAGGAAAACGACGATGTAAGGAACGCCGACCTGACGGGCGAGCAGGATGTGCTCGCGGGTCTGGGCCATCGGGCCGTCGGTGGCGGCGATAACCAGGATAGCGCCGTCCATCTGAGCAGCACCGGAGATCATGTTCTTGACGTAGTCGGCGTGGCCGGGGCAGTCAACGTGAGCGTAGTGGCGGCTGGCAGTCTCGTACTCGACGTGGGAGACGGAGATCGTGATGCCGCGCTCGCGCTCCTCGGGAGCCTTGTCGATGTTCTCGAAGGCGGTGAAGTCGGCCTTGCAGCCCTCAGTCTCAGACAGAGTCTTGGTGATGGCGGCGGTCAGGGTCGTCTTACCGTGGTCAACGTGACCGATGGTGCCGATGTTAACATGCGGCTTAGTGCGCTCAAACTTTTCCTTGGCCATGAAGCCCTCCTTCTGGAAAAGGTTGCTCCCTTTTGGAGCAAGTCCCTACTTAACTTAAGCGGCCTCCTCGTTTCCTCGGAAGCCGCCATAGTTACCTGGTAGCGGTGACTGGATTCGAACCAGTGACAACACGGGTATGAACCGTGCGCTCTGACCAACTGAGCTACACCGCCAGATGGAGCCTGCAACCAGACTTGAACTGGTGACCTCTTCGTTACCAACGAAGTGCTCTACCGACTGAGCTATACAGGCCTGACTGGTGGGGATGATAGGACTCGAACCTATGAACCCAGAGGGAGCGGATTTACAGTCCGCCGCAGTTGCCGCTGTGCCACATCCCCAGTCATTGTCAAACTCTCGCACGAAGCTGCATTTCTGCGGTGCTCTGTGCTCGAGCGAAGTGAATAATAGAACGTGGCGAGTAAGCGTGTCAACAAAAGGTTTTATATACACGTGCCCGGGCGTATCGCAGTGCAGGTAGACGGCTTAATCTGCTTATGTTCGACATATGGTGACATGACCTTTTCTCTTTCAAGTCTCAAATCGCCAGGTTCTACTTTTGCGTGATGCAGCACCGTTTAATCGCCTGTCCGCAATCGAATGCGATTCTGATCCGCTTGTTGAAAAAAGCCCGGTTCCGCTTGGAAACCGGGCTTCTTGATTCTATGGAGCCAGCGACAGGAATCGAACCCGCAACCAACGGATTACAAATCCGTTGCTCTACCGTTGAGCCACGCTGGCACTTCGGGCGCCGCAGGCGCGCAAAGCTTGTTTAGGATAGCGGAGCTCTAACGGCCGCGCAAGGATTGCAGCTTGGCGAGGGATTCGGGGCTCAATCGGCTCCCGAGCGTCAACTTGATGTCCACGTTCTCCTCGCGGGCGCGCTCGAAATCGCGATTCATATCCTCGATCTCCTCCACGAGCATGCGGGCCGAGACGCGCGTCACGCCATGGCCCATGACGGTCGCCTGGATCATCGCGTCACTTGTCACCACCGAGCAGGCCCTCCCCTCCTCGCGCGCACGGGTGCACAGATCCTGGATCACCGTATCTGCCGTCACGCCCGTGGGTGAGAACTCGATGCGCACGCCGCCCTGCGGAAGGTTCGGGCGATCGGGCGACACGTTGCCCGCGGCGTCGAACACCACGACCGCCTCGTACTGTCGGCCCGCAAACGCGGCCACGTCGCCGACCAGGGCCGTTCTGGCGCGCTCATACACATCGCTGGAATAGGGGTGGTCGCCGCGGTCGAACATGAGCCGCTCGTACTTCGGCGTGGCGTGGATGACGTTGTAGCCGTCGACCACGAGCAGCTCCTTCTTGCCCGAGCGGGCGCCGCGAGGCGGCACGGGCGTGCTCGAGGCGCCGAGACCTGCGAACGCGTTGCCAACACCATAGGTGCTTGCATCGACGATCGGCTTGGCCGAACCCTCGCCAAAACGCTTGGCCTTTGACTTCTGTCGATTCTTCTTCGTCACGACCCGTTTCCTCTACTTCCGTTCGGAGATCTCCGGTGTCTGCAAATTTTACGCCCGCGATATGGGGCGCTCCTAGGCTAGTGAGTCGCGGTTGCGGCGCATCCACTCGAAGCACAGGGCCGTGGCGGCCTGCGCGACATTGAGGCTCTCGGTCTCCCCGCGCTGCGGCAACTTGGTGGTGAAGTCACAGGTATCGAGCACCAGTCGGGAGATACCGTCGCCCTCCGACCCCATGACGAGCGCCACGCGGCCCTCAAACGGGGCATCCCAGCACACATCCTCCGCGTGCTCGGTGGCGCCGCCGACCCAAAAGCCAGCGGACTTGAGGTCCTCGAGGGCACGGGCGATGTTGGGAACTTGTGCGATGGGCAGGTGCATGACGGCTCCTGCGGAGGTCTTGTACGTTGCGACGGTGACCTCGGCCGACCGCTTGTTGGGAATCACGACGCCAGCTGCGCCCACAACCTCGGCAGAACGCACGATGGCGCCGAAGTTGCCGGCGTCGGTGACATGGTCGAGCACCACCACGAGTGCGGGCGAGCCGGCCGGTGCGGCGGCGATGATGTCGGAGAGGTCGGCATAGGGGAACTTGCCAACCTCGAGAACGATGCCTTGATGTGCGCCGTGGCTCGAGATCGCATCGAGCTGAGTGCGGGGCACACTCTTGACGCTCACGCCCGCCTCGCCAAGGCCGCCGAGCAAGTCGCGAATGGCTGGCTCGTTCTCCACGCCCTGCGCGATCAGAGCGCGCTTGATGGGGAAGCCGGTTCGCAGCGCCTCAAACGCGGCACGGCGCCCCTCGATGTAATTGCCCTCGGCGGCGTGGACGTCGCGGCGCTGGGGCGCTGCGGTCTGCTGGGTCCGAGACGCCTGAGGCATGCGCTGCTGGGCCGTGAACCTAGCCCCACGTCCCTGTGCGCCCTTCGTGCGGCCTTCGGTCCCGCGCTTCGGCTTTCCCTGATAATCGCCGCCCCTTTGCGGGCGCTTCTTCTGTGCCATCTCGGCCCCTTTCAAAGCGATTCACTCGCTGACATTGTCACATCTCGGTGCGAAAAATGCACCCGTCCCCCACGCCCGTGCGCGCTCATAACGCGCGCACGCCGCACCCGGGCACTCCGGATGCGGCGCGACATTTCTGACGTACGCCAACCTCAATTTAGGGACTGTCCCCAAATTGAGGTGATTTAGCGCCTGCCCCCAAATTGAGACGGGGGCTAAGCGTGCTTGATGCGGGAGCCGGCGGCGGTGTCCTCGATGGCGAGGCCGAGCTCCTTCAGGCGATCGCGGATGGCGTCGGCGGTGCCCCAGTCCTTGGCGGCGCGGGCCTCCGCGCGAGCAGAGAGGATGGCCTCGGCGGCCGCGTCAACGTCATCGCCCTCAAAGCCCACGAGCTCGGCGGCCACACCTGCGAGCTCGGCGGGCAGCGGTTCCTCGATCACGGGAAGCTTGACGCCCAGCTGCGCGAGCGCACCGCTGATCACGGCGGCGCAGACGCGCGCGGCGCCCTCGTCCACCGCGCCGGCGGCCTGCTCGAGGTACTTGTTGGCCTCGGTCACGAGCTGGAAGTAAGCGGCCACGGCACCGGCAGTATTGAAGTCGTCATCCATGCAGGCCTCGTAGTCGGCGGCGGCCTTTTCCATGGCGGCGGTCAGTGCATCGGCGAGTTCGGCGTTCGGCTCCCCTTCCGCGTGGTCGGCCGCCCACTTGAGGTTGCGGCAGGTGCCGGCGATACGCGCGAGCGAGTTCTCGGCGCCCTCGAGGCGCTCCCAGGAGAAGTCGAGCGGGCTGCGGTAGTGGGTCTGCAGCATGAGCAGGCGCAAGGCGGCGGCGGAGTGCTTCTCGAGCACCTCGGCCAAGGTGAAGAAGTTGCCCAGACTCTTGCTCATCTTCTCGCCGTCAACGAGCAACATGCCCGTGTGCATCCAGGTGTTGGCAAAACCCTCGTGCCAGGCGCAGGTGGCCTGGGCGCACTCGTTCTCGTGATGCGGGAAGGCAAGGTCGGAGCCACCGCCGTGGATGTCGATGGGCGTGCCCAGATAACGGTGCACCATGGCGGCGCACTCGGTGTGCCAACCGGGACGGCCCTCGCCCCACGGGCTCTTCCAGCTGGGCTCGCCGGGCTTGGCGGCCTTCCACAGGGCAAAGTCCAGCGGGTCGCGCTTGTCCTCGTTCTCCTCGATGCGGGCACCCACCATGAGGTCATCGATGTTGCGGCCGGAGACCTCGCCATAAGAGGGGTCGCTGCGCACGGAGAAGTACACGTCGCCGTTGTCGGCCGCATAGGCGTGACCGCCCTCGATCAGCGTCTTGATCATGCCGATCATGGCGCCGATCTCCTTGGTGGCACGGGGGCGCACATCCGGGTCGAGCACGTTGGCGGCGCGCATGACGCCGATAAACTTATCGGAGAACTCGGTGGCGACCTCCTCGGCGGTGCGACCCTGCTCGTTGGCGCGGTTGATGATCTTGTCATCCACGTCGGTGAGGTTCTGAGCGAACGTGACCTCGTAGCCGCTCGCGATGAGCCAGCGGCGGATCACGTCGAAGCTGATGAAGGTGCGGGCGTTGCCGATGTGGATGTTGTCGTAGACGGTGGGGCCGCACACGTACATGCGGACCTTGCCCTCCTCGATGGGACGGAAGTCCTCTTTTTGGTGAGTGGCGCTGTTGTAGATCTTCATGGGTATCTCCTCCGGGGCGGGGCGAGGCATATCATCCGTGCTCAAACAGTCCTGGCTCGCACGAAGCGTCCACAGGACGCTTCGGCTCATGCGGAAACTGTGCGCGAACGATATGCCCCGCCTCGACCACATCGTTGTCTTCCTTGCATAGTCTATACGAGCGGGCTACCTTGCAGAAGCTCGGACTTCCTCCTCGTCGGACAAGGAGATCCGCTCCAAAGAAAAAGAGGGATAGCGAACCGCCGCGGACGGTTCTTTCAGCTACATCGCTCCAGCAGGCAGACGGACCAGGCGCCTATGCCCTCGCCTTCGCCCTCCCAACCGAGCTTTTCGGTGGTCGTGGCCTTGACGCCGATGTTTTCGACCGGGCAGCCGATGGCGCGGGCCAGATTCTCGCGCATGGCCTCGCGGTGTGGACCGATCTTGGGCTCCTGGCAGGCGATAGTGCAATCGGCATCGACGAACTCGTAGCCCAAGCTGCGCGCGTGCTCCATCACCGCGGCGAGAAGCTTAAGCGAATCGGCTCCAGCGTAGGCCGGGTCTGTATCGGGGAAGAGCTTGCCAATGTCGCCACCACGGCAAGCGCCCAAGATGGCATCGGCTAGGGCGTGCGCGAGCACGTCGGCGTCGCTATGGCCGAGCAGGCCCTTGCTATGCGGGATATCCACGCCACCGATGATGCAGCGGCGCCCCTCCACCAGGCGGTGTACGTCGTATCCATGGCCAATGCGCAGATTCGATGCCATGCTGCCCCCTTATCTCACAAAATGCACGGGCTAAGGATATACCCTGCGGCGCTTTTTCGCTTCACATCCGGGCTTGACGATCGCTCGCATCTTGCTTGATGAGGTTTTTCGTATCGTTTTTGAGGAACCCCGGATAGACCTCCTTTTCGAGCAATCACGACCTGCGCTTTTGCTCTGAAAATCGGAGGCCTGCTTCGAGAAATCGAAATACGATACGAAAAACCTCAAGAAGGACTCTCCGGCGCGGCGCCGGACGCTGTGGAAGAGGCCCACATCGGAGGAACCGTCTGCCAAAACCGGACGCATCGCCATGGTCACCCACGAAGTCGGGCACGCAGGGCCGCCTCGACCGGCGCCAGATCCTCGGGCAACGTAACCTTGAGGTTATCGCGCGGGGCCTCGAACCCGCACACGCGGCCGCCCACCCCCTCGATCAGAGACGCGTCATCGGTGCCCACAAAACCCGTGCGATCGACCCATTCATATGCTTTGATCAGGGACTTAGTCCAAAAGACCTGCGGAGTCTGCACTGTCCAGAACCGAGCGCGCGGCGGGGTCTCCACAAAGCAGCCGGCCCCATCGATGACCTTGAGCGTGTCGACCGCGGGCTGACCGCACACCACACCGTCAAGAGCATGCCCCCGACGAACACCGCCCGCCGTCGAACAGGCGCTCTCCCCCGCGGGACTACCAGCCGCCTCGGCGCCGCCCGCATCCACAAGGGCATCCGGCCCCGCATCATCTCCGGCAATGAGCGCCTCGATGGCGGCGTCGATGGTCTCGGGCAAGATCAGCGGACGGGCGGCATCGTGCACGAGCGCGATCTCGCAGTCGGCCGGAACTGCAGACAAGCCGTTGCGGGTTGAATCCTGCCGCTCGGCGCCGGAGGGCGCGAACGCGATGGGTGTCGAGAACGAATACGGTTCGACGGCGCTGCGATTCATCTCATCGGACTTATCGGGCGGGCACACCACGACGATGCGCGACACGCGTTCGGCCGCGTCAAACGCCTCGAGCGTCCAGGTAATGAGCGGCTTACCGGCAACTTCGATCAACAGCTTTCCGCCCGGATTGCCAAAACGCGTACCCGAACCGCCCGCCACGATGATCGCGCAGGCGCGCTCCATGCCCTCGGCCATGCTTCCCTCCCCTTCAACGCGAAAGAGGCGCACCCGCGCCCCTCTCGCACTCTTCATCGATCAAAATCCGTGCGCCCCGGCCCCATGCGAGGCCAACGAAGCGCACAGCCCGGCACCCGAGGGCCTTAAGCCTCGCGCTTGCTGCCGTGCATCCGCGCGAGCGAATCCGCGAGAATCGCAGGGTTGTTGACGCCGAAATTGCCCAAGCGGTCGGGATCGTTCTTGATGTCGTCCATAAGATCTTGCAGCGAACCGTACTCATCCACGATGCGCTCTGCCACGCCGTCGCGCACGACGGATACGCGCGACAGGGTGCGCAGACCAAGCGGGGACATGACGGAGTCCTCGTCGAGGTCCTCAAAGCCAAGGGCCTTGGCGACCTTGCTGGGACTCGTGAGGTCCTGGGCCGACATCGACGAGAACACCTGTCGCACGCGCTCGGCATTCTCCTCGGAGGCATCGGCCGCATAGTCGCGAATCATAAGGCTGTATTCGGTCTCCATACCGGCGCCGGCGAGCTGCTCGAGCTGCATCTGCACGAGCTTCCCCTGGTTGCCCAGCTTGGCGATGCAGTTCTGAAGCTCCACCTTGGCCTGCTCCATGATCTCGAAGCTCGAGAAGATGCTCGTGATATCGGCAAGCGTGACGTAATCGTCCAGCTCGAGCGCCGTAAGGCGCAAGAGCGAGCGGTCGAGTGAGGAGCGCGTGGTCTGAAGCGTGGAAACGAGCTGGTTCACCGAGCTCATGATCTCGGTCACCGGCTGAATCTGATAGGACTTGCCATCCACATAGACGTTCACCACGCCACGGCGCTCGGACACCGAGATAATCGTGGCGTCGGTGAGCACGCTCATGCGGGCCGCGGTGCGATGGCGCATGCCCGTCTCGCTCGTGGAGAGCGAGGGATCCGGATTGAGGTGGAAGTTGGCGCGCAGGATCTTGTTGAGCCCGCCGTCGATGACGATCGCGCCATCCATCTTGGAGAGCTCGAAAAGTCGGTTGCTCGTGAAGGAAATGTTCAGCGGAAAGCCATCGTTGCCTGCGGCAAGTACGGCCTCGGTATCGCCCACGCAGATGAGCGCGCCGATGTGGCCCGCGATGATCATATCGAGGGCGGTCCTCAGCGGTTGCCCCGGGGCGGTGAGGCGAACGGCCTCTTTCATGCGCTCGTCGGTGCTTTTCTGTTCCACGGCGGACCTCCCTTGTTTCTCGCTCGTTTTATTGTCGCACGAATCGCAGGGCCCTCTTCAGATTTGCAGAAAAGTTACGATGCCGCCACGCCTGCGGAACGGAGGGGTCAAACAGACGCGGTTGACGGCCGGGTCAGACGAGCCGACTGCAAAGCGGCCAGCCGGAAATCTATCCGACTGGCCGCTCAAGGCTCGCAATTTCACATGACTCAGTGCGCGCCGATGACTCAGTGCGCGCCGGCGCCCGATTGGATAAGTCCACCGGAGGTGCTTGCGGTGCGCGGAGCGCTCGTGGAGCGGCGCGGCGCCGAGGCGTCAAAACCCGCACCGAGCTCACCGGTCGCGCGAGGAGCGGGGATTTCGCCGGCAACATGGGTGAACACGAGTTCACCGTCGGCAAGGTCGCACTGAACCGTATCGCCCGCGGACCACTCGCCCGCCAGCAGCTCCTCGGACAGCGGGTCCTCAATGAGGCGCTGGATGGCACGGCGCAGCGGACGAGCGCCATTGGTAAGGTCGGTGCCCTCGCGCACGATCTTGTCGAGTGCGGCGTCGGTCAGCACGATATTCATCCCGTTGGCAATCAGACGCTGACGCAGGTCGTCGACGAGCAGCTCGGCGATGCGTGTGAGGCTCTCACCGGCGAGCTTCTGGAACACCACGATATCGTCCACGCGGTTGATGAACTCGGGGCGGAACAGGCGCTTGAGCTCCCCCATCGCACGTCCGCGAATCTCGTCGGCGGTAAGACCGGCCTCGCCCGTGGTGCCAAAGCCCACGCTCGAATCCTGTGCGATCTCGCGGGCTCCCACGTTGCTCGTCATGATGACAACCGTGTTGCGGAAATCAACGGTCTTGCCCTGGCTGTCGGTCAGGCGGCCCTCGTCGAGCACCTGCAGCAAGATGTTGAAGATGTCGGGGTGCGCCTTCTCGATCTCGTCGAACAGCACCACCGAGTACGGATTGCGGCGCACGGCCTTGGTGAGCTGGCCGCCCTCCTCATGCCCCACGTAGCCCGGGGGCGAACCGATGAGCTTGGAGACCTCGTACTGGCTGCCGAACTCGGACATGTCAAAGCTGATAAGCGCATCTTTGCTGCCGAACAGGTACTCGGCGAGCGTCTTGGCGAGCTCGGTCTTGCCGGTGCCCGTGGGGCCCAAAAAGATGAAGGAGCCGCCGGGACGACGGGGGTCCTTGAGCGGGCTGCGGCTGCGCCGGATCGCCTTCGCGACGGCAGCGACCGCCTCGTCCTGCCCGATGATACGCGTCTTGAGCGCGTTCTCGCAGGCGAGCAGGCGACGGCTCTCGTCCTCCGTGAGCGACGAGACGGGCACGCCCGAGGTCACCGAGACGATGTCGGCGATCTGGGGCACATCGATGACGACCGGGCTCGCGTCGAGCTCGGCGTTCCAGGCGGCGCGGGCCTCGCCCAGGGCGATTTCGGCGGTCTGCTGCTGTTCCTTGGCCTCGGCGGCGCGGTTCATGTCGTCCGCGGCGCTCGCCTCCTCGACGGCGGCCTTGAGCTCGACCACGCGGGCCTCGGCCTCGCGCACGGGCTCGGGCGCCTTGTTGCGCGCGATGCGAGCGCGGGCACCGGCCTCGTCGATGAGGTCGATCGCCTTGTCGGGCAGGAAGCGGTCCTGGATATAGCGGGCCGAAAGACTCGCCGCCGCCTCAAGGGCCGCCTGCGTGTAACGGACGTGGTGGTGCTCCTCATATTTGGGAGCGAGCTTGGCAAGGATCGCCACGGTGTCGGACGCGCTCGGCTCATCCACGTCGATAGCCTGGAAGCGGCGCTCGAACGCCGGATCCTTTGCCAGGTACTTACGGAACTCCTCGGCGGTGGTGGCACCGATGATCTGGAAGGCGCCGCGTGCGAGGACCGGCTTGAGCATGGAGCTCGCGTCGATTGAGCCCTCCGCGGAGCCCGCGCCGATCAGCGTGTGCATCTCATCGATGAACAAGATGATGTCGTCGGCCTCGGTGGCCTCCGCTATCACACTCTTCAGGCGCTCCTCGAACTCGCCGCGATACTTTGCACCGGCCACCAGCCCGGGCAGGTCGAGCGTCCAGATGTTTTGGCCCATGAGGTTCTCGGGGACGTTGCCGGCGGAGATCTCCTGCGCCAGCCCCTCGACGATGGCGGTCTTGCCCACACCGGGGTCACCCAGGATGAGCGGGTTGTTCTTGGTACGACGAGAAAGGATCTCCATCATGCGGGAGATCTCCTTCTCTCGGCCGATGACCGGATCGAGCTTGCCCTCGCGCGCCTCCTGCGTGAGGTTGGTGCCGAACTGCGCGAGCACGCTCTCCGGCTTGCCACCGGCCTGGCCCTGCGCTCCGCCGCCGAAAAACGGCAGGCCCGCACCCGGACGACCGGAGCCGGCGCCCGCCAGGGGACGCTGCTTGCCCTGGTCCTTGGCCGTGAGCTTCTCCACGGCGCCGCGGACGCTCGCGCCCGAGACGCCCAGGCGGCGCAGGATGTCCACAGCCAGGCCGTTGCCCTCGCTCACGATGGCGAGCAGCAGGTGCTCCGTGGAGACATAGGTCTGGTTGTTCTCGCGCGCCAGACGGAAGCTCTTCTCCATCACCGAGATGACGAGCGGCGTGAATGCAAGCTTGGCGTCCTCGGGCTCAGGCTCCGAAGGTGCGGCCTTATGGATCTCGTTCAGCTGCTCGAGGATGTCGTCGTACGTGATCTCGAGATCGCGCAGCGCCTCGGCCGCCACGCCCTCTTGCTCCTTGGCCAGGGCGAGCAGCAAATGCTCGGTGCCGACCTTGGAGGTCTTGAGCGCTCGAGCCTCCTCTTTCGCAAGCGACATGACCTTGCGCGCTCGATCGGTGAATCGGTCCAACATGCGTCTACCTCGTTTATGCTCGTGGCGTGTTATCGAAAAACGTGTACCCAATGGCGCACCATGATAACCGATTGAGGTCAAAACGCGACAGCTGACGCAAGGGACAGCACCGCTGCTCGTGCCCATATCCAATAAGGCCCGCAGCGAACTTCATCGCTACGGGCCTTTCGCATCCCTAGGGAAGACGGCTCAATTTGTACCTGTCCCCAATTGAGACGTTAGGCGGCGAGGCGCTTGAGCACGTCGACGAGCAGGGTATAGAAGCGCTCGGAGGAGGCGAGCTCCATGGACTCATCGGGCGTGTGAACATCCTTCAGGGTCGGACCGACGGCGATGGCGTCCAGGCCGTCGAGGGCCTCGGCGAACAGGCCGCACTCAAGGCCGGCGTGGATGGACTCGATGCGGAGCTCGGTGTCGAACAGCTCGCGGTAGCTCTCGAGGAAGACGTCACGCACCGGGGAGTGCTCGGCGTAGCTCCAGCCCGGGTACTCGTACTCGAACTTGGCGTCGAAGCCCAGCACGTCGGCGAGCGTCTGCAGGCGGTCCTTGAACTCCTCCTGCAGGGAGGTGATGGAGGAACGCGGAGACAGCAGGATCTTGGCCTCGTCGTCGGACGTGGCGACAACGCCGATGTTGGAGGAGACGTCAACGGCACCGTCGGCCGCCAGGTTGCGACGCATCACGCCGTTGGGGGCGAGGCGGATGGCACGCACGAAAGCCAGCGCGGTGTCCTCGTTGATGGCCTCGACCTCGGCATCGTCGGCGATCGCGAGGGTGCAGGTGAAGCCGGGGTCGTAGGTCTCGAGCTCCGCGGCGACCTTCGCGGCGATCTCGCGGGCGAGCTCGGCGCCCGCCTCGGCGGCGGCGTGATCGGCGTAGACGAGCTCGGCCTTGCACTCGCGGTTGATGGCGTTGTCCTTGGTGCCGCCGTTGAAGCTCACGAGGGCGGGCTCGCCGGCGATCATGAGGCGCTCGACGATGCGGGCCATGATCAGGTTGCCGTTGCCGCGCTCGAGGTGAATGTCGGCGCCGGAGTGACCGCCGAGCAGGCCGGAGATCTCAAGCGTGAGCACGCTGCCGGACTTGTGCTCGCGAGTGATGGGGCGGGTGTAGGTGACAACGACGCCGCCGGCGCAGCTCACGGTGGCCACGCCCTCCTCCTCGGAGTCCAGGTTAATCATGGTACGGGCGTCGATCTGGGACTTGTCGAGGGTCTCAGCGCCCACGAGGCCGGACTCCTCGTCGGTGGTGAAGACGCACTCGATGGCCGGATGGGCCAGGGAGTCGTCATCGAGCACGGTGAGCATGAGCGCGACCGCGATGCCATTGTCGGCGCCCAGGGTGGTGCCGTTGGCGGTGAGGACCCCGTCGGTCACCACGAGGTCGATGCCGTCCTTCTCGAAGTCGTGCTCGACAGTGCCGAGCTTGTCGCACACCATGTCGATGTGACCCTGCAGCATGACGGCGGGCTTGCCCTCGGCGCCGGCGGAAGCGGCCTTCTTGATGATCACGTTGTAGACCTCGTCCTGGTAGACCCACAGGCCGCGGTCCTTGGCGAACGCCACCAGGTAATCGCTGATGCCCTTCTCGTTACCGGAGCCGCGCGGGATGGCGCTGATCTCCTCGAAGTAATGGAACAGCTTGGCGGGCTCATAGCCGGTGATCTTGTAGTCCATGGGTGCCTCCTTGGCGCATCTGGTACGGACATTAGGCATACGACTTATATATTCCCAAAGTTCAGTTGAGGAAACCAGCCCGCACTCGACGAGAGGCCCCTCGCTCACGTCCGACGGGCGAAATCGGCCCTAGACCGACCGCACCCTGCGCAGAGGGCGTCTGCAGCCGACCCCATCCCCCACCGAGACATAGCAAAAGTCACGTTTCCAAGGGCGGAAACGTGACTTTCATTTGACTTCGATCAGCGCTCGGAGGCCATTCGGCACCCAGGCCAACCTCAAGCATCCGGTGGTGACCTCAATTTAGGGACTGTCCCTAAATTGAGGTGATCTAGTAGAGCTTGGCGCCGGCGGGGATGGCATCGTCCACGATCAGAACGTTGAGGCGCTCGGGAGTCTCGTCGCCCTCGGCCTCGGCATGCACGGCGGAGATGATCATGCCGCAGCTGGGGATACCCATCATCTTGCGCGGAGGCAGGTTGGTGATGGCGATGAGCGTCTTGCCGATCAGGTCCTCCGGCTCGTAGTAGTCGTGAATACCGGAAAGGATGGTACGGTCGGTGCCGGTGCCGTCGTCCAGGGTGAAGTTCAGCAGCTTCTTGGACTTGGGAACGGCCACGCAGTCCTTGACCTTCACGGCGCGGAAGTCGCTCTTGGCAAAGGTGTCGAAGTCGACGAAATCCTCGAACAGCGGCTCGACGACCACCTTGGAGTAGTCGTTCGTGGGCTTCATGGACGTAAGGAACGGGCTCGCGGCACCCGCGGCCTCGGCCATCTGGGCGGCCTTGGCAGCAGCGGCACCGGACTTGGAACCCTTCTCGGGCTTCATGTGCGGGAACAGCAGGACGTCGCGGATGGACGTGGAGTTGGTGAGCAGCATGACCACGCGGTCGATGCCGATGCCGATGCCACCCGCGGGAGGCATGCCGTACTCGAGCGCGCGCACGTAGTCCTCGTCGTACTCCATGGCCTCGTCGTCGCCGCCGGCCTTCTCCTCCATCTGCGCGGCGAAGCGCTCGGCCTGATCGACCGGGTCATTGAGCTCGGAGAACGCGTTGGCGTACTCGTGCGCGGCGATGAAGAGCTCGAAGCGGTGCGTGAGGCGCGGGTCGTCCTCGTGGCGCTTGGCCAGCGGGGAGACCTCGACGGGGTAGTCCACGACGAAGGTCGGGTTGATGAGGATGGCCTCGCCAAGCTCGTCGAACAGCTCGGCGATGAGCTTGCCGGCGGTCCACTCGGGCTTGTACTCGATGTCATGCTCGTCGCAGGCGGCGCGAAGCTCCTCGACGGGCGTATCGATGGTGATGGTGCGGCCCAGAACCTCGGAGACGACGTCGGTCATGGGGCGAGACGGCCACGGGGAGAACAGGTCGATGGCCTGACCCTGGTAATCGATCATGCCCTCCAGCCCGATGGCACGCGCGGCGGCCTTGATGACGCCCTCGGCGAGCTCCTTCATGCCCTCGAGGTCGGAGTAGGCGCGATAGGCCTCCATGGTGGTGAACTCGGGGTTGTGGGTGAGGTCCATGCCCTCGTTGCGGAAGATACGGCCGATCTCGAACACGCGCTCATAGCCGCCCACGAGCAGGCGCTTGAGGTGCAGCTCGGTGGCGATGCGCAGGTAGTTCTCCTGGTTGAGCGCGTTGAAGTGCGTGATGAACGGCTTGGCCGTGGCGCCACCCTGAATGGACTGTAGGATGGGGGTCTCGACCTCCATGTAGCCGTTGTCCTCCATGTAGCGGCGGAAGGCAGAGACGATAGCGGAGCGCTTGCGGAAGGTCTCACGCACGTCCTCGTTCACGATGAGGTCGACGTAACGCTGGCGATAGCGGGTCTCCTTATCGGAGAGGCCGTGGAACTTCTCGGGCAGCGGGCGGACCGCCTTGGAGAGCAGCTGGGCAGTTCGCGGAGCGATGGAGAGCTCGCCGCGCTTGGTGCGCGTCATCTGGCCGGTCGCCTGGACGATATCGCCGAGGTCGAGCTCCTTCAGAACCTCCCAGGACTCCTCCTCCACATCGTTCACGCGGCAGAAGAGCTGGATGTCGGCGGACGGATCGCGCACGACGATGAACATGATCTTGCCCTGACCACGCTTGGCCACGACGCGACCGCCGATGGTGACGGTCTCGGGGGCGACCTCCTCGTTGGCGAGATGCTCATAACGATCGAGCAGGTCGGCGGCGTGATCGGTCACGGAAGAACGCTCCGGGTAGGGATTCTTGCCGGCGGCGTACAGGGCGGCGCGGTCGGCGAGGCGACGGGCGCGCTCGTCGTTCAGGATGTTGGCGGGCTCGGCGGCTTCGAGGTTCTCGGCCATCTCGGTGACTCCTCTCGTGGTGCCGGACCGTGGCCCGGCTGTTCTTCGACACGGCAATCGCTCATCAAGCGTACCGCGAAGGGGCTTCAAACGAAAACCGCCCCCTGGCGCCATGCGGCGTCAAGGAGCGGAGTTGCGCGCTAGGATTCGAACGAACCCTAGCGCGAGATCTTGGCAATGGTGTAGACGCGCGTCTTGCCGTTTGCAAGCACAACCTCGACGCTCTCGCCCTCACCGTGACCGATGATGGCACGACCGACCGGGGACTCGTTGGAGATCTTGTGCTCGAGAACGTTGGTCTCGGTGGTACCGACGATGGTGAAATCGGAGGCCTCGCCCTCGCCGTCGATCAGCGTGACGACGCTGCCGATGGAGACGATCATGCTGGAGCCGGCAACGGCATCCTGAGCGTTGGCCAGGGTGGCGCGGATCTCGGCGATGCGGGCGGCATTGCGAGCCTGATCCTCCTTGGCGGCATCGTACTCGGCGTTCTCGGAAAGGTCGCCGAATGCACGGGCCTCTTTGATGTGCTCGACAATCTCACGGCTCTTCTCGCCCTCGAGATACGCGAGCTCCTCCTCGAGCTTCTTGCGGCCCTCGGCAGTCAGTACGATCTGGCTTACGTCCATGCGACGATCCCCTCTTAGCGTGTGCGTGCAGAAATAACAGCAAAGCGACCGGCGAACCCTGGCGGGTCAACCGGCCGCGATCAACCCTTGTGTACGCGGGTTACTCGGCGTCCTTGGCGGCCGCGGCTTCCTTCTTGGCCTTGGCCTCGGCAAGCTGAGCCTCGAGCTGGGCGACCTCGTCGTCCTCCTCGACGACCTCGGCCTCCTCGGCCTGCTGCTCGCCGTCACCGGACATGCCCTCACGGATGTTCTTGACCGTCTTGCCCAGAGACTTGCCGAGCTTCGGCAGGTTCTTGGGGCCGAAGATCAGCAGGGCGACGATGAGGATGACAACCCACTCAAAACCTTTAGGGAACATACCATTTCCTCCAGAAACTTTCCGTTTGGCGTGACATGCGCGATATGCGCCGCGCGCTAGCTCGAAAGAGTATAACCCGCCATCACGGCTCTGCACAACATTTGACAATTCTACACGGGCAACGGGCCCGTTCGGTTAAGAGTCGGTAAGCGGTTTAAACGCAAAAAAGGGCCGCCCGAAGACGACCCTTTGCAATGCAATGGTCGGGTTGACTGGATTTGAACCAGCGACCCCCGCGTCCCGAACGCGGTGCTCTACCAAGCTGAGCCACAACCCGAAGCTCGGTTATAGTATCAGAAGATTTCTTCCAATGCTAGCCCACAGCGATAAAAGGTCCACTTTTTTCCATCTTCGCAGCTTGGGCCCACCATCCATGCTCCTTCATGGCGGCAATGCCGATCTTTTCGGCCGCCATCTGCGTTTTGCAAACGGCAAAAACAGTGGCACCGGATCCGCAGACATCGACGGCGCGGACGTCTGGCTGCTCGCGCAGCCAATCGAGAATCTCGCCGATTTCGGGGCACAGCTCGCGCGCCACCGGGGCGAGATTGTTCGAGACGTGTGAGAAAACGGCATCCTCGTCGTGGGCGCGCATGGCGTCGAGCATGGGCTCGAGCTCGCCCGCGGGCTGTGGGCTCTCGTCGAAACGGCGATAGGCCTCGACGGTGGAGACACCGCCCGTCATGGGCTTGACCAGCGCGACCGGGGTGCCGGTGAGAGGTCGGAACATCTCGCGCATCGTATCGCCGCGACCATCGAGGTGCGCTGGCGGGCCGTAAAGGAAGAACGGAACGTCTGCGCCGATCGAGCGCGCCACCGCGTCGATGCGCTCATCGCGCGGATCGACGCCCCAGTACCGGCAGATGCCCATGATGGTTGCGGCGGCATCGGTGGACGGGCCGCCCAGGCCGGCGCGGATGGGGATGTGCTTATCGATGAGGATCGCGAAATTCGGCTCGCGGCCAAAGGCCTCCCCCATCGCGACGGCGGCCTTATAGGCGCTGTTGCTCTCCTGCGGGAAATCGGCCTCCGGGACCGTCTTGACCATGAGGCGATCGGACGGCGCGATGGCGAGGGTATCGGCGATGTCCAACGTCGTCATGACCGTGTCGACACCGTGGTAGCCCTCCTCATCCGTCTGCTCATGAACGCCCAGATAGAGGTTGATCTTCGCCGGGGCGGTGATGAGCATGAAACGGCCCTGGGGAGCCTCGGCGCGGACGCCCGCCGCGCGAAGCGGGTCGAACGCGGGGTTCGGCGCCGGCATTTAGTGCTCCTCGAGCTGCGTGCCGAGCGGGGTGAAGATATGCTCGCCGGTCTCGGGGTCGAACAGCTCGACGGTGCCGGTCAGAACGTCGACGTACTGATACGACTGACGGGACTTGCGGCCGCGACGCTCATCGACCTCGATGATGAAGACGGCAGGATGCACATTCTTGATGATGCCCATGCGCTCGATGACGCGGGTGCGGCCCATGTTGGCCTTGACCTTCACGCGGTCGCCCACCATCCCGGACAGCTTCTCCTGGATCTCCTCGACGTGATTGACTTCCATCTCTTCCATGCTATGGCCTCCAGCAGGGCGCCGTATAGACAGAATGCGCCCAAGATAGACAAACGCGTTGGAGTATAGCAGGGAGACGAGGTCTTTCTCAAGGCCGCATCGGACATGGGCCCAGCGCATGGGCGTGCGCCCAGGATTGACTATGCCCGAGGATGGGGATTGCCTATGCCGAGGGCGGATTGCCCACAACCGGCAAAAGACTGCCTATGCCTCTTTGAGAATCGCCTATGGACTTCTTCCAATTGGGGACCGCGGACAGGAAAAATTCCATAGGCAATCTCGGAGGCAGCCACAGGCGATAGCGAGCAACCGCCACAGCGGCTCGGATGTCGGCTCGTTATTCGAGCTAGAGTTCGTCGGTGTCGAGGACGATGGTGAAAGGTCCGTCGTTCACAAGCTCGACCTGCATATCGGCACCAAAACGGCCCGTCTGGACACGTCCCACGTCGGCACGGACGAGGTCGACGAAGTACTCATATAGCTCGGTGGCCTGCGCCGGTGGCGCGGCCTCGACAAAGGAGGGGCGGCGGCCCTTCCTGCAATTGGCGAACAGCGTGAACTGAGAGACCACCAGAACCTCGCCGTCCACATCGGGAAGCGAGAGGTTCGTCTTCCCCTCCTCGTCATCGTTGATGCGCAGGGCGAAGATCTTGCCCCAGAGCTTATCCGCCTCAGCCCGGGTATCGGCATGGCCGACGCCGAGCAAAATCAGATACCCGGCGCCGATCTTACCCACGACGTCCCCGGCGATTGTCACGCTCGCGCGCTCAACGCGCTGAATGACGGCGCGCATGGGTTAGCACTCCTGCGCCTGAGCGCCGCCCACAGTCGTGAGCTGAGCAGACAGGTCTTCGAGCGCATGGAAGCGATGGCTGATGGCGTTCTTCTCCTCGGGCGTGAGCTCGGCCATGGTCTTGCCGGGCGTATCGGTGGGCAGGAACAACGGGTCATAGCCAAAGCCGAAGCTCCCGCGCCCCTCGCGCGCGATCATGCCCTCGCAGGCCCCCGTGCCCGTGAGGACGCAGCCTGCGGCGTCGATGAGCGCCACGACGCTCATGAAGCGCGCCGTACGATCGGCGTCCGCTACCTCCTGCATCTTGTCGAGGAGCTTGGCGTTGTTGGCCTCGTCATCACCATGGGTGCCGGCGTAGCGCGCAGAGTAAACGCCGGGCTCACCGTTGAGCGCGTCCACCACCAGGCCGGAATCGTCGGCGATGGCCGCCAGGCCCGTCGCCGCGACGGCGGCCTCGGCCTTGATGATCGCGTTCTCGACAAACGTGGTGCCGTTCTCCTCGGGGTCTTCGAAATCTCCCAGCTGGCCGAGCGCCACAAACCGAACGTCGGGCAAGACCTGGCTCAAGATCGCCTCGATCTCGGTCAGCTTATGCGCGTTGCCCGTGGCGACCACGATGGTGCGCTTGGGGTCCAGTGTCTCGATGTCGATCTTCTCAAGTGCCATAAGGGGCCTTCCTCTCGATGTGTAATGGGGGACGGGCGCAAACTGCACACCCGCTGCGACCCACGCGGGCTGAAAGCGGGCCGCCTCGCCGATGTGTAAAACGTACCCGTCCCCAAATGCACATCGGCAGAAAACCCGCTAATCGCGGAAAGCAGTAACCTCGTTTTGCAGGTCGATGAGCTGCTTGATGCCGAGCTCACCGAGGTCGAGCAAGCGGTTCAAGCGGGCGCGGTCGAACGGCGTCTGCTCACCGGTGCCCTGAATCTCGATGATCTCGCCAGCATCCGTGGCGACGAGGTTCATGTCCACCTCGGCGTGGCTGTCCTCTGAGTAGTCGAGGTCGAGCAGCTCGCAACCGTCCACCAGACCCATGGAGACGGCGGCGACCTGGCCGGTGAGCGGCAGGCGGGCGATCTTGCCGGCCTCAACCCAGGCCATGAGCGCGTCGTGCAGGGCAACCCATGCGCCGGTGATGCTCGCCGTACGGGTCCCGCCATCAGCCTGGATGACATCGCAATCCACGGTGACCGTGTGCTCACCCAGGGACTTCATGTTCACAACGGTGCGCAAGCTGCGACCGATCAGGCGCTCGATCTCCATGGAGCGGCCCTTGCGGTTGTTCGTCTCACGGCGCGTACGGCGATTGGTCGAAGCGGGCAACATGGCATATTCCGCGGTGACCCAGCCCTGATGGCTCGCCTTGCGCCAGCCGGGCACACCCTCCTCGATGGTGGCGGCGCACAGCACCTTGGTGTCGCCGAACTCGACCAAGCAAGAGCCCAAGGCGTGCTTCATCACGTCGCGGGTGAGGTTGACCGTGCGCATCTGGTTTGCCGCGCGACCATTGGCGCGGTCGATCATCATATGTTCCATGGAACGTGTTCCTTTCAGAAGTGGTATTGAACGCCGGGCGGCCCAGCTTCTCGTCCGCGGTCCCCACGGGCGATTGGGGCCTGCCCTCGAGATGAGAAAAACGAGCAATTGGGGGACAGGCACCAATTGAGACGTTACAGACCGCGAAGCTCGTCGAGTGAGATGTGCTCGATGCTCTTGAGTGGCTGCCCGAAGATGAAGCTGCCCGCAGCAGCGAACTCGGCGATGTTATCCGAGGTCGTGGCAAAGCGGTGCTCCGGCTGCGCCGTCTGAGGGGCGAGAAGGTCACGACGGCTCAAAATGTCCTCGAGCTCACGCGTCGTCTCCTCCGCCGAGGACACCACACGCACATCGGGACCGAGTGCATGGCGAATCGGACCGGCCAGCAAGGGGAAATGCGTACAGCCGAGCACCACGGTGTCCACCTGCGCACCGCCGCTGATGATGGGCGCGAGCGTGCGCTCGACCTCTACGCGATTCTCGAGCGTGTCGAAGATGTCCCCATTTTGCAGCCAGCGCTCCTGCAGGTGGGCGCCAGTAGCGAGCTCATGCTCGACGATCTCGACAAAACTTGGGGCGGGACATCCGTACACATCCACACCCGCATCCAGATCCTGGATGGCGCGCGTGTAGGCGCCGGTTCGAACGGTGAGCGGCGTGGCGAGCACGCCGACCTTGCGCGTACGCGTGGAGTTGATGGCGGCGCGTGCGCCCGGCGCGATCACACCGATCACCGGCACGGGCAGCACCTGCTGAGCGATGCGCAGACCCGCCGCGGTGGCGGTGTTGCACGCAATCACCATGATCTTGACCTCGTGCTCGGCGAGCCACCTGCCCGCTTGCAGCACGAATGAGCGCACCTCCTCCTCGGGACGCACGCCATAGGGGCACCGCTTGGTATCTCCCACGTAGTAAATCGACTCATGCGGCAGCGAGGTGGCGATGCACCGCGCAACCGTGAGACCGCCCAATCCGGAGTCGAACACGCCGATGGGGCGCTCGCAATCTCTCATGGTTCCTCCCGTCATGCGCTTTCGCACCTATGCGCGGGCCGCCAGCAGGGCCTTCGCCATATACACCCAGCCCTCGACGATCTTGCCGCGCGTGAGGTAGACGTTATCGTTCTCAGCGATGAGCGCAGGCGTGGCGGGATCCTTGAGGGCGTTCTCCACGCACGCGAAGGTTCCCACATACGGGGCAGCCAGGAAATCGGACTCCGAGTCGCCGATGGCGAGCGTCTCGGCGCGATCGATACCGCGAAGCTCGCAAAAGCGCTCGATACCACGGCCCTTGTTGAGGCCGGCGGGCATGATATTGAACGCACGACCGGGGCCGTCCTCACCAAGCTCCAACGTGGTGGGCTTGGAGACATGGGTCAGGTAGCCGTTGTTGCCCCACACCAGGCCGAGGCCGGCGACGTCGATCATCGCCTGGGCCTCCTCATCGGGCACCTCGCCGCGCATGCCGACCGTGACCTCTCGGTATTTGATGCCGTTTGCCATGTCGTTGTGATACTCGATACGGCCGGGCCAGCGGTCGATGATGCCCTGGCAGACGCCCGCTTGCTCAATCACCTGATGCGGGGTGAGACCGCAATCGGGGTCGTAGGGCATGTCCCCGGTGAAGTACTCCCACTTGTTTGCCTTGAGGTCGAGCATGAGCAGGCCGCCCATCTCGCCGATGTAGGAGTTGAAGCCCAGGATGCGCGAATCCTCGTGCATCATCACACGAGCGCGGCCGGAGCACGGAATGATCTCGATGCCGGCGCGCTTGAGAGCCACTATGGCCTCAACGAGTGCGGTGCTCGGGTTGCCCTCGTTATCCGAGAGGGCGCACGAGCCGGGCGCCAGCATGGTGGCGTCCAAGTCGGTGAAGACGTACTTCACACGGCCGAGTTGTTCGCGCAGCTCGCCTGTGGGCTCGGCGGGAAGGACGGGGTAGTTCGAGAGGTCGAAGTCGCTCATAGCAGCCTTTCTCGCGATGCAGGTTCGTCCTCACCATCATAAACAAAACGATCAGCGCGAGGTGAGCAAGCCGAGTTCCTCCGCACGGCCGCGATAAAACTCGAGGTTTATAGGCCCTCCCGCGAGCGCGGCACACGAATCGAGAGCAGCGATGGCAAGATCCGAGGACGATTCGAAATTGCCGTGCGTGGCGAGTTCACGAAGGGCGCAGTCGAAATACGTTACATCCCTGCTCGCAGGCATTCCGTCGACGACCACCCTCAAACTGGCATCGTCTGCAAGCATGCGACGCCATATCTCACGCATACGAGAGGCGTCGAGTGGGCAGGCGCTCGCGAGAAGCTCCCGCATTGCAGCACCGGCTGCATCGATATCCTGTAATACCCCTTCCGCATCGACTTCGATATGCGAAATCGGCACACCTTGCGGCGCCAACGACGCTACATAGTATTCCCCCAGCACATCAGACGGCTTTCCCGTGGACCACAGCCTCAGCTCGTCCGCAGCCTCAACGCGCAATGGGAATTCCCGAGAGCTGCGCTCGCAAAGAAATGACGGATCGACATGGAGCCTGCTCAGCTCCCTGCTGCGCACATCGAAGCTCATGTCGGCAAGGGACCCGAATGTCAAATCATCGCAAAGCAACTCTACATGAGGCAAATCGAGCCGAAACACGTTTTTAGCGAGCTTCAGCGCCGCATACGCATTCCCATCAAAACAAACATCCACGCGCATATCGACTCACGCAAAAAAGGTCTTTGATCCACTGTAGTAAGAATCAATTCCGTTAAGCAGATAGGACTTAAAATGCCAGCTCACATCATATGAATGTCCGGGGTTAATGGGTGTGTTCCCATCATAGTAATAATTTAACGTAGAGCCCGCCTGAGGCTGATAGTAGTTGATCGCCTCGCCAAAAGCTCCCCCTGTTGTCAGATCATCCACTCGAAGCTCTCCGTCAGTTACACCCTTTATGACCAAGCAAGAACCCAAAGGTCTACTTAATCCTATGAACAGATCGATATACTGGCGAGAATTACGGTGCACGCGATATGCCCTCACGTTCGCAAGTGCCTTGTCGGCACAGGCGTATGGAGTTCCGATATCCTCTTCCAGCGAAACGCCATACTGATAAACAGAAAAAAGCAGTTCCGCATCTTCGGGAATTACATCGGAAGCCTCTTGCCCAATCGTGACATCATTCGAAAGCGAAATAACTTCTTCTACCGGGCTGCCTGAGGCAAACATCGGAAATGGAAGTACGCCGAGTCCAATCAACAGAAAGGATAGCAAAACCAGCGAAAACCGCTTAAACATAGCGACGCCCCTTTTTGTTAACGTGTACGTTACTTGCAGATTAGCAGCGATATTTGATTCTTTCGGCCCGAATCGTCGAATGGTAGATATGTAACCGTGCACGGCGCGCTGCATTCATGGCGAGATCACATCGGCCCGATTATCCCGCCGCTTCCTCAGCTCCGCACCCCGGACGGGGCTCGAATCCGCACACGATAAACAAAAACGCGAGGGCGACACGGCCCTCGCGTTCACATTCCTTGGTGGGCGATGAGGGATTCGAACCCCCAGCCTTGTGCGTGTAAAGCACCTGCGCTAACCGTTGCGCCAATCGCCCGCGGGAGCAAAGTATAGCGGAATTCCCGCGCCCGGCCCTCTCTCCCCAGCGAGATATAACCAAAAACACCAAATCGATGCCCATGCCGTGACTTTGGTTATACCTCGAGGCCAGACGGCCCAGCCGGGGCTCCGCGGCGACCCAATACAAGAGAAGCCCGATGGCAACCGAGGGCCATCGGGCTTCCGAGTGACAAGCCGCTTCGAGCAATCGATGCAGCCCCAGAGCGTCACCGGGGCGGCAAGAGCGTCACCGGGGCGGCAAGAGCGTCACCGGGGGCGGCTAGAACGTCACCGGGTTATTAGAACGTGACCGGAGTATCCGTGTAGACGCACTCGAGCAGCTGCTCCATCTCCTCCTGCGTCGGGATACGCGGGTTGGAGCCGGTGCAGGCGTCGAGGATGGCGTTGGCGGCAACGTCGGCCTTCTTGGCCTCAAACTCCTCGTAGTCGATGATCGACTCGTCGGCCTTCACGCCGGACTTGCCGTAGTTCTTGATACCCTGCGGAATGTCGAGGGCGTCGTTGAGGTCGCGAATCTTCTGGACCAGGGCCTCGACGAGCTCGTCTTCGGTCTCACCGGCGAGGTGCAAAACGTCCTTGGCGATAAAGGCGTAGCGGCTCTTGGCGCGCTCGTCACGGGCATTGAACTGAATGACCTTGCCGAGATACATGGCGTTGGCGCAGCCGTGGATGATGTGATCGCCGGTGAAGGCAGCGCCGGTCTTGTGGGCCATGGAGTGGACGATGCCGAGCAGGCCGCTCGAGAAGGCGATGCCGGCGATGCACTGGGCGTCGTGCATGTGGGCGCGGGCCTCATGGTCGCCCTGATAGGACTTGGGCAGCCACTCGACGATCTCGCGGATGGCATGCAGCGCGTTGCCGTCGGTGTACATGGAGCCGGCGGTGGAGACGTAGGCCTCGATGGCGTGGGTCAGCGCGTCCATACCGGTGTGAGCGCAGAGCTTAGCGGGCATGGTGTAGGTGAGCTCGGGGTCGACGATGGCGACGTCGGGCGTGATGTTGAAGTCGGCCAGCGGGTACTTGATGCCCTTCTCGTAGTCGGTGATGACGGAGAACGCGGTGACCTCGGTCGCAGTGCCGGAGGTAGAGGCGATGGCGCAGAAGTGGGCCTTGCGGCGGAGCTCCGGGAAGGAGAAGGGTACGACGGCCTGCTCGAAGGTCTCCTCGGGATACTCGTAGAACAGCCACATGGCCTTGGCGGCGTCGATGGGCGAGCCGCCGCCGATGCCGATGATCCAATCGGGCTGGAAGGCCTCCATGGCCTTGGCGCCCTTCATAACCGTCTCGACGGACGGGTCGGACTCAACGCCCTCAAAGATTTCAACCTCGAAACCAGCCTCCTTGAGGTCGGCCTCAACGTCCTGCAGGAAACCGCCGCGGCGCATCGAGCCGCCACCGGTCACGATCATGGCGCGCTCGCCCTTGAGGTTCTTGACCTCATGACGGGCACCCTCACCGAAGTACAGATCACGCGGATTGGTAAAACGTCCCATTGCGTACCTCCCAAGTCGCGGGTCACCCCGCATTCACGCGCGGAACCCCCTTTTTGGCTCCGCGTAAGGACCGTATTCGGGTGCGGGCGGATTGCTCGGCCTTCGATGATGTATCGTTTTATCATCGGGTGGCAACGTACCCGCAGACGTGCATATTGTATCGCTCCGCGCCCCGGTCAACCGCACTCACCCGTGTGGGCCATCTCGGGCGCAGCCAATCAAAAGACCTGGTACCATGGGTGACTGGACTACGCGACCCGGAAGAAGAACACGTGAAACACCGCCTCAAAACCGGCGATTTATGCCTGATAGCCGCGCTTTTGCTCGCTCTTGTGGGCGGGGGCGCATGGTGGCTCATAAACTACGCGAACGGTAGGAATACGTCGGCGAACGGACTGGTCGTCGTCACCCAATCCAAAGACGGCTTCCGCCGCGTCGACGAGCTCGCGCGCGACGCTACCTTCACCGTCGAGACGAACGGCGCCGGCAGCGGGCGAGATGCCGACGGCGGCGAGAACGTCATCTCGATCTCGGAGGGTCGCGCCGAGGTGAAAAGCGCCAACTGCGGCAACCAGGTCTGCGTCGAGCACGCGCCCATCTCACAGGCCGGCGAGCAGATCGTATGTCTTCCCCACGGGCTGGTCGTTGAAGTTGTTGCGGAAGAATCGGACGCCGCCGCCCTACGGTAGTCTCCCCGCCCTTCAATCGGTAAACTAAAAGGTCATCGAGACGCGCCGCGCAACGATCGCGGCCGCCTCATCACGCGGCGACACGCCGCCGAACCACCTGCATCGACGCGCCCTCGGGCGCGCATTCATACCGTATCGACTAGGAGCGACATGGCATTCGACCCCGTCCAAGAGGACTGCCTGCGGCTCATCCTCGCCGCCATGGAGCGCGAAGGCGCCGACCCCGCGAGCGACGCCGCTTTCATCGAGCGCGCCAGCGAGGCCTACCGCCTCGACCCGGCAACCCTCATCCATACCGATCGGGACCGATCGTTCCACCTCGTCGCCATGGCGACCGAGCTCGCAGATTACCGCGCACCCTTCGCCCCCTCCGAGGCAGAGGCCGAGCAGCTGTTCTCCCAAGCTGAGGATTACCTGCGCGAGGCCGTCGAGCTCGACCCTCGGAATTGGGACGCGCAGCGCATGCTCGCAACCATGCGCTCCATCTCCGACGATGCGCTCATCGACTATCTCATCGAAAACCTCCCCGCCGTTGAGGATGACCTGAAAACGCTCATCGAAAGTGCTGCTAACCCCTATGAGCAGGAATTCGCCCACGACCTCGGTCGCCGCGCGCATCAGCGCTGGCTCGCCGCGCTCGCCTCGCGCCTGCTCATCGCCGGCCGTTATCGCATGGCGCTCTCCTATGCCGAACGCGCCCTCGAGGCCAATCCGCTCGACCTGGCTGGCGCGCGGCACACCGGTATGCTCGCACTGGGCAAGCTCGAGGTCGAGGCCGATGAGCTCAGGCGCTTTCGCTCACGCCACGCCGCAGCCTACCAAGACCGTGCATCCTCCCGCACGGGGCGCCTCGGCGGCCATCGGCCCGACGCATGGTCCCTCATCACCGAGATGAGCCTCGCCTACCGCGCCTTCGACTTCGACCGTGCCACCGCGCTGCTTCAGGCCCTCATGCGCTCCTACCCCCATCCCGCCCAAGCACTCTACCTCCAGGCCGAGTTCCCCGACGGTGTGTTTTCGCGCGTGCACGTGCAGCCCGGCAGCGACGACGAGCTGATACTTGCCCTCTCTGAAGCGACGCCCCTGCTCCAAGAAGGCATGGGCACGCCCGACGCCGCCAGCTTCGCCATCTGGGTCGCCGAGCATGAGCTGGTTCAGGCCGCACTCACCGACCAAGATCGCGCCATGATCGCCCAGGCCGAGGGCGGCGGCCCAATCGGAGGTACACGCTGATGGACCCGCGTATCTATGTTCCCGCATACCTGGAACGACTCTATATCCAAGAACACCCCGGCTTGACGGAGGGCGCACGCGAGCTCGTGCGCGAGCAAATCGCCGCCGAACCCGAGCGCTACGCCGCAAACGTGCATGCGCAGGCGCTGCTGTCCTACTCCCGCGTACACGGAGAACTCACCGACGGGCTCCTGCGCATGGAGGGCCTCCCCGACGACGAGTTCGAGCACGGCCGTGGCGAGCTGTTCTCCCAAGCGCGCGAGCAGCTCGCCAACATCATCGCCGAGGACCCCACCTGCCTGGACGCCCGACTCGTCTCCATCCAGCTCGCCGAAGTCCCCCTCGACGCCTGCCTCTCCGACATGCTCAAGCTCGAGCGCGAGGCACGCGAGATGATCATCTCAACGCATCCCGGCTTCGATCCGGACGTCGACGGTCTCTGGGCACCTGAGGCGCTGGCAGACGGAACGAGCGCGAGCGAGCTCACCGCCTCCGACCCCGACCTGATCGGCTGGCTCCACATCCTGGAGGCGCTCGCCCAGGGATCCATCTTCACCGCCCGCTACCGGTCGGCTGCCAATTATGCCCGAACCGTCATGCGCGCAAAGGGCTTTCCCAATTACGCCGTTGGCACGTTGCTGCTCGTCCTCGCACGCCTTGAGGACGAGGACGCGTTCTTCCAAGCCGTGCAGGAGGCGGGTCCGGACGTCGAAGATCTCCCCTGGTTCGGCCTCGGCCGCACGTTGCTGCTCTACAAGCTCGGTCAGACCCGCAGCGCTCGTCGCGCCCTCAGGGATTTCGCCACGCGCTGCGATGGCGGCGCCTTCTTCCTGCTGAACCCCACCTACCACGACCCGTACCTGCCCGTGCGACCGCCCGCGCGCGAGACGTGGGATCTTGCCCACCAGGCCGTGTGGGAGGCCGACGGCATCATCGCCGACACACCCGATTTCACCCTGTGGGCGGAAGGCGTCGACGGCGTGCGCGCCGCAGCCGACGACTTCGCCCGCCGCTATGGCTTTTAGATCGCAAGCGCATGATAGGCTTGCCTCGTGACCATCGACCCTGAAAGGATCACCGTGACCGACTTCTCCCTCAAGCACCGCGTGACGGTGCACTACACCGGCTCCTTTGAGGACGGTGAGGTGTTTGACACCACCATCGGCCGCACCCCCCTCACCTACGTGGAGGGCAACCACGAGGTCGTGCCCGGATTCGAGATCGCCGTACTCGGCATGGAGCCGGGCGAGAAGAAGACCGTGCGCCTCGAGCCCAAGGACGCCTACGGCGAGCACGACCCGCGTCTGCTCTATACGATGCCCACCATCGAGATCCCCAACTACGAGGACCTCATCCCGGGCCAGCTCATCTACCTCATGAACGACGAGGGCTACCAACAACTCGCCCGCGTGATCCGCGTGGCGGACGATGCCGACACACTGTTCGACTTCAACCACCCCATGGCCGGCCACACGCTCACCTTCGAGCTCGAGCTGCTGAGCCGCGAGCCCTACACCGGCGAGGAGGCATAGGATGAGCACGGAGAACCAGACCCTGCACGGCGTGTCCTGCCCCGGCTGTCCGCACCGCGCCGCCTACGTCGCCTGCAAGGAGACCCTGGGTCGCGGTCGCGGGCGAGTCATCTGCGGCAACGCCGGCTGCGCAAACGTCGGCCCCATGCACCCCGCCGCCACCGCCTGTCCCGGCGGCGAGGAGGCGCTGCTCGACCGTTACAAGGTCGCGGTGCCGACAGGCGGGACGTCGGAGGAACCGGCGTGCGAGGCGGTCATCCATTTCATCCCCGATGTCGACCTTGCGGCGGAGAACGCCGCCGAAGCGCTTCACGCGCTGCCTGCCGAGGGACACGTCACCGTCCTCGCCGTGCTCGCCTCGAGCGCAGAGTTCCTCACGGTCGATGCGCTTGAAGCGCTCGCCGCACGCGCCCTCGAACTCGGATGCGACGACGCGGCGATCGTCGACCCCTTTGACAGCCAGAAGAGCTCGGACGTGCTCCATGGGGCCCTTGCGCGGCCCGGCGTCCATGCCGTCGTGTTCGCCTCCCCCTGTGCCCAGCTGCAGCGCGGCGAGTTCCAGGCCGAGCCCGTCGAGATCGACCAGTACGCATGCACGAGCTGCCATCGCTGTCAGCAAATCACCGGCTGCCCCGCCATCGCGTTCACGCCGCCGATCTTCCGCATCGACCGCGATGCCTGCGCCGGATGCGACCTGTGCGTCGAATACTGCCGCACCAACGTCATCTACTCCCCGCGCAGCCGCATGACGCCCGAGCAGCGCAGCCGCGCACGCTACGCCGCCGCCAACCAGCAATAGGCACCATCACGACAGGAGCTCCCATGAGCATCACCTCCAACATCGCCACCACGGCCGCCGGCATCGCCCGCTGGGGCCTCCGCTCCGTCCTGCACCGCAGCGGCGGCGCCCTGCCCGGCAAAATCGGCCTGGCGATCGATCCGGAGCTCATCGCCCACCTCGCCGACCTGCTCGACGCGAGCGTCGTCGTCACCGGCACCAACGGAAAGACCACCACGACCAACCTCATCGCCGACACCGTTGCCGCAAGCGGCCTCACCTGCGTGTGCAACCGCGCGGGAAACAACATGGAGACCGGCATCACGGGCGCGCTGCTCGAGGCCAGCTCCGAGCGCCGTCGCACTGCGGGCACCGTGCGCGTAGGCGTGTTCGAATGCGACGAGCTCTACACGGTCCGCGTGCTCCCGCGCCTCAAGCCCACGCACTTCGTACTGCTCAACCTGTTCCGCGACCAGCTTGACCGCTACGGCGAGATCGACCACACGCAAGACGCGATCGCCAGCGCCCTGGCCTCCTCGCCCGAGACCATCCTCATCTTCAACGCCGACGATCCCCTGTGCACCGCCATCGCCGACCGCGTGCCCAACCCACGCGTGGCGTTCGGCATCCAGGGAGCCACAGGAACTGAGACATCACGTATGGCCGAGTCGCGCTTTTGTGCCAAGTGCAATGCGGCGCTCGAATACGAATACCTGCAGTATGGCCAGCTCGGCGCCTACCGATGCCCCGCATGCGGCTGGGAGCGCCCCGAACTCGAGGCGTGGACGCACGACGTCACCCTCTCCGGAGACGGCTACTCGTTCTGCCTGCATCTGCCGGGCAACACGGCGGACCCCGCCCGTGAGCTCGCCCTTACCACCGCCTACAACGGCTTGTACATGGTGTACAACATCATGGCCGCCTGCACCGCTGCCTGCGCCCTGGGCGCCGACCCCTCGCGCTTCCAGGACGTGCTCGATGCCTACGTCCCCACGGGCGGGCGCATGACGCGTTGGCGGGCCATGGGCCGCACGGCGGCGAGCGATCTCGCCAAGAACCCGGTCGGCTTCGACCGCCAAATTCAGCAGATCAAAGCCTCGAACGGCCGTCTCATGGCCTTTTTCCTGAACGATGCCGAAGCCGACGGTCGCGATGTCTCCTGGATTTGGGACGTCGACTTCGAGTGTCTCGCCGAAACTCCGGGGATTCGCGCCTTTGTGGGCGGCTCGCGTGCCAACGACCTACAGGTCCGCCTCAAATACGCCGACATTGACACCCAGATTGTGGAAAGCGTCGAACAGGCACTCGCATCCGTCACCGACGAACCCGCCGGAGATGTTCTCTTCGCTGTCGCCAACTACACGGCGTTCCCGCCTGTTGTAGCCGACCTCAAACGCCTGAGCTCGGAAGATACGGGCATCACGGCGCCCCAGGCCGACCAGACCGCGCACGGCGAGCAGGCAGCGGTTGCCACAGGCGATGAGCTTCCCGCACCCGCCGTCCTCGACCGACCGCTTCGCATCGTCCACCTCTACCCAGATGCCCTGAACCTGTATGGAGATGGCGGCAATGCCATGGTCGTCGAACGGCGCTGCGCATGGCGCGGCATCCCCGCCAAAATCGACAACGTTCACATGGGCGATGAGCTCGACCTCGCAACCGCCGACATCATCTTGATCGGCGGCGGCGCCGACCGCGACCAGCTCGCCGTCGCCCATGAGCTGCGTTCGCGGCGCGACGAGCTCAGCGCCTACGTCGAGGACGACGGCGTCATGCTCGCCATCTGCGGTAGCTACCAACTCCTCGGCCGCTCCTACTACATGGGTGATGACAAGATCGAAGGCCTGGGCATCATCGCAGCCGACACCGTCCGCGGCGACGGGCGCCTGACCGGCAACGTCGCGGTCAAAACCGAGCTTTCGAGCGACCCATTCGTCGGCTTTGAAAACCACGGCGGCCGCACGTTCCTCGACGAGTGCGAGCACACGCTGGGCGTCTCGACGGTTCCCGGTACGGGCAACAACGGCAAGGACGGGCTCGAAGGCTGCCTGCATCGCAACCTGATCGGTACCTACCTGCACGGTCCCGCGCTCTCCAAGAACCCCGACCTCGCCGACTGGCTCATCGAACGAGCGCTCGAACGCCGCCACTCCGCCGGCGACGCACAGGCAGAAGCCCTGTTGCCGCTGTCCCCGCTCAATGACGATCGCGAGCTCTCGGCCCGCGCGGCCGCAATGAAGCTGCTGCCCTAAGAGACGCTCGGCACCACCGCCCGCGCGATGCCTCGATATGAACGCAATCGGCCCCCATGCAACCATGGGGGCCGATTTCATTCATATCGATCACGTGATGGGCGCTCTTATTTCACCACGCGCGCCACAGCGCAGCCCAAGCTCGCTCCGACTGCGACCTTAACCGCGTCGGGAACCACAAAGGGGATCACCGCGATGGCGAGCGCCCCCGCAAGGTCGAGGTTCATGAGCGCCATGAGCTGGACAGTTCCGCACACATATGAAACGAGCACAAGCGCGGCCGCGCACACGAGCGCACGCGGATACGCCCCGATCCTGCCATCAAGCACTTTTGCCAACGCGCCCGCCAGCGCGCAGCCCAGGACAAAGCCCCACAAAAACCCGCCCGTCGGACCGGCGAGCGCGCCGATGCCGCCGTTGAAGCCCGCGAAAACAGGCAGGCCCACCGCACCGAGCACGACATAGGCCAGCACCGTGAACACCGAGGTCGCCGGGTCGAGCACGGCCGGCACCATGGCGAGCACCAACGTCTGCAGCGTAAAGGGCACGGGACCGAGCGGCAGCATCACCTGAGCAGACACCGCCAGCAACGCCGTCATAACGCCCGCACGGGCAATGCGCTTCGTTTCCATCCCGGGACCCCTCCTATGAAAAGGACCCGCCCGGCGCGAAGCCGAGCGGGTCCGGACACAGCAATGGTGCCCCCAACGGGATTCGAACCCGTGATATCCACCTTGAAAGGGTGGCGTCCTAGGCCGCTAGACGATGGGGACAGCGCGCTAGAGTATAGCAGAGACCTTAGACGTAGAACAAGATGTCATCGTAGGTCGGGACCGGCCAATAATCAGCCGCCACAATCTCCTCCATGGCGTCCACCGCGGCGCGCAGGTCGGCCATGACGGGAGCGACCTCGTGCGCATAGCAATTTGCCTGCAACTGACCATCGGCGATGGCCTCGGCCTTGGCGTGAACCTCATCGAGGCGGGCGATGGACTCATTGATGGCGGTGATACCGTCGCACAGGTCGTTCAGCGTCGCCTGCTCATAAGCCATGGCGGCCTCGGCCCCCGCAGCGCGGATGGCCTCGAGGCCCTTGGCGACCTTGGTGGCGTACGCGGTGATGACCGGGCGGTACGTGCGGCGCGCCTCGCGGACCATGGTGGTCGCCTCGATGTTCATGAGCTTGTTGTACTTCTCGAGCTTCACCTCGTAGCGGCAGACAGCCTCGGCCTCGGTGAGCACACCCATCTCGCTGAAGAGCTTGATGTTCTTCTCGGCGACGAACGAGGGCAGCGCGTCGGCGGTTGTGCGGTAGTTGCACAGACCGCGGCGCTCGGCCTCCTGCTCCCATGCCTCGGAATACCCGTCGCCCGAGAACAGGATGCGGCGATGCGCGCGCAGGTGCTCGGCGCAGTAGGCCAGCGCGGCCTCCTGGAACTCATCGGCGGGCGTGCCCTCGAGCGCATCGGCGAAATCGCGCAGAGATTCGGCAACCGCCGTATCGAGCACAGTGTTCGCATCGGAGACGTTGGCCTCCGATCCCACGGCGCGGAACTCGAACTTGTTGTTCGTGAAGGCGAAGGGGCTCGTACGGTTACGGTCGGTGTTGTCCTGCTCAAGGTTGGGCAGGATGACCGTGCCGAAAGTGAGCGTGTCGGTGGTGGCGTGAACGCTCGCCTCGCCGTCCATGATCATCTCGACGACCTCGGTGAGCTGGTCGCCCAGGAAGATGGACACGATCGCCGGCGGGGCCTCGTTGGCGCCCAGGCGATGATCGTTGCCGCAGCTCGCGGTACTGGCGCGCAGGAGGTCCTGGTACTTGTCCACGGCCTCGATCACGGCGGTGAGGAAGACGATGAACTGCAGGTTCTCCAGCGGCGTGTCGCCGGGCTCGAGCAGGTTCTCGTCGGCGGTGCCGAGCGACCAGTTGTTGTGCTTGCCGCTTCCGTTGATGCCCTCGAACGGCTTCTCGTGCAGCAGGCACACGAGGTCGTGGCGGCTGGCGATGAGCTTCATCTTCTCCATCATGAGGAGGTTGTTATCCACCGAGGCGTTGAGCTCAGAGTATACGGGCGCGAGCTCATGCTGACAGGGCGCGACCTCGTTGTGCTTGGTCTTGGACGGAATGCCCAATGACCACAGTTCGTCGTCGAGGTCCTTCATGTAGGCCGAGACGGTGGGGCGGATGGCGCCGAAGTAGTGTTCCTCGAGCTCCTGCCCCTTGGCGGGGGCGGCGCCGAACAACGTCCTGCCGCAAATGACCAGGTCGCGACGCTTCCGATATGCGTCCTTCTTGATGAGGAAGTACTCCTGCTCGTCACCCACATAAGGCACCACGCGCTTCGGATGCTTGCCGAAGAGGGCGAGCACGCGCTTGGCCTGCTCGTCCAGCGCCGTCATCGAGCGCAGCAGCGGGGTCTTCTTGTCGAGCGCCTCGCCCGTGTAGGAGCAAAACGCGGTGGGGATGCACAGGACGTCGTCCTTGATGAACGCCGGGCTCGTGGCGTCCCAGGCGGTGTAGCCGCGGGCCTCGAACGTGGCGCGCAGGCCGCCGTTGGGGAAGCTCGACGCGTCGGACTCGCCCTTGATCAGGGCTTTGCCGGAAAACTTGGTAATGGCGGTGCCGTCGTGGTTGGGCTCGAGGAAGCTGTCGTGCTTCTCGCTCGTGATACCCGAAAGCGGCTGGAACCAGTGGGCGTAGTGGGTGGCGCCCTTGGAGATTGCCCACTCCTTCATGGCGTGGGCCACGGCGTTCGCCACGTCCAAATCAAGCGGCTCACCGCCTTCGATGGTGGCGGCGAGTTTTTTGTACACGTCCTTGGGGAGCCACTTCTTCATGACGTCTTCGGAGAAAACCATCGTGCCGAAGCGTTCGGTAAGGTCGGCCATGTGCATCCTTTCGCATACAAGGCGCGGTCGAGGCGCCGGGTCCTGGGGTCCGCCCGCAGGTCGCGCCGATTGTCGGACGCGACCACGTGACGGTGAAAGCGCTAGTTCTTCAAAGAGTTCATGGGGGCGGGGAAACGACCGCCGCGGTGCGCGAACACCGTGCCGGCATGGCTGTTCACCGGCATGACAGGCGCACGGCCGAACAGTCCGCCGTAATCGACGGACTCACCGACGCCCTTGCCGATCGCCGGAATGATACGCACGGCGGTGGTCTTGTTATTGATGACACCGATGGCCATCTCGTCGGCGATGATGCCGGCGATGGTCTCCACGTCCGTGTCGCCGGGAACCGCGATCATGTCGAGGCCCACCGAGCAGACGCACGTCATCGCCTCGAGCTTTTCGAGGGAAAGGGCACCGGCCTCGGCGGCCTCGATCATGCCGGCGTCCTCGGACACCGGGATGAAGGCGCCGGACAGGCCGCCCACGCTGGAGCTCGCCATGACGCCGCCCTTCTTCACGCAGTCGTTCAGCAGGGCGAGGGCAGCGGTCGTACCGGGACCGCCGCACTGGCCCACGCCGATGATCTCGAGAATGCGGGCCACGGAATCTCCCACAGCGGGCGTGGGGGCAAGTGACAGATCGACGATGCCCTTCTCGACACCCAGGCGACGCGAGGCCTCGCGGCTCATGAGTTCACCAGCACGGGTAATCTTGAAGGCGGTCTGCTTGATACGCTCCGCGACCTGCATCATATCGGCATCGGCCGGCAGCTCCTCAAGCGCGGCGGCCATAACGCCCGGTCCCGAAACACCGACGTTGATCACGGCGTCGGCCTCACCGGATCCGTGCACGGCGCCCGCCATGAACGGCGAGTCCTCGACCATGTTCGCAAAGCAGACGAATTTGGAAGCGCCCACGCACTCGCGGTCGGCGGTGAGCTTAGCCGCGTCGACGATGGTCTGGGCGGCCATGAAGACCGCATCCATATTGATGCCAGCACGCAGCGTCGCCACATTGACGCTCGAGCACACGCGGCTCGTCTCGGCGAGGGCGCGCGGGATGCACTTCATGAGACGACGATCCGCATCGCCGATGCCCTTGTGCACCAGCGCCGAGTAGCCCCCGAGATAATCGATGCCAAGCGTCTCCGCGGCTCGATCGAGAGCATGGGCAAGCGGGACGAGGTCCTCGTCAGAACAGGCGGATGCGATCTGGGCAACCGGAGTAACCGCCACGCGCTTGTTGACGATCGGAATACCGTATTCGCGCTCAAGCCCCTCTGCAGTCTCGACAAGGTGCTCGGCAGTACGCGTCACATGGTCGTACACCTTCGTGCACATGCGCTCCAAGTTATCATCCGCACAGCCCATGAGCGAGATGCCCATGGTGATCGTGCGGATGTCCAAATTGTGCTCTGAGACCATACCGCGCGTCTCGGCTATCTCCTGGGGCGTGATGGACATGGCGGCTCCTTTGGCGAATATCATGCTTGCACGTGTTCAACCATTCTAGCGTTCCCGAACCCACCATGCCGCCCCCATACCTCACGAAACATAAGAAGTGACATGAGCCTTCATGCGGTCCTTGCCCCCTCCCCGGTCACCGGCGTGAGAGCCTCGTGGAGGCGTATCTCCCCGGTACCGTGCGCGCTTGCCGACGTGCCTCCACTGCGCTATCGTTTACCTGCTGAAATCATTACCTCCGCAGAAAGCGAGCGAATACATGGCTCTCACCGGCAAGCAGGTCCGCCAGCTCCGCGCCCTCGCGCACCACCTCAACCCCGTCGTCCATATCGGCAAAGCCGACGTGACCGACGCCATCGCCAAGCAGGCCGAGGAAGCGCTCGACGCCCACGAGCTCATCAAGTGCTCCGTCCAGGACGGCAGCCTGCTCTCCTGCCGTGAGGCGGCCGACCAGCTCGCCGAGCTTGTGGGTGCCGAGGTCGTCCAGGTTATCGGCCACCGTTTCTCCCTGTATCGTGCGAGCAGCCGTAAGGACATCGAGCACATCAAGCTCGATTAAAGCGCTGCCGGTGGCGGGCCGCACAAACGCCCCGCCTTCGCCATCTCTCACTCACCAGGAGGCGCACCATCGGGTGCGCCTCCTTTTTTCCCATCGCAATCAAAGCATGGTCTGCATCCCCGATCGACCGATGATCGACTCATAGGTCATCCTCGTCTCTTCCTCAGGTATCGATCCAAGCTCCTGCTCGAGCAGATGCAGATGGCTGTTGTAAAGCTCCACGATCTCCCTGCGCCTTCCCGTCTTGTCGTAAATCCTCATGGCGCACCTGATAACGTCCTCGCGCAAGGGTGCCTGTCGCAGCGCCGCCTCCACGAGCCAGGATGCCGACGGCAGATCGTCCATCTCAAGGGCGGCCTCGATTCCGCGCACCATGCAATCCGCGAACTTCATCTGATAGACGCGACGAACTCGCAGGTAATACGATGTGTTTCCGCTCTCCGGCACATAAAGGGGGCCTTTATATATCTCTTCGATCTTCAGACATGTCTCGATAATCTCACGCGATGAGGTTCCCGTCCTCCTCAGAAGCACGTCGCGGGCGAGCGCGTCGAAGCACGCGGTATCCGACACAACGTATTCCATGTTCAACGCAACCCCCTCGCCCTGCGTGAGAACATATTGCGGCCCATCCGCATGCTGCCCAAACGCAGCGCGAAGCGAGCTCAGCGAGGAATACATGGACTCCCGCGCATGCTTGTAGTCCTTATCCGGCCACATCTCTTCCATGATCACCTGGCGACCCACGAAATTGCCCCCAGCAAGCGCGAGACGTGCTGCGATCACGCACGCCTTCTTCCTTCGCCATAGCGCATCGGTGAGCGTATGCCCGTTGCGCATCGCCTGAAATCCACCGAACAAGCTGATCGTTACCCGGCCCAACCGTTGGCCTGATTCGACCGACGCCACGTCGAACAGGGCCGGCGCCCCCGCATCTGAGCGCTTCCCTTCCGGCGCGGCCTCACTGAAACTCTCGGGCAGCATACGCGCCACGGGCATCGCACGCTCCCCGACCGCCCTGATGAGCTGACGTGCCCGCGCGCGAATCCCCTCATCAAGCAGAAGCGGACGACGCAGGGAGCACCATGCCGATAGCTCGGGAAGTCGAGAAGTCGCCGAGAGCAGCATTGCGACGGTCCAAGCATCCACGACCGTGCACTCGCCCTCCCCCGCATCGAGCTCGTCAGCCTCCTCGTTAAGCACGACATGCGAGGAATTGAGCAAATGTGCGGCGCACTCCAAGAAGCTCGCCCAGGCCAGGACAAAGCCTTGATCGGGGGACGCGAGCTTCTTCACCTGTTGGGCGCGGAACTGAGCACTCACGATCTGCCCGACCGCCAGATCTTGCCACCCCTCACCGACCAGGCAATACAGCTGCATGGCGAAATCGGAGCATCGAACGGAAGCCGTGCCCCCGTCAACGAACGCGCGCTCGTCCACCACGGGCAAACCTGCCATCAGACGACAGGTCGAGCCAACCACGCGGACATATGACGCAATTGGGTCGAGATGCCGCCCCGTCAACAACCGGGCCACTTCCTGCAGATGGTTATCGAGCGCGCGAGCATCTCCCACATCGCCTTTGAATGCGTCGAGAAGAATTCGATCGCACGCGAGGAGGACTCCTGGTATCGAGATACCCTTCGCGCCGAGGGAAGCCTCATTGATTCCCATGCCCTCATCGATGCTCACCGCCCCGTCTCCGGCCATGATGCGCTTCTGCACACGGACATGGAGCTCCAGTTGTCGCGAGGCCACCGTCTCGCAATCATGCCCCTTCCCATGATTCAGGTCAGGAAGCGCCACTCCCGAGCAATCGCTCCAGACTGCGGCCATAGCCGTTGACTCACGCCAAGCACTCGGGCTCACCTCATCCAGAATCTCCGACGAGCGTCTGCGCAGCTCCGCCGCCATAATTCGGGCAGCCCGGTAATCCCCGCGCTCCAGCGCGCACAGGTACAGGGCCAGAACAACGCCTATTTGAATCGAACAAACCGCAGCGCCGCCCATACGTTCCACCAACGCGGTCAGAAACGCCCCATTGCCGCTCAACGCACACGCTGTGGGATATTCGGCGATGAGCGCCGTCGCATCCCCCTCTCGCTCGAACATGCGCATCAACGCAACGGCTCCGTCGATATTGCCCACTTCCAACATCATCTTCGCCGCGCGGACCGCATACAGCGGACGTGCGTGCACGAGCTCACATTTCAGCTCAGAAAACGGGACTCCGCGGTTTGACATGCATCGGTACGCGTCTCCCTTCGCATCGAACCCGAAAATCGGATACTCCCGAGCCAGGCGAAGCCAACTGTCCTTACGCACACGCATGCCTGCGCGATCGAAATCTCGAATGCTGCCAAAACCGCTCATGATGAGCAGGCACACGGTCCGATACAGGGAATCCCTGCTCCTCCTCAATTCGCATACGACGCCTCGATACAACTCGACTGTCGCGTTTTCAAAGGCAACCGACATCTCGTCGATCGACGTCGCATCTCCCAACATCGCCACAAGACGCGGGACCCCCTGAGTCAGCCCGTACACATCCAACCCGCTCGCAATCGAAAGCTTGCGTGCCCACGCCGGATATTCACGGGGTTTCACCAACAGCGACTGGGCCGTAATCTTGTACGAATCCCCCATGGCCGCCACAAACGCCCTGTTGCTCGGTCGGCAGGTCACCACTATTTCGAAGCCTTCACCCCTCATGGAGCGCAGCAGGCCGACCATCGCCTCGATGCCGTGTTCTTGCAGTGTCGTCAGGTTGTCGAGCGCGATAAGCGGCCTCATGCGGGGATCGAGATCCTCCGACAGTCGCTTGATCGACTCATACGCCTGCACCTCGTCGAGGCCCTCCAGGTCCAGCATGCGGGCTGACCCTCTCTCAATGCGCGACCGCACTTCTGCGACGCGCTGAACAAGTAATGTCGTCTTGCCAAAACCATCTGGCGCGACAATAACCGTGATGCCGGCTTCCTCTCCCTGTGTCCTCAGATCTCGAAGCAAGCGCTCGCGGTGCACCAAGCGCTCTGCGGGCACGACCGGGCCGCCCTCGTGCGCCGATCCGTCCACATATACCTCTCGATCCCTTTCTTCTCGCTCAGCCATCTTCCTTCCCTTCACCTGATTGCGAGCATTGCCCCCACGATAATGGCCGTCATTCGCCATCGATCGATAAATGCTCGCATTTTTACTGCCCCATCAGCTATGGGTCAGATAAATCGGGATTCGGGTCACAATATGCTCTCCTCCTCTCCTTCCCCCTCTCGATCACCTGCTGTCCATAGCTAATATTTAACCAGGTAGGATGTATCAGTGAGCATATGCCCGGCTGTTCTGAGAAAAATGTAAGTTCCGCCAGTGTTGATAATTATTCCGTCAGCGGATAAATCTGGTCAGATTGTTTCGAGTATTTTTCAGACCCCTATTCTCGGCTTGCAATTACATAAAAAAGCGACCCCCAAAAACGGAGGTCGCAATCTCGTCGATATGTCGGCGGGCGCTTACTTGCACAGGGAAAGAGCGGCCTCGTCGGCGATGACCACGCAGTTGGGGTGCAGCTGCAGGATGGAAGCGGGGCAGGAAGGCTGAATGGGCCCGAAGCACATGTCGTGCACGGCCTGGGCCTTCTTCTCACCGTTGGCGACGACGAGCACCATGTAGGCGTTCATGATCGTCTGGATGCCCATGGTATAGGCCTGACGGGGCACATCCTCGATGTTGTCGAACAGGCGGCTGTTCGCCTCGATCGTGCTCTCGGTAAGATCGACGCAGTGCGTGCCCTTGGAGAAGCAGGTGTCGGGCTCATTGAAGCCGATGTGGCCGTTGTTGCCGATACCGAGAAGCTGCAGATCCGGGTAACCGGCCTCCTCGACAATACGGTCGTACTCGGAGCAGGCGGCCTCGGCATCGGGGTCGGAGCCATCCGGCACATGGGTGTTGGCCTGGTCGATGTTGATGTGATCGAACAGGTTCTCCTTCATGAAGTAGTGGTAGCTCTGCGGGTCGTCGTGCGACAGGCCGCGGTACTCATCAAGGTTGTACGTGCTGACCTGGGAGAAATCTAGGTCGCCGGCCTCGTAGGCCTTGATGAGATTCTGATAGGTCCCAATGGGCGTGGAACCGGTGGCCAGGCCGAGAACGCAAGCGGGGTCCATAACGACCTGAGCGGCGATGATGTTCGCCGCCTTACGGCTCATGTCCTCATAGTCGGTGGCGTGAATGATACGCATGAAGCGCTCCTTTTCTCCGAGAGTTCATCTCGGTCCATGCGGGCCTCGTCGGCCGCAACCAACGTGAGAGCGCACCGTCCAGGGCGAGGGCGCGCACAGCTCGAAGACCCGCGGTGTCGAGGCCCCTGCCCGTCCACAGCGATTCGGGCGAGAATATGCCCGAACGTATTTATATTCGCCGCTCGCATTGAGAAATGCAAGGCCCCCGGAAACACCGGGGGCCTTGCGAGAAATCGTCTATTTGGATTATCGGGAGCGTGCGACCAAGAGCTGACCGAGCTCTTCGACATCATCACCGACATTGCCCTTGATGCTGGCAAACTCGGCGGAATTGCAGATAAGGATCGGCACGGTCAAATCGTAGCCCTCTTTGGAGATGGCCTCGCGATCGAACTCGATGAGCACGTCACCGCGCTTCACGATATCGCCGACAGCGGCGTTTACCTTGAAATGCCTGCCATCGAGTTTGACCGTCTCCAGGCCGACATGAATGAGCACGTCGAGCCCCTCCATCGTATGCACGGCGACGGCATGACCCGTGGGGAAGATTGCCTCGATCTTGCCATCGGACGGAGCGACCACGCGATCGCCCGTCGGCACCATGGCGACACCCTGGCCAAGCAGGCCCTTGGCAAACATCTGGTCCTCGACCTCGGAAAGCGGAATCACATGGCCGGCCATCGGGGCTGCGAGAGTCGTGGTGCGGGCGCCAACACCCAAAGTTTTGAAGAAGCTGGTGAACATCAAACCCCCTGCAATAATCAGCACGCATTATTCTATCGCGAAGAGACGCGAACGAACAAACGGTCCGACTAAGGCAGTTCGCGCTTCACAACTTCGACGATGGAATCAACGGCGTCTTGAGCTTCCTGCTGGGTCTCGGCCTCGGCCATAACGCGCACGAGCGGCTCGGTGCCGGAGGTGCGGACCAGGATGCGGCCGCGATCGCCCAGCTTTTCCTCGGCAGCTCGCACGGCCTCCCACACCGGCTGGCAGGAATCGAGCTCTGCCTTGCGCTCGCTGCGCACGTTCACGAGCACCTGCGGGAAGATCTTCACCGGGGCGCACAGCTGCGAGAGCGTCTCGCGCTCGGCGCGCAAGACCTCCATGATGCGCAGAGAGGTCATGATGCCGTCGCCCGTGGTCTCGATATCGCCGAAGATGATATGACCGGACTGCTCGCCACCGAGGCTGTAGCCGTTCTCACGCATGCAGGCGGTGACGTATTTGTCGCCGACGGCAGTCGTCTCGTAGCTCAGATTTGCACGATCGAAGGCCTTGAACAGACCGAGGTTGCTCATGACCGTGGGGACAACGGTGCCAGCGGCGAGGCGACCGTGCTTATGCAGGTAGGTGCCACACACATACAAGATCAGGTCACCGTCGACCAGGTTGCCGCGCTCATCCACGGCCAGGCAGCGGTCGGCGTCGCCATCGTAGGCAAAGCCGACATCCAAGCCCTGCTCCACAACATGGCGACGCAGGCGATCGATATGGGTGGAACCGCAATCCACGTTGATGTTGAAACCGTCAGGCGCATTGCTGATCACGCGGACATCGGCGCCGAGGGCGTCGAAGACGGGCTTGGCCACCGAGGACGCGGAGCCGTTGGCGCAGTCCAGGCCGATCTTCATACCCTGGAGGGAGAAGTTTGCGCTCGCGATGAGGTGAGCGATGTAGCGGTTGCGGCCCTGCATGTAGTCGACGGTACAGCCGATCTCGTCACCGGTGGCGAAGGGAACCTCGCTCTTACCGTCGATGTAATCCTCGATGAGCCCGAGCACCTCCTCATCCATCTTGCAACCGTCGCCGTTCATGAGCTTGATACCGTTGTCGGAATACGGGTTGTGGCTCGCCGAGATCATGATGCCGCAGTCGAAGCACCCGTCGATCGTCTCGTAGGCAACGCCGGGCGTGGGGATGACGTGCAGCATGTACGCATCAGCGCCGGATGCAACCAGACCAGAGACCAAGCCGGACTCGAACATGTAGCTCGAACGGCGGGTGTCCTTGCCCACAACCACGCGGGCCTTGCGGCCCTGGCGCGCACCGTAATACCAGCCGACGAAACGGCCGATCTTGTAAGCATGCTCAACGGTGAGTACGACGCCCGCCTCTCCGCGGAAACCATCGGTGCCGAAATATTTCATAGCGTATCCCTTCGATATCACTCGCCCATCGCGTGGGCGGTTCACGTGTATGACGCAACTCACCATGGTACAAAAAACGGGCCTGCCGAGAAACTCGACAGGCCCGAATCCATAGCGGAAACGTCTTGCGACAGATTAGCGCTTGGAGAACTGAGGCGCGCGACGGGCCTTCTTGAGGCCGCACTTCTTGCGCTCGACGACGCGGGCGTCGCGGGTGAGGAAACCAGCGCGCTTGAGGTCGGCACGGTAGTCGCCAGCCTCGAGAAGAGCGCGGGCGATACCCAGACGCAGGGCGCCGGACTGACCGGTGATGCCGCCACCATCGCACAGGGCGATGACGTCGAAGGAACCGAGGGTGTCGGTCACCTTGAACGGGGCGAGGGCATCCTCAACGAGCTGATGACGGCCGAAGTACTCCTCGGCGTCACGCTTGTTGATGGTCACCTTACCGGTGCCGGGGACGATACGGACACGAGCAACGGCATTCTTGCGACGGCCGGTGCCGTAGTAAACAACGGTGTTCTCAGCCATCTTTTAGCCCTCCAGCTCGATCTTAACGGGGTTCTGAGCAGCGTGCGGATGCTCGGTGCCAGCGTAGACCTTGAGCTTGGTCAGCTGCTTGCGGCCGAGGGTCGTCTTGGGGAGCATGCCGCGAACAGCGCGCTCGATGACCTTCTCCGGGTGCTTCTCCATAGCCTGGCGGAAGGACTCCGCCTTGAGGCCGCCATTGTAGCCGGAGTGACGGTAGTAGGTCTTGTGGTCGGCCTTGTTACCGGTAAGCTGGACCTTATCGGCGTTGATGACAACCACGAAGTCACCACAGTCGGAGTTGGGCGTGAACTGGGGCTTGTTCTTGCCGCGCAGAATCTTGGCAACCTGGGCAGCGAGACGGCCCAGCGTGGCGCCCTCGGCATCGATGAGGACCCAGTTGCGGGTAACCTCACCCTGCTTGGCGTAGTGAGTCGACTTAAGAATCACTTTTCCTCCATGTACAGTACGTGTCTTAACAGAGTTTCACGGGGCTCTGGAAAGTAACCTGTCAATAATAACCCCTATATGCGGCAAGTCAAACGTTTTCCGCCGCCTGTGCAGAACTTCTGCACAGGCGGCGGTCGGTTTGATCTGTTGTGAGGAAAAGGCCCTCATGCGGGCCGTGGCCCCTAACGTCCGACGAACTCCCGTATCTCGCCCAAACGGTGCTTGGCCTCCTGACGACCCTGGATATAGAGATTCAGCAGCTTCTCGGTGTCGTGCTCGACATGGGCTACCTCGACTGGGACCGGCGGGGCAAGGACGAGGGCGCGGCCGGCGCGCTCATATTCCCAGATGTGCTCGCGCTGCTCGTTATACCGCTCGTGACGGTTCTCCATGGCTTCGAGCAAATAGGGGTACCCGGCGTACGCGGCGCGGGCAGCGCCCATCAGTCCGTACGGGCTCTTCTGGTAGGACCGATCCTGCGTGAGCACCACGATCGCACGGTCGAAACCCGCATCCTCGAGCACCTGCTCGACTGGGACCGAATCCGCAGTGCCACCGTCGAGGTAGAGATGCCCATCGATCTCGACAGGCTTGGTCACCAAGGGAAGCGAGGTCGAAGCACGCACGGCATCGATGTCCAAGGTCGCATCCCGAACGGGCAAGTACGCCGCAGTACCGAACACGATGTCCGTCGCGCAGGCGTACATCTCCATGGGGTTGGCAAAAAACGCCTCGTTGTCAAACGGATCGAGACGGTCTTGCACGTCGTTCAAGATGAAATCGTACCCGACCATCGAACCCGTGGTCACGAGCGACTGGGCGCCCATGTAGCGAGGATCGTTGCAGAATGCGAGGTTGACGCGATTAACGCGCCCGATCTGCCGACTCTTATAGTTCAAGCCGTTAAGCGCTCCGGCAGACGTGCCGTAGCATGCCGCAACCTCGACGCCGTTTTCCATGAGAACGTCGAGCACACCCGCGGTGAACTCACCGCGGAAGCTACCGCCCTCCAAAACGATTGCAACCTTCCCAGCGTTTTTCGCCTTGTCCTGCATCGGAGCTCCTTTCATTCTGAAGCCCTTGTACCCCATGGGCACCGGAACATGAACGAATGTCCATCCAAATATGGAACGCCGATTTCAAAGTGTACGTTTTGGGGAAGGTTTTGCCTCTATTTCTGCGGCCTGCCACGTGTTCGTCCAACATAACCGCAGCTCACAATTCGCTCGATTTAGTTCGGAAGTGCTCGAGGCCTCAAAACCTTCCCCAAAACGTACACTTTATCCCGATGTAGCGTGAATTTGACCCGCGCAGATCGCGGTTTCATGATTGGGCGCCTTCCGTGGTAGACTTTTCAACTACGGATTTGTGCCTCGGGCGCGATCCGCGTACTTTGACAGGTCGTTGCCGCTTGCGGCACCAGAAAGAGGATTCGCCCTCGACCGGCATGGCGCGAATTGCGCTGATGAATGGTCTGGACTTGAGCGAATCCCAACGACCACCCAAAAGGGGGCAACTGGTTTCGACACGATAGTTCTGAGAGAGGAAGCAGGCCGTGGTCTCCTCGCCACGTTAAACAGGGGTACTGTCAAAATGAATTGACAAGAATTCTTCTTTTGAGCCCCAGCTGGCTCTCGCTGCTTAATATATAGCGGCGCGTCAACCCGGTGATTTCCCCGACACCGGCGCGACGTCATTTTAGGGGAACGCTCCTTGGCACGTAATCGGTATGGCCAAGGCTAAGACTGAACCGGTTGGGACGCCGCGAGCGTGTCGCTCCGCGCAACGTGTCCGAGACTAAATGAGTGACTGAGCCTGGAGATGCCGATCAGGGAACTTTCGTGGACCGGAGTTCGATTCTCCGTGCCTCCACCATAAGAGAATTGGGCGAACTGTTAACCATGATTGACGGTTCGCCCTTTGTTATCTGCATTCATCGCAGCAAACGTCGAGGCAGCGGCACGCCGTCTGCGATTTCTCGTTTCGCTTCACATGGGACAATCAAAGCTCCGTGCACCGCGACAAAACTCGGTGCACCTCTCGACCATTTCCGTCAGGAAAAATAGTCGAAAAGTGCACCGAATTTCGAAAAGCGCTCCGAAGATTTGAGGACCGGCGGGCGGCGCGCTACGCAGTGCGACCTGTGGCTCGGGCGGCAAGGCAGCGCGACCTGCGGCGCGACGTTAGCTCAGGCTCGAGCGCAGCAGCTCATTGAAGAGCTTGGGATTGCCCTTGCCCCGGCTCGCCTTCATACATTGGCCCACCAAAAACCCGATGACCTTCTGATTGCCGTCGCGATACTGCTGAGCCTGATCGGCACATGCTGCGAGCACCTCGTCCACGATGGGCTGCAACGCACCGGCATCGCTCACCTGGCGCATGCCGCGCTCATCCACGATCTTCTCGGGGTCGTCACCGCTTGCCGCCATGGCCTCGAACACCTCGTGCGCCTGGTTGCTCGAAATCGCATCGGAAGCGAGCAACTTGGCAAGCGAGGCCACCTGCGCCGGCGCGATACCGCTCTCCCCCAGCGCCACTCCGGAAGCCTTGAGATATGCGGCCAGCTCGTTCACTACGAGGTTCGCAACCGTCTGGGCCGCCTTGCCGGAAAGGCCCGCGGCAGCTTCCTCGAAGAACGCAGCCGTCACGGGATCGCCGGCCAGCTGCTCGGCGTCGGGGCGCTTGACGCCGAACGCGCGCTCAATACGGTCGCGTTTGGCATCCGGCAGCTCGGGCAGCTCCGCACGGCAATGCTCGATAAACCCGTCGGACAAGTCGAACGGCTCCAGGTCGGGGTCGGGGAACAGGCGGTAATCGTCCGCGGTCTCCTTCACGCGCATCACCACGGTGCGTTTGCGGGAAGGCTCCCAATGGCGCGTCTCCTGGTAGATCGTCCCACCGCTTTCCAGCACCTCCGCCTGACGGCAGATCTCGTAAGCCAAGCCGTCGTGCAGGGCCTTGAAGCTGTTGAGGTTCTTGAGCTCCGTCTTAGTTCCCAAGCCCGTCTCCTCGCGACGGCGCAGGCTCACATTGCCGTCGCAGCGCATGGAACCCTTCTCCATCGAGCAATCCGAGATACCGATGGTCAGGAAGATGCGGCGCAGCTTCTCCATGAACAGGCGCGCCTCTTCGGGCGTGCGCAAATCGGGCTCGGTGACCAGCTCGATGAGCGGGGTGCCGCAGCGGTTATAGTCCACGAGGCTCTCCGCGGCGCCGCCGATGCGGCCCTCGGCACCACCCACGTGCACCATCTTGGCGGCATCCTCCTCCATATGGATGCGCAGGATGCGGATGGGCACGCTGTAGGAACCATCCGCGCGCCGCTCCGGCACAGCCAGGCCGGCCGTATCGTAGGAGCCCATGCCCCCAAGCGCCGCGGCGGAAACCTCCACGCCCTCGGGCAGACCCTCGGCCATCTGGCGCGACAGACCCACGGCGTTCGCACTCGCGCTCGCCAGGCTCTTCGCCTCGTTCTCGCCGAACGCGCACTCAGGACGCTCGGCGGCACCGCGGCCGGAGACTTCCAGGTCCAGACGGCCGTGCATGCAAAACGCCACGGGGCCCTGGGTGGTCTGGAAGTTCTTGGCCATATCGGGATAGAAGTAATGCTTGCGATAGAACATCGAGTGCTTTTGGATCTCGCAGTTCGTGGCGAGACCCGCCTTCACGATGCTTTCGATGGCACGGCGGTTGGGCACGGGCAGCGCGCCGGGCATGCCGAGGCATACGGGGCACACGTGCGTATTCGGCGCGTCGTCATGGCTGAGCTTGCAACCGCAGAACATCTTGGTCTCGAGCGTCGTGAGTTCGGTGTGGATCTCCAGACCGATAACGGCCTCCCAGTCCTTCAGGACTTCGCTGAGCTCCTTCATGCGAGCTCACCTCCCTTCTCGGCGAACGCGGGGGCGACGGGCAGGACCGAAGCGGCGCCCGCCTCCGTCGCGGCGCGCTCGACCGCGCGAGCAAAGGACAACAGGCGCACGTCGTCGAACGGCTTGCCGACCAGCTGGGCCGCAACGGGCATACCCGAATCTTCGCCCAAACCCATCGGCACCGTGACGCCACCGTTGCCGGCGATGTTGATCGAGATGGTGAACAGGTCGGACAGATACATCTGCGTGGGATCGGACAGCTCCCCGAACTTGAAGGCGGCCGTCGGGCTCGCCGGCATGAGAATCGCGTCGACTTGCTCAAACGCACGGGCGTAGTCGTCGGTGATGAGCGTGCGAGCCTTCTGGGCGGCAAAGTAGTACTTGTCGTACACGCCCGAGGACAGCAGGTAGGCGCCGAGCAGCTGACGGCGCTTGGCCTCGGCGCCAAAGCCGCGCGCACGGCTCTTGGCGCTCTGCTCGGCCAGATTCGCGCAGCCGGGCTCCTGATATCCGTAGCGGACACCGTCAAAGCGAGCGAGATTGGAAAACGCCTCGGCGGGCCCGATCACGTAGTAGGCGGCGATCGCCGCATCGAGGTGCGGCAGATCGACCTCGACGAGCTCGGCGCCCTGATCGGCGAGTGAGCGGGCGGCGCGCTCCACGGCGCGCTTCACCTCGGGCGCAAGACCCGCGGCCTCCATGAACGCCGGGACAATGCCCACGCGCCTGCCCGCAACTCCATCCTCAAGATGCTCGGTAAAGGAGGCCTCGACATCGCGGCTCGTGCCGTCGTATGCATCGCGTCCACCGGACACGAGCGCATCCAGGGAGAGCGCGACGTCGGCGGTCGTACGACCGAACGGACCGACCTGGTCAAGCGAAGATCCGAACGCCACCACACCGTAACGCGACACGGTTCCGTATGTGGGCTTCACACCAACCACGCCGCAAAGCGCCGCGGGCTGGCGAATCGAACCGCCGGTATCCGATCCCAGGGAAAGTGTTGCCATGCCCGCGGCGACCGCCGCGGCCGAGCCTCCGGAGGAGCCGCCGGGAACGCGCTCGAGGTCCCATGGATTGTTCGTACGGTGAAACGCCGAGCTCTCCGTGGAGGAACCGAACGCGAACTCGTCCATATTGGCCTTGCCGAGCGGCACGCAGCCCGCGTCGAGCATGCGCTGGACGCACGTGGCGGTATAGGGCGACTCGTAGTTCTCCAGCATACGAGAGGCGCAGGTAGTACGCGTGCCCAGCATGTTCATGTTGTCCTTGATGGCGAGGGGTACGCCGGCCAGCGGCGGCAGGGGCTCGCCGGCGGCGCGAAGCGCATCCACACGGGCGGCGGCGCCAAGAGCCACCTCAGGCGTGACCTGAAGAAATGCCTGGACATCTGACTCGCGCGCATCGATGGCGGACAGCGCCGCGCGGGCCACCTCGACGGCGCTGAACTCTCCAGCTCGCACACCCGCGGCGATATCCACAGCGGTGAGGGAATCGATGAATGTCGCCATTAGCGCTCACCCCCATCACCCATGATCGAGGGCACGCGGAACTGGCCGTCACGCGCAGAGGCGGCGTTGGACAGAGCCTCATCGATGCCGAGGGCACGGCCCTCATCGGCTTGATCGGGCCGCATCACATTCGCAATGCCGCCGTCCGGGTGAAACGTCGGCTCGACATCCTCGGCCGCATAATCCAGTATGGGCTCGAGCATGGCCACGGCGTCGTTCAGGTACGACGTCATCGCAGCGAGCTCGGTCTCATCGAGCGCGATGGTCGCGTAATCGGCGATCGTGCGCACGTCATCTTCGGTCAGTACCGCCATGTGCGCTCCTTTCGGTTCTTCCGTGCAATCGCTCCATTATAGACAAACAGGGCACTCCACTTGCATGGAGTGCCCCATACGATACACGCTCTTTCGAGATGGACAAGCTGGCGCACTACGCCCGTACGCGCCTCTTCTCTCGCAGCCATTCGGTGAATTGCTCGACATGATCCCACGAGGCATCCTTCACCACATCGATCACCGCAGAGGAGATCGTCACCGTGATAAGCGAGAAGGCGATCTTCACCACCGGAATATAGGTGAGGGAGAGCGCGAGCACCGAGAGGTCGGTGAACAGGTAGCAGCGGCCCACGCGCCACCCGGTGATCTTGGAGATCGAAAGCGCCAGCGCGTCGTCACCGCCGGCCGATGCGCCCTGGCGGATCACCAGGCCCACGCCCACGCCCACGAACAGCGCGCCGAGCACAGCGGCGAGCAGCGGATTGTTCGTAAGGTCGGGCAACATGTAGGGCAGGCTCTCCCATAAGCGGTAAAAGCCCGCGACCGCGACGGTCGCCACGGCGGACCAGCCCAAAAAGCCACCGCCCAGGACCTTGAGCGCCACGGCGTAGGACAGGCAGTCAAGCGCCGGCGACACGATCGACGGCGGGATGCCGAACCAGTGGTTGCCGAACAGCACCAAGCCGATGATGCCGCCCTCGGTGATGCCCGTGACGTTATGGATGTTGTGGACGCCAAACGTGAAGATGGCCGAACCGATGAGGATGATGGCTATGCGCTTGACGAAGTCGAGGGGTCGCAAGCCCGCGATGAGGAACTTGGCGGGCTCGTCCGAGACTGCCGTTCTATCTGAAGCGCACGGCTCGCCCAAGGTGCACGGCTCGTCCGAGGCATCCGGCCCAGCCGAGGCCCCCGTCCCATCCGAGGCGCACGGCTCGCCCAGGACATCCGGTTCAGCCGAGCCCATACAGTCAGGCTCACCCGACCCCTCGTCGATATTCGAGATTTCCAGATCAGTGTGGTGCTGCGTGGTCTCGCGCGGCATAAATATCACGTCTCCCAAGTGAACAGCGTGTATTACCAGCCTATCCGAGGTTTTTCGACACGGCAAGACGGGCCCACGACGACATCGAAGCCATGCACGCCTTCTCCACAGATTTACACTTTTTAATACCAGTTTTCCCATGTTGCATCCGCTCGGTCATCGCGGCACATGTGGGGACAGGCACCAATTGCGGCCGAGCGACATTCCCGTTAGAGGCCCTTCGACTGCCCCCCAGCGAGGCCGTCGTCGCCAAAGCCACAAGCTCCCCCGGCGCGGCACCCATCGGCAAAGCCCGCGGCCTCTCGAGCGCGCTCCTCGTCGACGAGATCGCCAATCTCTCTGCCTCGCATAATGAGAATCGCGAGCGGTACGACGACCACCAGCACCCCGGCGGCCACAAGGGTTCCCTGCACGCCCAGGACATGAGCAAGAGCGGGTGCACAGAGCAGCGGGATGGCCCCCGCAAGGTTATTGCCCGCGCCCATGGCGGCGTTCACACGCCCAATACGGTCGAGCGGCGTGTGAATCTGGACCAGCGTGTCCTTAATGGGGCCGAACGCTGAAAATGCAACACCGAGGATGAACTGCCCCGCACACGCCACGAGCACATACGGAGTCGCGACATACAGCAGGCTCCCGGCCCCCGTGACGAACAGCACAACGAGTAGGGCGCGCACGTTGACGAAGCGAGGGGGCAACACGCCGGCGATCGCCGCGCCCAACAGCCCGCCCACGCCCGACAACGCGGAAAGCCAGCCCATCCAAGAGGCGCCCACCTTGAGCACATCCCGGTAGAACAGGGACTCGAGCGGGTCGAACGCGCCGTACCCCATGAACGAGAGCATGGTCGCCCAAAACAGCAAGGTGAGAACCTTGCTGCCGAAAATCGCCGAGAAGCCCGCGGAGACCGAACCGCTCGGAGCATCGAAGCCCTCATCCGCACTGCCCGCCGCGACCTCAGGTTCTCGCAGGGCCTCGATGCCCCATCCGGGAATGAGGGAGATGGCGGCGCACGCGACCATGAAGAGGAACACCGCCTGCGTGGGTGCAACGAGCGCGATTGCGCCACCAGCGATAGGACCGATGACGATCGCGAGGTTGCCCGTCAACGTCACGAGTGCGTTGATACGCTTGAGCTCGTCGAGGTCAGCAGTAAAATACGCCGGGAACGCACGGGGCACCGTATCGGCGATTCCCCAAGTCATGCCGAAGACCGCCGCGCCGAGAAACACGCCCGCGATGCTCGTCCCCACCACCTGGTACAACAGGCCGCTCAAAATCAAGCCGAATGACGCCAATCGGAAGAACACGCGAGGCCCGATTCTATCGAGGAGAGCTCCACCTCGGATTTGGCCGATCACGATGCACAAATTGAGCAGCCCCACGGCAATGGCGTTATCGCCCACACCTGCACCCATGGAGAAGGTCAGGGTGCCCATCACCCCGATGAAATAGCTGCACATGGCGCCGAGATACAGGAAAAAGCGGGCCGCGATGAACCGGCGCATCTGATGCGTCAGCTGCGGTGTGGCGAAAGACAAACCGCGACGCCCCCGTTCGATCGAGCCCTTCTTCATGCTCCCCTCCTCTTGCACTTTAGTGCACTAGTGTATCAAAGCGATATACCAGGCACATTCGCGACCGCTCAATTGGAAACCGATGCAAAGTGCGCAATTTGTACCTGTCCCCAATTGACCAATTGCCCTGTCGAAGCGCGGTTCGGGTACCATAGGTTCATACTTAGGCTGACACCCCATACGATCACCCGAAAGGCGCGCATGGCCCGCGAACTACACGACGGCTTTGGCCGCGGCATCAACTACCTGCGCATCTCCGTGACGGATAAATGCAACTTCCGCTGCGTGTACTGCATGCCCGAGAAGGGCGTGCCCGCGCGTGCCCACGGCGAGCTGCTCACCGCTGAGGAGATCGCCCGCTTCGTACGCATCGTGGCGCAGGAGGGCATCACGCGCGTCCGCCTCACCGGCGGCGAACCGCTCGTCTCCCATCGCATCGTGCCGCTCATCGAGGAAATCCGCTCGATCTCCGAGATCGAGGACATTTCCCTCACCACCAACGGTGCCCTGCTGCCGCGCATGGCGGCCGACCTGCGCGCAGCGGGTCTGGATCGCGTCAACATCTCGCTCGACACGCTCGACCCCGCACGGTTTTCCCAAATCACGCGCCTCGGCCGCGTCGAGCAGGCGCTCGCCGGTATCGATGCCGCGCTCGAATACGGCTTCACGCCGGTCAAGGTGAACACCGTCGTCGTACGTCGTATGGATCAGGACGTACTCAACCTCGCGCGCCTGTCCGTCGACCGCCCGGTCCATGTACGGTTTATCGAGTACATGCCCATCGGCGGTGGTCAGAGCGCATCCGCCGAAGACCCGAGCAGCGGCCACGGGCTCGACCCGCACTGCGGAGCCGGAGCGGCTGGAACCGGCGGCGCGCTCAACCCTGACCTGTGGGACGCGAGCGATGTGGTCCCCTCCACCGAGCTTCGCGAGCGCATCTCCTCCGAAGCTGCCGCCGCGGGCCTCGGCGCACTCGAACCCGTGCAAAACGGCGGTCCCCTTGGAGCGGGCCCCGCGCGTTACTGGGCCTTCCCCAACGCGGCCGGCACCGTCGGGTTCATCTCGGCCATGTCCAACCATTTCTGCGAGTCGTGCAACCGCCTGCGCCTCACCGCCGACGGAACGATTCGCCCCTGCCTGTTCTCCGATGCCGAATATCCCGTACGCGAGGCCCTGCGCTCCGGCGATGAAGACGCGGTCCGCGCCATCTACCGCAATGCCATCGCCCGCAAACCCCGCCAGCACGACGACATCGACGGCACCCAGCGATTCATGTCGCAGATTGGAGGGTGATCCCCATGACCACTCACACCCCCGATAAACCCGAACGCCCGCGCACCCTCGGTCGCACCGTGCACGAGAAGTACCCCGCCGCCGTTGTGGGCGAGGCACCCGAGCTCACCCTCGTCGAGGGGGGCGAGCACGGAGACGCGCCAGGCCCCACCAAGTCGGAGCACACGACGAACTCCCCCGCCTCCCCCGGTGAGCGCGACGCCTACCGCGACGATCTCACACATGTCGACGAGCACGGCGACGTGCGTATGGTCGACGTGGGAGACAAGCAGGTCACCAAACGCATCGCGATCGCCGAGGGCACCATCCTCATGCACCCTGAAACCCAGGCCATGGTGCTCGAGGACCGCGCCAAAAAGGGCGACGTCCTCGCATGCGCACGCGTCGCCGGCATCATGGCGAGCAAGCGCACGAGCGACCTCATCCCCATGTGCCACCCGCTCAATATCACCAAGGCGAAAGTCGAGATCGAGCCCATCTCGTCCTCCGCAGTCGCGGCCCCCGGCTGGGCGCCCGCGCGCGAGGACCATCGCGTGGGCTTCCACGTGCTCGCCACCTGCGGAGTCACGGGCGTCACCGGCATCGAGATGGAAGCGCTCACGGCCGCCTCGACCGCCTGCCTCACCATCTACGACATGTGCAAGGCGGTCGACCGCGGTATGGAGATCGTCGATGTCCGCCTACTGCGGAAGGAAGGCGGGCGTTCCGGCCTCTGGGCACGAGACGGAGAACACACCCATACCGACGAGGTCGATGTCGAGGCAAAGGAAGCCGAGATCATCGCCGCCGAACTCCCCTCCCCACTTCCCGGAGGGCCGCGCACGGGCACGCCGGCACCCGCCGTCGCCTTTGTGGGCTACCAGAACGCCGGCAAGACCACACTGGTGGAGAAAGTCATTTCCCGCCTCGCGCAGCGCGGCGTCCGCGTTGGCTCCATCAAGCACCATGGGCACAAGGGCTTCGACATCGATCAGCCCGGCAAGGATTCCTGGCGCCATGCGCAGGCGGGTAGCCGCCATGTGGGCCTGATCTCGCCGGACATGTACGCCGAGTACTCCCGCACGACCGAAGAGGTGCCCGTGCTGGACATGCTCACGCGCTACACCGATGTGGACACCGTCATCGTAGAGGGCTACAAGGCCGCTGGCCTGCCGAGCATCGTGGTCGCCCGCTCGGGCATCGACCGCATGCGCGGGCGCGATTCCTTCGAGCTCATCAACGACGACACGATCGCCGTCGCCTGCAACGACGTGGTGGCGCGCGATTTCCGCACCCGAGCGGTCAAGCAGGCCCGCGCTGCCGCAGAGGAAGCCGGACGCGCCTTCTCCGAGGCGGACGTCCATCTGCCACCGTTCCTCGACATCAACGACTCGGCTGCCATTGCGAGCTTTGTCTACGACTACGTGCAAAAGGCGCGATAAGCCATATCACGACGGACGCGTCGCACCGCTTTATACGCATCGGGGCCCGCTCACACGGGCCCCATTTTCATCTATTCGATCATCACGCGACCGCGCTGGGAGCGAAGCGTCTGCAGGATGTGCTTGGGCACGGCGTGGAACTCGCAGCGGCCGATGACCGCACTCGCCGCCGCCTTGGCCTCGGGACTACCGTTAGCCGTCGCGTATGAATGGCGGAACCGACGCAACATGACCAGGTCGTTGCCGCCATCGCCGTACACGGCGATTTCATCCTCCTCGATGCCATAGTGACGGCCGAGCCACGCGATCGAGGCCCCCTTGTTGCAATCCTTGTCCGTGATCTCGAACATCACGGGATCGAACGGAGCATTGACCACCGTGTCGGCGTGATCGGCCAAAAACGCCTTGAGCTCCCGCTCGAGGCCGTCGCTCGTCACGCGGCAGTTGATCTTGCACACATCATGGGAGAGGATCGAGCTGATCGATTGGTCGAAGAACTGTTCCTCGTGCGTTCCTCCCCGGGCACGCATACCGCGCATCACGATGCGACGGAACAGGTTGTCGCGGGCGAACCCCTCTTGGTGCATCTCAAAGCTGCCGCTTGAGAACATGCCGTCGGGCGTGCAGCAATCGAAGCAGATCTGCGGGAAAGAACGGATGAGCTCCTCCACGAACGCCGGATCGACCGTGAAGGTCTTGAGCAGCTCGCCGTTCCTCCCGCGGATGATCGAGCCGTTCGCGCAGACCGCGTCGACCTTAAGGCCCGTGAACCCATGCTCTCCGGCGGGCAAGAGGGAACGACCTGTCGCGGGCACCACATGAGCTCCCTGGGCAATGGCCTCCTGTATCGCACCGCGGATTGTGCGGTCCGCCTCATGCAGACCGTTGAGCAGAGTGCCATCTAAATCGCTCGCAAACAGCTTGATCATGCGCGTCGTCCTCTCATCGAATTCGTCCGCGCATCATTCTACCGCCGCGACCTGCGCGGGCACGCGAAGCGCCGGCTGCTTTTCGCATCGGCGCTCCGCTGCCGACTACACCTGCGGCACCTCGCCCGTGGCGAGGATCCGCTCCAGGGCCTCCTCGTCGAGCACGGGAACGCCCAGACTCTCGGCCTTGGTGAGCTTGGAGCCCGCTTTGGGGCCTGCGACCAGGTAGCTCGTCTTTTTAGACACGGATCCCGAGACCTTGGCGCCGAGGAGCTTGAGGGCCGCGCCCGCCTCGTCGCGCGTGCGGTTGACGAGCGTGCCGGTGAGCACGAAGGCGAGGCCGTCCAGCGGCTGCCCCGCCGCCAGGTCGGCATCGACGCCGGTCTCTTGGGCCGCCTGCGCCACCGCCGCACCCAAGTTCTCCTCGAGCGCGAGGCCCGCCTCGCGCAGGCGCTGCAAGACCTCGAGATTCTCGGACACAGAGAGGAACTCGCGCACCGACGCCGCGATCTTGGGCCCGATACCCTCGCACGCCGCGATATCCTCCTCGGATGCGGCCGCCAGAGCATCGATGGTGAGGAAGCGCTGCGCCAGGACCTCGGCGACCGACTTGCCCACATGGCGGATGCCCAGCGCGAACAGCACACGGGAGAGTGGCTGCGCCTTGGAACGGACGAGCTCGTCCATCACCTTGCCAGCGATGGTGTGACCGACCTTGATGGGATCGCCCGCGGCCACGCCCTTCTTCTTGTCGTCCTTAGCGTAGGTTCGGCCCGTATCCAGCGCTGCGATGGCGCTGGCATCGAGCGTGTAGAAATCGGCGACATCGCGCAGCAGGCCGGCCTCGATCATCTTGTCGATGAGCTCGTCGCCCAGGCCGTCCACGTCCATGCAGCCACGGCTCACCCAGTGGATGAGGCGCTCCTTGAGCTGCGCGGGGCAATCGAGGGACACGCAGCGGTACGCCACCTCGTCACCCTCATGCACCACGGGGCTGCCGCAGGCGGGGCAAGCCTCGGGCATATCCCACTCGACCGCGTCGGCGGGGCGCTTGTCCAGCATCGGACCAACGACCTCAGGGATCACGTCGCCGGCCTTGTGGACGATGATGGTATCGCCCACGCGCACATCCTTGCGGCGGATCTCGTCGAGATTGTGCAGAGTTGCGCGGGCGATGGTGGAGCCGGCCACCGTGACGGGGTCGAACTCGGCAACCGGGGTGAGCACGCCGGTGCGCCCCACCTGGATGCGAATCTCACGCAGAACGGTGGTCTTCTCCTCCGGCGGGAATTTGAAGGCGATGGCCCAGCGCGGTGCGCGGGCGGTGAAGCCGAGGTCGGCCTGCTGGTCGAACCCATCGACCTTCACAACCACACCGTCGATGTCGTAATCCAAGTCGCCACGGTGCGCGAGCGCATCGGCGCAAAAGGCGTGGACCTCCGCGGGCGAGGTGCAGCGCGCCACGGATGCGTTGACGGAAAAGCCCGCCTCGCGCAGCCAGTCGAGGAACGCATGCTGGGAGTCCACATGCAAGGGCGCCGTGTCGGCGATCGAATAGATGAAGGTGGCAAGGCTGCGCGTCGCGGTGACCTTGGGGTCCTTCTGGCGCAGGCTGCCCGCGGCGGCGTTGCGGGGGTTGGCGAAGGGCTCACGACCCTCGGCGTCGGCCTCCGCATTCAGACGAGCGAAGCTGCCCTTGGGCATGTAGACCTCGCCACGGACCTCGATGGGCGTTCCGCGGTCCGCGCCCATGTGGGCCAACGCGGCCTCGGAGAGGTGCATGGGCACGTCTTTGATGGTGCGCACGTTGAGCGAAACGTCCTCGCCCGTCGTGCCATCGCCGCGCGTGGCGGCGCGTACGAAGGCGCCGTTTTGATAGGTGATGGCCACGCCGAGGCCGTCGATCTTGAGCTCGCAGGTGTAGGCAACGCGCCCCGCGCCGAGCGCCTCCTCCGTACGGGCGAGCCACTCGTCGAGCTCCTCGAGATTCATGGCGTCGTCCATGGAATACATGCGCGCCATATGCGTGACAGGCGTGAACTGCTCGGACACATAACCGCCCACACGTTGGGTGTAGGAGTCGGGGGTGACGAGCTCGGGATGGGCCGCCTCGATCTGCTGGAGCTCGACCAGCAGCTTGTCAAAGGCGGCATCTGTGATCTCGGGCGCATCGAGGGCGTAGTAGCGATAGGCGTGGTAATCGAGCAGGTGGCGCAGCTCGGCCGCGCGCGCTGCGGCCTGAGCGCGGACGTCCTGCGGGGACTCGGTAGTCGCCGAAGCGCCATCCGTCCGCGCGCCGCCATCCGTCGCCATATCGCCAAACAAGCTCTGCTGCTCCGTCACGTGGGCCTCCCCGATAGTCAAATCTCAACCACTACAGAGTACCATCGCGCACGGATGCTTTCCCTCCTCCGCATACCGATAACGGAATAACGTGTCGCCACCCAGCGGTGAATTCCAGTTCACCCGCTTAAAGCATCGGCATCTGGATACAAACCGTGCAAATGCGTACGCATTGCCAAATGTACCTGCGCAATCCCGCGCACGTCGGCTTCAGAGGAGAGAGGAACCATCATGAAGCAGCTCAACGAGAAGGTCGCCGTCGTCACCGGTGCCGGTCAGGGCATCGGCAAGGGCATTGCCCTGTGCCTGGCCAAGCGCGGCGTCAAGGTCATCGCCACCGGCCGTCGCCTCGAGCCCATTGAGGCCACCATCGCCGAGATCCGTGAGCTCGGCGGCGAGGGCTTTGCCATGACCTGCGACTCCGCCGACCGCGAGCGCGTCTTCGAGGTCGTTGCGAAGGCCGTCGAGACCTACGGCTCCATCGACGTCATCGTCAACAACGGCCAGGCCATCGTTCCCTCCCAGCCCGTCGAGGACACCGAATACGACAACATGCTCAAAGCCTGGGAGTCCGGTGTGATCGGCTCCCTCAACTATATGCAGGCCGCCTTCCCCCACATGAAGGAGCAGCACGAGGGCCGCATCATCAACTTCGCCTCCGCCACCGGCATGTTCGGCATCGCCGGCCAGCTCGCCTACGGCTCCAACAAGGAGGCCCTGCGCGGTCTGACCAAGATCGCCGCCAAGGAGTGGGGCCAGTACGGTATCACCGTCAACGTTGTGCTGCCCGGCGCCGAGTCCCCGGCCGCCAAGGCATGGGCCGAGAAATTCCCGGAGGAGTACGCCAAGCAGGTCAACCTTAACCCAATGAAGCGCTTCGGCGACCCCGAGATGGACATCGCGCCCGTCATCGCCTTCCTCGCCGGCCCGGATTCCTGCTACTTCTCCGGCCAGAGCGTCATCGTGGACGGCGCCAACAGCATCATGCCGTAAAGGGCGGTCCCAACCGCAGCGACCCGCATGCCCGCAATGAGCCACCGAGCTCCGCACGGGATTCGGGCCATCTTGCATAGGCGCCGTGCGCATTTTCGCGTACGGCGCCTAATTTGTTACTTATGAACCCACGTGCGATGCCGCATCACGCCAGCTTCAAAGCGACCAGAAGGACGAAGGTCCACGCAATAGCGCTGAACGAAAGCACGGTGGTCACCAATGTCCAATGTGGCAGCAGCCAGCGCCATACGAATGTCTGTGGCAGCGCTGCGCCGGGCTCATACCCCTCCAAAAACGCCGCGACATCTACGACGCTCTCAAGGTTGTGCTCAATTTTGATCCCCTGCATTTTCCACGAAGCAACGATGCTCGCAATCATAATTGACCAATGTACGATGTTTTCAGTATCGGAGATCGTATACGCCTGATCGGGGGAAAGGAACTTGTGCGCGATCGATATGACAACGATGCCCACGAGTATCTCTAACATCCAGAGGAAATTGAGCGTGATCGCAACCTTGATTGTTCTTCGATCGCGTGCGGTTTGACGCAGATACTCCTCTGAACGTTCGTCCAAAAGCGCGTCCAACGTGATGCCAAACGCAGCGGAAAGGCGTTTCAGACTCTCGGCGTCCGGTAACGTGCGCCCCTTTTCCCAGTTGATCACCGTCTGACGCGACACGAACACAAGCTTGGCCAGGCGCGCTTGCGATATGCCCGCACCTTCGCGAAGGCCTCGGATTCGCTTGGCGAGCGGACTAGTAAGCCCGCTTGAATTCACGTCCGGCCCATCGTGCTTAGCGCAATCGATGCCAGGATCTTCCGAACGCGTCTGCTGTGCGACAATGTTTTCCTGCCACATCGCGGCCTCCCCATCATCATGGTTGGGACTCCATGCGCTGAGTGTACACCCGCCTAAACCTCGACCTTGCAATTCACCTCGGAAACCCTTGTCTATTCCCTTTAACACATGCCTTGAGCTGGTATTACCTTAAACCACATCGATCTCTAAGCGTACGCGACGACAATCAACGCGGCGGCAAGTAGCACGATATAGAGCGTATAGAACGCCGGTAGGTTGGTGAGGAGCACTCGATAGAACCACGTGGCCGGCGGTTCCTTCCCTTTCGGATAACCCTCGACGAACATCATAATGCTGATGGCGTCTCCCAGATCTTGGCCTGAGGCGATGCTGCGAAACCTCTTCGCGATCGGCATGGAGGCAAAGCAAAGCACCACCCTCATCCCGCTGAGCACCAAACGGAACTCTCCGCTTCCAGGTGCTCGCAAAAAAGAGGAATACAAGAAAGCGAGTAAGAGCTCAAGTGCAAAAATAGCGCCAAGCGCAGCAAGGCAATGTGTCAACTGACGGCGGGCTTCGGCGGTTTCTTCCAGCATGTCGGGCAACCCATCGCCCAAAAGCCCGTCAACCTTGGTGTTGAGGGCCTTGGCAACGAGCTGCAGACTCTGCACATCGGGCAACGTGTTCCCGCGCTCCCAATTACCCACGCTTTGACGCGTGACGTATGCGGTGGCGGCCAGCTCGGACTGCGTCAATCCCGCCGCTTCCCGCAAGATGCGGATACGCGACCCGACCTTCGATGCGATATTCATCTCTCGCCCCCATTCCACATGGGCCAAACAGGCAAGCAGCTTCTTAACGAACAGCCACGACCCCGCCGAGACGCAATGCGGCGCCCCCCCTGCTGATGCCGCAATTCTACCCACTCCTACCGGCCGGATCGACAATCGCGATGCAAAAGTCTCTTTGCATCCGCATGCGCTCGCCCTTTCCATGGCGCCTTTGCAGTTTATGAACGACCAATCGTTCATAAACTACGGATGAGACAGCGAATCGGCATAAAAATGGAGGATATGAACGATTCGGTCGTTCATATCCTCCAAAAGGTGCCGGTTGAAACTCAGACAATACCGGCAATGTCAGGGCAACGGGCGATGGCAGGGGGACAAAACCCATCGGCCTTCTCGGCGGCGAGGACATCGCATTCCATCGCGGCCTGTCGTCCACCTCAATTTAGGGACTGTCCCTCAATTGAGGTTCAACAGCAAAGGACCCCAGTCGGCGAGACTACTCTCCGTCAGTAGCGGACTCGGCGGCGGAAACCTCAGCGGCCTCCTCGGCGGCAAGCGCTGCCTTGTACTCGCGCCACTCGGTGTACTTCTGCACACCGGCGCAGATGGACAGCACGAGAGCAGCGGGAACGGCGATAAAACCGATCACGACCATGGGCGCCACGGTGTAGAACACAGATTCGAACATGGCTCATACCCCCTTAGGCGAACAGGCCGCCGGCGATACCGGCAACACCGGTGAACGCCAGCGCCATGAGCGACGCGGTCACAAGCGTGATGGGCAGACCGCGCAGAGCGGCAGGAACCAGACGCTCGTCGATACGGCTGCGCACGAAGGCGAAGAGCACGACGGCAAGCAGGACGCCCAGGCCGGCACCGACGGACGCGCCCAAGGCGGCGTCCCACGTCAGGGTCTCGGCCACGGCGGCGTTGCCGAGCGCCACTGCCAGGACGGCGGCGTTGCAGGCCACAATCGGGCACACACGCAGCAGGCGCTCGCGCTCGGCAGCGGTCTTGCCGGAGCCAAGCACCGTGGCCGTGACCACGATCGCGGTCCAACTCACGAGCACGTAAGCGAGCGGCGCGAGGAACGTGACGCCCCAAGGCTGCAGAACCTGCGTATACAGAGGCCAACCCAGGGCGCCCGCCACGGCGGTGGCGATGGCGATCATGACACCGAAGCGCCAAGAGTCCTGCGGGCGAGCCGCAATCAAGATCACAGACACCATGCCGATGAGCTGGACGAACACCAGGTTGCTATCGAGAGCGGCGGTAAACAGCGCGTTCAGGAACGCCATTAGCGCTCACCTCCCTTTAGGGAAGTCGCATCGGCATCGGCACCCTTGGCGCACATCTGCTCGATGGACTGGACGAACACGGCCACGAGTGCCAGCACCAGCAGCGAGCCGGCGGGCTTGCCAAAGGCGGCGATCGGCGAGGCGGCAAGCTCGCCCATGGTGAGGCCGAAGACCTGACCGGTGGTGAGCATGCCGTTGATGAAGCCGACGAACACCAGGGTGGCGAGCACCATGGCGGCGGCGAAGATCGCGGTCATGAGCGGCGTCTTTGCCGGGGCGACCACCAGGCCGTCGCCGGCGATCCACGCCACGACGATCGCGTTCACGGCAACGAGCGGCAGGTAGATGCCGAGCGCCTCGAACACCACAGGATCGGTGACACGGACGCCGAAGCCGAGCAGAGTCACGACGGTCACGCTCACCATGAGCATCACCGCGGTGCGCGACCACGCGCCGGTGAAGGCGCGCAGAAGGGGCGCGATCGAGGCCATGACCACAATCGCAGCGGCGGTAACCAAACCGATCATCAGGCCGTTCTCGAGCGAGGTCGCGGCGAAGAGCCCCGGCAGGGCACCGGCGACGACCAGGAACGTGGGCGTGTGAACCATCTTAGAAATGCGAGCGTCCTGCTCGCGCACAATATTCTCGTTCAGAGCCATTAGTTGCCTCCCATCTGGGCGTAGGCGGCAAAGGCGATATTCAGGCAGTCGACCACGGCACGCGAGGTGAACGTGGCGCCGGAGACGGCGTCGACGTGGGTCTGGCCGGCACCGGCCTCGTCGACCGTGAGCTCACCGGCGGCAGGCGCCCCGGCAAAACCGCCGAAGTACTCCTCGGTGAGCGCATTGGTGCCGATGCCGTCGGTCTCGTCCTCGGCCACGACCTGGATACCGGCCACGGTGCCGTCGGCGTTGATGCCGATCATGAGCTCGACATCGCCGTGATAACCCTGCGCGGAGGTCACATCGAAGACCCACGCGCCGGTATCGGCCTTGTACACAGAGTTCAGGCCCTCGATCGCGGGGGCGGACTGGGACTCGAAGGACGTGGCATCCGGGAACAGCAGCTTGCGCTGCGCGCCGCCCTTGGCCTCGTCGAGCGCGAGGTCAGACTGCTCGAAGGCCCCCGCGAGGCCGTGGTGGACGCCGGCCGTCACGCCCGCGCACAGCAGGGCGACGACAAGGACGGCAAAGGCGGAGAAGATGGCGCCGTTGCGACGACGGGCCATCGGGCACTTGTTAGACGAGGGCATGCTTCACACCTCCAGCGGGCTGAGGACGCGTGTAGCGGTCGATCAGCGGGGTGAACATGTTCATGAACAGAATGGAGAACGCCACGCCCTCGGGGGCGGCGGCGAACAGGCGCACGAGCGCGGTGATGACGCCGCAGCCGATGCCGAAGATGATCTTGCCCTTCGGCGTCATGGGCGTGGTGGTGTAGTCGGTTGCCATGTAGAAGGCGCCGAGGGCGAGGCCGCCGGAGAGCACCTGGTAGATGGCGTCCTGACCGGCAAACCCGGTGATGACGGCAACCGTGGCGATGAACGGCACGGTGGCCCAGGCGTCGACGACGCGCATCACGAGCAGGAACACATAGCCGGCGAGCAGCGTGATGATGCAGGTCTCGCCGAGCGCGCCGGCGTGCAGGCCGAACATCATGTCCATGTAGCTGTACGGCGCGTCACCGGCGGCGTTCATGGCCAGCGGGGTGGCGCCGGTGATGGCGTCGAGCGGACGACCCATGATGTCAGGGTAGGCGCCGAGCGCGATGGGCATGGCGAGCATGATGAACACGCGGGCCGTAACAGCGGGGTTGGCGAAGTTGCAGCCGATGCCGCCAAAGAGCATCTTCACCACGGCGATGGCGAACACGGTGCCCAGGATCGCGGGGAAATAGCCGCAGTTGGCCGGCAGCGTGAAGGCGAAGAGCATGGCAGTGACCACGCAGGACAGATCGCCGGCGGTGCTCTCGCGGTTCATGAGGCGGCAGCACACATGCTCGGTCACGAGCGCCGTGGCGACGCACACCAAAACGAGCAGCGGGGCGCCGAGACCGTACAGAAACACGGAAGCCACGAGCGTGGGCAAAAGCGACAGGCACACCATGCCCATGATCCACTGCGTGGAGCCCTTGCCGTGGAAGTGAGGCGAGGCCTCGTTGATGAGGTTCATGGATTTACGCCTCCTTCTTCTCGGACGGGGCGGTCAGGCGAGCGACCTCGCCGCGATAGACGGCCTTGCCCTCGCGGATGGACGCGGTGATGCGGCGATGGGCCGGGCACACATAGGCGCAGGAGCCGCACTCCATGCAGTTCATGACGGCGAGCTCGTCGAGCGCGACCACGTCATGGCTGCGAGAGGCGGAATCAAGCGCGAACGGCTCGAGGGCCAGCGGGCATGCGCGCACGCAGCGACCGCAGCGGATGCAGGCGGTCTCGTCCGGAAGGACGGCGGCGTCATGCAGGGCCACGATGGCGTTGTTGGCCTTGAGGATCGGGCAGTCGATGTTCGTGATGGTGCGACCCATCATGGGGCCGCCCATGATGATCTTCTTCGGCTCCTTGACCATGCCGCCCGTCGCCTCGATAACGTCGCGGACGCTCATGCCGAGCGGGATGCGATAGTTGCCCGGATTGGCGATGCAGTCACCGGTGACCGTGACGGTCTTGCAGGTAAGGGGCATGCCGTAGCGGAAGTACTGTTCCACGCGGGAAATGGTGGTGACGTTGACCACGAGGCAGCCCACGTCGATGGGCAGGCCGCCGGCGGGCACGTCGCGCCCGGTCGTGGCCTTGATGAGCACCTTCTCGCCACCAGCGGGGTACTTGGTCGGGATCTCCATGACCTCGATGCGGTCCTCGCGCCCCTTCTCCTTGACCACGCGCTTGAGCTCGAGGATGGCCTCAGGCTTGTTGTCCTCGACGCCGATCACGGCGGCGGGGATCTCGAGCGCCTCAATGGTGCGGAACACGCCGTCGATCACGCGCTCGGAATGCTCCATCATCTGACGGTAGTCGCTCGTGATGTAGGGCTCGCACTCCATGGCGTTGACCACGAGGAACTCGAAGCTCTTGCCCTCGGGGGCGCGCATCTTGAACCACGTGGGGAACGAGGCGCCGCCCAGACCGACCATACCGGAGTCACGCACGCAGGCGATGAACTCCTCCTTGTTCGAATAGGTCGGCGGCTTGAGCGCGGGATCGGACTCCATCTTGCCATCGGAAACGATCTCCACCACAGGTGCAGTGGCGCCCGTGGGCAGCTGCTCGGTGGCGACCTTGGTCACCGTGCCGGAGATGCTCGCGTGGATGGGCGAACCCAGACCGTTCACCTGGCCGATCAGCGTACCTACATATACATGATCGCCCTCGCTCACCACCGGGCTCGCCGGCGCGCCGATGTGCATGTTCAGCGGAATGAGCACTCGCTCGGGCGGAGCGATGGACGTGCAGGCAAAGTCCCGCATGTCCTTGCACTGAGGCGGATGCACACCGCCCCTTGTCTTGTGCAGAGAAAACATTGGCTTCCCTCCCATATTTCCCCCAACTGTGCGCGGCCGCGCATAAACCGCGGCCGCGACGCATATCAGGTCAAAATTGTAGCGGGTTTCACCACGATATAGACTGCCAAATGACATATTTCTGCAGCTTGAAGCGTTTAATCGCCATCCCGAGAGAAAATGCGGACGCAAAAACAAGGCCGCCCCGGCCCGCGAAACGAACTGGAGCGGCCTTTGCACCGCAAAATATGACAGTGGCGAATAGCTGGGAAGAAGGTCTCTGCTAGAACCCGATACCGTGCCCGGAGAGCGCTCCGTACAGCAGGATGCCCGTCGCGGCGACGAACACCACACCCTGGACGATGGCGTTACGGCCGGCGCGGGTAAAGGTGATGGTCGCCATGGTGAGGTCGTCGCCGTACTTACGGGCCTGCTTGAGACCCATCGCGACGGTCGCTGCGCTGAGCATGAAGCCCATGACGGGCAGGAAGAGCAGCTCGCCCTTACTGCCGTAGCGAAGAACCTCGCCCGCGGCGTTGACCTTCATGGGCACCTGGTCGCCCAGCTCGGGAAAGGCCATGAGGACCATGAGCACGGGGACGAAGGCGATCATGAGGGCCAGCAGGGCCTTCATGCCGGCGGATTTACCGTAAGAGAACATAGCGCACCTTTCGAAGATGAGCCGCTTTGTGGCGGCATTCGGAATCACATCGCGAAGGCCGCCGAGGTCTCCCCCGGCGGCCTTGGGCATCTACACGTTGAAGCGGAAGTGGACCACGTCGCCGTCCTGCATGATGTAGTCCTTGCCCTCCATGCGCAGGCGGCCGGCTTCCTTGGCGCCCTTCTCGCCGCCGAGGGCAACGTAGTCTTCGAACGCGATGGTCTCGGCCTTGATGAAGCCGCGCTCGAAGTCGGTGTGGATCACGCCGGCGGCCTGCGGGGCCGTAGCGCCCTGGCGAACCGTCCAAGCGCGGACCTCGACCTCACCGGCGGTGAAGAAGCTCTGCAAGCCGAGCAGCTTGTATGCGGCCTGGGCCAGGACCTCGAGGCCGGAGCGCTCAAGCCCCAGGTCAGCCAGGAACTCGGCGGCCTCCTCGGGATCGAGCTCGGAGAGCTCCGCCTCGACCTTGGCACAAATCGGAATGGGCTTCACGCCCTCGATTGCGTCGAGGTCCTCGGTGAGCATGTCCTCGTCGACGTTGGCGACGTAGAGCATCGGCTTCATGGTCAGCAGGAACAGGCCCCTGGCGGCGGCGCGCTCCTCATCGGTCATCTCCATCGTGATGGCACGGTTGCCCTCGTTCAGCCACTCAACCAAACGCTTTGCCACCGCAAGTTTGGGAGCAAGCTCGGCGTCGCGCTTGGCTTCCTTCTCGAGTTTCGGAAGCTGCTTTTCAAGCGTCTGGATATCGGCCAGGATGAGCTCGGTCATGATGGTCTCGGCATCGCTCGCCGGGTCGACGAACTCGCCCGTGTGATTGGCCTCGCGCATGACATCCGGGTCCTTGAAGTAACGGACCACCTGGCAGATGGCATCACACTCGCGGATGTTGGCCAGGAACTGGTTGCCCAGGCCTGCGCCCTCGGAAGCGGCGCCCTTCACCAAACCGGCGATGTCGACGAACTCAACGGTGGCCGGGAGGATGCGAGCGGGGTTCACGATCTTTGCGAGCGCGTTCAGGCGGTCGTCCGGCACATCGACGATGCCGACGTTCGGGTCGATCGTGGCGAAGGGATAGTTCGCGGCCAGACCGCCCTTCTTGGTGAGAGCGGTGAACAGCGTGGACTTGCCCACGTTGGGCAGACCGACGATTCCGATGGAAAGTGCCATGGGATTCCTTTACTCATAGCTCAGCGCCGCAAGCGCTGCGTATACGTAAACCTTGCCATTATAGACCGATGCGGCCCGTATGGCCCATGCATGAGCATGGATAATGTATCGCTAGTGCATCATTCATTCATCTAACTCCAGATCATTTGCCGCCATAAATTCTTTGACCCTAGCGTTTTCTTTTCTGGTAAGACCCGCCATCACTACCGACACGCGCTTCTTGTCTAGGTACGGCCATATCTGAAGAACGGCACGACGATCTTTCTCGCGCTTGCCCCTGCGCTGCGAATTAATCACCATCTTATGCACCGCATATGCCTCTGGCAGGGGCACACGCACCATATGCTCGAAACACGGAAGTTCAATCGAATTCCCAGAGAGAATATTCATGTGCCTAAGAGTCTGCGCCGTCACTCCCACATTGGTTTTAAGGGCAGGTTCAATTCCCGCACCAACTTTTCCAATGAGAAATTCAACCTCGAGACCCGTTGTATCGAACAGCCTTGTCGTGCCGTTCAGAATGTCCGACTCGACTAAATAGCCTCGTTCTCGAGCCATCGTGCTTAAATTTGCCGCAGGGGTGGGCTTGCGTAGATTCCTAATCAAGAAGTCAACATCTAAGGTCCTGATATTGGGGGCAAAGCCTTCGATTAACCCGGACTCACGATAAACGAACTCCGCCCAGGACCCCACTAGAATGACATGTCGCATGCATCCAGCATCTTCAATTAGATCAAGAATTCTGCAAAACGCCCCTTGCTGCTCATTCATTTCGAAGACGCCTTCCCAATGCACGCTCGATTTGCCTCTGCGACGTGCGTTGCTCCTTTAAAGCCGCTTGCAGCTCTTTACGTCGAGCTATCTTTCCTCGAACCTCTTCGACTGCAGAGATTTGGATGTAATCGGACCTCACCTTATCGCCTTCCCGATAATTGAGGTAGTAGTAATCGCGAGAACCGATCCTTCGAGTCCGGACACTACCCTTGGGCAGGGATGCGATCTCTTCCTCCATAAGACGTATCAAACGTGCAGAGCGCTCGTATTCTTCCTCGAGTATGTCTTCCAACACGGACATGTGCTGTCCCTCCCTCGGCTTAATCAAAGTTTACCCTACATTTTGCATCAATATAAGTATTGTAGGGTAAACACTTCAAACACGGGGACCGTGAAGTCCAGGGTGCTGCTGTAGGGCGAAAAGCATGAACGGACACACATGCGGCACGGCAGCGTCCCACTAGCACGCGCGAAAATTGCCTATGAGATTTCTCCATTTGACCGACCCGTAAAGAAGATTCCCATAGACAATTCCCAGCACACCATAGGCAATCGCCAGGACACCGTAGGCAATTTCCCCAGCGGCGTAGTCAATTCTCGCAAGGCGCGGCCAAACCTCGAATTGATGCAACACGCCCTCCATCGCAAAGAGCGAGGGAGGGCGCTTCAACTTGAGGACACGCGGTCCACGCGGGCGGCAACTCCGCAATCAGGGCATTCAACGCCAGATGACGCTCGCCCTACTCTGCAATTTAGGGAAGTCAGCTCTCTTTAGTCTGCGAGTTTTTCGATCTGGTCGAGGGCACGGCCGAGCCTCTGCTTAACCTCGGCTTTGGCCTCCGCGTACTCCGCCTTGGCCTCCGCGGCGAGCTTGGCCTTACGCTCGGCTTCCGGATCGGGAACAACGAGCTCGGATCCATCGCGCTCGACCATCTTGAGGGCATGGTCGGAGCAGACCTCAGCGCACAGGCCGCACCCGATGCAATACGTCGGCTCGATGGCGAGCTTGCCGCCGTTGAGCAGGTCGCAGGCGAAGGTCGGGCACGCCTCGACGCACGCGCCACACATCGTGCACCTGTCGTGGTCGAATTCGGGGAACTGCACACGGACGTTCTCCGCAAGCTCAGGATGCTGCTGCAGCGTGGAGAGCATGAGCTGGCGCCCCTGCGTGAGGATGCGGCGACGCTTCTGCGTGGTCACGCCGCAGGCGCTGTTCAACGTCTTCTCCAGCGCGCTCACGCGGCTCGAGTGCTCGCGGATGCGCTGCGTCACGCTGGCGACGGCAGCCGTGGCAGGCGTGAGCTTGGACACCGTGAGGCCCGTCTGGCGCACGATCTTGTCCATGAACTCCTTGCGCTCGTACTCACGGCGCTTGTTGCACTTGAGGTCGCGCGGCTCGACCTCAAGGCCCATACCGCGGCCGGCCCACTCCTCGGCCTCGCCGATGGCCTCGCCGAGCATCTCCTCACCGCAGGCGTTGCGGCAGTTGGCGCAGATATCCAGCGGCAAATAGACGCTCACGTTGGGGAAGTCGGTCAGGATGGAGAACCAGGTCTCGCGCGTCACGTCGCCGACGCAGGCCACGAGCACCTCGTTCTCACGTGGGATGCGCTTGAGGGCGCGCGTGCAGGTGACATACGCGGTCTCATGCGCGGTGGCGGCGCGGGCAACGGCGTCGTAGACCTTCTTGGGCTGCAGACGAGGGCTCACGAACGCCTCGGTGGGGCAAGCGGCGACGCACAGGCCGCACTTGCGGCAGCTGTCCAGAACGTCGATCGCGCCGTCCTCGATCTCGATCGCGTTCACCGGGCATACGTCCATGCACGCATGGCAGCTGCTCTTCTCGGATTTGCAGGCCAGGCACGGAATGCAGTTGACGCGCGGACGCTCCTTGTAATCGGCGGGATTCCAATGCGGCTTGCTCTCGTCCACGGTGCCCAGCAGCGCGTCCGTGATGCCCCCAAAGGGGTTCTTGAGGGCGTCGACGCCCTTGCTGATCTCGATGATGTCGTCGAACATATCGTGCTGCTCGGCCATGCGAACTCCCTTATCGCGCCCAGGCAAGCGCGCAGATGCGAAGCGCCCGCGATGGCGGGCGCGTATGAACCGTTAGCTGACTATTGTACCGATGCCACGGCGGCCATGTGTGAAGACCGGGCGATGCCGTGCCGCCGCCGCGCCGCTACGCGCTCGGCTGCTCCTCGTGGTTGGCAACGTGGAACGGATAAACCACGAGCTCCAGACCGAGCAGCAGGACATGATGGCCCAAGTTGGCAATGGGCGCGAGCAGCAGCATGGTGCCGAGCACCAGCTCGAAAATTCCGGAGGCGAGCGGAGCGATCCACTTGTAGCCGGCAGCGTACGCCTTCAGGGACTCGTCGATCTCCGCCGCGGCGTTCTCCAGACCCAGCAGGCCCCACATGACGGCGATGACGTTGAGCGACTCATGCGTGTTGAGCAACGTGACGATACCGAGCACGATCATGACCACGTCCGTACCCACGGTGATCTTGCCGGGATTCGAGTTGCGCTCCAAGATGTCCGTCACGATATCCGCCGTGCCGACGAACAGCATGACGCCGCCGAGGAGGTGCGGAAGGTGCTCGGCCACGGGCTCGGGCATGACAAGGCACGCCGCGCCGAGGATGGGCAAAAGCAATGTGGCCACAAAGGCGACTTTGCCCGGGATTTTCTGACCCTTGGGATTGCGGTCGATTTCGATCTGCGACATGCATGGAGCCTTTCGTGCAAAAATGCCCGCCTCGTCGTGAGGCGGGCATGCCCTGTTCACGTGGCGTTTATACCCACGACAAGCAACTCCAAGCAGGTGTCAGTTATTCTTCGCGCGGTCGCGATTGTAATTTATGAGGCAACCGGCCTTCACGATGGCGCGCTCCTCGGGCGTCATATCGGCGACGAACAGCTCAATCTGCTCGACCTCGCCATTTGCACGCACGACCCACGCGGGAATCGCGTCCATCGCGCCCTCGAGCGCGGAGCGAATGCCCGGCACGTACACGTAATCCCCCACCTCGAACATGGGCTCGCCCTTCATCTGGAAGGGGACCATGCCCCAGTTCATCACGTTGGAGCGATAGCGCTTGGTGGCGTACTCGCGCGTGATGTTGGCCAGGCCGCCCAGCACGCGCTGGCAGCTGGCGGCCTGCTCGCGCGCGGATCCGTCACCCGGCTTGACCGCATAGATGGTCGACCCGATCTCCACGGACGCCGGGTCGTCCGCACCGGGCGCGCCGGCGGCGACGAGGCCATCGAACACGCCGGCAACCTCGGCAGGCACAGCGCCCTCGAGGCGCTGCGCCTCAAGCTCAGCCACGGCCTTGGCGCGACCCACGTATTCCGGGTCGCGGCGGCTCAGCGTGAACTCGGCGAGGCCCAGCGGGTTGGAACGATACGAACTCGTCTCGCCCGAGGGAATCAGCTCGTCGGTGGTGGTCACGTCGTCCATGATCTTGGAGGCGACACGCAGCAAGATATTCTCGGCAAGCGGCTCCATGTCCGGCCAGTCCTTGATATTGGGGCCGTACACCAGGACGCGCCCGCCCTCGGCGGCGCCGAACCCCTGGTACACGCGGTGCTCGTACGCGCTTGCGTCGAAATGGTACGACATGCGCTCATCCCAGACATCCTCGGGCAGATCGGTCGCGGCGGTTAGCACGCCGCCCGCGGCTGCAGTCGCGGCGATAGAGCGTGCGTCCATGAGCGCCACACCCGTGAGCTGGCCATTTCCGGGCTTTGAGCCCTCGCGGTTGGGGAAATTTCGGGTGGTGTGACGGATCGACAGGCCGTTGTTGGCCGGCGTGTCGCCCGCGCCGAAGCACGGACCGCAGAACGCCGTGCGCACGATCGCGCCGGCCTGCATGAGGTCGAATGCGGCGCCATTGCTCGCCATCTCCAGGAACACGGGCTGGGAGCTGGGGTACACCGAGAGCGCGAACTCACCATTGCCGCAGGTCTTGCCCTTGAGCACGCGAGCGGCCTGCATCACATTGGTGAAATTGCCGCCCGAGCAACCCGCGATGACGCCCTGCTGCACCTGTAGGCGACCGTCCGGACGGATCTTGTCCAGCAAGGACAGCGACGCGCGACCTCCGCCCACCTCGGCGGCGCGGAGCTCGACCTCGTGCAGGATATCCTCGAGGTTGGCGTTGAGCTCCTCGATGGCGTAGGCGTTCGAGGGGTGGAACGGCAACGCGATCATGGGGCGCACCGCGGAAAGGTCGACGCGCACGCACCCATCGTAGTAGGCGACGGAAGCGGGATTGAGCTCGCGGTAGTCCGCCTCGCGTCCGTGCTCGGCAAGATAGGAGCGCGTATCCTCGTCCGTGCGCCAAATGGAGGTGAGGCACGTCGTCTCGGTGGTCATGACATCCACGCCGTTGCGGTAATCGGTCGGCATGCTCGCCACGCCGGGGCCGACGAACTCCATGACCGCGTTCTTCACATAGCCGCAATCGAACACCGCGCGGACGATTGCCAGAGCGATGTCCTGCGGGCCCACGCCGGGCGCGGGAGCACCCTCGAGATACACTGCCACCACGCGGGGATAGGCCACATCGTAGGTGTCGCGCAGCAGCTGCTTGACCAGCTCGCCGCCGCCCTCGCCGATGGCCATCGTGCCCAGGGCGCCATAGCGGGTGTGGGAATCGGTGCCGAGGATCATTTTGCCGCAGCCGGCTTGCATCTCGCGCATGTACTGGTGAATGACGGCGATATGTGGCGGGACAAAGATGCCGCCGTACTTCTTTGCGGCGGACAGGCCAAAGACATGATCGTCCTCGTTGATGGTACCGCCCACGGCGCACAGGGTGTTGTGGCAGTTGGTGAGCACGTAGGGTACGGGGAACTCGGTCATTCCCGAGGCCTTGGCCGTTTGGATCACGCCCACATAAGTGATGTCATGGCTGGCGAGTGCATCGAAACGCAGGCGCAGGCGACCCATGTCGCCGCTCGTGTTGTGCTCGGCAAGGATCCCATAGGCGATGGTCCCCTCGCGGGCGGCATCCGGGTTGGGGAGCTGGGGGGCGTCTTGCATGGCCCCGGACACGCTCTCTTCGGAGATGATCGTCTTCCCATCCACGAGATAAACGCCACCGTTATACAGCTTCACCGGCTCTGCCATGCGCGCACTCCATCCTGACCATACGGCCCCACGTCCGCGGCCGATGGCGCGCGGGTACTTTAGCTTGTTGCAGTATACCCGAGCACGCGGACAACTCCGGTGCACGGTGACGGACGCCACGAGAACTCAATCGGCATCCAAGTGCCCGAAATGCGAGAGGGGTGCGGCGGCTACGGAAAGGCCGCCGCACCCGACCTACCGCATGAGCCTGAACAGAACCCCCACCGTGACCAGCAAGCAAACGGCGCCCACCGCACCGCCCACGACGCCGAGCAATTCGACCGACAGGCTCGTCACCACGAACCCGCCCACCGCGGAACCGGCCCCGATACCGAAGTTGAACAGCCCGGAAAAGATGGACATGGCCACGGCGGACTCGTCCGCCTCGACCGCGCGGATGACCTCCGATTGGAAGGCCACGTTGAACGCCGTGGCGCAGCAGCCCCACAAGACGAAAACCGCGCTCGTGGCGGCGAAGCTCGCCGCGCATGCGCGCAACGCGAACAACGCCAGGACCATGCCAGCGACGGAGCACGCGATAAACGCCTTGCGACGACCATCGTACACGCGGGAGAACAGGATACTTCCCATCAAACCGGCGCAGCCGAAAACCGTGAGCGCCGCGGTGATGGCGGTGGGCTCCATCCCACCCACGTGCGCCAGGAACGGCTCGATGTAGCTATAGCCCGTGTAGTAGGCCGTGGCGAACAAGACCGTCACCGCATACATGGCCGCAAGGCGGCGATTTCGCATGAGCGCCGGCAACTTGCCGAGGGTGAAGGGCTCGCCCGCCGGTATCTTAGGCAAGATGAAGGCAAGGTAGACGGCCACGAACGCAGAAACCGCCCCAACGACGCCGAACGCCATGCGCCATCCCAGGGCGAGGCCGATCGCGCGCCCCAGCGGCATTCCGAAGATCATGGCGATGGACGTTCCCGTCGCGATCATGCCGAGCGCAACCGACGCATGCCTCGTGCTCACCAGGCGCGTCGCCATAACCGAGGCGATGGACCAGAAAATCGCGTGGGCGCAGGCGACCACGATGCGCGCGACCACCAGAATCGCGAACGTGGGGGCGCCGGCCGAGAGGGCCTGACCCACCGCAAACACCGCGAGAACGCCCAGGAGCAGGCGCTTGAACTCGATGCGCGACGCCGCGATCATGAGCGGCAGGGAGAGCAGCATCACCGCCCACGCGTACACCGTGATCATGACACCGGCGGCGGCCTCGGTGATGCCGAAGCCCGAAGCGATATCGGTCAAGAGGCCGATGGGCATGAACTCCGAGGTATTGAGCATGAACGCAGAGAGCGTCAGGCCCGCAAGCGCCATCCACTGTCGAGATGTCATGCCGGCCTCTTCGCCCATTCGCCCGGTGTCGCTCGCTCCGATTCCCCCGCTCACGCGCCCCATATTCATACGCCCCTTCGCATCGATCCTCAAAAGCGGCTGGCCCCGCACGACACGGGGCCAGCTGAACAGCCGATAGATTATAGGGGACCGACCGTTGATCCGCGGACTTGAGGACGCGCTCAATACAGCCGGCGGCGGGCGGCGCGATTAGCGCGCTGCTTTTCCGAGCAGGTACATCATGCCGAAGAACAGGGCGGCGGAAGCCGCCAGGCAGCCGACCATCCCAAAGGCCCTGTCGAATAGGCCCTTCACACCGCGGTGGCGCGCCTCGTCATCGAGAGCATAGGGGTTGTACTCGTACGGATTGCGGGTATTCATCGATTGCCTCCTTATCGGCCTGCGGACGGGCGGCCCTTTTGTTCTTGACTGCATCATCCGCCACCTGCGAAAACAGCACCATCGATTTGGCTTACGCACGCCTTGCGCTTTTGTAAGAGAGCTTGGGAAACGCTGAAGAGGGGCCTGAGGCGCCATCCCTTCCCTTAAAATACGAACATCTGTTTGGTTCTGTGGTATACTGGAGAGTACATCCGATATGCCGGGGAGGTGAGCCATGAAGCCGATGAACGGATTGAAGCCCGCTGCTCGCGAGCTCATAGACCGCATTATGGCGAGCGAGCGCTTGCAAGGCAGCTCCCACTTCTCCGAACGCGTGTATGCGAGCGAACCGATCCTCACCACCGGCCGACAAATGGCGAACTACCTCCCCGACCGCTATCGCGAAATGAAGGCCATCTCGCGCTGGGAGACCAACTCGAACGGCAGTGGGCGCTGGCTCTCCGAGGCGGAGCTGTTCTACCGGCAAGGCACGTTCATGGCGGATTTCGAGGATGACTGCCCCTACCCGGGCACGTTCAACTCGTATTTTCCCACGTACAACGCGATGAGCGATCGTCAGCTGCGCGGATATTTCACCTGGCGCGCGGCGGTGCGCCAGGGCGACGTCCGAGAGTCGTGCCTCTCCTTCGCCTATGTATACCTCTACGAGCTCATCTGCGGAATCGGCGTCACGGACCCGATGGACGGATTTCAGAAGCTCGAATCCTTCTGGCGAGCGTACCGAGCTTTCTCGCCCAAGATCGACCGCTACGCCCGCACATGGCTGCAGGATTACGTCGTCTACCACGGACTGTCGCCCCAGCTGCTCGAACCATACAAGACGCTCTCCTTCGATCGGGCCCTCGTCGCGCTGACGCGCGCCGAGGAGCTGGCGTGCGCCCGCCTTGCCAACCCCCAGAGAGGACGACGTAAAAAAGGCTCCTCCGCCCTGCCCCTGCCCGGGGACCCTGCTGCCGAGCAGCGGTTGTTCGATGCCCTGGATGCGCTCTCGACGTATCATCTCGCCGGAAGCCGACTCTACAAATCAAGGCCCGAGGCGCTGCGCCACGTGTGCTGTGCGGTCTTTGTCCGCATGAGCGAGTACTATCACAAGCAGCGCAAATACAGCCTTACGGAAAGCCTGTTCGGCGGGCAGTTCGAGCTCGCGTACACCATGTTCGGCTCGGCGGTGTTCTTCGAACCCGAGCGCCATCCTGACGCTGATTACGAGCTCGACGAGATTCATCGGTATCGCTGCCGCAACGGCGCCTGGTCCTGCGAACGCTATCAGGGCAATCGCTCGCGCAACGCCAAACTCGGCCAAGCCATGCGCGCCGCCGACCGGATCCTACGCGAGGGGCTCGGATTCGACCGCCCCCTTAAGGAGCAGGGCAAGCTCCCCAAGTACCTGCAGGGGCTCATCGAGGAGGAGGTTGCGGCCTGGCTCGCCTGGAGCGCGGCGCATGCACCCGTGCGCGTCGAGATCGACCTCTCGCAGCTCACGGACATCCGTCGTGCCGCCGCAAGCACGCGCGAATCGCTCCTCATCGACGAGGAGCGCGAGGGGACAGGGGCGCTGCTCGACGCGGCGGACGGCGATACCCGCGACGGCGAGAGCGACGATGTGACGCACGTGGACCGTACGGCCCCCGAGCCGCTCCCCATGGCGGCTGCGGCCGCGTCTCCGGTTGAGCCCATCTCGCCGCCCACCGCCACAGCCGCCGCTGGGTACACGCACCAAACCGCAGGGCTCGTCCCCTCCGAGGTCGGCTACCTGAGAGCTCTGCTCGAAAAAGACCAAGCCGAGGCTGCCGAGATCGCCAAGGAGAAGTACGGCTCCGAAGACATGCTTGTCGATGCCATCAACGAGGTCCTTTTCGACCTCGTCGGCGACACCGTGATCGAATACGGACCAGACGGACCCGAGCTGATCGAAGATTACCGCGAAGACGTGGAAGGATTTCTGAACCATGAGTAACCAGCCCGCCGCACCGCGCGTTCCCAAACGCGTCGCCGCCGTGATCTTGAATTCCCTCAAGGGCGGCGTGGTCCCTCGTATAGGCCTTCCCTATATCACCGTTGGCCGTGAAATCGAGATCCAGGCCCTTCTCACCGACCTCGCCCTCATCGCCGACGGAGGGGCGAGCTTCCGCTTCCTGGTAGGCCGATACGGCGCCGGCAAAAGCTTCTTGCTGCAGACCATCCGCACCCATGCAATGGGCGAGGGCTTCGTGGTCGCCGATGCCGACCTCTCCCCCGAACGTCGCCTACAGGGTGGTCAGGGCCAGGGCCTCGCAACCTATCGTGAGCTCATCCGCAATCTCTCGACCAAAACGAGGCCCGAAGGCGGGGCTCTTACCCTGATTCTCGATAAATGGGTCGCCAATATCCAAGCAGAGGAGGATTCGGCGGCAGCGAACGCATCCGCGATGAACGCCGGGTCCACGATAGGCATCACGGCGGATAACGGCCCGACATACACCGGCCTTCGCAGGCAGCTCGCCGACCTCGAGGAAATGGTCCACGGCTTCGAGTTCACGCGCGTGCTCGGCGTGTACCGGGCGGCCTGCGCCCAAGGCGATGACGAGATGAAGAGCCGCGCCGTCAAATGGCTGCGCGGTGAGTACCGCACCAAAACGGAAGCCCGAGCAGAGCTGGGGATAAGCGCCATCATCGATGACGACTCCTGGTACGACTACGTCAAGCTGTTCGCGCGCTTTCTTACCGGAGCCGGATACCGCGGCATGCTCGTCCTCATCGACGAGCTGGTCAATCTGTACAAGATTCCCAACGCCATCACCCGTCAATACAACTACGAGAAGATCTTGCAGATGTATAACGACACGCTGCAGGGCAAGGCCCAACACCTGGGCATCATCATGGGCGGTACGCCGACCTCCATCGAGGACCGCAGGCGCGGCGTGTTCTCATACGAGGCGCTGCGCAGCCGCCTCACTCAGGGGCGTTTCGCTCGCGAGGGGATGCGCGACATGCTCGCCCCCATCATCAGACTTCAGCCGCTCACCTATGAGGAGCTGCTCGTGCTCATTGAAAAGCTCGCGCAAATCCACGCCGGATATTTCGGATACGAAAGCAACCTGGACGAGGGCGATCTGGTCAACTTCCTCAAAATCGAGTTCGGCCGCGTGGGTGCCGACACGCACCTCACGCCGCGCGAAGTCATCCGCGATTTCATCGAGCTGTTGGACATCATGTGCCAGAACCCCGATGTCGCCCTCAAAGACCTGCTCAACGGAGAAGGCGGGGCCGACGGAGGCTGCACATTCCTCTCAACACCCGCGACTGGCCCCGCCACCGGCGACGATGCGCCTTTCGCCGAGTTCACCATTTAGGATCAGCCGTAACACCTGAACGCGCGCTGCACGCAGGCGCGCTCGTAGACGATGTTTGTAACTTTAAAAGCGCCCGGCACCCACAATGAACTGTCTCCCATTTCTCATGTCCAAGAAATGGGAGACAGTTCACTATCGAGGTGTCGGGCGTTTGCCGATTCGAGTTGAATCGCATCGAGCCTGCGAGGGCCTACGCCTCCGCTCGGGAGACGGCGCGCTTCACGCCCAGCAAGATGAGCACGATGCTCACGCCGAGCACTATGTGGCCGAGACCGGCAACGCCGGAAATCGCCGCGTCCATACCGTGGGCAAGCTCAATGCCGAGTACCTGCGGAACACCGCGCACCACGAGCATCGCTGCGGTGGCGTTGAGACCGATGTGATACGCCGTCACGGCGCGGCTCACCTTGGCATCGGTGATGTGCAGGGCGTTCTCAAGCAACACAAGCAAGAGGAAGACGATCATGCCCAGCGCAAAGTAATGGGTGTGGACGAACGCGAGGGTCGTTGCCCCCTCGAAACCATTGAACTTGGTGAACTCACGGAAGAACACGCCTCCCACCATGGCGAGAATCGCGTAAATCAAAGCGCTGTTGGCATACTTCTTCATGACAGTTCCCTTCAATCGCTCTCAATTGCTTCTTATTCTATTGCATATGTGACATGAACCCCGGATATCTTCGTTCAGCCGAGGTCCACGCCTGCCCGGCACGCGTTATGCCCATCGCCCGCCCATCTCAACGCGGAAACGACCGCCCACGACCAAGGTTTAGCGGAACGAACGCAAGCGCTCTTTTGCCTCAACGGAAATGCGCCGACTCTCGCAGGCCTTTTGGATTGCCTTGCGGCGCGTCCATTCATCAAGCAGCGCGCATTCATCCCGACGTTCCATATACGGCCATGCCGCCATTGGCTGCCTGACCAGCGCCTCAGCGAAATACCATGCCCGCATCATGTCAACGTAGTAGGCGTCCGATTCCGGCTCGGGGCGCGCGGGCGAACCCGGCATGCGCGCAGCCGCAACCATCGCCGCAAACCTCGGCTCGAACAGGTCGTCCAAAAACAGACGCATGAGAACTCCGATGCCGAAGCGCACGGTAAAGCCGTGCTCCGAGCTCATCCAACGCCGCGCGCACTCCAGCGTTCGGGCAGGCTGCTCGGCCAGCACTCGCACCGGCAATTGGTCGCATGTCGCCCAGTTGTCTACATGCGGCAAAAACAAGTCATACAACTCAATCGCCCGCTCGCACTCCCGTTCCATGCCGATGGCAAACGCGTGGACCTGGTTCTCCTCAAACAGGACATGCGGAAGTGAGCGTAAAAAGTCCGATGCATCGTCGCGTCGACACAGCTCGCGAGCGATCTTTCGCAAATGCGGTGTGCGAACACCAACAAGCCGGCGGGGATCGACCGTGGGAACGAGCGGCCTCATGAATGCGGCGTAGTTGGGGTCCACGTGGTTTGCCAAGCTCCTGCATACGAATTCGGCAGCGGTGTCCTCGCCAAAACCCGGAAGCTCACGCCGCAGCACGTCCTCAAGCGGCTCATGCTTGGACCGTTCCAGGAGCTTGTCTTTTTGCTCACGGGAAAGCTGCTTGAAATGAGCCTCCGCACTCATCGCACGAGCCTTCGAGTAAAACCGGGCATAAGCGACAAGGCTGACGGGCGCATGGGATTTGGTGTACTTGGCGCCACGGCCCGACTGATGGGCCGCCAAGCGCGCTTGAACATCGGTCGCATACCCGGTGTAGAGGCTTCCGTCGCCGCAGGCGAGCACATACATATAGTAATCGAATGGCGACATCTGGACCCCTTTCTTGAACTCCGACCCCCCAGCAGAACGGGCGCGCCCACGCCCTGGCAACACCAGTCTAACCGCCTCGGCTCTTCGCGGCTCGTTTGCACGGATGACGACTGCTACGATAAACGGGTTCACTGGCTTTAAGCAGCTCTCACATGGAAGACTCTCTATGCGCTCGATACTCATGATTGGCAACAGCCTGACCTCAGCCAACAACATCCCCCAGACGCTCGCGTCCATCTTGGATACCGAGGTCATCGCCATCACGCGCGGCGGAGCGCGGTTGGCGGAGTTTTCGAATGAGAAAACCCGGACAGGTCAGCGTGCACGGGAAGCGCTTTCATCTGGAGACTTTGACCTGGTCATAATGCAGGACATGAGCCACCTCGCCGCAACGAATCCGGCGGCGCATGTGCGCTCCGTTGCGGCAATGAGCAAGTTGGCCAGGAGCCACGACGCCTCTCCGCTTCTGTATGGCACCTGGGGATATCAGGTCGGATGCCCTCGTCTCGAAAAACTTGGGATGACCGCAGAAGAGATGTGCGAGCTCATGAGCGTAGGGGGCCGGCGGGCGGCAAATGCGGCATGCGTGCCGCTGGTCGACATGGCGAGCATAGCCGCCCAATATGAGAAGCCAGAAGATCTCTACGCTGCGGACGGGATTCATCCAAGCGAAGCCGGCTCTCTGCTCATTGCGAACCGCATTGCGAGCCTTGTTGAGGATTTACTTGCCTCTAGATGAGGCACCGCGGGCTCTTTGGAGCGCCGGGCATCGTGCGTTTTCGCGATTGTGGTCAAAATACCCTGATGGTGCGCCGACTTGACGCTTGAATGTGCCCAGAAACCTTATACATTTCTCAAATAATTGTCATCTGTTCATTATCTTTGTCCCTCAGCCCTTTCCGGAGATCGAAATGAGGGAGAAATGCCGGGCACCGCGGGTTTCACAGCCGTTTCCCGGCTTCCTTCAGCGCACAATCAGGGTATTTTGACCAGACTCTGAAAAATGAACGGCCGCCGGCAGGCGAAAAACACGCTTTTCAGCCGATACGTTTTTTGCCCTGCATAGACGCCGGCAATTACCTGCGGCGATTTTACGGCTCGCGCATAACCCCGCCTGCCTTCTATGTGACAAGGACACAATCATTTCCTGATATGCTGGAATCGAAAAAGCCGAGAGAAAGGCACAGAATGAACCGTCGCACATTCCTAATTGCCGCATCCTTCGCGAGCATCGTCTCCCTCGCCGGGCTCACTGGCTGCTTTGGAGCGGCCGCCGACAGCAACGGCAACGGCAACGGCAACGGCAACGGCAACGGCAACGGAAGCAATGCTACGAATGACAGCAGCAACTCTAGCTCCTACCAGCAAGTTGACGCCGAAACCGCAAAAGAGCTCATGGATACCGAGGACGATTACGTCATCCTCGACGTTCGCACGCAAGCCGAGTACGACGAGAGCCACATCCCCGGCGCCATCCTCATCCCCCACGACACCGTGGCGACTGCCGCCGAGGACGCACTGCCCGACAAGGGCCAGCTCATCCTTGTATACTGCCGCAGCGGCAATCGCAGCAAGCAGGCCTCGCAAGCACTCGTGGACCTCGGCTACACCAATGTCGTCGAGTTCGGGGGCATCAACAGCTGGCCCTACGAGGTCGAATAGCGGCCGCCCGCCGGGCTCGCCCAGCCACCCGTCGGGCTCGCCCGCAGCCCGACTTTACCAAGCAAAACGCTCTTAAACAGATGGGGGTGCGACCAGATTTCTGAACTGCGCCCCGAAACTTGGACGCGATAAATCATAACCGCTAAGCGGCCCCCCGAAGGGCCTGCTCCCGGAACTCCACCGGGGTCAGGCCCTTCAGCTTGACCTGGCGCCTCACGTTGTTCCAGTGGTGGATGTAGTCCTCCAGGTCCGCCTTGAACTCCTCGAACGTGTCCCAGTCGCGCCCGCGGAGGAACTCGTCCTTCAGG
>NZ_GG692710.1:956931-994316 GCF_000156175.1 Collinsella intestinalis DSM 13280
CGACCTTGGTCTCGTAGTCGTACGTCCTGTGGCTCCCCATGTCCAGCAGCGCATCCCTCCCGACGGCGCGGTACGTGAGGTGCCATTGTCTCACAGCCTTCAGCGGTATCCCCAGCCTCGCGGCGGCGGCCTCGTGCCCGAGCCCGCGTTCGAAGAGCCCGCAGGCCCGCTCCCTCACCGACCTGTCGTAGATCGTCATGGAAAAACCTCCCATCTCGAGGACTTTATTTTCCAGTCCAAGAAATGGGAGGCAGTTCATTTCCCTGGTCGCACCCCCATTCCCGCATCAGTCGATCTACAGCTTTCGCGTCGTGCAGTTCGTTAGGTGTTTCGTATCGCCGATGACCAACCTCTCGGTCTCCTCATCCCAATTGAAGTAAATCCGGACGAACTGCGGGTTATTCGGATCTCCCACACTCGAACAGATATGCGGCTCGATAAACAGCCTCCGTCCCTGATACTCATCCTCGCGCTCACGCATAAACTTGGAGTTCGCCCTGGTCTGTGGCCCTTCGCCACGTGCGAACTTAAATCGCGACCGCCTGTTGAACTCACCGATCTTATCCGCGGCGCCATCGCGATACAGCGGGTACAAAACCGTGCACATACTATGCAAGGCGCTCCAAAATGCCCTGGGTTCGTACCTGCAATCCTCCAACGATGCCCATCCGCGCTCGCTGAAATCGATTCGATCGGGAAATGCCGAAACGAACAGCCTGGCAATGGCCGGGATGGTGAGCTCGGAGGCACCTGCGATCGCCGTCGCAGCGCCATCCTCTGCCGCGCTGCCACCTTGCGAATCGAGCGCATGCTCAAACCAGGCAATGCGCGCCTCGAGATCATGGTTCGCCCGCCTGCTTTGCCTCAGTTCCTCGCGCATGGCATCGCACTCGCCCTCGGCAAGGCGCGCGAGGCCATCAGCTTCATCGAGCATCTCTTTGACCTGGTCGAGCGCCATATCCTGAATCTGCTCGGCACGGCGCTTGAACGCAAGCTCCTTTCCTGCATTGCGATTGAGCCGATTGACGTCCTCGATGCGGACCGAGGTGTCTCGCGCGAGCACGTCCTCGGCGAGCGCACGGCGCAAGATGGCCATGTAGTACTCCGCCCCTTGCCCACGGATATCCGCAGCGGAAAAGAATCGATGGTTGAAGCCATCCCCCAAAATGCCAAAGTGCGGATGAGGGGCGTACACGCGAACGGCTCCCCCGTAGCATCGTAGTGATTCGTCCTCGAACTCCGCATTGAGCGCATCTATGGCGCCGCAATCCACGGTGTAGAACACGGTCGCATTGGGGCCGAGCCGCGATGCAAGTACTTCGGGATCGATCAGGCACTCGCCAGCGCGGGTGGGGCTGATCACGATGGCGGGCACCTCGCGATACGGATTCGCGAGACGCTCGTGAATACCGGGGGCATCGGAGCATAAGAATTCAACCGGGGCGAGCCCGAACTCGCATCCGTCTATCGTGCAAACGAGCCTGTCGTTCTCCAGCATACTGGCGATCAACTTGGGCACGTTCGGCTTTGGCACAGGTTGCAGCGGGCCGATGTAGCCCGGCATGTCGCTGAACATCGTGATGATCGAGACGGTGCCGCGGTCGACCGAATGACCTTCAAAACCGACCTCGGTTATCCAGCGGCGCGGGGCGCAACCGGGCGCCCTCTGGTCCTCCACATGCTGGCACGCCCATGTCTGGGCAAACTCGCCGTGATGGAGCGCGGCGTAGAGCCTGACGCTGCCATCTGGTGATTCGAGCATTTCACCGCTTTTGAGCTTGCTCCAAAAGCGCATTTCCTGGGGCAGGAAGTATCCGTCGCGGCGGGCCTTGCGCAATGACCAGTCGCGTACGCTCAGAACGAGAGACCACAGGACATCCTCGCCTTGAGGCGTCTCGATTTCGAACCTCGCCTTGAAGAACATCGTGCGATCAAGATCGATCATGGTGCTCCCTCCCCGCCCTTACGTGATGTCAACCACGCGCAGCGACTCGCCGTCGACGGCGAACGCCACGTCAAGCCCCGCGTAGGCCAAATGATACACGCGCTCGGGCTCGTGCTTGCTGCCGGCGCGGCGCGGGTCCTGGCGCAGCACCTCGATAAGGCCCGCGAGCTTGGGCGAGGGGACGATCTTGCGCAGCTCGGCGGGGAAATCGACCTCGAGCTCCTGCCATGGCGCGCGGTCGATCCAACCGCCCGTGGCCTCGGGGTGGCTGTCGGCGAAGGGGATGTAGGGCTTGATGTCGAAGATCGGCGTGCCGTCGCGCAAGTCCGCGGCGAGCACGTGGATCACAGGGGCGCCGTCGACGATTTCGATGCGGTCGAGCTTCACGCAGGTCAGACCGATGGGATTGGGCCGAAAGGGGCTGCGCGTGGCAAAGACGCCACGACGCTCGGAGCCGCCCAGGCGGGGCGGGCGCACGGTGGGAGTCCACTTCGCCGTGGTGCCGGACTTACTGGCAGTCGCCGTATCCATGGCGATATCGGCCGCCGTTCCACCGGGCGTGCCGTTTTCGAACTCCCAGAGCAGCCACAGATGGCTGAACTCCTCCATGCCCGCCACGGCCTGCGGCAGTGCGAACTCAGACTCGAACACGATGCGCCCCTGCAGATGCGGGGCCAAGAAGCTGTTGCGCGGAATGCCGAATTTCTGCGGCAGGTCCGTCTCGATATGCGCGATGGGCCTCATTTCCATGCCGGCCCCCTACCCGTGGAACCGCGCGACGGAAGCCAGGGGCTCGGTGCGGAACACGCGCTCGACCGCCGCCTCGTACTCCTCGACCTTGCGGGCCTTGCGCACCGCGCGATGGACCGCCATAGGGTCGGTAAAAGCGCACTTGGCGTAGAACCACCACTCCTTCATGCGAAAGACCGCATTGCCGCCGATCTCGTCGAGATAAGCGGCATATAGCTTGTCGTGGAACTGTCTGAGTTCGTCCGCGCTCGCAGCCGGGCCGCCGGCGAGCATGCGCGCGAGGGCCGGATTGGCGAGCAACCCGCGGCCGAGCATCACATGACGGGTCCGCGGATGCGCCTCCATGAGCACATCCATGTCCTCCGTGCCAAAGATGTCGCCGTTGTAGGCCACCGGGAAGGGTGCACGCGCGAGCGTCTCGCCATACGGCTCCCAGCGCGGTTTGCCCTGGTAGCGATCCTTCTGCACACGCGGATGCACGATGAGTTCCGCGAGCGGCAGGCTGCAATACAGCTCGAGGATGCGCTCGTACTCGGCATCGTCCTCCAGGCCCAGGCGCGTCTTGACCGAGACGGGCAGCGGAGAGCGGTCGCACACATCGCGCAAAAACACCTCGAGCTCGTCGAGGTTGCGCAAAAAGCCGGAGCCCTTGCCCTTGGAAACCACCGTGCCCGAAGGGCAGCCGAGGTTGAGATTGACCTCGCGATACCCCAGCTCGGCCAGCTCACGCGCGGCCCACACAAACTCGTCCGCGTTCTTGGTGAGCAACTGCGGAATGACGTTCAGGCCCTCATTGTTGGCGGGGTCGATCTCCTTGAAGGCCTTGCCGCCAAACGAGTTGCCCACGCGCGGCGGAGCCAAAAACGGCGTGTAGTAGCGGTCGAGAGCGCCAAAACACTCAGCATGCACGCGACGGAACGTGTGCCCCGTGATCCCCTCCATGGGGGCGAGCGAGTAGATCATCTAGCGATCCTCCCACGGTGTGATGACTAGCTTGAGACAACCGCCCTCGTGCGCCTCGAACGCGCGATAGGCTTCCACGATGTCGTTGAGCGGGTAACAGGCCGAGATGAGGCAGCTCGTGTCGATGCGCCCCTCCTGCACCAGGCGCATGGTCTCTCCCATGTTGCACGCGTCCACGCCGCCCGTCTTGAAGACGAGGTTCTTGCCGTACATCTCGTGCAGCGGCAACGCTTGCGGGCCCTCGTACATGGCTGAGAGCACCACCACGCCATGTGGGCGGGCGATGCGCCAGGCCATATCAAAGGTGTTGGAACCGCCCGCCGCCTCGATCACGCTGTCGGCGCCGCGACCGCAGGAGAGCTCACGCACCGCGGCCTCCACGGCAGCGAGGTCCATGCCACTCGCGTCGATCACCTGGTCCGCAAGGCCGCGCTCACGGGCGAGGGCGAGGCGCGCGGGGTCGATGTCGATCGCGATGATATGAGCGGGCCCATGCAGGCGGGCGCACATCATGGTGGTGAGACCGACCGGGCCGGCGCCGATCACGGCCACCGTGGAGCCGGGCTCGATCTCGGCGATGCTCGCACCCCAGTGGCCCGTGGCCACAATGTCGCCCAGGAAGAGGGCATCCTCGTCGGTCACGTCCGCGGGGATGGGCGCGCACGTATGGTCCGCATGCGCCACGCGCACGAGCTCGGCCTGGCAACCGTCCTCGCAGCAACCGAGCTCCCAACCGCCTTCCACGCAGTTGTTGACCCAGCCGCGCTCGCAGTAGAAGCACTCGCCGCAGAAGGTCTCGCAGCTCACGGCCACGCGGTCGCCGGGTTTGAGGGCGTGCACGCCCTCCCCCACCTGCTCGACAACGCCCACGAACTCGTGGCCGAGCACCGTATTGGGCATGGCGCGCGGCACGGCGCCGTGAATGATGTGCAGGTCGCTCGTGCAGATGGTCGAGCGCGTGACGCGGACAATTGCGTCGGTTGGGGATTGCAGCTGCGGCTCGGGGCGATCCTCGAGCGTGATTTGTCCTCTGCCGTCGTGTACCAGGGCTTTCATGAGTGGGCTCCTTCTCGCTTGTCTACCGGCAATAATAGGCGATTCGGGAGGCGCCTGGCACGATGTGACGCGGCACGCACTTCGGTCTTTCGTCCTTAAAAATGTTGAACTCCACATTTTTAAGGACGAAAGACCCATCTGCCAGCTTTGGGCAAGGCTACCGCGGTCTAGAGCGCAATAGCTATTGCACAATTCGGCCTGCAACCTACAGTCTGATGACCATCCGGCCCGACTCGCCCATGCGTCTGAACCCAAAACGGCGATAGGACGTCACGGCAAGCTGGGCGGACCGGAAAACCTAGTCGTCATACCCGCGGTCTCCTCGCGAGCGAGCAGACCGCGGGTCGACTCCGGTAGCGGAGTGTCGAGCGTCGAACGGAACTCCTCGAACGCAACCCCCCTGCAAGCGGGGCCAGGCGCTCAGACTCTATATATGCCGCCACCGCCGAGCGGCGCTCCAGCGTTTGCCACTACGTGAAGCCCCACATCAAGGCCGACGACGAGACCCACAGCATTCCCCCGCTCGCCCGCATCTAGCGGCCGTATGGGGCAGCAATGCAGAATCCTCGCCAGCTCACGCGTATCTTCGCCATTTCCAGCACGTTTGACGAGGATAGCTGCAGCGCGGCGAACCAGCGACGCGGACTCATCCCACGATTTCACGCTCGCAAAACGGACACGTTGTCTCCCGAAGAGGCAGATTGAGCTTTTTCGTACTCGATTCTGATTTTGCCGAGTAGCGCCGGCTTTTCGCGGATAAAACACCAGGTCACAGAATTGGCGTTTATCCGCGTACTCGGCGTTTTCGAAATCGAGTACGAAAAACCTCATCCAATCAAATCCAAAAGGGCAATTTCCTGCTCAACCGAGCACAATCCCGCACGAGACGCACGTCAAACAGGGCTTTCGCGGGCGCATTCCGGATCGTCCGCCACGCAAGCGCTCCGTTCGCGGGCGCATTCCGAATCGATCGCCACGCAAGCACACCGCCTGCGGGCAAATCCCGCCCCATCCGCCGCACGCCCATGCCTCCGCACACGCCCACACGACATGTGCCTGAATATACAAACACATGTTCGATGGATTTCGATTGGACGAGACCCAACACGAGCTGGGCTATGCTACGGTATTCATCTATATGGCTACAAAGACGCAAAAGGGAACCACCGAGAGAGCGAGCATGGCAAAGAACACCGCAAACTATGGCAACGACAGCATCCGTCAGCTCAAGGACGAGGAGCGCGTACGCCTGCGCCCCGCCGTCATCTTCGGCTCGGACGGGCTCGACGGCTGCGCGCACGCCGCCTTTGAGATCCTGTCCAACGCCGTCGACGAAGCGCGCCAGGGCTACGGTAAGCTCATCACCCTCACCGCCTTCCGCGACGGCTCCATCCAGGTCGAGGACAACGGCCGCGGCTGCCCGCTCGATTGGAACCCGTCCGAAAAGCGCTTTAACTGGGAGCTCGTCTTCTGCGAGCTCTACGCCGGCGGCAAGTACAACAACAACGAGGGCGGCGACTACGACTTCTCGCTGGGCACCAACGGCCTGGGCTCCTGCGCGACCCAGTACGCCTCCGAGTACATGGACGTCACGGTCTGGCGCGACGGCAACAAGTACTCCCTCCACTTCAAGAAGGGCAAGGTCGTCGGTGCCAAAAAGAAGGCGCTCGAGATCGAGCCCACCGATGAGCACCGCACCGGCACCACCATCAAATGGCGCCCGGACCTGGAGGTCTTCACCTCGATCAGCATCCCCCACGATTGGTACCGCGAGACCATGCGCCGCCAAGCCGTGGTCAACGCCAACGTGACCTTCCGCCTGTGCATCGAGGGCGACGACGGCGAGTTCACCGAAGAGGACTTCTGCTATCCCAAGGGCATCGAGGACTACGTGCTCGAGAAGGTGGGCGCCGACTACCTCACCGAGCCCTTCTTCATCGAGGCTGAGCGCCGCGGGCGCGACCGTGAGGACCTGCCCGACTACAACGTCAAGATCACGGCCTGCCTGTGCTTCTCCCGCACCTTCCAGATGCAGGAGTACTACCACAACTCTTCGTGGCTGGAGAACGGCGGCTCGCCCGAGAAGGCGGCCCGCAGCGCGCTTACCAGCGCGATTGACGCCTACATCAAGCAACAGGGCAAGTACAACAAAAACGAGAGCTCCATCAAGTGGCAGGACGTCCAGGACTGCCTGGTGCTGGTGACCAACTGCTTCTCCACCCAGACGTCGTACGAGAACCAAACCAAGAAGGCCATCAACAACCGCTTCATCCAGCAGGCCATGACGGCATTCTTCAAGGAGCGCCTGGCGACCTACCTGATTGAGAACAAAGACGCCGCCAACAAGATCATGGAGCAGGTGCTCATCAACAAGCGCTCGCGCGAGAACGCCGAGAAGACCCGCCAGAGCATCAAGACCAACCTGCAACAAAAGACCGACATGGCCAACCGCGTGCAGAAGTTCATCGACTGCCGCTCCAAGGACAAGACCCGCCGCGAGGTCTACATCGTAGAGGGCGACTCGGCGGCGGGCGCTATTCGCACCTCGCGCGATGCCGAGTTCCAGGGCGTCATGCCCGTCCGCGGCAAAATCCTCAACTGCCTGAAGGAGGACTACCCGCGCATCTTCAAGTCCGACATCATCATGGACCTCATGCGCGTGCTGGGTTGCGGCGTGGAGATCAAGGACAAGCGCATCAAGAACCTGGGCGCCTTTGACCTGGACAACCTCAACTGGAGCAAGGTCATCATCTGTACGGACGCCGACGTAGACGGCTACCACATCCGCACGCTCATCCTGACGATGCTCTACCGTTTGGTCCCCACGCTCATCGACGAGGGCTACGTCTACATCGCCGAGTCGCCGCTGTATGAGATCAACTGCAAGGAGAAGACCTACTTCGCCTACACCGAGCTCGAGAAGAACGCCATCCTGACCGAGATCGGCGACCAGAAGTGCTCCATCAACCGCTCCAAGGGTCTTGGTGAGAACGACCCTGACATGATGTGGCTCACCACCATGAACCCCGAGACGCGCCGCCTGATCAAGGTGGAGCCCGAGGACGTGGCCAAGATGGAGTCCATGTTCAACCTGCTGCTGGGCAACGACGAGGCCGGCCGTAAGCGCCATATCGCCGAGCACGGCAAGGAATATCTCGACCAGCTGGACCTGCAGTAAAGACGGGCGGCCAGGACGAGCGGCGTCAGCCCGCGACAAGCCCCGCGCCCGCCATCCGGCGGCCCCGCACGCGCTACAGCACAACGGCCCTAAAGGAAGCATCAAGAGGAAATCGTGGCTAAGAAGAAAACCAACACCCCTAACAAGAAGAAGCAGGTCAACACCGACAACGTCATCGGCCTGCATTCGGAGGTCACGGCGCAGCCCATCACGGAGACGCTCGAAACCAACTACATGCCCTACGCCATGAGCACCAACGTCTCACGCGCGTTCCCCGAGATCGACGGCTTCAAACCCTCGCACCGCAAGCTGCTCTACACCATGTACAAGATGGGCCTGCTCAAGGGCGAGCGCCAGAAGAGCGCCAACATCGTGGGTCAGACCATGAAGCTCAACCCGCACGGCGACGCCGCCATCTACGAGACGATGGTGCGCCTCGCCACGGGCAACGAGGCGCTGCTCGCGCCGTTCGTGGAGTCCAAGGGCAACTTTGGCAAGTACTACTCGGGCGACCTGACCTACGCCGCCTCGCGTTACACCGAGGCCAAGCTCTCCCCCATCTGCGCCGAGATCTTCAAGGACATCGACAAGGACCCGGTCGACTTCGTGGACAGCTACGACGGCGCCATGAAGGAGCCGCGCCTGCTGCCCACCACGTTCCCCAACATCCTGGTGTCGGCCAACAAGGGCATCGGCGTGGCCATGGCCTCCGACATCTGCGGCTTCAACCTCAACGAGGTCTGTACCGCCACCATGCACTTCCTCGAGGACCCCAGCTGTGACCTGCTCGAGTACATGCCCATGCCCGATTTCTCCACCGGCGGCGAGATCATCTACCGCCGCGAGGAGATGGAGCGCATCATCGAGACGGGCCTGGGCAGCTTCCAGATCCGCTCGCGCTGGCGCTGGGTCCCCGAAGAGCGCATCATCGAGGTCTACGAGATCCCCTACACCACCAAGACCGACATCATCATCGACCGCATCATCAAGCTCTCCAAGGAAGGCAAGGTGCGCGAGATCGCCGACATCCGCGACGAGACCGACCTCTCCGGCCTGCGCATCGCCATCGACCTCAAGCGCGGCGTCGATCCCGAAAAGCTCATGGCCAAGCTGTACCGCACCACCACGCTGCAGGACTCGTTCTCGTGCAACTTCAACGTCCTGGTGGACGGCTACCCCCGCGTCATGGGCGTGCGCCAGATCCTGCATGAGTGGGTTGCGTGGCGTATCCAGTCCACGCGTCGCCGCGTGAACTTCGACCTGGGCAAGAAGTCCGAGCGCCTGCACCTGCTGCACGGTCTGGAGGCCATCCTCCTCGACATCGACAAGGCCATCGCCATCATCCGCGGCACCAAGCTCGAGGCCGAAGTCGTCCCCAACCTGATGCGCGGATTTGACATCGACGAGACCCAGGCGGAGTTCGTGGCCGAGCTCAAGCTGCGCAACATCAACGAGGAGTACATCCTCAACCGCACCAAGGACATCGCCAAGCTGGAGGCCGAGATCGCCGAGCTCGAGGAAATCCTCTCGAGCGAGGACAACATCAAGAAGGTCATTCGCGACGAACTGGCCGCGGTCAACAAGAAGTACGTCATGCCGCGCCGCACGGGCAGGATCGAGCCGTCCGACGTCATCGAGGTGAGCCTGGAGCCCGAGGTCGAGGAGTACCCGGTCACCATCATGCTCTCGCGCGAGGGCTACCTCAAGAAGATGACCGACCGCGTGCTGCGCAAGGCCGCGGAACTCAAGTACAAGGACGGCGACGAGCCCTTCATCGAGTTTCCGTCCGCCAACACGCACGAGCTGCTGGTGTTCACCAACAAGAGCCAGGTGTACAAGTGCAAGGTCGCGGCGTTCGAGGACACAAAGTCCGCTCAGCTTGGTTCGTACCTGGCGACGGACCTCGAGATGGACCCGGACGAGAGTGTGATCTGGGTGATCGACCCCGAGGACTACAAGGCTGATGTGCTGTTCGTCTTTGAGAACGGGCGCGCGGTGCGCGTCGCGCTCGCAGGCTACGTCACCAAGACCAACCGCAAGCGCCTCAAGAACGCCATCTACGGCGGGTCCAAGCTGCTGTATGCGCAGGTGCTCAAGGAGGATCGCGACATCGCGCTGGTCTCGAGCGACTACCGCCTGATGAACTTCAACACGTCGCTGCTCAAGACCAAGACGACCACCAACACGCAGGGTGTCCAGGCGTTCACCGCCAAGAAGGGCCGCGTTGTCACCACCGTGAGCACAGTCGAGGAGGTGCTGGGCGCCGGCGTCTCCGCCGAGAAGTTCACCGCCCAGAGCCTGCCGTGCGCCGGTGCGCTCATGAAGGAAGACGATATGCCGAGTCTGTTCGACTAGAAACGAACAGACTGAGCCGTTCACATCAAGCCCCCGAACGTAAGGGGAGAAAAGACGGCATGAGGTTCAAAACTCCCGGATCGGCAGGGCTCGCGTTGCATCGCAGCCCGCCGATCCGCGCATATCAGGCACCCAGACGTCCACACTTTCCATGGTTGCCGCATCAGCCGAGCTCACGCCTGCCGGGAAGACGGTTTTCTCCACTCCCGAGCAAAGAAGTTGAGCTTTTTCGTACTCAATCTCGGTCTTGCTGACTAGCTGCTATTTTTCATCAGCAAAACAGCAGGTCACGAAGTTGAAGTCGAGCCGCATACTCGGCATTGTCGGAATCTAATACGAAAAACCCCAACTTCTCTGGTCACCTTGCTTTCGAACCCCATTTCGCTGCAACGCATTGCGCCTCAGACCGCGATAATTTCTGCAGGACCCGCCCAAATGAGGCGTCCACCCCCCCGAGACATAAAGCGCCGCATTCATCGAAAGGTTGCCCAGAGGTTGCCAGAAAAGAAAAGCCCCCGACCTCTCCGCAGGTCAGGGGCTTGGACGGTGCCGTTTCTCGCTACTCCCACTCAATGGTCGCCGGCGGTTTGCTCGTGATATCGTACGCCACGCGGTTAATGCCGGGGACTTCAGCCACGATGCGGCCGGAGATGCGCGCGAGCACCTCGTAAGGCAGGCGCGCCCAGTCAGCGGTCATGGCGTCGCTGGACTCCACGGCGCGCAGGATCACGGGGCGCGCGTAGGTACGCTCGTCGCCCATCACGCCCACGGACTTGATGTCGGGCAGCACACAGAAGTACTGCCAGCAGGAGTGCTCGGAATTGCGCTCGCCGGTCTGCTCGAACAGGCGCGCATTGTACGCATCCAGCTCCTCACGCACGATGGCGTCGGCGTTCTTCAAGATCTCGAGCTTCTCGGGGCTCACCGCGCCGATGATACGGATGGCCAGGCCAGGACCCGGGAACGGCTGGCGGTACACGATGTGCTCAGGCAGACCCAGCGCCAGACCCAGCTCGCGGACCTCGTCCTTAAAGAAGTGATCAAGCGGCTCGATGAGGTCGAAATGCACGCCCTCGGGGAACGGGATGAGGTTGTGGTGGCTCTTGATAGTGGCCGTCTTGCCACCGGTCTTGCGCGCGCCGCTCTCGATGATGTCGGGGTAGATGGTGCCCTGAGCCAGGTACTTCACCGGGCGGCCATCTTGCTCGAGCTCCTTGGCCACGGCGAAGAACTCGTTCCAGAACTGCGTGCCGATGATGCGGCGTTTCTCCTCGGGGTCGGTCACGCCGTCGAGCAGCGCGGCGTAGCGCTCCTCGGCGTGTACGTGCACGAAGTCGACGTCAAACTGCTTGGTGAAGACCTCCTCCACCTGCTCGGGTTCGCCCTTGCGGAGCAGCCCGTGGTTGATGAACACGCAGGTCATCTGGCGTCCAACCGCACGGGCGCCGAGGGCCGCCACCACGGAGGAATCCACGCCGCCGGAGAGCGCCAGGATCACGCGGTCCTCGCCCACGGCCGCACGGAACTCGTCCGTCATGGTCTCGACCAGGTTGTCCATGGTCCACGCTGCCTCGAGGCCGCAGATGTCGAACAGGAAGTTCTTGAGCAGCTGCTGGCCGTACTCGGTGTGCTTGACCTCGGGATGGAACTGCGTGGTGTAGATACGACGCTCGGCGTTCTCCATAGCGGCGACCGGGCACACGGAGGTGCTGGCCGTCACGGCAAAGCCCTCGGGCACGCGCGAGACGGCATCGCGGTGGCTCATCCACACGGTCTGCTCGAGCGGAGTGGCGTTGAACAGCGCGCTCTCGCGGTCTCGCTCGATGGTGGCGGGGCCGTACTCGCCGATCTCCGAGTGACCCACCTCGCCGCCGAGCGTGACGGCGGTCACCTGGTGGCCGTAGCAAAATCCCAGGATGGGCAGGCCGAGGTCGTAGATGGAAGGATCGACCGTCGGGGCATCCTCGGCGTACACGGACGCGGGGCCGCCGGAGAGAATCAGCGCGGAGGGCGCCATCTCACGCACCTCGTCGGCCGTGATGTCGCACGGGACGATCTCAGAATATACATGCAGGTCGCGCACGCGACGGGCAATGAGCTGCGCATACTGCGCGCCGAAGTCGAAAACCAGCACCTTCTGCTGGGTCTGCTCGGATGCGTTCTGGGTCATGAACCCTCCCAACCATGCCGCTGCGCCGCAGCGGCAACACGTGTCAGCCAATTGGTACATCATACTCGCCGAGCTGCGCATACGCAGAAATCCTACAGGGTTTTTTGGCCTACAATATCTCGATAGCGCCTCGAAGCGCGCTGACCGCCCCCATAAGGGCGCCTCGCCGCGCACCGGCCATGCCCACATAAGGCCGCAAGCTATGAGACGAGGCAACCGCAGGGACTGCAGAGCAAAGGAGCCCGCATGAAGCACATCCTCTTGATCGCCACCGGCGGCACCATCGCCTCCGCCGAGGACGGCAACGGTCTCTCCCCCGCTCTCACCGGCGAGGAGCTCGCTCGCAACGTGCCCGAGATCGAGGGCCTGTGCGAACTCGACATCGTGCAGCCCATGAACATCGACAGCACCAATATGCGCCCCGCCGACTGGCTGCGCATCGCCGAGGTCATCCGCGAGAACTACGACACGCACGACGGCTTCGTGGTCCTGCACGGCACCGACACCATGTCCTACACCGCGGCGGCGCTCTCCTACCTCATTCAGGACAGCCCCAAGCCCATCGTGCTCACCGGCTCCCAGCAGCCCATGGGCAACCCCTTCACCGATGCGAAGATCAACCTGTACCAAAGCCTTGTGTATGCCGTGTCCGACCGCTCGCGCGACGTGTCCATCGTGTTTGGCGGGTATGCAATCGCCGGCACGCGCGCCCGCAAGCAGCGCACCATGAGCTTCAACGCGTTCAACAGCATCAACTACCCCGTGTTGGCCTACCTACGCCAGGACAAGATCATCTGTAGCGGGTCGGCCGCCGTGTCCGCCGGTCCGGCCGAGTGCGATTGCGCCGGGGACGGTGCCGCGCGCGATGCCGACGGCGCTCTCGACGAGCCCCGTTTCTACAACGAGCTCAACAGCCGTGTGTGCGCCCTCAAGCTCACGCCCGGTCTCACACCCGACATCTTCCGTCTGCTCAAGCCCGATTACGACGCCGTGATCCTCGAGACCTTCGGTATGGGCGGCGTGCCCGAGCGGGGTGCCGACGGCGCTTCCTATCAGGAGGCCATCTTTGACTGGGTCGATTCCGGCCGCACTGTGGTCATGACCACACAGGTGCCCGAGGAGGGCCTGGACCTAGGCGTATATGAGGTCGGCCGCGCATATGCCGAGCACCCTGGAATCCTCAAGGGCGGCGACATGACCACCGAGGCGCTCGTGGCCAAGACCATGTGGGCTCTCGGACAGACGCGCGATGCCGACGAGCTGCAGCGCCTGTTCTACCGCCCCATCAACCACGACCGCGTGGACGAGTGGTAAGCCGCGCGGAATAGCACGACGACGGCACGGAGCCGCGACCTACCTACACGCGCATCGCCACGGCCGCGTTCAGCGCATGCACGAGGCCGCTCATGGCGCGGTCGAAAAACGTCTGCTCCGCCGCCACTGAGGCATCGATTCCCGCACCGTGAAGAGCAAGGGCCCTACCTGCGCTCATCATGGCCTCGCAATCCCTCGGCGTGACGGCGATCACCACCGCTTGCTCCAACGTCGCGCCGCGCTGCGCGCAAAAGCGCGCAAGGGCCTCGGCACGGGCCGCAGCCACCGTGAACGGGGCATCGGGTTCGCTCGCGGGACCCTCGTCGTCCGCAAGGACAGTCGCAGGGATTCCGTGCTCGGCAAGCTGCGCACGCAAGGGCTCAGCAGGCTCATGTGCGAACATCGCGATCGCATAGCCCGCATCGCGCACCCAGTGCAGAGCACCCAGCTCGCGATCAGACAGTGGGCCTTCATCCATGCCAAAGGCCAGCACCGACGGCGTGGGTAGGAACCGCCCTCCACGAACGACCTCGAACGCCCGCTCTTTTGCCTTCGACATGGCTGCACCTCCGCTCAACGTAGTTTTCCCACTTATCCCCCATCACACCGATACCTCACCCTCGCGCTGAGTTTTCTTGGAATCGCTATGGGTAATGCCCCAGATGTAAAGCGCGTCTTACATTTTATCGCGTCGACGCGCTCATGCTCGAACCATGAATGCGAACGCGCGACAGAACCTGGGCGAGAATCTCATCGCCATCCGCGAGGCCTCGGGATTGTCCAAGGTCGATTTTGCCTTGCAGCTCGGTATAAGCCGCGTGCTGCTTGACCTCATCGAAAGTGGCAACAGCAACCTCAAGCTCTCCACCCTCGAGAAGATCGCCGACCGACTTGGCACGCAACCCTGGAAGCTCATCCGGTAAAGAAAAGGCGGGCGCCTCCTCGGCACCCGCCCAAAATGTTGCAATTTGCACCTGTCCCCAATTGCGTCGGGGCAGGGCGTTAGCGCAGCGCGCCGCCCATGTACTCCTCGAGATAGCGGAAGAACTCCTCGCGGCTCATGCCGGTTCCGGCACCGGGGCCGTCGGACGTGTCCTCCTGCTCGGCCTGCAGGGCCTCATCCGACCCAAGCGTCACCTTGACCTCGGTTTCATCCTTGCCTCGCACGACCGTCAAGGTCACCTCGTCACCCACCTCATGCTCACGCAAGGCGATGATCAGGCCGTCCGCCGAGGCGATACCCTCGCCGTCGACGGCGGTGACGATGTCGCCCTTCTGGATACCCGCCTGGGCAGCCGGGCCGTCGGCGGTGACCTCCGCCACATAAGCGCCGCTATCGACCGCCAGCTCGTTCGTGCGGGCGTTGTAGGCATTTACGCTCATCAGGGAAACTCCCAGGTACGGATGGACCGGAGTCTCACCATCGATGATCTGGTTGGCGATGTTAATGGCGTAGTTCACCGGGATCGCAAAGCCAACGCCCGAGCTGGAGCCAGAATAGGACTCGATGACCGAGTTGATGCCGATGAGATGCCCCTCATCGTTGACAAGCGCACCGCCGGAGTTACCGGGGTTAATGGCCGCATCGGTCTGGATCATGTTCGCGTAGATGGACGTACCGCTCGCGCTCTGCAGGGCGGTGGAACGGTAGAGCGCGGAGACGATACCCGTGGACACGGACTGCTCGTTGCCGAAGGGACTGCCAATGGCCATGACCCACTCGCCCACCGCGATGTCGTCGGAATCGCCGACCTCGATGGGGGTGAGCTTGGCGCTCTTGGGATCCTTGAGGCGAATGACCGCCAGGTCGCTGGACTCGTCCGCGCCGACGAGCTCCGCCTCGTAGCTGTTGCCGTCATCGGTGTTCACCACGAGCGCGGTCGCACCCTGGACGACGTGATGGTTCGTGAGGATATTGCCGTCTGTGTCCAAAATCACGCCACTGCCGATACCACCGGAGTTCTCATCCTCGCCCTGGGCGGTGATGGACACGACGGAGGGCAGCGCCTTTGCCGCCACGGCCTCGGACAGCGTGGTGTCCTCGGGGTTGATGTCGATCTTCTGCGGGGTGCCGGAGGTGCCGGCAGTCTCGACGTTCGAATCGGTGATACGGAACGCGCCAGACATGACGAGAGCGATAACCAGCACCGCACCGACCACCAGGCCGGCGAAGGACGCCAGGAAGATGGGAAGCTTCTTGCTCTTGGTCTTGACCACGGTGCGGGTCTCGGTATACGTGGACGCATGGGCCTGCGCGTTCTGGCCAGCGACATGCTGACCCTGGGAATACGAGTAATCCACCGGAGGGACCTGGCGGGTGGAGCCAGCGGCGGTGGGGTTGCCGGGATCGACGGGGATGTGCGCCGTGGTATGGGCGCTTGCATTGCCAGGCGCAGCACCTGCGGGCTCGACGGGCGTGGGCTCGACCTCGAGACGCGGCTGCGAGGACGGGCGTTGCTCCGATCCAAGGCCCTCGGGGCGCTGAGGGGTCTTTTCTTCACTCATGAACGGTCCTTTCAACGTCTTAATTCTCCAACGTTGTACCCCAAAAGCGCAGCTCCGCTCAGCACGAGCGACGGAGCTTAATCAAGTTGTAAGTTGCGTTAAGGATTTCTCAAGCGTCTTGTTCTGAGGTGCAATCGCTTCGCAGCGCTGCGTGAGACGCCGCGATTTGCGCTGGTATGATTCGCGCCCGCCCCTCCACTTGGAACGATAATCGACACCGCGGCGCAATTTGTACCTGGCACCAATTGAGACGCAACACCGGCTGAGGCTACTCCTTGAAGAGGTAGCCGACGCCGCGGACGGTGGTGATATGCGCGGCGATAAGGGGACCGACTTTGCTGCGGATACGGCGGATGTGAACGTCCACGGTACGGGTGCCCCCGCAGTACTCGAAACCCCATACGCGATGCAGCAGGACCTCTCGACTGTACGCGCGATTGGGGTGCGTGGCCAAAAAGCTCAGCAGCGAATACTCCATGAGCGTGAGGTCGACAGGCTCGCCATCGAGCGACACCTGGTAGGTGGCAAGGTTGATAGTGAGGTTATCCACGGTGAGCACCTCATCGACCGGAACGGCCTCGCACTCGCCCAAAAGCTGGCGTGCGCGGACCTCAAGCTCGGCATCTCCCGCGCCCGAGCAGATGAAATCGGAGCGGACCCGGGAGGGAAGGCGCATCTCGGCGATATCTTCCTCATCGACGACCAGCAGCATGGGCGCTCCACCGCGCGACTCGAGCCACTTGGCCATGGCATCCACACGATCGGGGCGAACGCCGTCGGCGTCGAGAACCAACAGGTCGAAGTCGTGCGCCGCTGCAGGCGAATCGGGCGTGGCAACGTGCACCTCGACGCCGAGAGACGTCGAGAGCGTCCTGATGAAGTCATGCAGCCGCGTAGTACGGGCCATGAACAGCACTGTCTTTTCCGCCATGAGCTCACCTCCGTAGACGTCATCTTATCAAACGACGTGCGCCTCGAATCGCACGGGACGGTTACGAATTGGCCAGGTAGTGCCTGAGCTCCCACTCGGTGACCGTCGAGTTGAAACGCTCCCATTCCGCGCGCTTCTTCTTGAGGAAGAACGAGTGGATATGCTCACCCAGGGCGTCCTTCATGAAGTCGGAGCTCTCGAACACATCAAGCGCCTCGTCGAGATTGCTCGGCAGGGGCTCGATGCCGCGGGCGCGCAACTCGGACTCCGGCAAGCGTAGCAGCTCGGAGGTTGCCTCCTCGGGCAACTCGAGCCCACGCTTGATACCGTCCAGGCCAGCGGCAAGCGTCACCGTATTCACCAGATACGGGTTTGCCATCGGGTCGGGGCTGCGGAGCTCAATGCGGGCCGCAGCCTGCTTACCGGGCTTGTAGATGGGCACGCGGATCATGGCAGCGCGGTTGCGCATGCCCCACGTGGCAAAGCGCGGGCCGTTGCCCGCACCGGCGGACAGGCGCTTGTAGGAGTTCACCGTGGGGTTGGTGATGGCGCTGATCTCGGACGCATGGGCGAGGATGCCGGCCATGTAGCTCTTGGCGATCGACGACAGGTGGTTTTGCGAATCGTCGCCCCAGAACACGTTGTTGCCCTCGCGGTCGAATAGCGACTGGTGCAAAAACATCGCCGAGGACGAGCCCTTGGCGATGGGCTTGGGCATGAAACTGGCATGGATGCCGGCCTCGTAGGCGCATGTGCTGATCACGTGCTTGGCCGTCATGATCGCATCGGACATGGTGAGGGCTTCGGCATGGCGCATCGAGATACCGTGCTGCGAGTGTCCGGAGCTGTGGAAGGTGTACTCGATGGGGATACTCATCTTCTCGAGCATGAGCACCGTGGAGCGGCGCAGGTCGCGAGCGGAGTCGGACGGCGAGAGGTCGAAATAACCCACGGCGTCCAACGGCTCGGGGGTACGCTCGTCGGGGAAGTAGTAAAACTCCAGTTCGGCACCAACGTTCATGATGTAGCCGAGCTTCTCGGCGCGATAGAACATGCGGCGCAGGCACTCTCGGGAATCGCCGGCAAACCGCTGGCGATCAGGGGTGCACGCATCGCAGAAGATGCGAGCCGCGCCGTCGCGCGTAGGGCGCCAAGGCAGGATCTGGAAGGTCGAGGGATCGGGAAAAGCCAGCATGTCCGCCTCGTCGGGCGTGGTGAAGCCCTCAATGGCCGAGCCGTCGAAGCCGATGCCCTCCTCAAACGCGACCTCGAGATCCTCTGGGCTGATGGCGAAGCTCTTGAGGCGGCCGAGCACATCGGTGAACCACAGGCGGATGAAGCGGATGTCGCGCTCCTCGACGGTGCGCAGGACAAAGTCGATGTACTGCTGCTGATCCATTGCCAGACCTTTCACAAAGCACGGTTGCTGCGACTTCCCATAGTCGCACACGTATGTTTCAACGCGGTTACACCTCATTTGGGGACAGGTGCAAATTGGGACATTCACCGCGCTCAAGCACGGGTCGCGCCGCCCGCCCTCCATGGGGCGAAATGCCTCAATCTGTACCTGTCCCCAATTGGCACGCTAGGGGCGCTCGTCGAGGGTGCCGGTACGGTAGGCCTCGAGCAGGGCCCGAAGATCGCTGATCTGCTCGCGAATCTGCACACCCGTATCGGTGTCGCTCACCATGCGCCGGCGCTCGGCCACATCGAAGCGGTCGGTCTCGCTCACGATATCGGCGTTGCGCGTGAGCACGGCTTCGACGCTCTCGAACGCCTGATGCGCCTTGAGACGGCACCCGCGCGAGCTCGAGATGAGGGTGTAACCAGCGATTCCCGTCTTGGGGTGATACGCGCTGCAAAAGCCGCCGTCGATCACGAGCAGGCGCCCGTTCGCGCGAATGGGCTGCTCGCCCTCGGCGGTGTGCACGGGCGTGTGTCCGTTCACGATATGCCCCGAACCCGCGGACACGCCAAACTCCGCCATGATGGCATCGCACGTCGCCTCGTCCTTGGTCAGCTCGAAATAGGGGTCCATGGGCTCGACCCAGCAATCCGGGTCGTCAATGTAGGAGCGCTCGAAGGTCTTGACCAAACGGCCGCTCGCCGGGGACTTCATGCCGATCCAGAGGTACCACATCCAGTCGAGCGAATCCTCGTCGCGCTCACGCCAGGCACGACGCGCGATCTCATCGCAGAAGTCGAGGTAATCGCGGCCGCTGCGCCAGGTGCCCAGGCAGTTCATGCTCGAGAACGTACCGTCCTCGTTCAGCGGGACGCAACCGTGGAACAGCAGGTTGTGATTGCGCACCAGGTACATGGAACCGTGGCTGTAGAGGAACTCGATATGGCGACGCAGGTGATCGGCGCTCGTGAACTCCGCCACGAGCTTCTCGACGATCCGCGCCTCCTCGGGCGTGAGCTCATAGGGATGCTCCGGGTCGAGCGTAGGGAAATCGCGTGTGGCGAGCTCGTATACCGTGCCATCGTGCAGCTCGACGGTCCCCGCCTCGACGTCGATGCGCTCGAGCAGCAACCGGTCGTGCATGTCGAAGCTCCCGTGGCGCATGATGATCTGCCCCTCGAGCTTGAACAGCAAGACGTTCACGGCCTTCGCCAACGGCGTGAGCTTGGCAGCCAAACCGGTCGCGCCATCGGGAACCGGCTCGTAGGTGCGCTCGGCAAACGCCACAAGCTCGCGCAGGGAGATGCCGTAGTCGTTCTCCAAGATCTCGAAATTGCCGTAGCGCAAGTTGTTGCGCAAAACCGTGATGATGCACGCAGACTGACCGGCAGCCGCGCCCATCCACAGCAGGTCGTGATTGCCCCACTGGATATCCAGCGAGTGGTACTCCATCAGGCGGTCCATGATCTTGGACGCCCCGCCGCCGCGGTCGAAGATATCGCCCACCAAATGCAGATGGTCGATGACCAGCCGCTTGATGAGATCGGACAGCGAGCAGATAAAGTCCTCGCCCGCATCGGTCTCCAGGATCGACGCGATGATACGCTCGTGATAGCGCACGCGGTAGTTGTTCTCATCGGGGTGCGTGTGCAGCAGCTCGTCGATGATGTAGGCGTAATCGCGCGGGATGGCCTTGCGGACCTTGGAGCGCGTGTAACGGCTGGACAGGGAACGCGCCACCACCAGCAGGCGCTCGAGCATGACCTTGTACCAGCTCGGCGTCGCGATATGTTGCAGATGCGCGAGCGCGAGCTTCTCATGCGGGTAGTAGATGAGGGTGCACAGGTCGCCCTTTTCCTCCTCGGAGAGCTCGTCGCCAAAGATGTCGTCCACGTGCTCGCGCACCACGCCCGAGCAGTTGTTGAGGATATGCAGGAACGCCTCGTATTCACCGTGCAGGTCGCTCATGAAATGCTCGGTGCCCTTGGGCAGGTTGAGGATTGCCTGCAAGTTGATGATCTCGGTGAACACCGATTGCTGCGTGGGAAAATGCTCCGAGAGCAGGCGCAGGTACTTGAGAGATTGGTCGGCGCGGGCGATCATGGCGCTGCGCCTCCTTTCTGCTGGACGGCAGACACGTGTTTTCAGGTTACCACGCCCCACCAACCCGCCCCCAGGCGCCAATCGGGGACAGGCGCGAAATTGCGCATGGACGCGAAAAAGCCCCGTGATGAGCGGGGGCTTTCGAGAGTTGTGCTTATGACACGGAGAAACGACACTCCCGATGCAAGAGGGCCTGAGCGCATACGCTCCGTCGTTCATGGCGCGCTCGAACCGGTATTCCCGATGCAAGAGGGCCCGAGGCTCACCGCCTCCCAACCGAGATGTTCTTGGAAAGGCGGTCGGCGATGGAATCGGCGCCCTCGCAGGCCGGGCACGACGAGCGTTTGGAAGTCGCGCAGCTCGCGCATGATCCACCGCATGACCCGGCGCTCGCGCAATCACCGCACGTGCCCTTTTTACGCACGCGAACAACCACGAGAACAAATGCAATTGCAATAATACTCAGAATTGTGAAATCTATGGGTCCCATTATGCATTATTTCCTTAACGCGTTGAGTTCATGAAATCAAATTGTCGACTTTTGGCAACTTCATTCTCGCCAACGCGATCATATTCCCCGGCGAGCGCGGCAAAACACGAGATGCGCCCCTCGTAAAATGCCTCGCTACCCCCGAACCTCGATTCGATGTTACCAAAAGTCGACTGAATGACATCGGGACCTCGACGCTCGGCGCGCCTAGTTCCCCATCGCGGGCTGAGCGGCGGAATCTGCCGCTTCATCGTCCCACGCATAGCTCGGCATAGGGCGCAGCAGCTGGAAGACGATCGCGATCGCGAACGCCGCCGCAACGAAGGTCCACACGCTGAACACGCCCTGGGCGGCCAGGTAGAACTGGTTGATCATGAGGCCGACCACCCAAGCGAAGCCGCACTCGTAGGCCAGCGCGATGGCCGTCCACTTACCCGAGTTCATCTGGGCTCGAATGGTGCCCATGGCCGCAAAGCACGGCGCGCACAGCAGGTTGAAGGCACCGAACGCGGCGATGGCACCTGCGCTGGGGAACAGCGCCGCGAACGCGGCCCACAGGCTCGGATCGGTCTCGGTGGCGTCCACCAGATGCAGCAGCGAGGCCGCGGTGGACATGACGTTCTCCTTGGCGACCAGACCCGTGACGGACATCGCCGTTGCCTGCCAGGAATCAAAGCCCAACGGCGCGAACATCCAGCTCACGGCACCGGCGACAGTCGCGAGCAGCGAGTAATCGGTAAACTCCGAAGGCGTGCCCTCCATGGACGGAAGGTAGCCAAAGGAGCCCTCGAACATGCCAAAGCTGGACAGGAACCACACAACGATGGTCGAGGCGAAGATAATGGTGAACGCCTTCTTGATGTAAGCGCCCACGCGCTCCCACACATGCAGCGCCCAGCTGCGCAGAGACGGCATGTGGTAAGCGGGAAGCTCCATCACGAACGGCGTGGGACGGCCTGCGAACAGGCGGGTCTTCTTGAGCATGATGCCCGAGACGATGACCGCGAACACACCGAGGAAGTAGAACAGCGGGGCGATCCAGCTTGCCTCGGCATCGCCGATCAGCGCGCCCATGACGAGCGCAATGACCGGGAGCTTGGCGCCGCAGGGAATAAACGTGGTGGTCATGACCGTCATGCGACGATCCTTCTCGTTCTCAATCGTCTTGGTGGCGAGTACGCCGGGAACGCCACAGCCCGTGGATACGAGCATGGGAATGAATGACTTGCCCGACAGGCCAAAGCGACGGAAGACGCGGTCCATGACGAACGCCACGCGCGCCATGTAGCCGCAGTCCTCGAGGAAGGACAGCAGCACGAACAGCACGAACATCTGCGGGATGAACCCGAGGACGGCACCCACGCCGGCGACGATGCCGTCGCACACCAGGGAGATGACCATATCGGACGCACCGGCGGCGGTGAGCCAGCCCTCAAAAAGCGCGGGGACGGACGGCATGGCGTTGCCGAAGAACTCCCAGCCCTCGCCAAAGAGGTTGTCGTTCACCCAGTCGGTCATGGCGGTGCCGAAGGTCGAAATGGCGAGGTAGTACACGGCGAACATGATGGCGGCGAAGATCGGCAGGCCGAGCCAGCGATTGGTCACGATGCGGTCGATCTTCTCGGAGGTGCTCATGCGAGCGGGGGCCCGGTGCAGGCAGCCGTCGACGATGTGCGCGATGAGGCCGTAACGCTCACCGGCGATGATCGACTCGGCGTCGTCGTCGCAATCGCGCTCGCACGCGGAGACGAGCTCCTCCACGCGAGATGCGACTTCGCTCGAAAGGTTGAGCTCGGCGGTCGCCTCGGCATCGCGCTCGAAGAGCTTAACGGCGAAGTAGCGACGGCGAGCAGGATCGACGGAAGCCGGAATCAGGGCCTCGACCTGGGCGAGCACATCTTCGATCGAACGGTCGAACGCATGATGCGGACCCGCGGCGTCTGCGGCGGCGACGGTCTTTGCCGCGCCCCCCTTGACGCGCCCGGCGGCCTTGCGCGCCGCCGCGATGAGCACATCGACGCCCTCGTTCTTCAGCGCCGAGATCATCACGACCGGACAACCCAGGCTCTTCTCGAGCGCGGCGATATCGATCTTGTCGCCATGCTTCTCAACCAGATCGGCCATGTTGAGCGCCACCACCACGGGCAGGCCCGTCTCGATGACCTGCAGCGCGAGATAGAGGTTGCGCTCCAGATTGGTGGCGTCGAGCACCTGGATCACGACGTCGGGCTCGCCGCCCATGAGGTAGTCGCGGCTCACGCGCTCCTCGGGGCTGTAGGGAGACAGCGAATAGATTCCGGGCAGGTCCGTGATGAGCACGCCCTTGTCGCGCGACAGGGGCGCCTCCTTCTTCTCGACCGTGACGCCGGGCCAGTTGCCCACATAGCCGTTGGCACCGGTAATCAGGTTAAACAGCGTAGTCTTGCCGCAATTGGGGTTACCGGCAAGCGCGATGTGCAGTATTGGATTCGCCATGCGATCCTTCTTTTCTCTCGGCTTTGAAACGTGCTCGTTGCTGAGTCGGGCCGCTATTGAAATGCCACCTGGCATCCCATATATGTTAGATTCGGCTAACTCTACCTGTAGAAATATGCCACTTGCGGCGCCTTAGGCGACCTCAACGATGGCGGCCTCCTCCTTGCGGATGGACAACTCGTAGCCGCGTACGGTGATCTCGACCGGGTCACCCAGCGGAGCGACCTTCACGACCTTGAACGGCGTGCCCTTGATGAGGCCCAGATCCATGAGGTGACGACGCAGCGCACCTTCACCATGGAGCTTGACGATGGTGGCGCCCTCCCCCACCTTCACATCTGCCAGCGATTTCATGCTTCCCCCTTTCTGCAGATCAAAGAACATCCCATGCGTCCTCACGCCCCGACCCGCGCGCGGACCATGCCGACACAACCCAGTGTGCCGACACCGCACCTCAGTGGACGATGAGCGGGTGCACAGCTTTGCCTAGGCGGCCATGATGTGCTGCGCGACTTTGGAATCCAAGCCGAACCGCGCGCCCTTTACGAGCACGATGACGTTGGACGCCGAGGAGGAGACAACGTGCACCTCGGCACCGTCGACAAAGCCGATCTCCTGCAGATGCCGTTTCATGTCCTCGTTGCCGCGCACTCGGCAGACCGTGACAGTCTCGCCCGCGCGGAACAGCGACAGCGGCATAGCCGAACCAAGTTTCTGCATGACAAAGCACCTCCTGTGAAATGTTCACCTATGTAAACTAGCACAGTGCGGGCACATTATGTCTGAGAAGTTTGCCATGCGCTACATTTTTCACGATACAGAAGCGGCCTCCCACCCGGTTCAGATAGGAGGCCGCTTCCCACGCGCTTGCCCCGAAAGCACAGATGGGAGCTTCCTCCCGCTTGCTCCGAGACCTAAATGGGGAGCCGCTTTTCCCTCGTCCGCTCCGAAAGGACAACGCCCTAGCCCAGAAGGGACAGAAGGCGGCGCTTGCTCTCAAGGAATCCCTCGGTCAACGCATATGTCTTGCGCTCAGCGCGCGGGCAATCGATGCGCACCGAACCAACAATGCTCGTCGGCTCGCCCGCCTGCGGGTTTCCGCGCATGACGAACACTTCGTCGGCAAGCGTGAGCGCCTCGTCGATGTCGTGGGTTACCACGAGCGCCGTGGTGCCCATGCGCTCCGCGACATCGAGGAACCACGTGTGCATGTCTGCCTTGGTAAAGGCATCGAGTGCCGAGAACGGCTCATCGAGCAGCATGAACTCCTGCGAAAACAGGTAGCTTCGCAGCAACGCGGCACGCTGGCGCATGCCACCCGAAAGCTCACTTGGCCAGCGGCGCTCGGTGCCCTCCAAACCGAAGACCCCAAAGAGCTCGGCTGCACGTGAACGGGCCTCCTCAACCGGCACACCGCGCAGCACCAGAGGCATCGACACGTTGTCGATGATGCGCTTATGCTGCAAGAGCAGGTCTTTTTGCAGCATGTACGACAAGTGGCCGGGGCGACCGGTAATATCCTCGCCATCCAACAGCACGCGGCCGGCGCACGGCGATGCGAGGCCCGAGATCACATGGAACAACGTGGTCTTGCCGCACCCGGAGGGACCGAGTAGACAGGCGATCTCGCCGGACTCGACGTCGAGCGTCACGTCACGAAGTACGTCAACCTCGCCGAACCCCTGTGAAATACCCTGTATCTCAAGCCGCGCCATCGCGATGAGCACCTTCCCGAACAAAGTGTACGTTTTGGGGATAGTTTCCCCTTCTTTTTCACGGCGTGGGCCCAAACGGTCTTTCGCCAACTGGGGTTTTGCTGCGACGCAATTCCGACAACGCGCAAAACGCCGCAAAACCTTCCCCAAAACGTACACTTATATTTTCTGACACCCTAACTGGTTACTTAATGCCTCGATTAGCCCTGGAACTTATCGGTCATGCCCGCGCCGGGCTCGATCGGATCGGCAAAGCCCTGGTCGCTCACCCACTCGTAGAAGGCGTCCCAACGCTTCTGGTCGATCTCACCCCAAGTCTCGGCATCCGCCTGGTACTGCTCGGCGAGATAGGTCTGGCTCGCCACCACGAGCTCCTCCTCGAGCTCGGGCGCCGCCTTAAGCAGAATCTCGGCTGCGCCCTTCGGGTCGGCGATGCAATCCTCGTACCCGCGACGAGTGGCGTCCATAAAGGCCTGGACCATTTCGGCGTCGTCCTCGATCACGCCGTTGTTGGCGATGATGACCGGCGTGTAGAAGTCAAAGACGGGGTCGATGTCGGCAAAGGCGAAGTAGTTGGTATCGAGGCCCGCGAGCTTGCACTTCTCGCCCGCCCATGCCCAGTAGATCCAGATGGAGTCAACCTGATCGGTGGAAAGCGCGGTCACCTCGTCGGTAACGGTAGAGGGAATCATCTCGACCTTGGAGAAGTCGCCGCCGTCCGCCTCGACGCAACGCTCGATCACACCCTGCTCGATGGGCAGCTCCCACGTCGCGTAGGTGTGGCCGGCCATCTCGGCGGGGCTCGTGATGCCCTTGTCCTTCATGCTTATGATGCCGGAGGTGTTGTGCTGGATGATCGCGGCGATAGCGGTCACGGGCATCGAGTCGGAGCCGGAAACGTAGGAGGCCATGGTGTCCTGGAAGGTCACGCCAAACTCGGCGTCACCGGCGGCGACCAGGGCGTCGGCGCCGTTCTCTGGAGCCTGGACGATTTCGACCTCGAGACCGGCCTCCTTATAGTAACCACGCTCGGCTGCGACATACACGCCGGTGTGGTTCGTGTTGGGGGTCCAGTCCAGGGCGAAGGTGACCTTGCGCAGCTTGGTATCGCCAGATGCGGCGGATCCGGCAGGCTTTTCGGCACCGCCGCAGCCGCTGAGCGCCGCGGCACCGATCAGCCCAGCGCCTGCAGCACCAGCGCTCAACAGCGAACGGCGAGACAGCATACGACCGGTCATCATGGTGGCCATCGTGTTCTTATGCATGGATATCTCCTTTTTTAACTGGGGGCAACGCCCCCGAACCTTGTTTAAAATCCCCAGGCCACGGCCCGCATACAGCCTATAGGCCGCAGCCTGTAGACAGCCCACAGGCTCAACCTGCACACAGCCCGCAGGTTCAACCTGCATGCAATCCGCAGGCCCCGCCTGCAGGTACTCGGATATGCGACACGGCTATCGCTCAGAGTCGCTCCGGCGTTCCCAGGGCATGGCGATACGACGAACGGCGTCAACCGCCCACATGAGTACGAGACTCAAGCCCGAGATCAAAAAGATCACCGCGAACATCTTGTCGAACGAATACGCCTTGCGCACGCGCGTCATGTACACACCAAGACCCGAAAACCCGCCGAGCCATTCCGCGATCACAGCGCCCACAATCGCGTAAGCGGCAGAGATCTTGAGCCCGGAAAAGAACTGCGGCATCGCAGCGGGCAGCTTCACGTGACGCAGAATCTGCAGGCGCGTGGCGCCCATGGCGCGCATGAGGTCAATCTCGTCGGGGTCGATGGAACGCAAGCCCTCGAGCATCCCCACCGTGATGGGAAAGAACGTCGCCACCACGATGAGCACCACCTTGGGAAGCATCCCGTAGCCGAACCACAGCACCAAAAGCGGCGCGATGGCGACGGTCGGGATGGTCTGCGTAAGCACGACGATAGGATAGAACGCGCGGTAAAGCAGGTCAAAGCGGTCCATGGCGAGCGCCGCGATGAAGCCGAGGGCGACGCCGGCGGCAAGGCCCAGCCCGGCCTCGGCAAGCGAGGTCGCAGCATGCCCGACGAGCAGAGGCCAATCGCCTGCGAGCGCCTGCCCCACGCGAATCGGACTCGGCAGCATGAACGGGGGTACGAGACCGGCCGAACACGCCAGCTGCCAGATCGCCAGCAGCGCAAGGATCGTCAGCGGGGCGACGAGTCGCGACATGACACGCGAAGAAGCGGAAATGTTACGCATCGTTCTCGTGGTACTTGGAAATCTTCTCCTCGGTGGTGAGGACGCCCTCCTCAGGGGCGAAGAAAATCTTGACGTAGGTGGCCACCTCAGGTGCACCGGCCTCGACGCAGATGCGGTTCACGCCCGCCACGACCTCCATGCACAGGTCGTAGTCGCCCTGGACGGTGGTCTCGAACGGACCGACGTAGGCGTCGGGGAACTTGGTCTGAATGTAGGCGATCGCCTCGTCGACGATGCGGCAGACCTCGTCGTTGCCGCCGACGCGCTGGGGCAGGACCTGAATTGCGACGCTTGCTTCCATGAGCTTCCTTTCCGAGGCCACAAAAAAGCGGGCCCCTCGTTTTCCGTAGGGGCCCGTCCGCTCGTTCATGGCAAACGCTTCTAAGCAAGCGCCACGTCGGTTTGGAACAAGGCTGCTCGATCCCTACGCCGGCATTACCCGGATCAGGTTGCGGGTCGAAGCGGTGCGGGGCGATGCGGCGCGACGGCCGGCCCGAAGCGATTGTGGCGGATAAGACCGCCGGACAAGTGCCCCGTGCTCCCCACGGGCTTCCTCTCAGCCGGCCTCCGCCAGCTCCCCGTTGGTACGACAGTGAGTATAGAACAAGATGAGACCGATACGAGGGAGGCATCCGTGGTTGTACTCCGCGCTGACGCGAGGCATGCGCGACGCTGGATAATTTCAGAGATTTCCCATTGGCAACCAAATGAACGTCTGGCCACCTTCCCTAAGGGAATGATATGCAATACCCGTCGAAAGGAGCGCATATGCCCCGCATCCTCATGATCGTCGGCTCGCTTCGCGAGCAATCGTTCAACCGCCAACTCGCCCGCGAGGTCATCCGTATCATCGGCAATCGCGCTGAGGTCGAAGAGCTCGATTGGCACGATGTGCCCCTCATGAACCAAGACATCGAATGGCCGACGCCCGAGGCGGTCCAGCGCGCACGCGACGCGGTAACGCAAGCCGACGTCCTTTGGTTCTGCTCGCCCGAATACAACTATCAAATCCCCGGCGGACTGAAGAATCTCCTGGACTGGCTCTCTCGTCCCACCGATGAGCACGACCGGACGAGCCCCTCCGCAATCCGCGGCAAACACGCGGTGATCTGCGGCGCCGCGGGCAAGAGCGCCGCAGCGGGCATGCGCAAGCAACTCGAGGCGCTCTTGGGCATCCTGGGCGTCGAAGTTCTCGGTGGCGACGGCCTGGGAATCTCGCTCACGCCGGAATCGTGGCAGACAGACATCCTCACCCTCGAACCCGGCACGCAGGGAATGCTCGGAGCGCTCGTCGATGACACGCTGCGCAAGCTGAACCCTTAGCCGGCGGCCGCGCGGGGAGTCGCCACCGGCGCGGACCAATTCACCAACCTGAAGGTACCGCTCCGATGTCAGGCGGGGTAAACGCCCGGTCAACACATGTATAAGCATGTCCGACAGCGAGCATCTGCACACGAAAAGCGCCGCCCGGATAGACCGAACGGCGCTGATCACAATGATGATGAGAGCGGGACGGGAACGAACGCCCATCAGACGAGCTACTCCAGGCGCAGGCCAACTTCCTTGAGCTGGGCCATACTCACCTCGGACGGCGCAGCGGACATGAGGTCGCTGCCGCTGCTCGTCTTGGGGAACGCCATGACGTCGCGGATGGAGTCGGTGCCGGCCAGCAGCATGCACACGCGGTCGAGGCCGAGCGCGAAGCCGCCCATGGGCGGAGCGCCGAACTCGAGGGCCTCCATGAGGAAGCCGAACTGGGCGCGGGCGCGCTCCTCGGAAAAGCCCATGAACTCGAGCATCTTGAGCTGCAGCTCGGCATCGTGGATGCGCATGCCGCCACCGCCGGCCTCAAAGCCGTCCATGACGAAGTCGTAGGTGCAGGAACCCATCTTGAGCGGGTCCTCGTCGAGCAGGTGCAGCTCGTCGACGTGCGGCAGGGTGAAGGGCTGGTGCTCGGCCTCGTAGCGCTGGCCCTCCTCATCCCAATGGAACAGCGGGAAGTTCACGACCCAGAGGAACTCGTGGCCCTCGCGCGGAACGTTGAGCGCGTCGGCCATGTGCGAACGCATGCCACCGAGGATGCCGTTGGCCTCCAAGCGGGGACCGGCGGCGAACATGACGAGGTCGCCGGGCTCGACATCGCAGCGACGACGCAGCTCGGTCATCTCCTCGTCGGTGAAGAACTTCACAATCGGGCTGTTCACGGAGCCGTCCTCACGGAAGGCGATCCAGGCGAGGCCCTTGGCGCCGAAGGTCGCGGCGACCTTGGCGAGCTTGTCGATCTGAGCGCGGGGCCAAGCGCCGGCGCCCTTGGCGTTGACGGCCTTGACCACGTGGCCCTCGGTGGTCGCAGCGCTTGCGAACACCTTGAACGCGGAGTTGGCGAACACGTCGGTCAGGTCGACGAGCTCCATGCCGTAACGGGTGTCGGGCTTATCGGAGCCATAGGTGTCCATGGCGTCCCAGTAGGACAGGCGGCGCAGCGGCGTGGGCATCTCCACGCCCACACGGGCGAAGGCGTCGGACAGCACGTCCTCGAGCTGAGCCATGACGTCGTCCTGCTCCACAAAGCTCATCTCGATGTCGACCTGGGTAAACTCGGGCTGGCGGTCGGCGCGCAGATCCTCATCACGGAAGCACTTGGCAACCTGGTAGTAGCGCTCGACGCCGCCGACCATGAGAAGCTGCTTGAGCAGCTGCGGGGACTGCGGCAGGGCGTAGAAGCTGCCGGGCTGCAGGCGGCTCGGCACCACGAAGTCGCGCGCACCTTCGGGTGTGGACTTAAACAGGGCCGGCGTCTCGACCTCGGTAAAGGCGCGGTCGTGCAGCGCGGAGCGGATGGCAAAGGTGAAATCGGAGCGCAGGCGAAGGCGAGCGGCCATCTCGGGACGGCGAAGGTCCAGGTAGCGATAGCGCAGGCGCGTATCCTCGGCGGTCTCGATGCCGTCCTCGATCTGGAACGGCGGGGTCTTGGAGCGGTTGAGCACGGTGGCGTGGTCGACGAGGACCTCGATCTCGCCGGTTGCGAGCCTGGGGTTCACCGCGTCGTGACCGCGGTCGCGCACGACACCGTGAACGCGGATGGGCCACTCGGGACGCATGGTCTCGGCGATCTTGAAGGCATCGCCATCGGAGTGCTCGGGGTCGAAGTTGATCTGCGTGATGCCCTCACGGTCGCGCAGGTCGCAGAAGATCAGGCCGCCATGATCGCGACGGCGACTCACCCAACCGGTGAGGGTGACCTCCTCACCGATGTTGGCGGCGCGAAGCTCGCCGCAGGTGTGGGTGTGCATGCAGTGCATGTTGGCGGGGTTGGTGGCAGGCGTTTCGGCCATAAGCCCTCCTCGTGATCTGTGCCGCCCCGTGCCGTAAGCGGGCGGCTGGTGTACAGACTGCCGGGGCGCGTAGACAGCGCGGCTCGGCATATCGCGCGCACGCCGAAACTCGGCACCCGCAGCGCGATAACTCACTAGGATAGCGGAAAGCCGGGCACTTTAGCGTGGAAGAGCGTTCGGCTCACGTTGTCTTAACAGGTTCGCAACCCGAACTCGGCACGAACTCGCCCACAGCTAGAGGCCCTCGACTTTGGTCGCCATGGCTTCACCTATACAGCACTCGGCTTTGCCTTTGCCTCCCTGGATTTTGCCTATGAAAAAATGCCGCTCAGGACCCCTGAACGGCATAATTCCATAGGCAATGTGAAGCACGTGCGCCCGCGAGGGCAACGCGCCCGCGAAGCCAACACGCACCTGAAGGGGCAACGCACCCGCGAAGCTGGCACGCATCTGCGAGGGCAACGCACCCGCGAAGCCAACGCGCACCCGCGAAGGCAGCAGACCTTACCCAGTGTTCTGCAGACCGGCGGAGACGCCGGTGACGGTCTCCAGAACCAGGCTCATGAACTCGGCCTTGGCCTCCTCGGACAACTCATCCTGGTTGGCACGGACCTCGCGCAGCGCGCGAACCTGCGCGAGCGACAGCGCGTCCACGAACGGGTTGCGCACGCGCACGGCCTGACCGAGCACGCGACGATGCTCGAGCGGCCACGCGTCGCCAACGATGCGCAGCACCCAGGAACGCGTGAGCATCATCTCGTCAAAGACCTTGTCGGCCAGGTCGGCGCGATCGCCGAGCGCAAGATACATCTTGGCGATGCGATTGTCCGTCTTGGCGATCGACATCTCGATGTTGTCGATGAACGTGTTGAACAGCGGCCACTCGCGGTAGGCGCGCTGCAAAAGCTCCAGGTCGCCCAGCTTCTCGCAGGCGGTGCCCAGGCCGTACCATGCGGCCAAGTTGATGCGGGCCTGGCTCCAGGAGAACACCCACGGGATCGTGCGCAGGTCGTCGAGGGACTTGGCGCCCAGGCCTCGCTTGGCCGGACGGCTGCCGATGGGCAGCAGGCCGACCTCGGTGAGCGGTGTCACACACGAGAACCACGGCGTGAACTCCTCGGTGTTCAGCAGGTCGAGGTAGCGCTCGTGGCTGGCCTCGTTCAGCGCGGCGGCCATCTCGGCATAGCGCGCGGTCATCTCGGTGTTCGTGCGCTCCACGGAAGGCGCGGAGTTGAGCAGGGTCGCCGCGGCAACGGACTCAACATGGCGCTGCGCCAGCGCAGGATTGCCATAGCGGGCGAAGATTACCTCGCCCTGCTCCGTGACCTTGAAGAAGCAGTTCACCGAGCCGGCGGGCTGGGCGAGCACCGCGCGGTTGGCGGGACCGCCGCCGCGGCCGACGGCGCCGCCGCGGCCGTGCATGAGCACCAGGTCGATATCGTGCTTCTCGGCCCACGCGACAATGCGCTCCTCGGCGGAGTGCAGGGCGAGCGTGGCGGTAGTGGGGCCGGCGTCCTTGGAGGAGTCGGAGTAGCCGAGCATGATCTCCATGCGGCGACCGGACTCGGCAAGGCGATTTTGCACCGCGGGGATGGCGAGCATCTCCTCGAGCACGTCGACGCATCCCTCGAGGTCCTCGAGCTGCTCGAACAGAGGGATCACGTCGAGGGTCGGAACGTCCTCGGCGTGCGCGAACGCCAGGTTCGCGAGCTCATAGACATCGGCCACGTGGCTCGCGCTCTTGGTAAACGAAATGATGTAGCGACGGGCCATCTTCTGGCCAAAGCGCTTCTGGATGGACCCGATGGCACGGAACGTGTCGAGCACCTCGCGCGTCATGGGGGCGAGCTCGCCGTGAATACCGTGCTCGCGGATGTCGGCGAGCGCGCGGCTATGGACCACGGAGTGCTGACGGAACTCCATTTCCACCATATGGAAGCCGAAGGTCTCGACCTGCCAGATGAGGGTCTGAACCGGGCCGTACGCGGCGCGGCGGGCACCCGCGGCGGCCAGCGAGCGCTGGACCACGCGCAGGTTCTCGAGGAACTCCTCGGCGGTACGGTACATGGTGTCGGCGTTGCGTGCCACCGTGGCGTCCAGGCGGGCGGCCATCACGAGCATCACGGCGCGATGCGGCTCGGAGTTGGAGATCTCGCGGGCGCGCTCGGTGAGCACCTCGCTCATCTCAACCTGGTGGCTCCACAGGTTGAGCAGCTCATCCGAGGGCTGCGTATACGCGGCCTCGAGGGTGAGGTTACGGCCCACGCGACGGCACTTGTCCGCGAGCTTGGAAATCATGTGGGTGGCGTACTTGGCAGCCACCTGACGGCTCACCTTGGCGGTGACGTTGGGGTTGCCGTCGCGGTCGGAACCGATCCAGCTGCCGGGGTGGAAGAACGCCGGGCACACGGGCGGAACCGTACCCGCGACCTCGCCCAGGACCCAGTCGTCGAAGCGACGGTAGATCACCGGAATGGTGTCGAACAGCGTGCTGTCGAAGATGTCGATGATGGTGTCGGCTTCCTCGACGGGCGTGGGCTTCTTGAGAGCGATGGGGCTCGTGCGCACGAGGGCGTCGATTTCCTGCAGCATGTGGCGCTCGTTCTCCACCAGGTCGGAGCCGCCCATGTAGGGGCGCTCCTCAAGCAGGCGGGCAATGCGGCGGATCTTGCCCTCGACAGCCTTACGGCGTGCCTCCGTGGGATGCGCGGTAAAGACCGGATGGAACTCCAGGCGTGAGAGCAGCTCGGTGGCCTTGGCGCCGCCGACCTCCTCGTTGAGCTGGTGGAACGCCACGGTGAGGGCATTCGCGGGGTCGACCGCGTCCTCGGTGGACACATTGCGCTCGCGCTCGCGCAGCTGGGCCACGCGGTAGTTCTCCTCGGACAGGTTGGCGAGGTGGAAGAACGCGGTGAACGCGCGGACGATGACCTGCGCCTGATCCACGGGCAGGGCGTCGATGAGCGCCACGGCGTCGCGGAAGGCGCATGCGGAGGGTGTGTCACTCGCGGGCATACCCTGTTCGTCCACGGCCTCGCCATCGGCCTCGGCGCCGGGGTCGCCGGCGTTGGCGCGGATCACGTTCATCATGAGCTCGTCGAAGACGTCGAGCACCTTTGCGTCATACTCACGCAAGACGCGGCGCTCGAGACGCAGGAACAGCGCGAGGTTGTCGCGGAGCTCGGCGGGGATGTCGATATCGGACAGGACTTCGACGGCGGCCGCCAGGTCGGTCAGGTCGATGCGGCGGGTGCCGGACATCACGTCGGTGACCATGTCACCGGTGATGAAGCCTCCGAGCCGCTGCTCTGCAGACGTATTCTCTGCCACGCTACCTCCTTAGATGTAGGCACGGATGCTCCCACTCCCAGGGGCTCCGTGCGACCGCACTATTATATGCGGGCGACGCATCACCTACCACCTACTTTAGTCTGATAGAGTTCCTCTCCCGCTTTTCAACAAATAATCGGCAGGCGGCGTGTATGTCCCGACGGATGAGCGTACTCGCACCAAAAAACGGCGGGGCTACTCGCCCCGCCGCAACCATGCGATTCGACTTTCGCGCTACAGCCCCGCGATGACCTCGGCGGCGCTGGCGCGCTCGATCAGGCTCTCCTCATGCGTGGCCATGTTGCGCAGCTTGACCTTGCCGGCAGCCAGCTCGTCGCCGCCGATAATCACGATGTGGGAGGCGTTGAGCTTATCGGCGAGCTTGAACTGCGCCTTGAGAGACTTGCCCTGGTAATCGCACTCGGTGCGGACCCCGCGGCCACGAAGCTCGAGCGCAAGCGCGAAGACCTCGTCCCTCAGATCGGCACCGGCGTTGGCGACGAACACGCAGCGATCGGCGTCGCAATCCATCTCCTTGCCGAACGCCTCGAGGGCGAGCACGGCGCGCTCGAAGCCGACCGCAAAGCCGACGCCCGGCGTGGGCTTGCCGCCCTCGAGCTCAACCAGACCGTCATAACGGCCACCGCCGCCGATGGAGCCAACGCCCGCGCCCGGGGCCTCGACCTCGAAGACGGTGCGGGTGTAGTAGTCGAGGCCACGGACGAGCGTGGGGTCCTCGACGTAGGCGATACCCGACGCGTCCAGGTACTGCTTGACCTTCGCATAGTGCTCGCGGCACTCGTCGCACAGGGAATCAGGCATGAGCGGGGCGCCCTGCATGATCTCGTGGCAATGCGGGTTCTTGCAGTCGAAGGCGCGCAGCGGGTTGAGCTCCGCGCGCTCGCGGCACTCGTCGCACATCTCATCCTCATGGTCGAGGATGAACTGGCGCACGGCCTCGCGATATGCGGGGCGGCACGCCGGGTCGCCCATGGAGTTGATCAGCAGGCGAAGCTGGGAGAGGTCGAATCCGAGACGCTCGTAGAAGCGCATGAGCATGATGATGCACTCGGCGTCGGCTGCGGGGTCGGGCGCGCCCAGCCACTCGATGCCGACCTGGTGGAACTGGCGCAAACGCCCCTTCTGGGGACGCTCGCCGCGGAACATCGCCTCGGCGTACCACGCCTTGAACGGAGCGGAGCCCTGCGGGACCAGGTTGTTCTCCACCACGGCGCGGACAACACCCGCGGTTCCCTCGGGTCGCAGGGCGAGACGCTGCTTGGCCTTGAGCTTCGCATCGGTGCCCTCCGCGAGGACGCGCTCGAAATTAGCGCCGGAAAAGACGCGGAACATCTCCTTGCGGACCACGTCGGTGGACTGGCCGATGCCATGCACGAACACGTCGAGCTGCTCGATCGCCGGGGTCTCGATGGGCTCGAACCCAAACGGCCCGAACACCTCGGCCGCGACCTCCTGCATCTTCTGCCAAGCGCGCATATCGCGCCCGATGAGGTCCTTGGTGCCCTCTGCTCGCTGTGCCTGCATGTGGCGTCTCCTTCGCATATCCCCCGGCATCCGCCGGGCGGTACATCGTCAATCTCTCCATTATAGGGGCAGATAAGGATGTGCCCCGACATTTTCCACGCGTTATACTTCGTTTTGGCAAAGTGCGTCGCCGAACCTCGCCGCGACCCGCGCGCCGTCTTACACTCACCTCACGCACATATGAAGGAGCAGGACATGCACCAGTTCCGTAACGATTACTCCGAGGGCGCTGCACCAGAAATGCTCGAGGCGCTCATCCGCACCAACAACGAACAGGCACCCGGGTACGGCACCGATTCGCACTGCGAACACGCCGCGGACCTGATTCGCGCGGCATGCGGCCAGCCCGATGCCTTCGTGCAGTTCATTCCCGGTGGCACCGCCGCCAACGCCGTGTGCATCTCTGCCTTCACCGAGGACTTCGAGGGCCCGATCCTCGCCGCCGATGCGCACCCCACCGCGCATGAGACCGGCGCGATCGAGGCCTGCGGCCGGCGCATCCTCGCCACGAACGACACCCTGGGCGTGCTGACCCCCGCCGAGGTTGAGCGCGTGTACCATGCCTCGATTGCCGGCGGCTGCCACTGCACGCGCCCGGCCATGCTCTACTTCTCCAACACCTCCGAGCTCGGTCACGTGTACACACGCGCCGAGTTCGATGCGCTGTGCGATGTGGCCGAAAAACTCGATCTCGCCGTGTACGTCGACGGCGCCCGCATGGCCAGCGCACTCGCCGCGCCCGGCGGCGACCTCACCCTCGAGCACTTGGCCGCGCGCGCCGACGCGTTCACGCTGGGCGGTACCAAAGCCGGCATGCTCTTTGGCGAGGCACTCGTGGTGAGCCCGCGCTCCAAGCGCGGACGGCGCGCCATCGACCGCATCCCCTATCTCACAAAGCGCGGCGGACACATGACCGCCAAGGGGCGCCTCATGGGCGTGCAGTACACCACGGCATTCACGCGCGGCAAGGACGGGTCACTCCCCTATTTCGCCCACGCTGCGAGTGCGAACAAATGCGCTTGCATGCTCGCCCACGGCCTTGAGGACGCAGGGTTCGAGCCGCACGTGCGCACCAACGGCAACCAGCAGTTCTTCTGGTTTGACTCCGACGACGCCGTCCGCATCGTCGAGGCATGCGGTGCCGAGGTCACACCCGCTGTGGATCCCGCGGGTCGCGACCGCATCCTGCTGCGCTTCGTGACGAGCTGGGCATGCCGCCCCGAGCACGTCGATGAGCTGCTGGGGTTTGTCCGAGGACTGTAAAAAACTGAGCGCGACCGCTTCGACTCTCGCAACACAAAAGAAAGGCGCCCGGGGACTGAACTGCAACCCAAAACTTGGACGGCCTAAATAAAGAGCGGCTAGGCCGCTAAGGACTGATTCCGGAACTCCTCCGGGGTCAGTCCTTTCAGTTTAACCTGCCTCCGCCTCGTGTTCCAATGAATCACGTACGCGTCGAGGTCTCGCTTGAATTCCTCGAAACTCGGCCACCTCCGGCCTCGGAAGAACTCGTCCTTGATATGGCCGAAGACCTGCTCGGTGGCGCCGTTGTCGATGCAGTTCGCCCTTGCGCGACATGCTTT
>NZ_GG692710.1:994416-1047522 GCF_000156175.1 Collinsella intestinalis DSM 13280
GGAGCTTGGTCTCGAAGCTGTAGGAGTTGTGGGTTCGTTCCCACTATTGAGGGGCCTTCCGGTCCGACGGCCTTGTATGCATAGAGCCATTTTTCCACAGTGCCTACGGGAATGCCGAGCGAAGATGAGACGGAGCGCTTGCCGAACCCCGCCTCGAAGAGCTCCAAAGCCCTTTCCCTGACCTCAATACCGTGCCTTAACCTTTTAGCGTTTTGCATGAAGAAAGTTTCCCATTTCTCGTTGTCCAAGAAATGGGAGGCAGTTCAGACGGGCGCCTTTTCTCATCTACTTCTTGGGGAACCACTTTCGCAGGAAGCTGAAGTGCGTCTCGGACAGCACGATCGACAGGAAGATCAACACAAAGCCGAAGATCAGCTTACCGGTGAGCACTTCACCCGCCATGAGGACGGAGAACAGCACGCCCGAGGGGCTCTCGAGCGAGAGCAGCAGCGAGCCAGTCGCCGGCGGCACGTGCGAGAGCGCCTGATTCTGCAGCAGCAGGCCGATGGTGGTGCACACCACGGCGAGGAACACGAGCTGGCCGACAATCTCGGGCGTCCACTGCCCGGCGGGGACGCGGGGCTCGAAGGCGGTGGTAGCCGCAAGCGAGAACAGGCCCACGAACAGGAACATCCACGAGGTCAGGACGCTGACGTCGCGCGTGCGGCCGATATGGCCCACAACCGCCATGTCCACGGCGAAGAACACGGCGCCCACGAGCGTCATGAGGTCGCCCATCTGGATGCTGAAGTTGTCGAGCGCGACGAAGCCCACGCCCACCAGGCACAGCAGCGCAGAGGCGATATGCCACTTGGTGACGCGCTCCTTGAACAGAATGAGCGCGATGAACGGCACCAGGATGCAGTAGGTTCCGGTGAGGAACGCGTTCTTACCCGGGGTGGTGTCGACCAGGCCGAGCGTCTGCGCGGCATAGGCCGACCAGATCACGCAACCCATGAGCACGCCAAACCCCAGGTACTCGCGGTTGAAGTGCGCCTTGATGCGCTTGCGGAAGATGGTGAACATGATGACCGCCGACAGCAGGAAGCGACAGGCGAGCAGCATGAACGTGGGAACCGTATCCAGTACGGTCTTCATGGTCAGGAAGGAATAGCCCCAGATGAGCGCCATCGCGACGAGCATGAGCTTCCAAAACAGCGGCGAGCGGGCACCGGCACCTCGAAGCTTCCCCGGAGCGCGGTCCTCAGGCGGGACCGGCACGGCGTCCTTGCTTGCGAACGGATCGTTTTCTTCGATACCGGCGGTGGTCTTTGCCACCTGCTCCTCAATCACGGTCTTCAATTGAGCCCACGCCTCGCTTTCTCCCTCATAACGCACACCGGACCTGCAGGCACAGGCGTATTTCCAGGTGCCATCCTTATGCGCGCGCTTCATCGCACGCACGTCCTCTATGGTCTTGACGGTGGTGATGTCATCCCCACGCTCGCGATCGATGCCGGTCATCCCGGCTTCCTCGCGCACCCGAGCGTGGTGTCCGCACCCCATAGGCGCCACTCGGCATCACATAGTTCTAGCGTCGGCCCCCCGACTTGATAAACATTACCATACGCTTTACCTGCAGCTCAACGCACCACGCTAAAGCGCTGGCTCGATATTTGCGAAAACGACGGGCCATCGTTCGCGCTGGCGCCGTGCGGCGAGAAGCAGACCTTGGCTCAGCGCTCCACGCATGTGACGGAGGTCTCGGGAAACGGCGTCACCGGAGGTTGGTCCGCACGGTGCTCCCCCAGCATCTTCTCCATCCAGACCATGTTGTACCAACGGCCGCCCTTGAACCCGCATCGGCAGAACTCCCCCACCAAGCGGTATCCCATATGCTCGTGGAAATGCTGGCTGTTGCGGGTAAGCGTCTCGTCATCCTCGCCATCCGGCACGGCGATGCAAGCGTACATGTTGAGAACCCCTTGCGCGGCGAGCGCCCGCTCCAGGGCATCGTGCAGGGCGCAGCCGATTCCCTCGCCCGCATGACCCTGCGCCACGTAAATCGAGGTCTCGACCGCCCAATCGTAGGCGGGACGGCCCTTGAAGGTTCCCGCGTAGGCGTACCCCACCAGGCGCCCGTCGAGCTCGGCAACCAGATAGGGGAAGAACTCCATGGTCTTGCGCATGCGCTCGGCAAACTCCGCGGGCGTGGGCGGGACGTACTCGAAGGTGATCGCCGTCTCACGTACGTACGGTTCGTATATGGCAGCCAGCTCCTCGGCATCCTCGATACGTGCCAGCCTAACCCTCACGTCTCCGCTCATGGCCATCCCCTCTCAAATCGTTTTCGTCTATCTTATCCCAGGCGTCGCCCCGCGGCCGCCCGCCATACGCGACCGGCAAGGCGCGCCCATACAGAAGGGCCGGCATGGAAACCACGCCGGCCCTTCCGATGGGAGTAAGTTGTTACCGCGAATTAGGCGCGGCCGCAGGAGCCGAGGTTCTCCATACGGATCTTGACGATCTTGGTGATCTCGGCCATACCAGCCTGACCCGGGTTCTTGGGGTCAAAGTTGTTGGGGTTCTCAGCCATGTAGGCCATGTAGCCCTTGGTGTAGGCCTGACGCAGCTCGGTGGCGTAGTTCACCTTGCAGATGCCGTTCTTGACGGCCTCGGCGACCTGCTCGTCCGGCACACCGGAGGTGCCATGCAGAACCAGCGGCACGTCGACGGCGGCGCGGATGGCCTTCACGACGTCCTGGTCGATGTGGGGCTCCTCGGTGTACACGCCGTGGGCGGTGCCCACGCCGATGGCGAGAGAGGTGCAGCCGGTGCGCTCGACGAACTCCTTGGCCTCGACCGGGTCGGTGTAGGGGGACTCGCCCTCGACCTCGACGTCGTCCTCCTTGCCGCCAACCTTGCCGAGCTCAGCCTCGACCGGCACGCCCATGCAGGCGCCGGCGTCGGCAACGGACTTGGTCAGGGCGATGTTGTCCTCGAAGGACTCGTGGGAGCCGTCGATCATGACGGAGGTGTAGCCGGTGCGAAGGGCCTTCATGCAGCGATCATAGCCGTCGCCGTGATCGAGGTGCAGGGCCACGGGCACGGAAGCGCGCTCAGCGGCGGCCTTGACCATGCCGTAGAAATAATCGAGGCCGGTCTTCTTGATGGTGCCAGAGGTGGTCTGCATGATGACGGGGGACTTGGTCTCCTCCGCGGCGGCCAGGACGGCCATGACGAACTCGAGGTTCTCGACGTTGAAGGCGCCGACGGCGTAGTGGTTCTTCTGCGCGTCGAGCAGCATCTCCTTGGTGGTTACGAGCATGAGCTATCGCTCCCTTCTCGGCCCCGGTTCACCCGTGGGCACCTGCCATACCGCCGGCACCGATACCGACGTAATTGCTGCATCCATTGTACAAAAGCGGCAGTTCACGTGCTGCGCTATTCACGCATGGCCGGCGTGTCCGCACACGCCCATCAGAAGAGAAACGAAAGATTCGCCCATCCTCGCGCATTTCGTCATATTTGCGTTCGTGATAAAACGAAAGAGAAACAAACTCTTTTTGTTTCTCAAAAAGAAAATAATGCAAAATGAACTCATCACATTTTGCACACGATTGGCGAGGAGGCTTCCATGTCCGCATCCACATCCCGCACGTTCGCCGAGGAGCGTCGCACGGCCATCATGGATATGCTCGAGCACAGTGCTTCCGTGCAAGTCGCCGACATCGCACAGGCTTTCGGCGTCTCGACCGTCACGGCCCGCGGCGACCTTGATGCACTCGCAGCAGCCGGCAAACTCAGGCGCACGCACGGCGGGGCCGTCTCGCTGCACAAGACCCTGACCGTTTCGGTCCAAGATCAGCGCGTCAACGTGAATGTCGATGCCAAGCAGTCCATCGCACGCGCCGCCCTTGAGCTGGTGCGCGATGGCGACACCGTGTTCGTCGATTCGGGCACCACGGCCCTCGAGTTCGTGCGCATGCTGGACATGCGCACGGGGATCACGATCATCACCGCAGATATCACCATCGCCGACTACATCGACGAGAGCCTCCCCTCGGTCGATGTCATCATGCTCGGCGGCGAGCTCCGCAAGGGCCACCGGTACCTCTTTGGGCCGCTCACCATGGCGGCCATCGCCACCATTCACGCCGACCTCGCGGTGATCTGCCCGGGCGCATTCGTCGCAGGGCGCGGCTTTGTGACCGACTTCCCCCAAATGGCGGAGATCAAGCAAGCCGCGATGAGCGCCGCGAGCCATTCCGTCGCCCTCATGGACGCCAGCAAACTCACCTCCCGCGGAACGTATTGTTTCGCCCCCATCCATGCGGTCGACCACATCGTCATCGATAAAGACGACGAGGGCACCCTCTCGGATGCCCTCGACAAACTACCGAACGATGCCAAGCGCCCTCAGCTTATAGTCACCACTGAACAGTAGCGGGTTTTCCAGGTGCCCGAGGTTGCCGTGAAAGAGGAGGGCGCACGCCTTGCGTGCAGCGCCCAGCGATTGAACGGCAAGATCGGGTACCTAAGAAAGCCGCCTAGAGCTCGGTGACCTCAACGGCGTTGTAGACCTCGTCCCAGCGCTCGATGACCAAATGACCGGTCTGCGGGTCCATGGCGTTGAGCTTGCCGCAGGTGTTGGCCGTCTTGAGCACGGTCACGTCGTCGGCGCCGGCGGCGATGGCGTGCGCGAAGCCGGCGATGGTGGAGTCACCGGAGCCGGTGGCGTTCACGGCCGGGATCGGCGGGGTGACGGCGCGGTAGATCTTATCGCCGTGGAAGACAAAGGAGCCGGCGGCACCCATGGACACAACGACCCAAGGAATACCGGCGAAGCGCTCGTCGGCCTTGAGGGCGGCGGCCAGGTCGGTGACCTGATCGGGCGTGTAGCTGGTGCCGAGCAGGGCGTTGATCTCGGTGAGGTTGGGTTTCACGAGCGTGGGCTTGACCTCGGCCTCGAGGGCGGCGTCGAGCGATGCGCCGGAGGTGTCGAGCAGCACGGGAACGTTGTGCTTGGCGGCCTCGGCGACCATGCCAGCGTAGAAGTCGGCGGGAACGCCCTTGGGCAGGGAGCCGGAGATGGTCACGCAGTCGGCCTTGGCGACGAGCTCGGCGAACTTAGCGGAGAAGGCGGCGAGCTCCTCGGCGGAAATCTCGGGGCCGCTCTCGAGAAGCTCGGTCTGGTTGCCATCATGCAGGATGTTCAGGCAGATGCGGGTCTCGCCGGCAATGGGCGTGAAGTCGTGGTTGATGCCGTCGGCGTCCATGAGAGAGCCCATGTAGGCACCCATGTGGCCGCCGAGCAGGCCTGTGGCAACAACGTCATCGCCGAGCTGGCACAGGACGCGGGAGACGTTGAGGCCCTTACCACCTGCGGTCTTCTTGGGGACGACGCGGTTCACGTCGTCGATGATCAGCTTGTCCAGCTGATACGCCGTATCGATGGCGGGATTCATGGTGACGGTCAGGATCATGGTTCCTCCTATTCTCGGACCCGATGTCCGAGTCCGGTACAACACGGTGAGGCCTCGGGCGGCACGACGTCCGCATCGTCGTGCCGGACAGGACCGAAGGCGCTAGAGAATCTCGATCGAGAAGGTGCGGACGACGGTCTCGCCGGGCTTCGCGGTCAGGCAGCCGCGCTTGTCCTCGAATACATCGCCCTCATCGGAGCAGGTGGACAGGCCGCCCCACGGCTCGATGGCGACGAAATCGCCCTCGGGCTTGCTCCAGATGATGAGGTAGGGGAAGTCCGGGAAGGACACACGAAGGCCCTTCTCCTCCCCCTTCTTCACAAGGTCGACCGTACGGCTGTTGAGGACGTCGAAGATCGTCTCGGCGAAGTCGAAGAGCTCGTGGGTGAGCGGCAGCGTGCGGCCGACCATGGGGTTGGCGCTCCTGTTCTCCACGTCGATGAGGCCGGTGGACGGGACGGCGGTGCACAGGGTCGCGGCCTCGTCGGCATCGAAGCGCAGCTCGTAGTCGGAGTAGCCCTCGCCCTCGTCGAGCGGGCAGGCGAAGCCGGGGTGGCCGCCGATGAAGAACGGCATGTCCTCGTCGCCCTCGTTGGTGACCTCGTAGCTCACCTGCAGCTTTGCGCCGTCGAGCGCATAGCGGGCGACCAACGTGAACGGGAACGGGAACTGCTCGAGCAGCTCGGGGTGCTCGGCGCTCGCGAGCTTGAACGCAATCGTGCCCTCGCCCTGCTCGGCGAGCTCCCACTCCTGCTTGCGGGCAAAACCGTGACGGCCCAGCTTGATCTGCTTGCCCGAGCGGGTCTGGGCAACGTCATCGCGCAGACCGCCGCAGATGGGGAAGCACACGGGAGCCTGACCGCTCCACACGGCGGGGTCTCCCTGCCAGAGATATTCACGCCCCTGGGAGACCAGGGAAGTGAAGGAGCCGCCGGCGGTGGTGAAGCCCACGCGCAGGGTGCCGTTGTCCAATACGAATTCGGCCATCGCCTTCTCCTCTCCGCACTACGACATGCGAAAACAAGGGATTACATGCGTGCATGAAGCGTGTCTTGATTGTACCGCTCGAAAGCGATATCAGGGTTTCGCCGCGACGCGGGCGGGCCGCCGCGACTCGAATAAAGGAAACCAAAGAAAAGCCCGCACCCCTGTGGAGGCGCGGGCTATCGGGGGTCTTTCGCCGGGGACGGGCTTCCGGGAAACGCCCGGTCGCGCCACCTTCTTCGGGTGATCGGCTAGTCGCGGTACTCGCCGCGGTCCCACTTCTCGATGAACTCGTCGAAGAAGTGCGGATCGGCCTGGGCCTCGGCGTCGGCCTTGTTCACGGCGTCGATCTTGGCCACGAGGGCGTCGCGCTCGGGAGTCGACTCGTACTCGGCCTCGAGGAACGCGAGCATGATGTCCGCCATGAGGAACTCGCCGGTGATCTTGCCGCCGAAGCCGACCACGTTGGCGTTGAGCTCGCGGCGGGCGTAGAGGGCGCTCGTCATATCGCGGACCAGGGCGCAGCGCGCGCCGGGCACCTTGTTGACGGAATTGGTGATGCCGATGCCGGTGCCGCAGAGGACAACGCCGAGGTCGGCCTTACCGGAGGCCACGGCCTCGCCCACGGCCTTGCCGTAGATCGGGTAATGGGTGCGGGTGTGGCTGTAGGTGCCGCAGTCGAGGACCTCGTAGCCGGCCTCCTCCAGGCGGTCGTGCAGGTACGTCTTCTCGTCGGTGACGATGTGGTCGCAGCCGAGCGCGATGATCTTCTTGGTCATGATTCGTTCCCCCTAGGCCATCTTGTTGAGCATGTCGACGCGCACCTGGTGACGGCCGGCGGCGTAATCGGCCTTGAGGAACTCGCGGGCGATCTTCTTGGCGACCTCGGAGCCCACCACGGCGGAACCCAGGCAGACGATGCGGGAGTTGTTGTGCTCGCGCGTCATGTAAGCGCTGCGCTCATCGGAGATGTTGGCGGCGACCATGCCCTTGACGCGGGTCGCGGCCATGTAGCTGCCCACGCCGTACGCGTCGAAGCAGAGGCCCTGCGAGCCCTCGTTCTCCATCAGGTCGGCGGCCACGGCGGTGGCGGAATCCACGAAATCGGCCGCCGGGGTCTCGGACAGGTCCACGACCTCGTGACCATCGGCGAGGAGCGTCTCCTTGACGGTCTCCTTCAAGGGCATGCCCTCGACATCGGAAGCGATTACGACTCTCATTGGCCCTCCTTTTGAGGTGATATGCATCGCTGTATGCGAGCGTTACTTTACAAACAGATATAAACATATACGAACATTCTTGTCGAGCGTTTTTGTTGTATTTCTCAATAATTCTGAGCGTTATGCACAGTAATGTACAAATGTGCGCACATGAAAAGCATGTGCGCACAAATCTACTCAGTTATTTGATTGCCGGGGATCCGAGATCAACCGCAGTATCGCACCACGTTGAAACCGCTGATTAAAATGATGGCGACCATGAGGCCGCAGAACAATTTGTCCACCGCGGCATCGTCGATGTGCTTGTTCACGGCGCGACCCGCGATACCGCCGAGGATGCCGCAGGCGGCCATGCCCGCGAGCAGCGCGACGTCGAGGTTGGACACGCCGCCCACGATCGCCGCGATCGTGCTCGCGGCCTGCGAGAACAAGATGATGTACAGCGAGCTTTGGGCCGCGCGTTTGGTACTCATGGTAAAGAAGTAGAACAGGACCACGAGGTTGATGGGCCCTCCTCCGATACCCAGGAAGGAGGAGGAGATGCCCAGCACCAGGCCGATGGCCATGCAGGGAATGGCTCCGGTGACATTGTGGGTGGCGATCTTTTCCTTGTTCAGGGTGTACAGCAGCGTCCCCACCGTGACGAGCATGAGCGTTCCCGCCTGCACGGCGCCGGCGATGTTCGCGTCGCCGAAGAACGATGCGACCGCGGAGAACATCTGGCGCCCCGCCAAACCGCCCGCAGCCGCGCCGACGGCAAGCGGGGTGTCGATCTTCGGATCGATCTTAGAGTCCCCCGAGACCTTCGACTTAATCACCGAGTAGCACGTCATCGACAGCACGGTGCATCCGGACAGGAAGTTGATGGTCGCGACGTCCGCGGCGCCGACGGCATCCATGACGGGCTTGATGATGATGCCGCCACCGATACCGCAAATGGCGCCGATGGTGGAGGCGAAGAACGCAATGGCAAATACGATCGCTAGCATACGGACTTTTCGAATCCTTCCCTGTTACTTGGAGACGGCCGCGTCGAGCGAGCGCTCCGCACGCTCGCGATACGAAACGGAGCGGTCCTTATCTCCCTTGTTGTCATACTGGATCGCGAGCATCTGGCACAACAGCGCTTCCTCGACTCCGCTCGCGTCGGACAGGGCGCTCTCCATCTCATTGATGTAGGCATGGGAACCCTTGAGGAAGATGTCGTAGGTGCGGCGGTTCGCCTTGGCCATGGACTCGTCTCCATTGGCCTCGAGGTACTCCAGCACCTCATGCGCATGGGGCTCGTCTTCGATCTCGACGTAGAAGGTGAAGGCCTTTGCGGCGAGCGCGAGCTTTTGCTTGTCGTTCATCTTGAGCGAGCTCATCTCACGAATGACGGCGGCGGTCTTGTCGGCGTCGTCCATGGCGAGCAGTGCGTTCAAGCGCATGAACAGGACGTTGTACTTGGGATACAGGACGTTGGTGAGGGGACGATCGAGGACCTTCAGGTAATTCTCCAGATCGCCCTCGCGCAGATAGGCCTCGAGCTTGGCGAAGGTGGTGCGCTTCTGCACCTCCATGTAGATGGTGAACGCGAGCGCGACCACCATGACCACGATACCGACAGTCTTCATATCCATGTTCTTGCCTTTCTGCTAGCGACGAGGATGCTCGAGATTGACGGCGGGCTTGCACCCGACCCTTAACTCACCGTCCTTAACATACCCCTCTTCGCGGCCGGAGAGCTCCTCGATCAAAAGCGCGCGGAGCTCGGCGATGCGCTCGGCGCACTCCGGACGGTCGATGAGGTTCACGCACTCGCGCGGATCGGCATCCAAGTCGAAGTACTGCTCCACGCCCGTCTGCGTGAACCAGATGTACTTGTCGTGCGGGGTCACGATCCACTGGTTGGACTGTTCGCGGCTGCCACTGTGCTCGCCGCGCAGATAGGCGCGGTCGAGCGGAGCCATGCCGGCGAGCTCCCCCAGAAGCGATGAGCCCTCGACGCCCTCGGGCACGGGAAGGCCGCACGCCTCGAGAATGGTGGGCATGAGGTCCATGAGCTCCACGATGCTCTCGCTCACCCCGCAAGCACGCTCCCCTCCCGGCACCTCGACATCTTTGCCCACGTGCACGATAAAGGGGATGCGCGTGGAGCCCTCGTAGGGCAAGACCTTGCGGAACAGGCTGTGATCGAACAGCATCTCGCCATGGTCGGAGCAGAACACGATCACGGTGTCATGGTAGGTCTCGTCGTTCTCGAGCGCCGTGATGAGGCGGCCGACCTGATGATCCATATGCGTGATGCAGGCGTAATAGCCCGCCATGGCCTCGCGACGCAGTTCGGCGTCGCGACAGCCATGCACGCTGTCCAGAATCATGCCGTCGCGCTCGGTGACGCCCGCGTCGTCCCAGTCGCCGACGGCGGGGGCCCGCAACTCCATATCGCGATACAGGTCGAAGTAGGTCTGCGGCGCGTCGAAGGGCGGATGGGGCCGCACGAAGCTCGTCATGAGGAAGAACGGGCGCGTGCGATCGCGCGTCTCGAGGAAGCGGATAGACTCGTCGACCACCCAGTTGGTGGGATGCAGGCGCTCCTCGTATGCCCAAGGGTGCGTGATCCACGAGTTGTTCTCCACACCGGTTCCGTTCACGTCGGCGAATTCACCCAGCTCGTCCTTGAGGAAGCGCATGTAGTCGTCTGAGACGTTCTGGTGCATCCAGTAGGGCAGGCTCGCCTTACGGTAATGCCCGATGTAGCCGTCGTGCAGGCGCACGTGCTCGAAGCCGCAGCCGAGGCGCGGCGGATGCACGTGCATCTTGCCGACCACGGCCGTCTGGTAGCCGCCGTCGCGCATCTCCTGCGCGAGCATATGGTCGTACTCCCACGCAACACCGTCCTTGTATCCCACGCGGCCCGTGCCGGCAGGCGTCCTACCCGTGAAGAGGGCGGCGCGGGCGGGAATGCAACTCGGACACGCCGAGTAGGCGTTCTCGAACAGCATGCCGTCGGCGGCGAGTGTGTCGAGGTAGGGCGTCTTCACATCCGGGTGCCCGTCTATACCCAGACAATCGCCCCTCATCTGATCGCACATGATGAGGAGCACGTTGGGTCGATTGGCCATGGGAACCTCCAAGCTCACGAGAATAGAGACGGATAGGCGGAAGCCGGGACGCACGTCCGACGACGGACGCTAACGCCGGGCGAACATGCGCGCCACGCGCTGAAGGCCGGGATAGGCGTACTCGAGGAACTCGCGCAGGCCGCAGTACCCCTCGTCGTAATACGCGATGTTCAAGCGCTTGCAGTTGCGATGGCACATGCCCTCGAAGGGGCAGTCCGCGCACTGCGAACAGGCGCGACGGGGCTCTCGCAAAAACGCGTGCATCGCCTCGCAGGTCGCCATGGCCTCCAGGTCATCGTTGCGGATATCGCCCACGCGGTACTCGTCCAAGGCGTAAAAGTCGCATGGGTACACCGAACCGTCGCTCTCCACCACGAACTGCGGGGCACAGCGACCGAGCATCCCGCATTGCGAGGGAAACTGCCCGAGCGCCATCTGCATGATGTTCTCGAACAGCCAGATGCTCACATAGCTCCCGGCTCCCAGCTCGCGCCACCACAGGTCGAACAGGCGACGATAGAAGGACGAGAACTCCCGCGGGCCGAGTGAGAACGCGTCATGCTCGTCGTCGAGGCCGGGCAGGCACGGGATGAACTGGATGTGCGTGATCTTCTCCTGCTTGATGAAGGAGAAGACGCGCTGGGGATGCGCGGCCATCTGCGAGGTGAGGACCGACAGGACGTTTACGTCCACGCCGGCCTCGCGCAACAGGCGCACGCCGCCCATGACGCGAGCGTACGTGGCTGCGCCATGAGCGTCGGGGCGCATCGAGTCATGCAGGTCGCGATAGGCGTCAACCGAGACCCCGATGAGAAACCCGTGCTCGCGGAAGAACGCGGCCCATTCCCCGTCGATCAGATAGCCGTTCGTCTGCAACGCCCAGCTCACCTGCTGGCTCTCGCGGCGCTCCTCCACCCGAGCGACGAAGGAGCGGAAGAAATCAAGACCCGCGAGCGTGGGCTCGCCGCCCTGGAAGGCGAAGGCTACGTGGGCGTCAGGGGCGACGGCGAGGGCTCGCTCTATGATCGCATCGGCGACATCCCAACCCATGACGCGGGCGCGGCGCTCCTCGCGATGAGCGGCAACGTCGCAGTAAAAGCAATACCTGCAACGCATGTTGCAGGCGCTCGACGCCGGTTTAATCAAGAAGCCGATATGCTTCGCGCACATGGCACACGCCCCCTTCGCACGGGATCGCCCTCGCTCCGAAGGCCGGACACCACCACCTTACCCGAGGGGGCGGCATCCGGCCCGCACAATCGACGCCGTCGCCTTAGCCGAGGCCCAGGCGCTCTTTCTGCTCGGCAGGAGACTCGTGCTCCTCGAGACCGCGCAGCAGCAGGTCGATCATATGCTGCTCCGCCGCATCGCCCTTGCCGGCGAGGTTGTTGACCTGGCCGTAGTCGTTCTCAAGGTCGAACAACATGGTCTCGGAAACCTCGGCGAGCGGCGTAGTGCCCTCGATCTGGGCCGGCTTCTTGCAGGGGATCTTGAACAGCGGGTACTTGGTGCGCTTGAAGTAGCGACCGCACTCGATCTCCTCCGGGCAGTCCGAACCCATCTTCTTGCGGATGGTGTGCGGCAGCGCGGCGTACTCGAAGCACGGTTGGTTGCCAGCAACCGGGGCGCGGAAGTAGGTGTAGCGGCCGTCGGTGACGTTGACGGTCATGGCGTGCACGCCGTACAGGGCGTAGTCGCGCGTGGGCGCGTCGGGGTCGGTCATGAGCGGGACCAGGGAGGCGCCGCACACGTCCGCCGGGATCTCGCAGCCATGGGCGTCGAGCACGGTGGGCATGATGTCGATGGCCTGCGTGAGCTGATGGGCGTGTTCGCCCGCTCGGGCGTTGCCCGGGAAGTGCACGATGAACGGCAGGTGCGCGAGCTCGTTGTACAGGTGCATGTAGTTCTTGCCCATGTAGTCGCGCTCGCCCAGGAAGTAGCCGTGATCGGTGGTGACCATGACCATGGTGTCCTCGAGCATGCCGCGCTCGGCGAGCTTGTCGATGAGCTTGCCGAACCAGTGGTCGGTCATGGTGACCAGAGCCTTGTAGCGGCGCTGCAGGTAATCCTCCGCCTCGGGGTTCACGTCGGTAGCGGAGACGCGCTTGTACTCGGGAATCTCGAAATAGTCGCGGTCGAGCCCGCCGGTGCCGCCGTACATCTCCATGTACTTGTCCGGGACGTCGAAGGGCTCGTGCGGATCGAAGGCCTCGACCATGAGGAAGAAGTCATCGGCCCCGGCGTTGCCGTCGATCCAGTCGCAGGCGGACTGGAAGGTCTTGGGGCTCGGCATGTCCTCCTCGCTCGGCCACAGCTGACGGTTCTTCTGATACTGCTCGCGCACGCGCCCGTAGAAGGTCTCGGGCATGTTGTTCGGCTCGTCGATGCGGCTGACCCACGGGTCGCCCTCCTGGCCGCGGTAGTAGTCCCAGGTGTTGAACTCCTGCAGATAGCCCTCACCGCCGGTACGCAGGTAGTGACAGTGGTCGGTTGTGATGTGGCAGAAGTTGCCGTTCGCGCGCAGGCAGGCGGGCAGCGTCACGTCGAAGGGCTCGATGGGACCCCAGGGGCGCTCGAGGAAGTTGTAGCGGCCGGTGAGGATGTCGCGGCGGGCGGGCATGCACGGCGCCGAGCCGATCCAGTGGTTGTCGAACACGCAGGACTGGTCCGCGAAGGCATCGAGGTTGGGCGTCTGGACATCGGTCGTGGGGTTGTAGCACGACAGGACGTCGCGGCGCAGGGTATCCATGAGCACGAGAACAGTTCTCATTGGGATCCTTTCATTTGGAGGGCGACACGCCGTCGGCGGCGGATCCACTCGGCATCCGCCCCGTGGCAGGCATCGGTCCCCGGCGGTCGAAAAGGCCCGCGCCCGATATGCGGGTCGCGGGCCTCGAACGATTTGCCTTATGGCAAGCTCGCGATTAGGCGAAGATCTTGAACGCCGGGAAGTAGAAGCCGATGGCGGCGAACACGAGGGAGAACACGATCAGGCCGATGATGATCTGAGCGGAGTTCTTGCCCTGGCCCTTCTTGAGCAGGCGGTAGCAGATGAAGGTCAGAACCACGGGCAGCAGGAAGGGCAGCACCTTGTCGAGCTGATCCTGGAGCACCAGCGGGTCGCCCTCACCGAAGGCGAACTGCACGGCGAGCTTGAGCTTGACGGTCGTGGCGATGAGGCCGCCGGTGACCATGACGCCCAGCACGTTGGCGAGGTTGCCCAGACGGTCGAAGACCTGGACGCCCGCCTTCTCCACGAGCTCCATGCCCATCTCGTAACCCTTGTGCAGGCCGAAGTACTTCAGCGGCCAGTACAGCAGGTTGATGAGCAGGAACATCACGAGCGGGCCCACGATGGAGCCGTTGTCGACGCACATGGAGGCGCCGATGGAGCCGGCGATCGGGAACCAGGTGAGGTTCAGCAGGGAGTCGCCCAGGCCGGCGAAGGGACCCATGAGGGAGGTCTTGATGCCGACGACGGTGTCCTTCTGGTCTTCATCCGTGGACTCCTCCAGAGCGGCGGTGATGCCGAGGATGAAGGGGATCGCGAGCGGGTGGGTGTTGAAGTACTCGAGGTGGCGCTTCATGGCGTTGACGCGCTCCTCCTTGGGGGCGTCCTTGTAGAGCTCCTCGAGAACGGGGGCGAAGCAGTAGGTCAAAGACAGCGACTGCATGCGCTCGTAGTTGTGCGCGAACTGGCAACCCTGGGTGCGCAGCAGGACCTTGTTCAGGGTGGACTTAGAGATCTTACCCATTAGAGATCGTACTCCTCGTCATCATCAGAGCCGGCAGCAGGAGCGGCGGCAGGGGCGGGCTGATTCTTCTGGCCCTCGGTAATGACGTCCCACACACCGGCGGCGGCGCAGGCGGCCAGGGCGATGCCCACGGTCGGGACGTTGAGGAAGGCAGCCATGATGAAGCCGGCGAGCAGGAAGATCCACATGTACCTCTTCATCATCATGGTGAGGAGCATGGCCAGACCGACGGCGGGCATCATGCCACCGGCGGTGGAGAAGCCGGAGAGGACCCACGGAACCTGGTTCTGCAGGAAGTTCATGATGTCCTCGATCACGAAGGAGCCGATGCCCGTGGCGATGAAGACCGGGACGGCGCGAGTCAGGAAGAAGCAGAAGGCGCCGGTCCAGAAGAACTTGTTCACGGCGTTGAACTTACCGGACTCGATGGCCTTGTCGGCACCGTGGACGAGGGAGACGTTGGTGGTCATGACCAGGATGTTCAGCTGCTGAACGAGGGTCGCGGTCGGGATGCCGATGGCAACGGCGAGAGCGATGGCGGCGGCGGTGTCGCCACCACCCATGATGCCCAGGGCAGCACCGACGATGGTGCCGGAGATGACATCCGGCGGAACATAAGCGCCGATGTTGTTGACGCCGAGCCACATGAGCTCCATGGTGGCGCCGATCATGATGGCGGTCGTCATGTCGCCGAGGATGATGCCGACGCCCACGGACGCCAGCAGGGGCTTGCGGAAGCCCAGGTGGGGACCAAACTGGTCCCAGGTGCACAGACCCGCCCAGATGGCGAGCAGAAGTGCCTGAAGCATAAGCCTCTCCTTCCCTATTCGCCCATCGTTCGCTTCGATGGGCACACCCCGGGCCCACATGCCCGGAGATGGTTACCTACTTAGTAGTTCTTGAGGAGCTCGGACACGGGCTCCTTGGAATCGCGCGTGGTGGTCTGCATCCAGCACTCGACGCCCAGGCCGATGAGCTCCTCGAAGGCGGCCTTCTCCTCGGCGGTAACGGACATGTTCTTGTGCAGGCGGTGACGCTGGTCGTTGAAGCGCATGCCGGAGACGTTCAGGTAGTCGAACGGCAGGCCGTTCTCATGCAGCTTGAGGGCGTCGATGGGGTTGGTGAAGAGCACCATCGTGGCCTTCTTGAGCTCGGTCTTCTTGAGGACCTCGATGAACTTGTCGACACCGAAGACGGAGACCTTGATGTCAGGTGCGGCGAGGCCGGCCACGGACTTCTGAACGGGGTCGTTGGCGACCTTGTCGGAGACGATGATGGCGGACTCGATGCCGAAGTCCGGAATCCAAGTCGTGGCCACCTGGCCGTGAATCAGGCGGTCATCAATGTCGACGAGCTTAAGTGCCATGATGTTCTCCTTGTCGTTTGCACTTATGTTCATTGCTTCCAGCAAATGACGTAACACGTGGGGCGCCATCCGATGGGGGTGGTCGCGCCCTCGGGACCAGCGATCGCGGGCGAGCTAGAGGTCGAGATCGTCTCCATCGTCCTCCGCGACGGGAACAGGGGCCTTGATCTCCTGCTGGGCACCGGCATGCGCAGCGGTGATCTGCGCGCGAACGGCGTCGGCGGACTCGAGGCCATCGCGGGTCAACAGGAGCTCGACGACCACGGGCATCGACAGGCCGGTGTACGCGACCATGTCCATCCCGTTGAGCAGGGCGCGGGTGGTCACGTTGAACGGGGTGCCGCCGTAGATGTCGCACAGGGTGACGACCAAGTCGCACTCGGCGTTGAGCGCCTCGTAGGCCTCGCGCATCTCGGCCTCGAAGGTCTCCAGGCTCTTCTCGGCGGTGAGGCCAAGCGCCACGACGTCGCCCTGCTTGCCGGCGATCATCTCAACGGCGCCGAGGGCGGCGCGTGCAAACTCTCCGTGGCTCGCGAGGATAACGCCAATACGCATCTGCTGTCCTTTCATGTTGTTTTGTTATGTTCGTTCTGCTCACTTATGTTCGTATATGTTTGATTATTGGTCAAGGATTGTTTTTGCAACGCGCTCTTTTTTATCGTTTTTAACTGGTATCAATAGATTTTTTCCCGTGAGCGTGCTGTTTTGGACGGTAAACGGTAGTTGTGTTTCTGTGCACGATTTGCGTTTATTTTTGTTGTTCGTTTTAATTGAATTATGAACAAACGCTCTATAAGGAAGCTCACGGCCATGAAATCCGAACGTCAGCAAGCCATTCTCGACCTGCTCGATCAACATCATTCCGTTACGGTCAACGAGATATCCAACACCCTGGGTGTTTCGGATATGACCATTCGGCGCGATTTGGCGGAGCTCGCCGACAAGGGGCTGCTCGTGCGCGTACACGGCGGCGCCCAACTGCCGCGCTCCGCACGTGGTACGACTCTCTCGCGCCTGATCTCACACGAAGAGAAGCGCCATTTCCACGTCGACCAGAAACGCGCGGCGGCGATGGCGGCGGCGCGCACTGTCTCCGCCGGCGATACCATCTTCCTCGGCGGCGGCTCCACACTCGAACTCATGTGCTCGTATCTGCCGCAGGAGGACATCCGCGTGGTCACCAACAGCCTCCCCGTCTTGAACTTATTGGCTGACAACCCCCATGTCGACCTCTTCTTCATTGGCGGCATGATGCGCCATGACACCCGCGTCTTCACCATGCCGTACAACGGCCGCGGTCTCTACGGCCTTTCGGCGCCAAAAGCCTATGTCTCCGCCACCGGAATTTTCGGAAATGAGGTCTTCGGCTCTCGCCCCGACGCGACCATGGTTCTTTCCGATGCCCTTGCACGCGCCCAGGAGCGCTATCTCGTTGTAGACGCAGAAAAAGTTGGTAGGCGCGACTTCTGCCTGTTCACCACCTTGGAAGAGATGACCGCGGCCTTCGTCAACGCCGACGCAGACCCCCAGACCCTCGAAGCGCTCAGCGCTTACACTTCCGTTGTCACCGCATAACCGATTGGCAAGCCATGCTCAAATCTGAACGTCACGAACAATTGCTGGAACTGTGCACGCAGCGCGGTATGGTCACCGTCGCCCAAGCGGCGAAGATCTTCGGCATTTCCGAAATGACCGCTCGCAGGGATTTCGATGAACTCGCGCGAGATGGCGGCGTGAGCCGCGAGCACGGCGGCATCCGCCTATCAGGCGGGACCCCCACCGCCGGCGAGGTCCCCTTCTTTGAAAAGCTCTCGATACGCTCGCCCGAAAAGGAACGCATTGCGCACAGCGCGGTCGGTCTGATCAAGGAGCATGACACCGTTTTCCTCGGACCCGGTTCGACCTGCGCCCTCATCGCCCGCGCACTGCCGCCCATGCAGCTGCGCGTCATCACAAACAGCATCATCGTGCTGAACATGCTCCAAACGCGCAACGATGTGGAGATCTGCGCTCTGGGAGGACAATATCGCAAGCGCTCGGGGTCCTTCGTCGGTCCCGTAGCGGAAGATGCGCTCGCCCCACTCGGTATCGACACGTGCTTCATCGGCACCAACGGCGTGCTCGGCCAATCCATCTCCTGCTCCAACCTCGAGGAGGGTCGTCTGCAGGCGCTCGCTTGCGATCGAGCCGCCGAGCGGTACCTCGTCTGCGACTCAAGCAAGATCGGACAGATGGACTTCTTCGGCTTCTACAACCTCGATCAAATGGACGCGCTCATCACCGATCCAAATGTCAGCGACGAACAGTGCTCCATGGTCCTCGAATCGACCCGAATAATCGTCGCCGACTGATCCGCTTCGCCTTCAAGAACGTTTCGCATGCAAACGCCCCGATCCGGTACAACCGGGCCGGGGCGTTAAGGATTCATATCGCTCTCACGAGAGAACGATGGTTACTTCTCGACGTAGACGCTCTCGCCGCCGAGATAGGTCTCGACGAGGGACAGGTCGCCGGTGAGGACGACGAAGTCGGCATTGCGGCCGGGGCGGATGGAACCGCACTCGTCGGCGATGTCGTTGGCCTCGGCGGGAGCCTGGGTGGCCATGTAGACGGCCTCGGCCTTCGTGGCGATACCCCACTCGTAAACGTTCTTGACGGCGTCCTTCATGTTGAGGATGGAACCGGCCAGAGAGCCGCCGTCCTTCAGGCGGGCGGTGCCGCCGGCAACGACAACGGGCAGCTCGCCCAAGAAGTAGTCGCCATCGGGCATGCCGCCGGCGCACATGCAGTCGGTGATGAGCGCGACGTGCTCATGGCCCTTGGCGTGCATCACGATACCCGCGGAGATGGGGTTGACGTGATGGCCGTCACAGATGAGCTCGGAGAAGGACTTATCCTGGCTGGAAAGGGCAGCGCCCACCATGCCGGGCTCGCGGTGATGCAGGCCGCTCATGCCGTTATAGGTGTGGACGAAGACCTTGGCGCCCGCGTCCAGGCAGGCCTGAGCCTGCTCGCAGGTTGCGGCGGAGTGACCGAGGGCCACGACGACGCCGGACTTGACGGCCTCAGCGGTGAACTCGACGGCACCATCGTACTCGGGGGCGACGGCGATCTTCTTGACGAGGCCATGCGCGGCGGTCTGCCAGTCGTTCAGCTTCTCCATGGTGGGGGCGGAGAGGTAGGCCGGGTTCTGGGCGCCCTTGTACTTCTCGGTGAAGAAGGGGCCCTCGAGGAAGATGCCCTGGATGCGAGCGTGCGGCGTCTCGTCGCCAGCCTCGACGTACTCGGCAACGGAAGCGCAGGCGCGCTCGAGCTGCTCGGTGCTCGCGGTGAGCGTAGTGGGCAGGTAGCTGGTCACGCCGTTGCGCAGGATGCCACGGGACACGATGGCGACGCTCTCGGACTCGCAGTCCATGATGTCATGGTTATCGAAACCGTGGATATGGGTGTCGACGTAACCAGGAGCGATCTCGTGACCGGAGTAGTCGCGGATCTCGCAGTCCGGGGCCTCGGTCACATACTCGCCGAAAACACCATCCTCGACCATGAGGTAGCCGCCACGGGCAACGCGAGTGGGCAGATAGAAGGCATCGGCCTTGATTGCATAAGTGCTCATGTGTTCTCCTAACACGATATTGATGCACGCACTGGGCTTGTACCCAGAAAGCAACGAACGAGCAGCAAGAAAAGCGCCCGCCCGTCCTTGCAGACCGGGCGGGCGCCTTCAATTCGAAATTCCGAGAGCTATTAGGCCTCGAAGGGGTGGATGGTCACGCCCTTGACGACGCGGTTCACGGTGCCGGACGGGGACGGGGTGTCCGGCGTGTTGCCCACGCGCACGGAGTTGAGCAGGGAGATGACCTGGGCGACCATGACGAACGGCAGGGCCAGGTAGCCCTCGGGCAGAGCCTCACCGGCGAAGGTGAAGGAGGTGCCGTCGAACTTGATGGCGCCGTCCTGCTGGATGGCGATGGTCTTGGCAGCGATCTGGTCGCCGTTGATCTCGTTCAGGATGTCGAGGTCGTACTGACGGGTGTACTCGTCGTTGTTCATGTACACGAACACAATGGTCTTGTCGTCGACGAAGGACTTCGGCCCATGACGGTAACCCATGCAGGAGTCCCAAGAGGTGGCAACGAGGCCGTGAGCAAGCTCGAGGATCTTGAGCTGAGCCTCCTGAGCCAGACCCACGAAGGAGCCGGAACCCAGGTAGGTCACGCGGTTGAAGTCACCGGAGAGGAACTCGGCGATCTCGGACTCGCGAGCGACGACGTCCTCGCCCAGCTTAGCGGCAGCCTCGACCCAAGCGGTCTTCTGCTCGAGAGAAGCGGTGTCGAAGATGAGGGTGGAGAGCAGGGTCATGCAGCTGTAGGAGCCGGTCATGGCGAAGCCCTTGTCGTTGGCGCGCGGGATGAGCAGCGTGAGCTGATCGGCGTCGCCCTCGGACTCGACGGCGAGCTTGCCCTCGGGAGCGCAGGTGATGTTGATGAACTTGACGTTCTTCACGAAGGTCTTGGCAACCTGAACGGCGGCCAGGGACTCAGGGCTGTTGCCGGAACGGGCGAAGGAGACGACCACAGTGGGCTCGTCGGGGTTCAGGAAGTCGCGAGGAGCGGACACGATGTCGGTGGTCGCGATGGGCTTGAAGTCGTACAGCTTGGTGTCGCCAGCGTGACGCAGGTAGGGAGCGCAGGTGTCACCGACGTAGTCGGAGGTACCGGCACCAGTGAACACGACGGAGAGGCGACCCTCGCCCATGGCGCGAGCCTCGGCCAGGAAGGACTCGATGGCCTCGAGGTTCTCCTTGTAGATGTTCAGGGTATCAAGCCACAGCTCGGGCTGCTGCTTGATCTCGGTGGTGGTGTTGAAACCACCAATCTCGTTGAGCTGGTCGGTCGTCATCTCGAACATTAATACCACTTCCTTTACACTTGTGGTTTTACAAGCTGCTTTTATTATAAGTTGGTTATCTGGTTATAACCAGTAGTTCTCGACTTCACGGGTTGGACACAATTGACGATTACCTGCCTGAGCAGTTGAGGACCCTGCCGGGAAAGAGTCGGTTCTCACTCCCCCGCAATCCCCTCAACTGCCCACGCATGAACTACTCGCTGCGACGGTGCTGGACTCTGTACTTGAACTGGTCGGCACGGGCGACCGACAACGTGTATTCGACGATCTCGTTCGAACTGTTATAGGTGGTTCGAACCAGATCGAGCACGGGAGAGCCCTCAGAGATACCCAAGAGGTAGGCATCGGCAGGACGGGCGATGCTCGCGAAGAACTCCTCCTCCGCGACGCTGATCTTTTCGTGGTAGTCCTTCTCGATTACGTCATAGAGCGGCTTGCACTCAAGCTGGGGGCGTTTGAGGGACAGGAACTTGCGAACGGGAAGGTAGGAACGCTCGACCATCATCGGCATGCCGTCGGCGGAGCGAAGGCGCTTGAGCTTAAAGAGCTTCTCGCCAAGGCGAACGCCCATATGCTCGGCAAGGTTCTTATCAGCCTCGACATCGCAGAATTCGAGGATGGTGGTCATCGGATCGCGGCCCAACTCGCGCATCTGCTCGGTAAAACTGTAAGACTGCATGAGGTTAGTGGTCTGGGCGGAGCGATCGGCCACGAATGTGCCACGCCCGTGCTGGCGAACGATCAGGCCCAGGCGCTCGAGCTCCTGAAGGGCGAGTCGGACTGTCGTGCGGGACAGACCATAGCGCTCGGAGAGCTCACGCTCGGAGGAGATCATGTCGCCAGCGTGATACTCATGCTCGATTTTGTCGGCAAGAATATCCACGAGCTGGTCATACAAAGGCTGTTTGCGAGCCGTTGCCACCATGAGAACCGCCTCCGATACAAAAGGAAAATCGTCAATTCGAACGCAATGCGCTCAACGAGACGATTGCAATCGATGGGAATGATTAGAAAAAAACCCGGCGTGAGAACAAAGCCCACGCCGGGTTTGCAGGCGCATCTGGGGGAGATGTCACCTCATCAGTCGGCTGGAATTACCAGAGACCAGTCCACCAGGTGAGGCCGAGCCACTCGTTGAGCGGCAGGGCGCCAAGGATGCCGATGACCAGCATCAGAACGATACCCTTGATGGGGGTGAAGTTCTTCTTGGCGAACAGGAAGTAAAGCAGCATGACGAGCGCCAGAGGAACGAGCTTAGGCATAACGGTGTCGAGCGTAGAAGCCACGGAGAAGGAAACCGGGGTCTCGGTAACCTCAGCGTAGGTGACGGAGCTCATGCCGTTGCCCAGGTCGACGATACCGCACTCGACAGCGTTGCCATCAGCGTCGGCAGCGGTGAGGGCGGAGCCGTCCTCAGCGGTCATGCCAAGGGAGCCGGGCTCAGCGGTCTTGGTATCGATGGCGAGGTCGAAGTTCTCGGCCTCCTCGTTGGAAACCACAACGGTGTGAGCGGCGAGGCCACGGGTGGTGCCGTTCGGGATGTTGAGGTTGATCTGGGTGCCACCCATGTTGACCGTCAGGGCGCCAACCACGAAGCAGCCCATGATGGCGGCAGCGCGGGTGAAGGCCTGCATGTTGGAGGTCAGGGAGTCGATGGCAGAGGTGCCCATCTTGTAAGCCCAGTTCATGAGGCCGAAGCGGCAAGCGAACAGAGCGGCATGGAAGACCACGAGGAAGATGAGCGGGGCGATGATGTTGCCCTCGATGGCCATGTTCGAGGTGATGCCGGCCGTGATCGGCACGAGCGTCAGCCAGAACAGGGCGTCACCGATGCCGCCCAGCGGGGAGGCAGCGGAAATACGCACGGAGCGGATGGTCTGGGTATCGACCTTGTTCTGCTCGAGGGAGAGAACGATACCCATAACGAAGGTGACCAGGAACGGGTGCGTGTTGATGAAGTCCAGGTTGTGGTACATCGACGCAGAGAGGTCGTTCTTGTTGGTGTGAACCTTCTCGAGACCGGGGACCATGGCGAACAGCCAGCCACCGGACTGCATGGTCTCGTAGTTGAACGAGGACTGGAGCCAGTAGGAGCGCCAGACCATGCGGTTGAGCGTCTTCTTATCGACGTTCGGCGCAGGAGTAAGATCCTCGTACTGCGCGGGGACGACAAACTCATTAGATGCCATCGCTCATATCACCTCCGTCAAAAGAAGCGCCCTTGAGCTCGGTCTGCTGCTGGAAGTCCCAGAAAGCGATACCGAAGCCAATGATGGCCATGATCAGGAGCTCAGGCTTGGCGAGCGCGGGGATGCCGTGCACGATGGTGGTGAGACCAAAGCCGAGCAGGAAGAAGGCCCACATGTCGCGGGACATCATGATCTTCAGCAGGATCGCGAAGCCGACGAACTTCATCATGCCACCAGCGGCGGACAGACCAGCGTTGAGCCATGCGGGGATGGCGGAGACGACAGCCTGGCCGGCGGTGAGGCCACCGACGAAGAACAAGGTGACGATCGCGGCGAAGATGAGGCCGAGGATGATCTCGGACACGACGGTCAGCTTGGTGATGGCCTTGGTGTCAGCCTTCACAGCCGCGGCGCGGAAGGACTCCATCATCGGGGCACGAAGGGTGAAGAACAAGGTCACACCGTACTGGCCGAGCAGGGCGAACGGAATCGCGGTCGCAACGGCGACGTTGGGATCCATGTCGAGGGTGCAGGCAAAGACGGCTGCCATAATGCCACCAATAACAGCGTTCGGCGGCTGAGCACCACCAATAGGCATGTTACCAATGGTCATGAGCTGGTAGGTACCACCAACCACGAGGCCGGTCTGCACATCGCCGAGGATAGCGCCGATGATCGGGCCGGTGACGATAGGCTGGTACAGGGACTCCGTAAAGTCGAACTGGTCGATAGCGGCAACGAAGGTCACCAGGAAGACCAGGGCGATCTGAAGGAAATTCACGTCCATCTTTTGCTCCTCCTTTCAAATGTACTTTCTCGTACGAGATTAACGACCGGGATGATTTCATCCCGTATACAAACAAACTGGTTCGCTAAACCCCCAAATTACGCGAACAGCTTGTTGGTATCCTCAACGGGCGTGCTGGGCACTCGCTGGATGGAAAGCTCGACGCCATGCTCCTGGAGCTTGCGGAAGCACTCCACGTCGTCGTCGTTGACGGCGACGGTGGTAGCGACCTGACGCTTGCCCTCGGCCATGTGCATGTTGCCGATGTTGAGCTTCTTGATCGGCACGCCGCCCTCGACGAGCTTGAGCGCGTCCTGAGGAGAGTCGAGCACGATGAAGATCTTCTGGGCCGGGGAGGCCTTGTGGATCACGTCGATGGTCTTCTGGATGGAGAAGAAGCGGGTCTGAACACCGGTGGGAGCAGCCATCTTCATGAGGTTCTGGCGCATGGTGTTCGTGGAGACCTCGTCATTGGCAACGAGGATGAGGTTGGAACCCAGGGTGGAGTTCCACTGGGTGGCAACCTGACCGTGGATCAGTCGATTGTCGATACGGGTGAGAAGGATATTGGGCTCTGCCATTGCGATCCGTCCTTTCGTATTCGCGTACTGGCCTTTACTACCTAAGGGATTGAGCCTCTCATCGGCGAGGCTTGATCTCTTTAAGCTACTTGACGATCTCTTGGATCGCGTAGCGGGAGACGTCGAGCGTCGCGCCGGAGCGGACCTTGACCTCGACAACGTCACCTTGCACGCTCTTCACGTCGCCGAAGATGCCGCCGCCGAACATCACACGCTGGCCGGGTGCCAGGTCGGTGTGGATGTGCTCGAAGTACTTGACCTTCTTCTTCATGTTGGCCTTGGACCAGATGAAGTAGACGACGCCCATGACCGCCATGATGAGCAGCAGGGCGACGGAGGAGGCGAGAACGTTCTGCCCGAAGTTCTCCATTAGATGCCGTCCTCGGCGGTGTCCTCGTCAGCGGCGCCCATGACGGAAGCCAGGGACTGACGGGTGACGGCCTGCTGGCCCACGGTGACGGCCTGCTCGGCGAGAGCGGTCACGTCGGTGGCGCCGTTGCGGGCGAAGAGCAGCTCGATGATCATGGGAAGATTGGAGCCGGTCACGATCTCGAGCTTGTCGACATCGTTGGCGATCATCATGGACTGGTTGAAGGGAGTGCCGCCGAGCAGGTCGACGAAGACAATAACGCCCTCCTCGCACTCACCGCGCATCTTGGTGATGGCGGCACGGAGGTCGTCACCATAGGTGGCAGCCTGGGAACCCTCGAAGGGAACGATCTCGAACGCCTCCTGATCACCAGCGACCATATCGAGCGCGCTCTTGATGCCATTGGCGAAGTTGCCATGACCAGTCAAAATAAAACCGACCATTAATCCCTCTTTCCTGCTCCCGCCGCGTTATTTGGTGCGGCACTGGTAGTAACCACGTAACAAGTCGCTATTCACTATACCAGTTGTGAATGTTCTGTTTCCGACATTTCGGGCTTTTCCGATTTCGAACCGTTCATCGGTTAAAATCGACCGTTCACCCCTTCTGGTTGTGCTCAACTGCATATTCGCTACCGTTTAACGCCCTGTAAGCGTTTGCGCAGGTTCTCTGCTTCCAGCATGTTCGCCCGTAAACCTGCTGGCTAAATGTGCCACTGGTTATACAATTATGAAGATTTGAATTGATTGGTATCTTTTTCCAAGTAGTTGGTTTGACTCGTTTTACTGCCAGCTGCCTCAATTGATTCATCCACTTGCGGTTCGCGCGCCCATCCACTCGCAACCGCCGTGGGCACGGGCCCGCACGCCCGACCACGCCAACCCGCTCATCACGAAAGGCCCGACCATGGATCCAAGAACGGTCATCCTCTACAGGTCCAAGCACCACGGCAACACCAAGAAGCTCGTCGACGCCCTGGTCGCCGCCCACCCCGAGATCGACACCATCGATGTTGCGACGCTCGGGAAGGAGGAGTATCCCGACCTCTCCCCCTATCACATCATCATCGTCGGCTCCGGTATTTATTACACCAAGTTCGACAAGGATGTCCTGCGCGTATGCGACCACTGCCTGCGCGACGGCGACAACGTGATCGGCCTCATGACCTACGGCGGCGCCGCCAAGTTCAATGGCGGCGACCTCGACGGCGTGTGCCGCATGAAGATGGCGACCCTCATGTGCACCTACGGCTGCCCCGGCTTTGACACCTTCGGTCCGTACAAGTTCGTGGGCGGCATGAACAAGGGGCGCCCCAACCAGGAGGACATCGATGGGGCCGTCGAGTTCTACGACAAGTTCCTCGCCGATTACGGCGAGATCTTGGTCGAAGAGCGCCTGAAGCGCGACAAGCGTGACGCCTTCAACGCCGCACATCCCGCCGGCGGCCTCTTCGCCAATCTCAAGCGCAGCGCCAAGAAGATCGCCAAACGCGTTAAGGGCGACAACGATAAGGCCGCCGATGAGAAGACCACCGTGCCCCTCGCGACGGATGCGCCGAGCGCAACGGACGAGCCCACTACTTCCGAAAACCAGTAAGCGCTTAAAAACCAGCGCATTGTCAGAGTCACGAACTTGAACCGCCTCCCGTCTCTCATGCTCACGAGATGGGAGGCGGTTCGTCTTCTGGACCCCAGCGATATCGGCAGCCCGTTTTCGTATTTCAAGGAGTATGGTAGAAGGCAGCAGATAGGCGTGGGCGCCGAAGCGCCCCTCGAAAAGCAAGGTGGATACCATGCCCAAGACCAGAGCACAGCAAATCATGGCCCACAAAGAGCACCGTGATGCCGACCAGATCACCGCGGCGATTCAAGACATCGCCGCCGAGTTCGAGCCCTACATCATCAAGCAGCGCCGCCACTTCCATAAACACCCCGAGCTGAGCCTTCAAGAGGTGCGGACCACTTCCGATATCGCCGGCCAACTCGACGCCATGAATATCCCCTACGAGCAGCCACTCGAGACCGGCCTCGTTGCGACGTTGCGCGGAACTGCGCCGGACGCTTATCGCGAGGACGGTACGCCGCGCCGGCGCCTGCTCATGCGCGCCGACATCGACGCACTGCCCGTCACCGAGCGCACCGACGACGAATTCGCGAGCGTCAACGAAGGTTGCATGCACGCCTGCGGCCACGATTGCCATATCGCCATGATGCTCGGCGCCCTACAGGTTCTGCGCCACATGACCGACGACATCCACGGCGAGATCCGCGTTGTGTTCCAGCCTTCCGAGGAGAACGGCTCCGGCGGACGAATGATGTGCGAGGCCGGCGTATGCGAGGGTATCGACGGCGCGTTTGCCATGCATATCTGGAGCGAGGTCGACGCGGGCACCATCAGCTGCGAACCCGGTCCGCGCATGGCCAACACCGACTGGTTCCGCGTGGACGTGCACGGCACGTCCTGCCACGGCGCCATGCCGCAGCGTGGCAGCGACGCCGTGATGGTCGCCGCCGAAATCGTGAATGCGCTGCAGACCATCGTGAGCCGCGAGCTCTCCCCCTACGAACCCGCCGTGGTCACCGTGGGCAAGCTTCACGCCGGCAGCGCGCGCAACGTCATCGCGGGCGAGGCCCACATGGAGGGCACCGTGCGCACCTATTCCACGGCGACCCATGAGCTCATGCCCGCGCTCATCGAACGCATCGCGGTGCATATCGCGCAGGCTCATGGCGCCGAAGCCGAGCTCTCCGACTACACCATCGCCAACTACAAGGTCGAAAACGAACCCGTCGCGAGCGAGCGTTGCCGCCAGGCGGTCCTCAAAACGCTCGGGTCCGAGGGCGTTGGCAGCTACCGCGGCACCATGTCGGGAGAGGACTTCTCCGAATACCTGCGCCGAGTTCCGGGCGTGTTGGCGTTCGTGGGCTGCCGCAACCCGCAGATCGGGGCGACGTTTGCCCAGCATTCGTGCTTCTTCAAAGTAGACGAGTCGGTTCTCGTGAAGGGCTCCATGGTCGCTGCCCAATACGCCATCGACTTCCTGTCCGAGCCCACGCAAGAGGAGCTGGACGGACCGCTCGTAACGCGTGTGGCCGAAACGAACCCGCAGCTCGCCGAGACGCTGCGCGGCGCGCGCAGCAAGACGGTCGGCGCGCACAACGCCTTGCGGGACGCACGCGAGGCCCGAGTCGCCGCCGCACGCGAGATCCGCGAGGCGCGCCACGGGTCTGACACGCGCAACGGCAAGTAGTGGCAGGTGGCAGCAGCGGCAAGTAGCGGCATCGCACATATCAAGGAAAGGCCCTCGGGACTCCCGAGGGCCTTTTTCGATGATCGATACACCGCCGCTTGCCGACTGACTAACCCAATGCGACGTCGAGCACCATCATGACCACGAAGCCCGCGATGACCCCCAACGTGCCGATGTTCGAATGCTCCCCAAGATGCGCCTCGGGAATCAACTCTTCAACGACGACGTAGATCATCGCGCCAGCGGCAAAGGCGAGCATCCAAGGCATGAACGGCGCGATCTGCGTGCTCACCAGAACCACGAGAATGCCGAAGATCGGTTCGACGATACCGGACAGGCTGCCCATCACAAACGCCTTGCCTCGTCTCATCCCCTCGCGTCGCAACGGCAGGGAAATTGCCGCGCCCTCGGGAAAGTTCTGCAAGCCCATGCCGATAGCAAGCGCCACGGCCATGCCGAGATACGCCGTCCGCTCAGGGCCCGAACTCTGGCCCGCCATCGCGAACAACAGGCCAACGCTCATTCCCTCCGGAATGTTGTGCAAAGTCACAGCCGAAACGAGCAACGTGGTGCGTTTCCAACTCGTCTTGACGCCCTCGGGCTCATCGCCCTCCATATGAAGATGGGGCAGGAAGGTGTCGAGTGCCATAAGGAACGCCACCCCGAGCAAGAAACCACCCGCCGCCGGGATCCAGCCGACCTGACCGAGCTCTTCGGCCTGCTCGATGGCAGGATTGAGCAATGACCAGACGCTCGCAGCGATCATGACACCCGCGGCGAACCCGAGGAAGATGCGATGGGTGACGGCGCGGTCCTTGCGGAAGAAGAACACCACGGCCGAGCCGGCTGTGGTCATGAACCAGGTGAAGCCGCAGCCCATCGCGGCCCATATGAGAGATTGCATAAGATTGGCATCGATTTGCATACGATTTCGCCTCCTTTTCGTACGTTTTCCAATTTCTGGTCAAAATACCCTAATTGTGCGCCGACCATGCAGTCCGCCCCCAACAAAACCCCTGGATTCGTTTGAACGATTGCGGGACGTACTCGATGGTTGCCCCCACGCGGACCACGCACCCGAAGCACACCCTTGCGCGACCTGCGGATTCATCAAACCAACGACTATACATGTTTTCGATCACGTCGCCGTTCGGCGCACTATCAACCCTTTTTGACCACTTCTTCCAAAACGCACGGCTGGGTATAAGAAAGTACCGTCAAAAGGAGGAACCATGCTAACCATCACTACCACCAACAACCTCGACGGCTACGAGGTAGTCGAATACCTCGGAATCGTCACTGGCGAGGCCGTGAGCGGCATCAACATGTTCCGCGATATCGGCGCCGGGCTGCGCAACGTGTTCGGCGGGCGATCTGCAGGATATGAAGACGAAATGGCCCAGGCGCGCGAGGAGGTCCTGCGTGAGATGTCGCAGCGCGCCGAGGCGCTCGGGGCCAACGCAGTCATTGGCGCGAACGTGGGATACGAGACCTTTGCCGAGATGATCATGACCACCGCTTGCGGCACCGCAGTGCGTGTACGTCGAACGTCATAATCGCCCCGCTCACTCTCGCACTCTGTCCGTTCTCGTCGAAACGGGCACTCAGAGCTGCCGCGATCTCCATCACACGTAAAAACCCGGACCATCCAGAACCGCTATCGGTCGGATGGTCCGGGTTTTAAGGTAAGAGCTACAGAGCAAATCAGGGCACAGGGCAAAACGTAGAGCAGGGCAACATCCAAGTCCGGGTATGTCCATGTGGAACGATCTGCCTGTTGGGCAACTTAAACCAGCTTGCCCTGGCAGTGGTCGCACATGTGCTGAATGAGCTCGGCGGGCCACTCGACAAAGTCGCGCTTGCGCGGCTTGAACTCGCCGTCGACCAGCTCGTCGTATGCGACCTTGATCTTGACGAAACGAGTCACCCTGACGGAACCCTCGCGGGTGAGGCAGCTCTCCTCGGCCTTGAAGGCACCCATGCCGAACAGGACCTTGGGGTTGTACATCACGAGCGTGTTGCCCTCGTCGTCGGCCAGGGCGCAGATGGCCTTGGTCACACCGATCTGGTTGGCAGCCAGGCAGGCGGCATCCTCGATGGACAGCAGGGTATCCACCAGGTCCTGCGCGATCTCCGCGTCGGCGGCGGTGGCGGGCTCACACGGGGTGGAGAGGATGGCCTCATCCTTCACGAGCTCCTTGATCATGGGCGCTCCTTTCTCATATGGGCACAGCAAATCCTCGCCCATTCATTTCTTTCACCTGCGGAACTATACCAGATGCCCATCAAGGCCCACGCCGTATCGCCGCAGAACGAACTAAACTGATGAGAACGCAGACAATGGCCGCATATACATGCGGAGCAACGAGGGAGGAAGCGCCATGAAAGTCATACTCGTCAACGGAAGCCCGCACAAGAACGGCTGCACTCACCGCGCGCTTGCCGAAGTCGCCACGACGTTTGATGCGCATGGAATCGAAAGCGAGATCTTCTGGATCGGCGCCAAGCCCGCCGCCGGCTGCATGGCGTGCGGGCGTTGCCGCGAGACCGGCGCTTGCATCTTCGACGATGCCGTCAACGAGTTTCGCGCCCGTGCCGAGCAGGCGGACGGATTCGTCTTCGGCGCGCCCGTCCACTATGCCCATGCCGCTAGCTCCCTCATGGGCTTCATGGACCGCCTGTTCTACTCCAACGGCAAAGCGGGCGCGCCCGACGTACTGAGCTTCAAGCCCGCCGCGGCCATCGCGTCCGCCCGTCGCGCCGGCACCACAGCAGCCCTCGACGATATGCAGAAGTTCTTCACCATCTCGAACATGCCCATTGTGAGCTCCCGTTACTGGAACATGGTCCATGGATGCACGCCCGAAGAGGTCGAACAGGACCAGGAGGGGCTGTGGACGATGAGACAGCTCGGGCGCAACATGGCCTGGCTGCTCAAATCCCTCGAGGCGGGGCGCGAGGCCGGAATCGGCCTACCCGATCGGGAAGCCGGGTCCTTCACGAGCTTCATCCGATAAACCGATCAGGAGCGGGACAGCGAATCCAACGATGAACCGCCTCCCATCTCGAGGACCCTACTTTCAAGTCCAAGAGATGAGGGGCGGCGCATCCAATGTGGTGCGCCGCCCCTTTATCGAGGTTCGTATCTGTTGGGGTGATACTCGTCTAGCCGAGCTCAATCGAATCGGCACCGTCGATGCGGACGTTCGTATCGTAAAACGCCGTGAGCGCCTCGATGGCAAGGTCAACATCGCGGGCCCCGGCCGTCTCCATGCACGAATGCATCGAGAGCTGGGCACACCCGACATCGACTCCGTGCACGCTCACCTGCATGTTCGAAATATTGCCGAGCGTGGAGCCACCCGCCTTGTCGCTGCGGTTCGCAAACGCCTGATGCGGGATCTCGGCGTCGTCGAGCACGGCGGTGAACGCGGCACGGCTGAAAGCGTCGGTGCAATAGTGCTGGTTGGCCGCCTCCTTCACCACGATGCCGCCGTTCATCTGCGGGGCATGGAGGCTATCGGCGAGCTCGGGGTGCGCGGGATGCTGCGCATGCGCGTTGTCGCAGCTCACGAGCATGGAAGCGGAGAGCGCGCGGACGTACTCCTCGGGGCCGAAGCCCAAAGCGGCGTTCACGCGGGAAAGGGTGTCGGCCAAAAGCGTCGATGCAGCACCCTGCTTGGTTTCGGAGCCGACCTCCTCGTTGTCAAAACACGCATAGACCGAGACGGTACGCTCGTTCCCGCCGTTCATAAAGGCGACGAGCGAAGTGTAGGCGCACATGAGGTCGTCGAGGCGGGGCGAGGAAATGAACTCGCCGGTGACACCCCACACGCGGCCGCGCTCACGGTTGACCAGGAACAGGTCGCGCGACACGATTTGGGCAGGATCGATCTCGAGGGCATCGGCCACGATCATGTCGAGCGAGCCGTTCGCCAAGTCGCCCGCGGAGAGCAGCGGGAACAAATCGCTTGCGCGATTGGGGGCGAAGCCCTTGTTCACGCCGCCGTCCATGTGGATTGCAAGGCTCGGGATAAGCGCGACATCTCGGTTGAGGGCCACAAGACGGCTCTCGATACGCGCGCCCTCTCGCACCAACACGCGTCCGGCGAGCGAAAGCGGGCGGTCGAACCAGGTGTAGTCCATCATGCCGCCGTAAGCCTCGGTGTCCAGACGCACATAACCGGCGGGACCTTCGAGCTCGCCATTCGTCTTTACCTTGAAGCAGGGGGAGTCGGAATGCGAGGCTGTGAGCTGGAAGTGGTACGGGGCGCTGTCACCGGCCGATCCAGCGGCGACATCGACGGATCCGGCGACACGGTCGGCGGCTTTGGCAACATCGGAAGCAAAACCCGGAGCGGCCACACGCTCGCCCACACGCCAGGCCACAACGCTCGATCCGTTGCGCTGCGTGTAGTACGCGCCTCCCGGGCGCACCTCCCATGCGGCGCCCTCGCTCAGGTATGTGAAACCAGCCGCATCCAAACGCGCGCGGATAGCCGCGGCGCTGTGAAACATCGTGGGGCTCTCGGCGATGAAGTCGAGCAGGTCCTCGGCTGCCGTCATGGCCGGGGCCGTGGCTTTTGTGACAAAAGACATATGCGCTCCTGTTCGTGTCGCATGGTTCGCTTGGCTTATTCGGCAAAATCTTACCGCATACGGTCGCGGCGCCGCACACCGCCCGGCCGCTCCGCCCCGTTTACCAGTTTGCCCTTGCTAACTGTTTGCTTTTTTGTATCATTTCTAGTGCTGACACGTTTTTCCTCGAAGGAGTCACCATGACCACCGCCTCCACCCCTAAAACCGTCGCCGTTGTTGGCTGCACGCACGCCGGCACGTTCGCCGCTCAGTCAATCCTCACCGCGCACCCGGATTGGACCGTGCACGTCTTCGAGCGCAACGACACCCTGTCGTTCCTCTCCTGCGGCATCGCGCTGTGGGTCGGCGGTCATGTGAGCGACCCCAACCGCATGTTCTACTCCTCCCCCGCAGCTCTCGCCGAGCTCGGCGCGCAGATGCACATGCGGCACGACGTGCTTTCCGTTGATGTCGCCGGCAAGTCTCTCGTGGCGCGCGACCTCACCAGCGGCGAGGAGTCGACCTACGTTTTTGACAAGCTCGTCGTCACGACCGGCTCCAAGCCCGTCACCCCGCCCATCCCCGGTCTGGCCGAGGGGCTTGAAGATGGCCGCGTGATGCTGTGCAAGAACTGGGACCACGGCAAGGCCATCAAGGAGAACGCCATGCAGGCGGATTCTGTCGCCGTGATCGGCGCAGGATACATCGGCGCTGAGCTTGTCGAGCAGTTCAGTGAGGCCGGGGTGCGCGCCACCCTCATCGACGGGCTCGATCGCGCGCTCGCCAAAAACTTCGATGCGCCCATCACCGAGCAGGTCGAAGCCGTGTACGCCGAGCACGGCGTGGAGCTCGCACTGGGCCAGATGGTCACCGAGTTCCGCCTGAACGAGAGCGGTGCCGGTGTCACCGTCGTGACCACCGCCGGTGAATACGATGTCGACTACGCCATCATGGGCGCCGGTTTCCTTCCCCGCACCGATCTGTTCGAGGGCCAGCTCGAAACCCTTCCCAACGGCGCCATCAAGACCGACGAGTACATGCGCGCATTCCCGGCCGGCAGCACCGAGGCCAGCTCCGACATCCTCGCCGCCGGCGACTCCTGCACCGTGCTCTACAACCCCACCGGCACCTATGACTACATCCCACTGGCCACCAACGCCGTGCGCCAGGCCCTGCTCGTGGCTGCCAATATCGAGGAGCCCGTGCAGAAGTACATGGGAACGCAGGCAACCAGCGCCGTGCAGCTCTACGACCTGTCCCTTGCGGCGAGCGGTCTCACCCAGGCAGGTGCCGAGGCCCGCGGCGTGAATGCCCGTTCCACCACCATCGTCCAGGACTACCGTCCCGATTTCATGCTCACCACCACGCCGGTTACCGCGACCCTCACCTGGGATCCCGAGACCCGTCGCGTGCTGGGCGCCCAATTCCTGTGCCGCCACGACGTAGCCGAGGCCGCAAATGCTATCTCCATCGCCATCCAGGCGCGTTTCACCATCGATCAGCTCGCCAACGTCGACCTGTTCTTCCAGCCTAACTTCTGCCAGCCGGTGAACTTCATCGGTGCCGTGGCCATGCAAGCTGTGGCCGAACAGGACGCCTGCTAACCCGTTGCTCGGAACAACATGCACCCGCTAAGGGGCGCCGATCACCTTCGGTGCTCCTTCCTTTTGCAACATCGGCCATCTCGACAGCGCGCCCGTTGCCCGACCCCAATAGCCCTTCTGAAAGCAAAGCCTCTTGCAGGTAAAACCACCGCCTCAATCCCTCCAAACGAAATCCCGCGCTTTCGAAAGATCCAAAACAGCATAATCGTCCGTCTGAAAAGATGGTGCAGAGCCCCTCGGGCCACGTCTTCTGGCCGCTATGCATCCGCTAGGCAAAAATAGCCCAATTGATGCACTTCTTCAGCACGCCGTTTTCAATTCGTCGACTTTTGGTAATTACTTATCGCTTCCCCGAGATATAAGGCCCATTTGGATGCACACGACCAGGTGTTTTACGCGCCAGAATGCGTTGCTACCGGCCAGTCTGGAAAACTAATTACCAAAAGTCGATGAATTGACTTCAATCGCCCTTGCGCAATCCGACTCCCCCTTTGGGTACAAGCTCATTCATCGAGGGAGGGGGTATTTAATGGAACAGGTGATTTGCGGCGCCAGCGCCTTTGAGCTTTATCGAATCCCACCCCAGGTCACACTGCTGCTCCCAGAGTTTCCCCGTTTTTCGACGCGCCGGCAACGCAGCGCCATCTCCCGGTCGAACGACCTGGGTCCTTGGCTAAATCTTCCAATACACACCCTGTGCGACAGCCCGTCAGCCCGAACACGGTCTTCGGCAATCAAGGACCACGTCTGGAGCGGGGACCTCCCGAGTTCAGCTATCTGGGAAAACAACGAAGTCGGTGTTCAGTACACCTCGCCGCTCATGACATTGCTCACCTTGGCGCCGCTCGTCTCGGTGCACCGTCTCACCATGGCCGCTTACGAACTTTGCGGGACATTCGCCGTCTACACGCCCACCAAAGAAATGCAGCGCGAGCTCGACCACTTGCGCAATCAGCGCCTCGCATGGCCGGGAGGATGGCGGCAAGTGTATGACCACGTGGGCAAACCGACGTCTCTTTGGCACCGCGACCCGCTCGTGACGCTTCATGAGCTTCGCGGGTTCTGCGAGGAAAGCAAGGGCATGCACGGCCATCGCCAGCTTTGCCAGGCCGCACGCGCGGTCACGGGCGTTGCGGCATCTCCCCTCGAAGTGCAAGCATCCATGCTGCTGAACCTTACGCGACGACGCGGCGGCGAAGGGCTAGGGCCCATCGTCAACAACCACCCCATCACGCTGAACCGCGACGCCCGCATCCTCGCCGGCCAATCAACCTGCTATGCCGACATCCTTTTCCCCGAAAACGACATCCATCCGGCAATCGATATCGAGCTTCAGGGCCATATGGTTCACGATGGGGGCCGAGCGGGCGGAATAGACTCCAACCGCATGCCCGGCCTCAAGCGCATGGGTATCGAGGTCATCATGGTGACAGCCGAGCAACTCTATAACCCCGGGAGGTTCCATCGTCTGTCGGCCCACTTGTCGTCGTTGCTCGGAAAACGGCGGAAGGCGAAATCGGCGGGCATGGAAGCCGCCGAGCGCGACCTAAGGTGCGAGGTCCTTTCGAACTGGGAACAGCTGGTTCGCTGAGTTCTCAACGGGTCCCCGCGTACTCCATCTCGCGCTCTGCTCGTGCGTTGACCTCGGCGAAGACACGGCTGAAAAATTCCTCGTCGAGCAGGCGGTACACAGCGCCGGTGACCGGGTGGTTGGTGCGCACGGTCTCATGGGCGATGGCGCAGGTCGCAGATACCGACGCCGCATCGATCTCGTACTGAGGAAACGCCGCCGCGACCTCGATGAGCTGTGGCGTAAGACGCGGCATGAGGTCGAGTTCGAGAGACTTGCCGAACAGGTCGAAATCGCCCTGCTTCTTGATACGGAAATCCCGACTGGGCTGCTCGCCACGCGCATCAATTAAATCGCTCACGGCCTGGTTCCACGTGCAGTCGGCAAGCAGGTGAACCCATGTGCCGAGCACCATGTCGAACAGGGAGCGTCGCAGCTCATTGCGGCTCAGCGCGCGTCGGGAGGTCGCAAACGCATCGCGCTGGCACGCTGCGGTTTGGGCCACATCGAAATCCCACTCGAACGTCGGCGTGTGCGCGGGAGACACGTGGGCGACCTCGGCAGCGAGGGAGGCGGGGACCTGCCAGGGCAGCTCCAGAACAGGGCCCCCGGCCGCCGCAGAGCCGGTAGGACCAACGGGCGCACGATCAGAATCGGCACCCACGAAACCGGAGGCACCGGAGGCAAAACCGGGCGCCCCGACACCTCCCCCCGTTGCGCAATCGTCGCCGAGCGCATCCAACAGCCCGCACTCACGCGCAAGCGGCCGCACGTACGCATCGAAAAACTCGCCCGCGCGCGGCTTTGGGATGTGCTCGGGCTTGGCGAAATGCGTCACGCGATACGGAACGGGGCGCACCACGCCGGGCACCATGTAACCCACGTAGATATCGGGAATCAAGTTTCCAAAGAGAAACGCATTGCCGTCGCGCACGGCGCGCGCAACGGAGCCGCCGCCCTTGAGCAGCCGCTCCGCATGCGCGATATGTATGTTCCAGCTAGGCACTAGCTGCGGACCTCGCCGCCGGTGGCCTTGCACACCTTCGTCACCAGCTTGGAGTGAGCGCGCTCGACCTCCTCGCTTGTAAGGGTATGGTCGTCGGCGCGATAGGTGAGCGCGAAGGCCATGGACTTCTTGCCCACGCCAACGCGCACCGGGTCGCGGTACACGTCGAACAGGCGCACGCCCACGAGCAGCTTGCCGCCGGCGGAGCGCAGACGGCGCTCCAGGTCCTCGCAGGTCACATCGTCGTCAACAACGATGGCAAGGTCGTGCTCGACGCTCGGGAACTGGGAGAACTCGCGATAGGCCTCCTGGGCGCCAGCGCCCTTGATCAGCGCCTCGAGATTCAACTCAAAGGCCACCACGGGGATATCGATGCCGTAGACATCGCGCGCATCGGGATGGATCTCGCCGACCCAGCCGAGAACCGTACCGCCGGAGAGCACCTCGGCGCCGCGGCCGGGCTGCAGGAAGGCGTAGTCGTCGCCGCCGGCGGGACGGAAGCGGACCTTAGGCGTGCGCAGCTGGGAGAGCAGCTCCTCAACAACGCCCTTGCCGTCGAAGAAACGAAGCGGCATGGGCTTGTGATTCCAGGTCACATCGCCCATGGAGCCGGAAAGCACGCCCGCCACGGACTCGCGCTCCTTCGGCGCGCTGGCGTTCTCGCGGCCGAAGAACAGCGTGCCGATCTCATACAGCTGCACGTTTGCGGTGCTGTGCTTGATGTTGTACTCGACGGACTGCAGCAAGCCCGGAATGAGCGAGCGGCGCATCTCGGTCTGCTCGGCCACGAGCGGGTTCATGATCTCGACCGGGCATCCACGGCCCTCGTCCGTCATGCCGATGCGCTCGAGGTCGCCGGGGGCGGCGAAGGAGAAGTTCATGGTCTCGTTGAGGCCGCAGGCGCGCAGGATCTGACCGACCTTGCGGGTGAGCTGCTGCTCGCGGGTGAGGCCGCCGATGTGGTTTTTGGCGGCGGGGATGGTGGCTTCGACGCGATCCATGCCCCACAGACGCAGGACCTCCTCGATCAGGTCGATCTCACGGGTGAGGTCGGGGCGGAACGTGGCGGGCATGACCGCGAACACGCACGCATCCCCCTCCCCCTCGGCCTCGACGGAGCAGCCGAGACGCGTGAGCGCCGTCTCGATGAAAGAGGGCTCGATCGCGGCGCCGCACAGCTCGTGCACGCGGGAAAGACGCAGGCTGATGGGAGCGAGCTGCTTGGGCGAGGGATAGACGTCCACGCAACCCGGGGCAACCTTGCCGCCAGCAAGCTGCTCGATGAGGGCGCAGGCGATGTTGGCAACATCCACGCAGCCGGTCTCGTCGACCTGGCGCTCGAAGCGGATGGAGGCATCGGAGATCAGCGCGAGGTCGCGGCTGGTGTGGGAGGTGCGGCCAGCGTTGAAGCAGGCGCTCTCCACCAGCACGTCGACGGTGGCGTCGGTAACCTCGGACTCCATGCCGCCCATGACGCCCGCGAGCGCGACCGGGGTGGCGCCGGCCTCGCCGGTGGCGATGAGACCCATGCCCGCGGAGAGTGTGCGCTCCACGTCGTCGAGGGTGCGGAAGACCTCGCCCTCACGCGCCACGCGGACGGCCACGGAGCGCTTGCCGCTCTTCTCCTCGAACGCGTTGAGGTCGAAGGCGTGCAGCGGCTGGCCGGTGAGCATCATCACGTAGTTGGTGATGTCCACGACGTTGTTGTGCGTGCGGATGCCGCAGGAATTGAGGCGCTGGACGAGCCACTCGGGCGAGGGACCGACCTTCACGTCGCGCACCACGCGGGCGACATAGCGATCGCACAGGCCCTCGTCGATGAGCTCGACCGAGACGGTCTCGGCGGTCGGGGTGCCGGACTCGGCGGCGATGGCAGGCAGGTCGACGTGGAAGTCGCGGTCGTAAATGGCGCCGACCTCGCGCGCGATGCCGATCATGGAGAGGCAGTCGGCGCGGTTCGGGGTGATCTCACAGTCGAGCACGGTGTCGGACGTGCCCAGGTACTGGGCAAACGGCATGCCGATGGGAGCATCCTCGGGAAGGATCATGATACCCTCGTGATCGGCGGAGAGGCCGAGTTCGCGCGCGGAGCAATTCATGCCACAGGACACGACGCCACGAAGCTTTCCCTTCTTGATCTTGATGTCGCCGGGCAGCTCCGCGCCGATCATCGCGGTCACGATGTGGTCGCCCTCGTTGAAGTTCTGTGCGCCGCACACGATCTGCAGGGGCTCCGGGCTGCCCTCGGCGTCCACGTTGTTGGTGCCCACGTCGACCATGGTGACCCACAGGTGATCGGAATCGGGATGGGCCTCCTTGGAAAGGACCTTGGCCGTCACGATGCGATCGAAGGACTCGCCCACCGTCTCGATGGCCTCGACCTCGGTGCCGGTGCGGATGAACTCACGGGAAAGCTCGGAGGGGTCCTCCGGCAGCTCGACCATGCTCTTCAGCCAGTCGTAAGAAACTTTCATCTCAAACCTCTTCTATATGCACCTCAATTTGGGGACTGTCCCCAAATTGAGATGAAACCTCTTCTTAGAACTGATTCAGGAAACGCATGTCACCGGTGACGAGCGTGCGCAGGTCGGGCAGGTCGTAGCGGAGCGCCGCGATGCGCTCGACGCCGGCGCCGAAGGCGAAGCCGGAGTAGACCTCGGGATCGATGCCGCAGTTGCGCAGGACGTTGGGGTCGACCATGCCGCAGCCCAAGATCTCGATCCAACCGGAGTGTTTGCAGAAGGGGCAACCCTCGCCGCCACAGACGCCGCAGCTCACGTCGACCTCGCAGGAGGGCTCGGTGAACGGGAAGAAATGCGGGCGGTAGCGCGTGGCGCGGTCCTCGCCGAACATGCACTTCACGAAGTAATCGAGCGTGCCCTTAAGGTCGCCGAAGGTGATGCCCTTATCCACGACGAGGCCCTCGATCTGATGGAACTGGGGCAGGTGGCAGGCATCGGCCGTATCGGGGCGATACACGCGGCCCGGGGCGATCATGTAAATGGGCGGCTCCTGGGTCTCCATGGTGTGCACCTGCACGCCGGAGGTCTGGGTGCGCAGCAGCACGTCGGACTCGCCGTGGGCATGTTCCTCGGGATGCGCCGCGGTGCCGGGGGCGTTGTCCTTCACGTAGAAGGTGTCGCGTGCGGAACGGCTCGGGTGATCGAGCGGGGCGTTCAGCGCGGTGAAGTTATACCAGCTGGATTCAACCTGCGGGCCAGCCTCGACCGTATAGCCAATACCGCAGAAGACGTCCTCGATCTCCTCGATGATCTGGTTGATGAGGTGCGCATGGCCGATCTGCGGACGGGCGCCGGGCAGCGTGATGTCCACGGCCTCCGTGGCCATGAGCTCGCGCACGGCGGCGCGCTTGAGGTCCTTCATGCGGCCGTCGAGCAGCGTCTCAGCCATACGGCGCATCTCGTTTGCGCGCTTGCCGAGCACCGGGCGCTCCTCGGGCTCGATCTTGCCCATCATGCGCATGAGGCCGGTGATCTCGCCCTTGCGGCCCATGAGCGCCACGCGGGCGGCCTCGAGCTTCTCGGTCGTCTCGGCGCCCTCGATCATCTCGCGGGCTCGCTGCTCGAGCTCCTCAAGCTCGTCGATCAGGCTCATCTGTTCCCCTCTCGTCCATCGGCGCCATATAGGCGCCACGTTGTTCCATAGAAAAATCCGCCCTTGGGATCGTGCGATCGCTCGCACTCCCAAGGACGGATGAGATTCCGCGGTACCACCTTGATTGGCCGCCGGCTGTCTGCCCGGCGAACCCTCTTTTGCCCGATGTCGCGCGGGCGCGCGGCTCCCCTACTCAGCATGTGCAATCGGGGACGGGTGCAAATCGCACATCGCGCCCCGGCGCCCGCCGTTCAGGTCGCAGCTCGGGAGTGAACTCGGGGCTCCTCGCCGCGGGCGGGCTCTCAGCCGGTGGCCCTCCCTCTCTTTGCGGCGATGCGGTGAGGCCCGACCTCTCCGTCAACGCAGTGGTCAAGATGATAGCATACCTGCGCTTCCTTACGCGATCGACAGCTCATGAACCTCGTCGTACTTGCCACCCATGCAGATCTTCGCCGTGCCGCGATCGAGGTTGTACACCACAGACCACTGCGTCTGGAAGACCTCGCCGTTGTCCTTGATCTTCACCTCGCGGCTCACGCTCTGAAGCGTGTCCATGGCCTGCGATGCATCCATGACGCCATCTGCCGCCTCGAGCGCGCCCATCACGGTGGCGTAACGGTCCTCGCCGCCTCCGAAGTCATATTCACCGGGCGTGAGCAGGAAGTTCGTTGCCGCCATGTACGTCTTGCCCTCGGCGGGCACGCCGGCCGTCGTGGGGTCGCCGGGCTCCAGCACGTTCATCTCGTCGCCGATGTACTCGACCACAACGGTCTTGCCGCTCGCATCCGCGATCTGGAAATGATAGCTGCGCCCGCCGCTCGCGTGCATGTCGTACTTTCCCAACAGTGCAACCGCCTCGTCCACCGTGGCGCAGCGATCAAGCATCATGCGAATGGCCGTCGTGGTAGTAATGTCCACGCGGTCGGTCCGCTGGTCGGTCGCCTCGGTGTCGATGAGCAAAACGCCCACGGCCAGACCCTTCTCGTTCACACCGTCGAGCGGCGCGAAGGGCGCCGCCAACGACACGATGCTCGACGCGAGATCATCGGGCAACTTGTCCTCACCGTATCCGATGAACGCGAGATTCACCATTGACAGCGACGCATAACCATCCTCGGGATTCGTACGGACCATCATGCCGGGCGAGAACTCCAGGTCGAAATTGCGGCCGAAGATCGCATCGCCCGAGGGTGTTTCAGCGTTGAACGTCGAACAGGCGAGATTGGGCAACTCGATCTCAATCGGCAGGCCCTTGAGCAGACGGTCTACCACAAAGTCGATAAGCTCGGCGTCATTGGAGGCGCCCCCTTGCTCCAAAAACTCGTCGATGCCGTAATCGCCAGCGTAGTCCATGGTATACAGCGGGTACTCATCGATCTTCTTGATGCTGTCGAGCGTCTTGAGCTCGTTTCCGAACAGCGTGAAAACGACGACTCCACCCACCAGGCACGCAACGGCAATGAAGCCCGCCACACCAAGGGCGATGCGCTTCACAATATTCAGCGCGCGCCCCGTGCCATCGTTAGAATTGCTCATAGGTCCCCCTCAGACAGGTTGTTCTAACGAGCAAGGGATTCTAACTCATATATCTTACATTGATTAAGTTTTTGTCTCTTATCTTGCTCACTTCATAATGCTGTACGTTTTGAGCTAATCGGCGAGGGGCGGCGCGTTTTGCGGCCGACAGTGCTACAGGCAATGGGGGCCAGGCCGTTTGCGCACCATTGACCGCCCGAGAACGTGTGCAATCGGGGACGGGTGGGTACACTCATGGGCAATGACCGCGAAGCACGAAAAGGAGGCCTCATGCTCGAGACCAACTCCGCCGAACTCACCGCGCGCCTCGATGCGCTCGAGAACAAGCTCTGGACCCGCTCCTACCTCATGAAGATCGCCGAGTTCGACGGCGCCACCATCGCCCCCGAGAACGGCGCAACCGCACGCGGCGAGGCCATGGCGGCCCTCGCCGGCGAGCATCACGAACTCCTCACCAGCGATGACGCCGTTGCCCTTGTGAGCGAGCTCGAGCAGGGCGTCGCCGCGGGCGAGATCAGCGACCCCAAGCTCGTCGCCCAGATCCGCACGCTCGCGCGCGATCAGCGCGAGGCCCTCGCCTTCCCCACCGAGGAAGTCGAAGCGTGGAGCCGCCTCACCTGCGAGGCCGACGCCGTGTGGCACAAAGCGAAGGTCGCCGACGACTGGGCGAGCTTCGAGCCCTATATCGACCGCATCGTCACCTCGCTCAAGCGCCAGGCCGCTTATCTCGACGACACGCGCGACCCTTATGACGTCTGGCTCGACCAATACGAGCGCGGCATGGACTCCGCCGCATTCGACCGCTTCTTCGGCCAGGTGCGCGAGACGGTCGTGCCGCTCGTCCAGGCAATCGGCGAGCGCGGCGAGCAGCCCGAGGCGCCCTTCCTCACCGCGCACGTGGACGAGGCCACCCAGCGCGCGCTGTCCTTCGACCTGATGCGCCTCGTCGGCCTGAACGACGCCGACACCTGCCTCGCCTTTACGGAGCATCCCTTCTCCGAGGGCTTCTCGGTGGGTGACGCCCGCGTGGCGACCCACATCTACGAGGACAACCTGATGTCCAACGTTTACTCGATCATCCACGAGGCGGGTCATGCTGCCTACGAGCTGGGTGTCGATCCGGCCTACGCGCGCACGTGCCTCGAGGGTGGCACCTCCATGGGCATCCACGAAAGCCAGAGCCGCTTCTTCGAGAACACCGTCGGCCGCAGCCGCGCGTTCATGACCCCGCTGCTCGGGCTGCTCCGCCGCCATGTCCCCGAGGTCTACAACGGCGTGACCGAAGATGAGCTGTACCGCGCGGTCAACATCGCGACCCCGTCCCTCATCCGCACCGAGGCCGACGAGCTCACCTACCCGCTGCACATCATGATCCGCTACGAGATCGAGCGCCTGCTGTTCTCCGGCGAGGCGACTGCCAAGGACGTGCCCGGCCTGTGGGCCGACCTCACCCGCAAGTACCTCGGCCTCGAAGTTCCCAACAACGCCATGGGCGCACTGCAGGACACGCACTGGAGCGGCGGCAGCTTTGGTTACTTCCCCACATACGCACTCGGCTCCGCCTACGATGCGCAGTACGTGCCGGCCATGGAACGCGACGGCATCGACCTCGAGGCGGCGTGCGCAAGCGGCGATCTCGCCCCGGTGCGCGCCTGGCTGGGCGACAAGGTCTGGCGCTGGGGCCGCGGCAAGGACGCCCCCGAGATCATCGAGGCCGCCTGCGGGGCACCCTTCGACGCCACGTTCTTCTGCGACTACCTCGCCAAGAAGTTCGGCGACCTGTACCAGCTGTAATCCGCATGTAAGCCGCGGGTAGGACATGCCGTCCCGCCCGCGGCGACAAGCCTGCCAAGGCAAAGGCGCCCGGCTCGATATCGATTCGAGCCGGGCGCCTCTTTTTCGATCAAGCGATATGCAGCGGTCGGTCAACCTATACCGTGAGGAACACCATGGCGATGATCAGCGCGAAGCCGATCAGGTCGGTCGGGGCGAACACGGTGCCCAGCACAAGCGCGCTCGTGACGGTGGCAGAAACGGGCTCGACCGTGCCGATGAGGCTCGCGCGCACGCTGCCGATGTCCTTGACGCCCTGCATGTACAGGTTGTACGCCAGGAAGGACCCGACCACGATGAGGATGGCGAGTGCGATCAAGCCGGACGCGTCGAACGCCGGGACGCTCTCCCACGGACGCACGAACACCGAGGTCACGACGCCGGATGCGAACATCGCGGATCCGGTCACGATGGATGAGCCGTAAATCGGCAGAATCTTAGTGGGCACGATCGACATGCAGGCGGCGCCAACCGCGGAGATGAAGCCGACGGCGAGGCCCTCGGGAGGGATCACGAGGGTGCTCGGATCACCGCCCGTGGCAATGAGGAACGCGCCAGCGAACGCCAGGATCACGCCGGCAAGTTCGCGACGACGCGGAAGCCGGTGCGTGACGATACAGGTGTACACCATGATGATCACGAGTTGGAAGCACTGCATGACGGTCGCAGTGCCGGCGTTGGTCAGGCGGACCGCAAGTAGGTAGGAGAACGAGTTGCCAAACACGCCGAACGCCGTGAACACCGCCATGATCGCCAGGTGGCGAGGGTTCTTGAGCAGCTGTATGAAGCGGGCACGGTCGAACAGGACGATCACCACCATGAACATCGCGCCGGCAAGCAGCTGGCGGACGCTCAGCAACCAGATGGTGTCGATTTGGTAATGGGCGAACAGGTAGCTCGCCGACGTTCCCGAGAAGCCCCAGAAAATACCGCCCAAAAGTGTGGCCACCACGCCGACGATCAGGCGACGCGCCTCGCGATCGTTCAAGCGTTCGCGAACCGTGCGGCGACGAGCGCGCGAAGCGGCGTCGGCATCGGCGCCAGGCCTGATGGACGAAGCGAGGCCCATGCGCTCACGCTCGTTCTCGCAAGATTCCAACTGCTCCTCTGTCATGCACATCCCCCATCGAATCTGATTCCCTGACAACGATACCGTAAGCGACCGGAAAACGTGAGCGTGCGCCGAGTGGGTATACTGGGCGCAGCAATCAACCTCCATAAAGGAGCCCCCATGAACCAACCCACTCCCGCGCGCGAGCGCGCCGCGACCACCCTGCCGCTCGGATCGACTGTCTCCGGCTTCACCGTCACCAGCAAAAAGACTCTGGCCGAGCTCGATGCCGACGCCTACGTGCTGCATCACCGCGCCTCCGGCGCCCGACTGCTCTATCTCGCATGCGAGGACGAGAACAAGGCGTTCTCCATCGCATTCAAAACGCCGCCCACCGACGACACGGGCGTCTTTCACATCCTCGAGCACTCGGTGCTGTGCGGCTCTGCGAAATTCCCGGTGAAGGAGCCGTTCGTGGACCTCATCAAGAGCTCCATGCAAACGTTCCTGAACGCCATGACCTATCCCGACAAAACCGTCTATCCCGTCGCGTCCACCAACGAGCAAGACCTGCTCAACCTCATGGACGTCTACATGGACGCGGTGCTCAACCCCGCCATCTACACCAAGCGGGCGATTTTCGAGCAGGAGGGCTGGCACTACGAGCTCGACGTCCCCGAGGGCGCGCCTCTCGCGGCGGGCACCCTGCGCTACAACGGCGTGGTTTTCAACGAGATGAAAGGCGCGCTCTCCGATCCGATGAGCGTCCTCGACGATGCAGTCAACCGCGCGCTGTTCCCCGACACGGCCTACGCCTGCGAATCGGGCGGCGACCCGCGCGCCATCCCGCAGCTCACCTACGAGCAGTTCCTCGACACGCATGCACGCCACTACAACCTCGCGAACAGCTATATCGTGCTCTACGGTGACATGGAGGTCGAACGCGAACTCGCATTCCTGGATGAGCGCTATCTGGGTGACGGGCCCCGTCTGCGCGACGAGGCCGAGCGTGCCCGTGCGCTGCAGGCCGCCCGCGATAACGAGGCCGATGCGATGACCGACTCCCATTCGACCGATGGTGCCGCAACGACGGGCGAGCCCAACCCGCTCGTGCGCCAAAACCCCCTCGTCTGCGATTACGAACGCGTCGAGATGGCCACCACGCCGGACAACGCGCTGGTGGGCATGGCCTACGTGATCGGCGATGCGGCCGACCGCAAGCGCCTTGTGGCAGCCGACGTTCTCATCGACGCGCTCATGGGCACCAACGAGGCCCCCATGAAGAAGGCCATCCTCGCAGCCGGCCTGGGCGGCAACGTGGTGAGCTACACCTCCGGCGATCTTTTGCAGCCGCACACGCTCATCATCCTGCAGAATGCTAAACCCAAAGTCGCGCGCGAGTTCCGCCGCGTCATCGAGGACGAATGCCTCCGCCTGGTGAAGGAGGGCATCCCGCGCGAGCGCCTCGCGGCCATCCTCGCCAACGAGGAGTTCGACCTGCGCCAGCGCGACTACGGCTACGCCGATGGCGTCGCGCTCGCCTGCGACGCGCTCGGCACCTGGCTCTACGACGACGCCGACGAGGCCGCCACGCGTGGCATCGAGTACGGCCCCATCTACGAGGAGCTCAATCGCGAGCTCGACGGGACCTACTTCGAGGACCTGCTGCGTGAGCTCGTCCTCGAGAGCAAGCATCGCGCGCTCGTCGAGCTCGTCCCCGTGGCCGACGACGCCGCGGCCTCGCGCGAGGAGGAGGCCGAGCTCGCCGCGGCCAAGGCGGCCATGGACGATGCCGACCTCCAGCGCATCGTCGAAGACGTCGCCGCCCTGCGCGAGCGCCAGGAGGCCGAGGACGCACCCGAGGCCCGCGCCACCTTGCCGCGCCTGCACGTGAGCGACATCGGCCCCGCCCGTCCGGAGCCGCAGCTCGCCATCGACAAGCAGACGCCCATCCCCTGCCTGCGCCACGACTTGCCCACCCACCAGCTCGCCTACGCGCTCACTTACTTCGACCTCTCCCACCTCTCCTTTGCCGAGCTGCCGTATGTGACCGTACTCACGCGCCTCATGAACCAACTCGCCACCGAGCGCATGACCGCCGGCGAACTCGACAGCTACGTGTGCGCCAACCTCGGCTTCCTCTCCTTCACAACCGAAGTCGCCACGCAGCCCAACTGGAAGCTCGCGAATCCACGCCTGCTCGTGTCGGCCGGCGCGCTATCCGAGAAGATGGACGCGCTCGCGCGCATCCCGCGCGAGGTCTGGTCCGAAACAGTCTTTGAGGACACCGAGCGGATGCGCGATGTCCTCACGCAGACGCGCATCGGCATGGAGCAGAGCTTCCTCATGAACGGCCACAGCGCCGCACTCGCCCGCGCCATGTCTTACGGTTCGCCGGCCGCCGTGCTCACCCAGCAGCTCTCCGGCGTCGACTTCTACCTGTTCCTGCGCGATTTGCTCGACAACTTCGACGATCGCAAGGAGGGTCTGTGCGAGACCCTGCGCGAGCTGCAGGCCCGCATCTTCACCTCGACCGGTACCGTTGCGAGCTTTACCGGTAGCGACGAGGATTATCGACGTTACTGGAACGCCGCCGGCGATCTGGGCCTCAGCCCCCGCACCGCGGCCACCAAAGAGCTCTATGTACCCTGGCCCGAGGACAAGCGCGAGGCCTTCATCATCCCGAGCGACGTCACCTACCTCGCACGCGCCTGCGACCCGCGCACGCTCGAAATCGAAACCGACGGCACCTGGAGCGTCGCATCAAACGCGCTTTCGTACGACTACCTGTGGAATGAGATCCGCGTGAAGGGCGGGGCCTACGGCTGCGGTTTCCGCTCCCCCAGCCCGCGCCATGCGAGTTTCTACACCTATCGCGACCCCGCCATCGACCCATCCCTCGCCCGCATCGAGGCCGCGGGCGATTGGCTCGCCTCGTTCGACCCGGACGCCGACACCTTCGAGGGCTCCATCGTGAGCTGCGTCTCGGGGATGGACGCCCCACTCAAGCCGTACACGCTCACCAAGCGCCGCAACGCCGAATACTTCTGCAAGACGCCGAGCGGCAAGCGCGCCGAGCGCCGCCAGCAGATGCTCGAATCCACACCCGACGCCCTGCGCGCGCTGGCGGCGAACATCTCGCGCATCGCACGCGAAGCGCCCGCTTGCGTGTTTGCCGGACGCGAGGCGATTGAGGCGAGCGAGGTGGACTGGAACGTCGTCGAGCTCATGGGGGCTGACGAAGCCGATGAGTGAGGCCGCAAAAGAGGGGGGCCTCCAGGACGGGGCGGCGGCCGCGCGCGTCGCCCATACGCTCGGCCCGATATTCGATGAGCGGTCGCGCGTGCTCGTGCTCGGGACCATGCCCTCGCCCCGCTCGCGCGAGGTCGGTTTCTACTACGGCCACCCTCAAAACCGCTTCTGGCGCGTGATGGAGCGCCTACACGGCCTTCGCGATCACGAGCTCATCGATAACGACGCGCGGCGCGCGTTCCTGTTGGCGCACCGCATCGCGCTGTGGGACGTCTTGGCGGCATGCAACATCGCTGGGGCGAGCGACGCAAGCATCGCCAACCCAGAACCCAACGACCTCGCGCGAATCCTCGATGCCGCCCCCATCGAGACGGTTTGCACCACCGGCGGCAAAGCCGCCCAACTCTGCCGCCGATTTGACGGACCTGTGCTCACCCAACGCGGGATCGAACTTGTCGAGCTCCCCTCCACCAGCCCCGCCAACGCCCGCATGCGCCTGGACGACCTCGTCGCCGCGTATCGCGCGAGCGGGGCTTTCGGCGAGACGGCGTGATTCCGTCCACCTGAATCGCATGACGCGGCGGCACCCAACGTCGGCCGCCCACGCGGTAGAATGAAGCAATGAGACGTTGAGAGGAATCGCGCCATGGCAACTGCAAAACAAACGAACAAGACCGATGCTGCATCCACTGCCGCGGGCACGCGAGGTGAAGCCGCGCAGGCCATCCTCGATCACAAGGGCGACGTTAGGCGCGCCGCGATCCAAACGCGCCAGGAGCTGCGCCCCGCCGCCCGCTCCAACAAATCGCGCGAGATCTGCAACCGGCTCATCGAAGAGCTTCGTTCCAGCGGCATCAAGGGAAAGAACGGGCAGCCGCCAACCCTGGCCGTCTACGCCGCCTTGCGTTACGAGGTCGACCTCGACCGCTTCATCCGCGGCGCCTATGCCTACGGATACCGCATTGTATTTCCGTGCATGATCCCCAATGCAGCGTCCGGCGCCATGTGCATGCGCTCCGTCTCCTGCAATAACTACCTTGGCGGCAACGTGCCGTTCATCGTCGACCCGCGCAAGCCCTGGGGTCCGGCCGTCACCGAGGAGCACCAGGCCCTCACCAGCACACGCGCCGGCGCCACGCGACGCTTCATTCCCTCACGCGTAAAGGGCAGCGTTCCGCCCAAAGACGACACGCGCTTCCCCGTCGTGCCGCCGTCGGAGATCGACTTCGCGATCGTCCCCGCCGTCGCCTTCGACGCGCAGGGCAATCGCCTGGGCTACGGCCGTGGCACCTATGACCGCTACCTGCCTCAGCTGCGCGAGGACTGCCGGGTACTCGGCGTCGCGTTTGCCGAGCAGGAAGTCGAGCAGGTCCCCCGCGACGAACACGATTGCTCAATCGCGCGGTTTATCACCGCATAGACGCTTGCATGTGGCGTGCCCGCTCGCGCCCGCCCATGCAAGCGCGCGGGCACATCACACGGGCGCATGGGTGAGCATGGGCGCGTAACATGGGCGCGCACATTATTTTCGTTTCCATTTTTCCGGCAGGCGGATATCCACATGTCCACCTTGCGCAAAGAAAATGATCGTCAAAACTAAGAGCACACCGGGCAGCAACTTAAAGGCACCCGCGAGGACAAAGCCCAGCGCTGACAACACAAATGAGATGATAGCCACCGCCACAAGCAAAGCGGCGATGAGATGTAAAAGGCGCACGGTGCTTCCCCATCCGGGTTTTCCTGACCCATATCTGACCATATAACTGCAGGTAGAGTACCATATCACGAGTTGATTATTATCTCAGCCCTGCTATCGTTGATCCATGGATGCGATCATTTGTGACATATCGGCCTGGGAATACTGGCGCACGCCGCCAGCCCTGCGTGACGTCGAAATACCAGTCGACATCGCCCGCGCAAAAAAGCCCGACGGCCTCGGACTGGAATGGCTCTCAGAGATACCGCGCCTGAACATTCGCCCTTTTGACGCTAGCATTCGCGAAAGACTCCTCACCGACCTCAAGGGCGTGACGAGGCCCGTGCACATCATGCTTCCCGAATCCACGCGGTACTCCTCCGATTTCATAGTCGCACACCGCGTTCCTCGGGACCTGCCCTCGTCATGCGTCGTTGATCTTGGCAACAATCTAGGCGTTCTCTCTCCCTCCTACCTGCTCGTCAAAGCCCCACGCAAAACCGACCCGATCGCCCTCGCGCTCGCCATGTTCGAAGCTTGCGGCATATACGCCGTCTCTCCGACGAACGAGCGCATGGCCTTTGCTTTTGACCTGCTCCGACGGGAGGGCGGACTTAAAGAGAATGGAGCGCTCAACCCCGATGTCAAAATCTGCGAATACTACGACGCCGACGGCAAGCGAACCTCTTTCCTCGACAGCGAAGGCGAGCAGCTCCCCTGGAGCATCTGCCTCCCTTCAGGCAAAATGACGTCAAACCTTTGGAAGCGCCCGCCGCTCACAACGCTCGAACAACTTACCGAGTTTTCAGCCAGCCTTCAGGGAAAAACAAGCAATCGCACGGTATCACGGGCATTGAGCCTCGCCTTGGATGGATCTGCCTCGCCACTCGAATCAAAAATCGCCCTGTTTCTTACCGCTGATATGCGTTTTGGCGGTGAAGGCTGGCCCAAACCGCAGCTCAACCAACGTATCAACTTCGATACCGCGGCGCTCAATCTGGCCTATCAAGGCCATTGCGTTGTTGACCAGCTGTATCCAAGCACCATGGGCGTTGTCGAGGTAAACGGCGAGGGCTTTCATTCGGACGACCTGACGTTCAAAAAGGAGACGGGCCGCACCGCGGCGCTCGAGAGCATGGGCTATAGCGTTGTCTCTTTCACCTATGATCAACTCTCGGATTTGGAAAAGTACGACTCGCTTATCGCGCAGCGCGCGGAGACGCTCGGGTTAAAACTCGCAAATCGAACCGCGAGCTTCCTCGATCGACGAAATACGCTCCACGGAAAGCTGTTCCCCGCATCGAGGTAGCGCGCAGGAAGCCCCTGGGCGAATCCGGAAGTCGCGAAAATCATAAGTGTACGTTTTGGGGAACGTTTTGCGCTCTTTTCATCAAGCTGACGCGCAAGAGCCAACAAAACCGCAGGTCGCGAAAAGCCAGTCTCGAAGCAAAGAACCTCAGAGAACAAAAACCTTCCCCAAAACGTACACTTATATTTTTTGACGCCCTATTTTGCATCGAATCGAGGGGTGCGGGGGCCGGCGGCCCACATGCTGATCGCCGCCACAGCCCCCGTGGTCAACATGGCGATATCCAATATCCCCCCAAACACTTCCAGAGAATCCACAATCACAGCTTGCACCTCCCTATTCAACTGCGTAAACACCTGCTGTCGATATTCCAACGACCGTTTCCATTTGCCCTTACGGCATCTCCTGGCCGGCAAAAATGTCGGGAAAGGACGCCGTCGCGTCCTTTCCCGACTCGATAGCACAATCAACGTGAATGTCACCGTTGCCGTCTCACGGAGAATACGCACGGCAAACGGTCAACACCTGCACTTTGCACACGCACGCATCGCTCGGCCAGCTTGCGCGATGCCGTTAGTGAGCATGCCTCACGCGTATCGCGTCGGACACGATCCCCTTGCTCATGAAATACGTGACCATAAAGTAGCCGCCATAACACAGCAGGAAGATCGCACAGGTCGCAGCTACCGTCATGCCAATCGAAATACCGCCGAACAGCGCCACAATCTCGATGACAACGTGCAGCGCCACCATCGAATGTGCGACGCCCATAATCAGCGGAAACACGAAGAACACCGTCTGCTGCGCCAACATCGAACGCACGATTTCGTGACGAGAAGTACCCAGCTCGGAGAGGATGCGGCAGTTCTTGCCGGAATCGGCGACGCTCGAAAGCTGCTGGATGGTGAGGATGGCGGCGCAAGCAATGACCAGGACAAATCCGATATAGATCGCCAGATAGCTGATCAAGCCGTTCATCGTGTTCGTGCCCTCGTAATTCTGGATGCGCGTCGTCTCCATGCCCCACAAACCGACCTCATGGCCGTTCGCGTCGCACAGGTCCGGCGCCCACCCGCGATCGGTGCGCACGTAACCCTCGGTCTCCTCGTATGTGAGGCCCTCGCGATAGTCGCCCAGAAGGTAGCTCGAATACAGCGGCAGGTTCGCGCGCTCAGCAACCACATCGGGAACAATGATCGTTCCGGAATTGCTGCCCATGCTCGAATCGGCAAACGTGCTGGCATCCTCATCGACCTCTTTGGCCCTTGGGTGCAGAGTCACATCACCAAACGGAATGGCAACGTCCTCGCGCATGGCCGCGTCGTACACCTTGTTCACCGTCTCGCCCATGTCGGACGTGAGCAGGTACCCATCCGAACCCAAATCGACCTCGCCCAGCCCGCGGAACGCACGATAACGGTTGTAGTCGCTCTCCTTCATGACCTGCAGACCCATGACGTTTGAATTCGCGCTCCCGGTACCGACCGGCAGCGGCATGTCGACCGCATCGCACAGCTGATTGAGCGTAATGAGGGGCTCGCCTCCCCCTCGAGGCGTGGAATCATAGCATTCCACCTGCACGCGCTTGCCGAGGATGCCATCGAGGTCGAAGGCCTCCTCGTTGGCTAGGCCGGGGTTCACGCGGTCGCCCTTGCTCAGCTCCACGATATCGAACGGCTCCTCCGCGATCCCCATGGGGCGATCGGAGTCGTAACTGTTCTCCAGCATCCTCTCGCCGTAGTAAATCACGATGCGCGAGTAATCCGCGGGGTTGTTGCGTTCCACGCTCGTGTTCATCACGTTCGCGATAGACATGCCGCCCGTGACGCTCGTGATCGCGAGGAACAGAATCATCGAGATCATGGCCATAGAGAAGCTGACCGTGTTCACCTTGGCAGAGAGCTGACGCAGCGTGAACATGTTGAGTCCGCGCCAATACAGGCCCTTCGCGCTCTGCAGCACCCTGAGCAGAAAACCCGAGAGGCCGAAGAAGAACAGGATCGTCCCCGCCACCACGATACCCGTGGTAAGGGAGAACTGGGCCATAGCCGCGTCCATCTCGGCGGCGGGCGCGTCAACCGGAAGACCGTCGCGCAGCAGACGGTAGTAC
>NZ_GG692710.1:1047622-1138277 GCF_000156175.1 Collinsella intestinalis DSM 13280
CCGGGGGCCCGAACCGGGTTTGGGTAAACCCGGAAAAACGGGGGTTTTTAGGGTAAAGTTTTCAAAACCCCTTTTACCGGGTTTTCCCTAACCGTGTTCACCTTGGCAGAGAGCTGACGCAGCGTGAACATGTTGAGTCCGCGCCAATACAGGCCCTTCGCGCTCTGCAGCACCCTGAGCAGAAAACCCGAGAGGCCGAAGAAGAACAGGATCGTCCCCGCCACCACGATACCCGTGGTAAGGGAGAACTGGGCCATAGCCGCGTCCATCTCGGCGGCGGGCGCGTCAACCGGAAGACCGTCGCGCAGCAGACGGTAGTACGCAACACCGATCAAGACCGCGCCCAGCACGAACACCACGGCAGACAGCATCGGGTTGCGGGTCTTGATGGCCTCGTTCTTACGGCCGGCGCTCATGAGGTCGATGATGCTCGTCCGACCCACCACGAGCAGGTTGAAGGCAAGCGTCACTAGGAAGATGACGAACAGGCACCCCACCGTGAGCGTGAACGCCTGCATGGAGAAGAAGAAATGGAAGTTCGCGATCTGCGTCTTGAAAATCGATGCCGTGAAGAACGTCATGAGCTGGGAGACCCCGACTCCGAACAAAATGCCCAGCACGAGCGCCGCGCCGGAAACGATGGCCGTCTCGAGGGCCATGACGCGGGCCACCTGTCCGCGGCTCATGCCGAGCACCTGGTAGAGGCCGAATTCCTTCTTGCGGCGTTTCATGATGAAACCGTTCGCATACACCATCAAAAAGCCCATGACAGCGGCGAGGAAGAACGTCAGCCCCGAGAAGATGCCGCCGAGCAACTGTGACAGCGCCTCTTCCATGGAAACGAAATCGACCTGAATGGATATGGTATTGAACGCATAGAACACCGATACGGCAAGTGTGAGCGTGAGGAGATAGACCAGGTAGTCCTTGCCCGCACGGCGCACATTGCCCCAAGCGAGCTTACAGAGCATCGGAGCCCTCCCCTCCCATCATGGCGACGACCTCCATTATGCGGTCGAAGAACTCGCGCCTCGGGCTGTCTCCGCGGCGAAGCTCGGTGAAAATGCGGCCGTCGCGGATGAACAGGACGCGGTTGGTATAGCTCGCGGCGAAGCTGTCGTGCGTGACCATGAGAACGGTTGCCTGATACTGGCGGTTCATGGTCTCGATGCTCTCGAGCAGCAGGCGGGCGTTCTTGGAATCGAGCGCGCCGGTGGGCTCATCGGCCAAGATGATGGCCGGATCGGTCACCAGGGCGCGGGCTGCGGCGACGCGCTGCTGCTGGCCGCCGGACATCTGATACGGATACTTGTCGAGCACCCCTGCGATATCGAGGCGCTGGGCGACCTGCTCCACCCGGGCAAGCGTCTCCTTAGCGGGGACGCGGGCGATGGTGAGCGGCAGAGCGATGTTCTCGCGGGCCGTCAGCGTATCGAGCAAGTTGGAGTCCTGGAAAATGAAGCCCAGCTGCTCGCGACGGAAACGCGTGAGCTTGGCGTGCTTCATGCGCGTGACGTCGGCACCGTTGATGACCACGTTGCCGCTCGTCACGGTATCGATGGTGGACACGCAGTTGAGCAGGGTGGACTTGCCGGATCCCGAGGCGCCCATGATGCCCACGAACTCGCCCTTGTCCACCGCGAAGGACACATCGGCCAACGCTCGCGTCACGTTGTTGCGGCTGCCGTACACCTTCTCGACGTGATTGACCTCGAGCACGGGCACGCCCGCTCGCACGGCGGCACCGCCGGCGACGCTCACGCCCGGGACCTGGGGCTCCGCCATATGGGCGCCGTTCTTACCAAATGCCATCTCAATCATTCCTTTCACAAGCTCTCGATGCGAGGCGAACTTATTGGCCGACCATGGCGAGCAGTGCGAGCATAACGCCCGCGAGCACCGCCATCACGCACAGCCATACGGTCATCTCGACCTGGGACATGCTCGCGTTGACCATCGCCGCGTCACCCTGAACGAGCTCGGGAGCGAACTGCGTGTTCATGGATTTCATCGTAATCTCCTTTTCTCGCTGCGCCACGCGGCGCCTCGCTTCTTCGACCCCTATACTGGCAGGGCGCCCTATTGGCAACCATCGATTTGGCTTACGAGCCGGTTGCATTGTTGTAAGGTTGCCCGTACGACGCGACGATTATGAGAAGGCGAGGTGGCAGCATGAAGACCGTCCGTGTGGCAGCCGGAATCATCCAGCGCGACAACGAGGTCCTGGCCGTACAGCGCGGCTACGGGGAGATGGACGGGCTGTGGGAATTCCCCGGAGGCAAGATCGACGCAAGCGAGACCCCCGAGGAGGCCTGCCTGCGCGAGCTGCGAGAAGAGCTGGACGTGCGCATCACGAGCTTGCAGGACTTCTACACGCTCGAATACGATTACCCCGACTTCCATCTCTCCATGAACTGCTTCCTGTGCCACTTGGACGAGGAGAGCGGCGAACCCGCGCGCAACGATCGCCAGCGCGATATGCGCTGGGTGCACAAGAGCTCGCTGGCGACCCTCGAATGGATGCCCGCCGACATCGAGCTCGTCAACATGCTCGTGCGCATGGGCGAGGAAGAGGAGCAGGCGCTGGTGAAGCGTCGTGCAGCCGTGCGCAAGTCTATGCAGGGCAACAAGCGCCGCGACACCAAACCGGAGCTCCTCGTACGACAGCGTCTGAGGGCGGCCGGCCTCACCGGCTACCGACTCGACTGGGCCAAGGCACCCGGCAGGCCCGACATCGCCTTCCCCGGGCGCAAGATCGCCATCTTCGTCAACGGGTGCTACTGGCACCGTTGCCCACACTGCAACCCCAGCATGCCGAGCAAAAACGTCGAGTTTTGGGAGGCGAAGTTCCGTCGCAACGTCGAGCGGGACAAGCGCGCCCTCGCCGAGCTCGAAGAGCTGGGGTGGTGCGCCATCACCATATGGGAATGCGAGCTCAAGCGCGACCGCATCGACGAGACCATGGAGCGCGTGATCGAAGCGATACACAAAACCTCAAATTAGGGACAGTCCCTAATTTGAGGTTTAACGCGCCCGACGAGGCAATCCGAACCCCCATCGAGTAAGGAGCCCCATGCATATTGGAATGTTTCAAGCCGAGGAATTCGGCGACCTGCAGCGCCTGGTGGACGGCCTGTTCACGGGGCGCGAGACGATCGATCGCCTCGATCTCATTGTCCAGGCCGAGATCTTGGACCTTGCACCCGACCTGCTCGAAATCGTGAACCTCGTTCCCCCGGGGACCTACAATCGCACTCGCCTGTGCGACCAGATCAACTCCGCGCTCGCCGCCCACGGCTGGGGCGCCACGTACGGAACAGTGGAATAGGCGCCCCGAACAAAGCATGAGGTCTCAATGCGGGACCTCAATTTAGGGACTGTCCCTAAATTGAGGTTTCGGGATCCGCTTTCTTTTTGCACACCGCGCTCATGAACGTCATGCCAAGGACGGCCGCGCTCACCGACCCAGCCAGAATGGCGGCTTTCGCAGCCAGGACCTCATACGGCTCAGTCGGGAAGGCCAGGCCGGCGATGAGGATGGACATCGTGAACCCGATACCTCCCAGAATACCCACACCCAGGATATGAGCGCCCGTCACGTTCTTGGGCATGTCGGCGATACCGCTGCGCACCAGCAGGAACGTCACACCCACAATACCCAACGGCTTGCCCAACAGCATGCCAAAGTACGTACCCATGGCAACGGGGTCGAGCGCGAGCTGGACCAAGTCGACGCCGACGAGACGCACCTGCGCGTTCACAAAGGCAAAGATCGGCAGGATGATGAAGTTCACCGGCGTGTGGATCATGCGCTCCAGGCGGACCAGCGGAGGGGACACGCGGTGCATCACGCGCTCGGCACCAAAGGTGGCGCTGGTGAAGTCGTGCTGGTCGAGGATGTGCGCATCGTCATCGTAGCTGTCGACCATGTCGGGCATGTAGCCGCGCAACCAATCGGTCAGGTTGTTCAGTCGCATCCCAGAACGCGCGGGGATGGTAAAGGCGAGGATCACACCGGCCAGCGTGGCGTGCACGCCGGACTGGAACAGGCTAAACCACAGAACCAGGCCTCCGACCATATACGGCGCAAGGCGGAAATGCTGCGTCTTGTTGAGCCAGAACAGCACGGCCGTCACCACGACGGCGCACCCGAGCCAGAACAGATTGGGCGCGTGGCCGTAAAAGATCGCGATTGCCGCAATGGAAATCAAGTCGTCGGCAATGGCGAGCGTGGAGAAGAAGACGCGGACACCGGCCGGAACGCGATCGCCAAGCAGCGAGAGCACGCCCAGGGCGAAGGCGATGTCGGTCGCCATGGGAATGGCCCAACCATGCATCGCGCCGCCCTTGTTGAACAGCGCGTAGATGATGGCGGGCATAACCACGCCGCCCACCGCGGCGAGCATGGGGAGCAGGGCCTGACGCGGACGACGCAACTCGCCGACAGTCATCTCATACTTGAGCTCGATGCCCACGAGCAGGAAGAAGATCGCCATGAGAAAGTCGTTGACGAAGACCTCGACCGAGACCGCCACGGTGAACTCACCGATGCCCACATGGATCGGCTCCATCAAGAAATGATGGATCACCTCATAAGCATCCGTGTTGGCGCAGATCACCGCAGCGATGGCGGCAAGCACCATCACGGCGGCGGCAACGGTGCCGTTCTCGAAAATGCGCCCCCACGTGTCGCGGCGCTCGATGCGCTTCCTCTGCTTCTCGGTAAACAGCTGCTCGCGTGCGTCCATGGCACTCCTTGTCTCTTCACTACGCGTATGCCAAGGCGCGCCCCTCGCGAGACGGCCCCATGCGCGCATGGGTACGAAAAAAAGCGGCCGCACCACATGCGTGATACGAACCGCTTTTCTATCAAACACGTATGGTCCTATGGTACCCAACGGTTACATGCGCCTAAAAAGAGCAGAGGGTCGGCTACAGACCGAATCCAAAACTCGGCGACAAATGTAAGCGTTTTGTTTACCGAGCTGTTAGTTGGCGGCGAGAATCGGAGCGGCGACCTGCTTCTTGCGGGAGAGCACGCCGGGCATCCACACGCCCTCGGCCACATCCTCGATCTGAAGGCCCTTCTGCGCAGTGGCGGTATCACCCTCGAGCAGGACCTGGGAGCCCTCCTCCATGATGTCAGTGATGCACAGCACGATGCCATCGGCGGCCTTCTCGGCCTGGTAGGCGCGCATAGCCTCACGAATCTCGGGAATCATGCCGAGCGCGCGGGACTTATCGACCGTCTCGTACTGGCCGATGAGGAGCTTGGTGCCGGCGACCTCGAACATCTTGATGTCGTTGCCGACCATCTGCTCGGCGGTGAAAGAACCGGACGGACGGGTGAGGAAGACCTCCATGCCGAACTTGACCGGATCGACGCCGAGCTGCTCGCCGAGCTTGGCGGCGATGGCAGCGTCCACAGCGGTGGCGGTGGGGCTCTTGAGCATGAGGGTGTCGGTCATCATAGCGGAGAGCAGCAGCTTGGCCTGGGTGTCCGTGGGCTCGACACCCATGACCTCGAAGAGCTTGGCCACGATGGAGCAGGAAGAGCCCCAGGGCAGCGCCACGATGTGCAGCGGGGCGGCGGTGGTGAAGTCACCGAAGCGATGGTGGTCGACCACACCGAAGACGGTGGCGTTCTCGAGGCCGGCGACGGACTGGCCGGGCTCGTTGTGGTCGGTGAGGATGACGAGCTGGGGCTCGGCGCCCTCGGCGGCAGGCTCGATGGCGTCGATCAGCGTCGGAGCGGGCACGCCGGCGTCCTCGAGGAGCTTGGCGGACTCGGCGGGCAGCGGCCCCAAGCAGCAGGCGGTATAGGTGTTGCCCTGGTACTCGAGCTGGTTGAGCAGCTGAGACAGGACGACGGTGGACATGATGGCGTCGTTGTCGGGGTTCTGGTGACCGAACACGAGGACGTTGGCCATGGGGTTCCTCCCTTGTTGCGAATACATAGATACAGCTATTGTAGCGCGCGAACGGCGCCGTGATGTCGTTGCAAGCGCGGTATCATACGTGCGGAATACGAACACCCCGCCCCCGCCTCGAGAGCTTGCCGCGGACGTGAAACCGCCATCGGGGGCATGCCCGCTCGCAAGTCCGCATCACGAGCGGCATCTTGTCGGCCGATTCTCCCGAATCCCGCCGCTCGTGATGCGGACTTCACCCTAAAGATTGGACCCCCATGCTCGCCGACTACCACGTGCACTCCGAATTCTCCGACGACTCCGTCTTTCCCGTGAACGACGTCTGCGCCCTCGCCATCGAGCGCGGCATCGACGAGATCTGCTTCACCGACCATGTGGACTTTGAGATCCGTCCCGACTGGGACGAGTACCGCGCCGACCCCAGCTGCGCACCTATCATCGAGGGGCAGCCGTCCATCAACGTAGATTACGAACGCTATTTCCCCACGATCGCCGAGGCTCGCGACCGTTTTGCGGGCGAGCTCACCGTGAAGACGGGCATGGAGTTCGGCGTGCAATCGCACACGATCGGGCGCTTCGACGAGCTGTTCGAGCGCTTTACCGGCGAATGGGACTTTACCATCCTGTCCATTCACCAGGTGGGCAACCAGGAATTCTGGAACGGCACGTTCCAGCAGGGCCGCACGCAGAACGAGTACAACATGGGGTATTACGAGGAGATGCTGCGCGTGGCGCAGCGCTTCGACCATTGGTCGGCGCTCGGGCACCTCGACCTCATCAAGCGCTATGACCAGGCCGGCCCCTGGCCGGACGCAAACGCCCGCGATATTGTGGCCGAGATCTTGGAGGAGGCCATCCGCCGCGGCAAGGGCATCGAGCTCAACACGTCGTCCATCCGCTACGGACTCGCCGACCTCACCCCGAGCACCGAACTACTGCGCCTGTACCGCGACTTGGGCGGGCGCATCCTCACGATTGGCAGCGACTCGCACAAGCCCGAGCACCTCGGCGCGCACATCCCCATGATGCGCGAGCGCCTGAAGGATATCGGATTCACCGAGTTCTGCACCTTCCAGGACATGGAGCCAATGTTCCACAAGCTGTAGGGTGCGCGCGCCAGGACGCTGTGCGCGATTGGAGCTTATGAACGATTTGCTGCACGTCGATTATTGAGGACAACTAAAACTGCAGCTCAGGGCATGTACAAAAATGGAGCTTATGAACGAATCGTTCATAAGCTCCAAGCGTGACAAGAAAACCGTTCATAACCTCCAGCTGCTCGCAACCGTAATGGCAACACGACTGCAGCCGAAAGCCTACACCTCGCGAGCGGCGGCGCGCAGCGCCACGTATGCCGCTCCGAAGATGCCGGCGTCGTTGCCGAGCGAGGCGACTTCGATCGCCGTGGCGCGACTCGCGGGGAACGCGCGGGCCTCGTACTTCGCGCGCAGGGAATCCAGGAACATATCGGCCGAAGCGGACGCGCCACCGCCAAGCACGTAAACCTCGGGATCCACAACGGCGGAGATAATTTGCAAACCGAGCGAGAGATAGTCCATGGTGACATCGATCGCGGCGAGCGCCGTCTCATCGCCCGCACGAGCCGCGTCGAACACCGAACGCGAATCGCTCGGACCCACCAGCTCGACAGGCTCGACACCGCGCTCCTCGCACACGCGCAGGTAGTTGCTGACCACGCCGGAAGCCGAGGCGTACTGCTCTAGGCATCCGTGCAGACCGCAGCCGCACGCGCGCTCCTCGGCCGGATTCACGCAGATGTGCCCGATCTCGCCGCCGGCACCGAACGCGCCGTCGATGACATCGCCGTTCACCACCACGCCACCGCCGAGGCCCGTTCCGATGGTCACCATAACCATGCTGCGGTGCCCCTGCGCACTGCCGCGCCAGACCTCGCCCATCGCCGCCGCATTCGCGTCGTTCACATAGCGAACCAACGCATGCGGGCAGCGTACCTCGAGCGCCTCTTTGAGTGCCGGGGCGTCGATCTCGATGTTGGCCGCCATGGCGATCACACCGCTTGCGGGCACCGGACAAGGCACTGCCAAACCGATACCACGCACGAACAGCATGGGCTGCTGCACGCCAGCCATGAGCTGCTCGATGCCGCCAACCACGGCGGCGTGGCCCTCACCGCATGCCAGTGACGGCGTGGGGACGCTCGTCTTACCGAGCAGGTCGCCCTCCTCGTCAAACAAGCCGAGCTTGACGGAGGTGCCTCCGACGTCGACACCGATGTAGTACTGTTTGCTCTCCGCCATAAGGTCTCCTTTCACGCCACCCAAACCGAACTGAGGCGACTGTATTGCTTCCGCTCTCGACTATACCTAGCATCGCGCGGCGTGCGCGCCACAACCCGGCAGACGGTCCCAACGCCTATTCGACGGCAGAGGAGCGGATGCCCGACACCGCAACGCCGATGACCATACCCACCAGCGCCGGAACGACCCAATTCATGCCAAGGTCGGCGAAGGGCATCGCATCGAAGGGCAACCACGCGCCCGCGAAGAACGCATCGCGCAGAGCAGTGGCAACGCTCACCACGCCCGTGAAGCCCACAACCCACGGCCACACGCGAGGAACGAGGTCGCATCCTTTGTGCATCATCCCCATGAGCACGATCACGATCGCCACCGGATACAGCGCGCTCAACAACGGGACCGAGAACGCCAGAATCGCATCGAGGCCCACATTGGAAACGGCACAGGAGAACACGGCGAAACCCAGGGCCCACATGCGATAGGGAACACGCGGAAACGCCTCGGAGAAATACGCGCCGCAGCAGCTGATGAGTCCAATGCACACGTTCAGACAAGCGAGCAGGAAAATCGCAGCGACAACCACCGTTCCCATGGAGCCGAAGTGCAAGGTGGCCGAAGCTGTCAGGATCGCGGCGCCGTTCGTTGCATCCGGCATGGCGGGGGCCACATTCAGGCCCACCACGGCCAGACCGCAGTAGATGAGACCCATGAGCAAGCCGGCGAACACGCCCGCGCGCGAGACCTCACGCGTGAGACCCGCATCATCGGTCACGCCGAGCTCGCGGATATTCGTCGCGATGATGATGCCGAAGGTGAGCGACGCAAGCAGGTCCATGGTCTGGTAGCCCGTCTGGAAACCCGCCATGACCGCATTGCTCTCATACGCGCCGTGCGTCGCACGGACGGCGTCCACGGGATTGAACAGCGCAGCGCCCACCACGGCCACGATCAGCACGATAAGCGCGGGACCGGTGATGCGCCCCAGCAGCTTGGTGAGCGCACTGGGGTGCATGGCCAGCAGGTAAGCCACGGCAAAGAACGCCACCGAGAACACAAGGCGCGCCACTTCGAGCGAGATGCCGGCAGGAAGCAGCGGCTGCAACATCTCAAAAGAGGTCGACGAGGTGCGCGGAATGGCCAAACACGGTCCGATCGCGAGGTAGATGGCGGCGACGAACACACTCGAGAACGCCGGGTGCACACGCGAAGCGAGGTCGCGAATCGTACCGGCAAGGCCGACGGCGATGATGCCGAGCATGGGCAGGCCGATTCCGGTGATGAGAAAACCGATCATGGCGGGTACGACGGCGCCGCCCGCCTGCAGGCCGAGAAGGGGCGGGATAATGAGGTTGCCCGCCCCGAAGAACATAGAGAACAAGGTGACGCCCACGAACAGGGACTGTCGGGGCGTGAGTTTTGCGCTCGTCATGTGCGCCTCCCTCCGGATCGTCGTTTCTGTAATGGGAGAAACTGTATCAGAGTGGAGTGCCTATCCGCTAGACGAGTTTGACGATGGGCGCAAATCCCTTCATGAGCTTCTTCGTCTGGCCGGAACGCTCGAACTGGACCTCGATCATATCTCCGGCGGCGGAGATGACCGTACCGGGGCCGAACGTCTTGTGACTCACGCGATCGCCGGCGACGAACGTCGTTGCCGCCGCCTCGACATCCACCTTGCGCTCGACCGTTGCCGAGACGGTGCTCTTCTTGGGGCGCGGGGCGCCGGAGCCAAACGTTGCCGGCTTGCGCGATGCCGCCCCCCTATCGGAACCCGCCGTGCCCACACGGCCGGCATCCGGGCTGATTGCCGTACGGCGCTGCGTACCCGGCGTGGACCGCGTGTAGGAACCGAACACGCGGCCACCGTACATGTCCGAGCCCTGGCCCGAGCCAAAGGTTCCACGGCGATCGCCGCGCTTCTCCCAGCCGGTGCCCTCGAACCCGGAAGAACCGATCCCGGAGAACTCGATGTTCTCGGCGGGAATCTCGTTCACAAAGCGCGAACGCGGGTTTGCCTGCGTGGAACCGTAGGTGCGGCGCGTGGCGGCGTAGGTGAGGAACAGGCGCTTACGTGCGCGCGTGATGGCGACGTAGGCCAGGCGGCGCTCCTCCTCCAGCTTTGCCGGATCGTCGTCTGACCAGCCGGCAACGTGCGGGAAGATGCCCTCCTCCATGCCTGCCACGAACACCGCGGGGAACTCCAGGCCCTTTGCGGAGTGGACCGTCATCATAGTGATGGCGTGGCTCTCCCCCGCCAGGGCGTCCAGGTCGCTGCGCAGGGCCAGCCACTCGAGCAGGGCCGGCAGGGCCTTGCAGGCGAGCGGGCCGTACATGCGCTCGACCTCGACTGCGGCGAGAGCGGCGGCGTTCGGAGTGAGAGCGGGCGCCATAGAAGGGTTCGCCAATGCATCGGACAGCACGCTCGTGGCAGCGGTCATCGCGGTGCTCATCGGCATCGCGATGCCGGCAGGCATGGGGGCGACCTCCGGCACGTCCGCCACGCCGGCGGCGCGCAGCTCCTCGAGGCTCTCGAGCGTGCCCTCGATGTCCTCGTGCGTCTCCTCGAATTCGGCGGCGACGCCCAGGAACTCCTGGATGTTCTCGGCTCGGGACTCGGCCTCCATGGTGCCCTCGGCGCGGAACGCCTGCACCAGACCGCTCTTGTCCACGATCATCTCGACGACGTCCTTGAGCTCGCCGTCCATGCGGCGTCCCTCGCGCACGATGTTCACAAAGTCGCCGAGGGCATGACGCACCTTGGCGGAGAACATGCCCGTCTCGGCGATGGCGAGCTCGCACGCCTGGAAGAACGAGCAGGCATTCATGCGAGCCAGGTCCTCGATCTTGCCGATAGAAGTGGAGCCGATGCCGCGGCGCGGGGTGTTGATGACGCGCTTGACGCTCATCTCGTCCGCGGGGTTCACGATCATCTTGAGATACGCCATGACATCGCGGATCTCGGCGCGGTCGAAGAATCGCGTGCCGCCCACGATCTTGTAAGGCACACCGGCACGCAGGAACATATCTTCCAAGATACGGGACTGCGCGTTCGTACGGTAGAAGACGGCCATGTCGTCATAGCTGGTGCCGGCAGCGCGCAGTTTCTCGATCTCGGAGGCGATCCAGCGCCCCTCGTCGCGCTCATCGCTCGCCTGATAGGCCTGGATCTTCTCGCCGTCGCCCAAATCGGTGAACAGGCGCTTCTCCTTGCGCTGCGAGTTGTTGCGCACCACGGCGTTGGCGGCGGCCAGAATATGGCCGGTCGAACGGTAATTCTGCTCGAGCTTGACCACCTTGGCCTGCTTGAAATCCTTCTCGAAGTCGAGGATGTTCGAGATGTCGGCGCCGCGCCAAGAGTAAATCGACTGATCGTCGTCGCCCACGACCATGAGGTTCTGGTACTTGGCGGCGAGCAGGTTGGCGATCTCGTACTGGACATGGTTGGTGTCCTGGTACTCGTCGACGCTGATGTAGCGGAAGCGCTCCTGGTACTTCTCGAGCACCTCGGGGCGAGTGCGCAGCAGCTCGAGCGTGCGCACGAGCAGATCGTCGAAATCCATGGCGTTCGCGGCGCGCAGGCGGCGCTCCAGCTCCAGGTACACCTGGGCAGCCTTCTGCTCCTGCGGTGAGCTCGCCTTCTCGATGAACTCCTCCGGGCCGATCATGGCGTTTTTGGCCGTGGAGATCTTGGAGCGGATCATGTTGATGGGGTACTGCTTTTGCTCGATGCCCAGGTGGGCCATGATCTCGCGCACCATGCGGCGGGAATCGTCATCGTCGTAAATGGTGAACTGGCCGGTGTAGCCGAGCAGATCGGCATCCTCGCGCAGCATACGCACGCACATGGCATGGAAGGTGCACACCCACATGCCGCGCATACCGCCGTCGGGCAGCATGGCGGAGAGACGCTCGCGCATCTCAGCAGCAGCCTTGTTGGTGAACGTGATGGCGAGAATCTGCCAGGGGCGAATACCCAGGTCGCCGATCATGCGGGCGATACGGAACGTAAGCACGCGCGTCTTGCCCGATCCAGCACCGGCGAGTACGAGCAGCGGGCCCTCGGTGGTGAGAACCGCCTCACGCTGGGCGGGGTTGAGCGTGTCGATGTCGACGAGGGGACGCGCTGGAGCGGCAGCGTTCGGGGCCGCAGCGTACGCCGGGGCGGCGGAGGCGTACGACGGGGCTGGGGCCGGGACGGCGAGAGCCGCTGGTTCGTAGTCCACAGGGATGTAATCGGCGGGGACCTCGACATGGTCGGGCGTTGCGCCATACGCGTCGAGCGGCACAAGGTCGGGCTCGGGGGTCGGAACGGGAGCGGAGGCGTCCCAGAGGCCAGGCTGATTCGACATACACTCTCTCCAAAACACACGAGGGCCGACACAAGGCCGGCCTTCAATTTGATCTCATTCAGTATACCGAGGCGTGCGGATAGAAACGCCCCGGGCGCGCGGATGAACCCCTTCTCCGCAAGCGGGGCACGCGCGGGCGATTTGCAGCCCGTGCAAAAATGCAGCTTATGAACGATTTTGATTTTGCCTCACGGTACGGCCAATCAAAAGCCCAGGTAGAAAGCGTGCAAAATCGCAGCTTATGCACGAATCGTTCATAAGCTGCAAAAATTGCCAGCGAAATCGTGCATAAGTTCCAAGGCCCCTGCGCGTCCGCCGCAGGCCGCACGCCGCACGCCCGCCCCGTCGCGGTCGCGCTCCCGTCACAGGCCGCAGCCCCCTGCCACCGCAGCGCGCCTACGCGCCGACGCGGGCCACGTCGTAGGGCGTGGTCTGGTACACGTAGTAGTTGAGCCAGTTGGTGTAGAGCAGCTGGGCCTGCGCGCGCCACGAGCACAGGGGCTCGCGCGCGGGATCGTCGTCGGGGAAATAGTTCACCGGCACGTCCGGGCCGATTCCGGCGCGGACGTCGCGCTCGTACTCGAGGCGCAGCGTGTCGGCGTCGTACTCGGGGTGTCCGAACACGAAGAACCGTCGGCTGTCCAAGCTCTTCACCAAGTACAGGCCCGCCTCATCGGAGCTCGCGATGACCTCGAGCTCGGGATGCTCGCGCACGGCATCCTCATCAACGCCGGTATAGCGCGAGTGGACGGCAAAGAAGCGATCGTCCAGGCCGCGGACGAGCGGCGAGCTCGGCTTTTCCAGACGGTGCCCGTACACCCCCGAGAGCTTGGCGGGCAGCTCGTGCTTGTCGATCCCGTAATGATGGAACAGGCCCGCCTGCGCGCCCCAGCAGATATGCAGCGTGGAGTGAACGTTGGTGGTGGACCAATCCATGATCTCTACGAGCTCGTCCCAATAGTCGACGTCCGTGAAATCGAGCTTCTCGACCGGGGCGCCGGTGATGATCAGCCCGTCGAAGCGCTCGTCGCGCACCTCGTCGAACGTGCGGTAGAACGTCTCGAGATGCTCGGGCGAGACGTTCTTGGCCTCGTGGCTGCGGGTGCGCAGCAGCTCGACCTCGATCTGCAGGGGCGTATTGGAGAGCTTCCGCATGATCTGCGTCTCGGTGGCGATCTTGGTGGGCATGAGGTTCAAGATCAGCACGCGCAGCGGACGAATGTCCTGATGCAGCGCGCGATACTCGGTCATGACGAAGATGTTCTCGCTCTCGAGCGCCGCGGTAGCGGGCAGGGCGTCGGGGATGCGAATGGGCATGGGGCCTCCTTGGTTCACATTCCCCTATGGTACGACACAAACGTGCGCGCTGGGAGGTTGGCTCGATGCGAACCGGTGCCGGAGCGAACCGCGCGCCACAGACGCCATACGTGCGTGCCCGCGCTGCCCCGCAACCCCGCCGCGCCCGCAACCCGCTTCGTCCGCAGAGCCCATCACGCCCGGAACGTCCGCCCCCACATGCCGCCACCGCAATGTGTCAGAACGAAGTCGCGTCACTTTATCTCGGCACAGTGCTCGGCGCGAATTACAATTACCCTTACGCGAACTTCGGCCGAAAGGACTCGGATATGTACCAGACTCGAAAGATCGGCGTGATCGGCCAGGGCCACGTGGGCGCGCATGTCGCCAACAGCCTGCTGATGCAGGGTATCGCCGACGAGCTCTACCTGTGCGACATCAATGAGACGAAGGTGACCTCCGAGGTCCAGGACCTGCGCGACTCACTCAGCTTCGTGCCGTACAACACCAAGATCGTGAACTGCGGCGACCGCTACGAAGAACTCTCCTGCTGCGACATCGTTGTCAACGCCGCAGGCAAGGTCGCACTCGCCGCGACCAACCGCGACGGCGAGCTGTTCTACACCACCGACGCCGCGCGTACCTTCGCCAATCGCGTCGTCGACGCCGGGTTCGACGGCATCTTCGTGAGCATCTCCAACCCCTGCGACGTCGTGTGCACCGAACTCTGGCACCTGACCGGCTATGATCCCAAGAAAATCATCGGCTCGGGCTGCGGTTTGGATTCAGCGCGCCTGCGCACCGAGATCTCCAAGCAGATCGGCATCTCGCCCAAGTCCATCGACGCGTACATGATTGGCGAGCACGGCTTCAGCCAGATCGGTGCGTTCAAGGCGGCGACCATCGCCGGCAAAAAGCTCAGCGAGCTCGAGGCCGAGAACCCCGAGAAGTACGCGTTCGATCACATGCAGATCGAGGAACTCGCACGCAAGGGCGGCTATGTGACATACGCTGGCAAGCAGTGCACCGAGTACGCCGTTGCCAACTCCGCCGCGCGTGTCTGCGCCGCCGTTCTGCACAATGAGCACGCCGTGCTCTCCGCCTCCACGCTCATGACCGGCCAATACGGCGAGGAGGGCATCTTCACCTCGCTGCCGTGCGTGATCGGAGCCGAAGGCGTCGAGGAGGTCTACACACTCGATCTTTCCGAGCGCGAGCTCGAAGGCTTCCACAAGAGCTGCCAGCACATCCGCGACAACATCGCCCAGCTTGATTGGTGGGACGAGGCAGCCTGGAACGCCAAGTAGCCGCGAGACGCGCCTCACGCGACGAGCGGCATCATGATGATGATCATCGCGAAGCCCAACAGGTCGGTCGGTGAGAACACGACGCCGATCCACAGCGCGCTCAACACCGTGGCGGAAATGGGTTCGACCGTGGAGAGCATCGCAGTCTTGAGCGATCCGATCTCGTGCACACCCTGCATATAGAAAAGGTACGAGCACCAAGTGCCCAAGACCACAAGCGCGCCGAAGACCACCCAGCACGAGATGTCGAACGAGGCGACGGCCTGCCCCCAATCGGGCACGAACGGAGCGGCGATGAGACCGACCAGCAGCATGGCCCAGCCATTCACCGCCGAAACACCGTAGGTGGAGAGGATCTTGCCGGGAAACACCGCAAGGCCGGCCCCTCCCAAAGCGGCGAGCAGGCCGAACGCGAGACCCGCGGGCGGCAGCGCCATCTGCGAGGGGTCCCCGCCGGTGGTGATGAGAAAGGTGCCGGCGAGTGCAAGGACCATGCCGATGACCTCGCGACGCTTGGGCGCTCGTCGGCCGATCACACACGCAACCGCCGCAACGGGCAGAAGCTGCAGGCTCTGCAGGACCGTTGCCGTGGCGGAATTCGTCGCCTGGATGGCCATGAGGTAAGAGAACTGGTTGAGAAACAGCCCCGCGCCCGCGAAAAGCAGCAAATCCCGCACAGCGGACTTGTCGCGCAGCAGCTCAAAGGGACGGCGATCGCCGCGCGCAACGGAAAACAGCAGAAACAGGATGCCCGCGAGGACCATACGCACGCTCATCACCCACATGGGGTCGATTCCGCTCGAGCGGAACAGATAGCTCACGGCCGTACCGGAAAAGCCCCACAGCGCGCCGCCCGCCAGGGCGCAGGCCACACCGCGCAGGTTCATGTGATACGACCCGGCACGCGATGCCGTGCCGGCGTGCGCCTCCGCCATCATCCATCCCTCCGTCTTCGGCAACCGAATCTTTGATCGCCACCCATCATGTCACATCGCCCACCTCGCATGACGTCGAAATGCGCACTCCCCTTGCACTACACGCAATTCCCGCTTTCCCGTGTCGTCCGGCACCCGTGCAGAACAATGAGCCCGGCCCGAACGCATCGTTCAAGCCGGGCGACCCCATGCCCCAGAAGCGCCTGAGGGGAAGCACTCGGGGCGTCATATGGCCTCTCTTAGGCGAGGAATCCGAAGAACGCGCCGACCAGGGCGATCGCAATCGTCATGAGCAGGATGCCCGTCGCCTTCATCCCCTTCTTGAGGCAGCCGAACATGAGGAACACGTACAGCAGCGAGAGCAGGGACGGGAAGATCTGGTCGAGATAGGACTGCATCTCGAACGTGGTCTCGCCGATGGTCATCGCCAGAGGGGTGGACAGCGCCACCATGCTCGCGCTCATGCCGCCGATGACCATGAGGCCGACGATCGTCGCGCCCTTGCTGAGCTTTTGCAGGATCGCCCCGCCGCGAGCGCCCTCGACCAGGCTAGTGCCGGACTTGTAGCCGAGCATGGTCAGGAAGTAGCGGATGATGATGTGGGGGATGTTGAAGATCAGCAGGAACAGGATCGGGCCCAGCGGGCTTCCCTGCTGGCACAGGGAGATGCCGATGCCGCTCGCGATGATGCGCAGCGTGCCCTGGAAGAACGAGTCGCCGATGCCCGCGAAGGGCCCCATAAGGCCGACCTTCACGTTGTTGATGATGGAAGTGTCGAACTCGGGGTTCTCGCTGGCCTCGCGCTCGAGGGCTGCGGACACGCCGGAGATGGCGCCCACCACGTGGGGCGTGGTGTTGAAGATTGCCATATGGCGAGTAAGGGCAGCGGCGCGCTCCTCCTTGGTGTGCCAGAAGCGCTTGATGGCGGGCCACATGGCAAGCGCGAAGCCGAGGCCCTGCTGGCGCTCGTAGTTGTAGCAGTTCTCCAGGAAGAACGAGTTGACGAACAGCTCCTTCACGAGCTTCTTGTCGTCAGTGGAAAGCGTGGTTTTCTCGCTACTCATCGAACAGGTCATCTCCCTCGTCAACAGCGGCAGCCTGAGTGCCCGCGGAACCGTTTTCATACGCCACGATGAACGCGACGCCGACGCCGATGATGGTGATGGCCATGATCGGCAGCTTGAGATATGCGAAGAGCACGAATCCGAGCAGGAAATAGATGAAGTTGCGACCGTTCATCATGGGCTGGAGCAGCAGCGCGAAGCCCACGGCGGGGATCATGCCGCCCGCAAGGGTCAGTCCGCTCATGATAACCGGCGGGATCGCCTCGACGAACGAGGTGACGGCGGGGGCGCCGAGCAGCACCGCGATGAAGCCCACCAGGAAGTACATACCGCTCTGCAGCATGAGGCCGCCGAAATTGAGGGCGTGCATTCCGCGGATGTTCGCATCGGCGGCGAGCTTCATGGCGAAGTCCATAAACCAGCTGCGGACGATGAAGAGCGCAACCTTGATGGACTGGGCCAGAATCGAGATGGGCAGGGCAAGCGCGAGGGCGGTCTCGGTACCTTTACCGGATATGATGGCGAACGCCGTGCCCAGGCCGGCACCCACGATGACGTCCGGCGGAACCGCGGCGCCGATCTGCATAGCGCCCATGAACACCAGCTCGAGGCTGGCGCCGACGACGAGACCCGTCGCCAGGTCGCCCAAGACAAGGCCGACCAGCGGCGCCACGACGAGCGGGCGCATGACCATGCACGTTCCGCCCATCTTCTCGAGGGTCCAAGCGATGGCCATGACCAAACCGACCATGATCGCTTCGTACATAGGAACTCCTTCCCCTTTACTTCCGGCAAACCGGATTGATACCTGATTTCAGATGCCTGGATTAGAACTTCTCGCGCAGATGTTTGTAGGACTGCGCCGTCGTCGAGGGGACCTCTTGGACCTCGATTTCGATGCCCATGGCGTCGATGTCGTCGAGAGCAGCCACGTCCTCATCGCTCACATACACCATGCGGGAGAACAGGCGCTTGCCCTCCCCGGAGGCCATGCCTCCCAAATTGACGAGCGGACGGTCGGGGATGAGGTCGAGGAGCCGCTTGACCGTCTCCGGGTCGGGGCAGACCACGAACACGCGCATGCTCTCCAGACGGGGGTTCTTGAGCAACTCCGCGGCATCCTCGACGGTGCGCACGGCGAGCTTGACGCCCTCGGGGCAGCACATCTTCATGATCTGCTTGCGCATTGGGTCGTTCGCCGCCGCATCGCTCGCGATGACGATCGCGTTGAAATCGAGCTTCGACTTCCAGCTGAATGCAACTTGACCGTGCAAAAGCCTGTCGTCGATTCGGATTCTCTGAATCATGGATAAATCCTTTCCCATTCAGGCGTGAAACGCCTACAGCTCCTTCGAGATGTACGCGCTGATGCCCGCATTGAGCCTGCGCGTGAGGTCCCGCCCGTGGTCATCTGCGAGGCGATACGCGAGCACCTGCGCGAACGTAAGGTGTTCCAAGGCACCGAACAGCTCGCTCGCCTCCTCGAACACGAAGTCCCGCGACCCCGTTCCGACACCGCCCACCAAGGCGCAGAAGCCGATCTCTTCGTTCAGGAACGTCGCGATCGCGCGCGCCTTGTCGGCGTCAGCCCCCTTTCGGGCGAAGATGAGGTACGCGCCCGAAGCGTCGAAGGCATTTTGCGGACCGTGGATGATCTCCTCGAGCTCGAAGCTGCGCGTGACCATCGGCACCATCTCCATCGCCTTGATATCCGCCTCGCGGGCAACCGCCCACAAGTCGTCGGAACCGGCGCACATCAGGTAGTCGGCGCGCATGAGGGAGAAACGATGCCGGTCGTACCAGGCGAGCGCCCGATCCATTCGCTCGGGCATGACGCCGATGACGGACAGGATCTCATCGTCCATCTGAGACGCTCCGGCCTCTGAAACGGTCCCCGACTCGATCCCCATCGAGATGGCGAGCTGCCAGCAGCTCAGAATCGTCGTGCAAACGCCGACCGTTCGATAGAGGAACCGTTCCTCGCCGCACCCCATCTCGATTGCGACATCGGAAGCCGCGGCGATGGGTGATTCGACGTCCGCGGTAATCGAGCACACCGTGCAGCCCGCCTCATGCAGCTTCTCAACCGCCTCGTACACAAGGCGCGTCGCACCGCCCTGGCTGATTACGACATACAGTGCATCGCGGTCAAAAGAAGTCGCGTACGAGGTGAACTGGTTCGGGAACACTGGCTGCGCCTCGATGCCCAGGCGATCGAACAGCGGGCAGGCGGCAAGCGCCCCGTTGTAAGAGGATCCGCTGCCGATGAAGACCGCGCGCTTATACCCGCGTCCGGTGATCACATCCATAAGCGAGTCCATGCGCTCGCTTCGAGACCGCACCATCGATTCGAGGATCGGCGGAATCGAGGCGATTGAATCCAAAAACGTCAATGCTCCTCCTTGCCACTATCAGATATCAGGACAATGCGAGGTGTTTCTCGCGTTGCTGGTGATATTGATAGAACAATTTAATTCTATTTGCAATGACATATTGGTGGACTATCGGTTTAATTGTCATGTTTTATCGGTAAGCGGTAGCACGGCGCGAGGCATTCGGACGACTAAGCGCCCCCAACCTGCCGATACATTTCGCTTTTCCCGGGCTTTTTGACAACATACATCTCGAGGCCTTCACGCCTGATACCGCTATCCACCCGTTTTAAGCCATTTATCGGCAGCTCGGATAATGTGAACTCCCCTGCATTGCATTCTCGTCTACCATATAAGACGTTTAGGAGGATTTGTCATGCCAAAAATTTCAAAATACCAAGTCGTCGAGCGTGCCATACGCGACGCCATTATCGACGGAACCCTCAAGGTCGGCGATCAGCTCATGACCGAAGAGGAGCTCTGCGCGCGCTTCGGCTTTTCCCGCACGACCACCGGCAAGGCACTCGACAACCTCCGCGCACACGGCTATATCGAACGCGTCGCCGGACGGGGGACGTTCGTCAAAGCGGCGCACGTGGAAAAACAGGCCGGAAGCTCAAGCAGCTTCACCGAGGACATGGCGTCCATCGGTCTCAAGGCCGGCGCGAAGCTCATATCGTATGAAGTGCTTCGCGCGCGCGACGTGCCCGAGATCGCAAAGCATCTGCACGCCGATGAGAACGAACTCATACACCACTTTGTTCGCCTGCGCACGGGCGACGAGCGCCCCGTCGCGATCGGCTACACCTACATCCGCGGAAGCGTCATCCCCGCAGTCGACATCGAAAGCCTCGACGGCTCCTTCTACGCATATGTTCGTTCCCTGGGAATAGAGATACATCCCGCCGAGCAGGTGCGCATTTGTGCGGTCCTGCCGAGCGATGAGCAGCTCGAGCTCCTCGAAGCGAAGGAGATCGCCCTTCTTAGGTCCTCGCATGTCAACTGCGCCGTAAAAGACGGGTCGACGGCACCCTTCGAATACACGGAGACCTATTACAACAGCGACATGTTCTCGTTCACCGCGCAAGACCCCCAGGCGACCGCCACCCCCCAGTGGTAACGACGGGGAACCGGACGTACGGCCCCGCCTCCGCTCGGGGGCGGCGCCTATCGCACGCTCGCCTCGTAATCGGCGATCGCAGCAAGGAAGGCCGCCCCATATGCGTCAGCCTTCTTCTCGCCGATGCCGGGAACGTCGAGCAGTTCCTCTCGCGTGGCCGGTCTCTTGCGACACATGCCACGCAACGTGGCATCTGAGCAGATGATGTACGCGGGAACCTGATGCTCGTCGGCGAGCTCCCGACGCAGATCGCGCAGCTCCTCGAACAGCTCGGCATCATCGCCCACGCGCGAACGGGCATCCAACGCCGCCTCCTCACGCACCAAATCGACGGCGCGCCGCGCACGGCTGGCCGATTTGGTCTTCGAGGCGCGTTTCTTCACGGTGAAGGCAAACTCGCCCGCATGCTGCGGCGCCAGGGCCTCATCGGCGCGAGGACCGAGGCCCACCACCGGGAAGCGCCCCTGCGACTGCACCAGGTACCCGCAGCCCACCAACTGGTCCACGACCTCCTTGATGCGCTTGAGAGGGACCTCGCCCACAGCGCCGTACCCGGGAGCGTCAAACAAGTTGAACTGCCGGATCTTCTCGGTATTCGCACCATGCAGCACATCGGCAACGAGCGCCTTGCCAAAGCGCCCACCCGTCGCGGCGACCATCCGCAGGGCGGAGAGCGCGACGTCCGTCACATCCTCGACCTCGTAGTGCGTCAAACAGTTGGAGCAGTTTCCGCACCAATCAGATGACGAGGCCCCGCCGGTCTCGATGCCAAGAGCCCCCTCGTCGCCGAAATACCGCAGGATGTAGGCGCGCAGGCAACCGGTCGTTTGGCAATAGCCCTCCATCTGGGCGAGCAGGCGATAACGGTTCTGACGCGCAAACTCGCGCTCCTCCGGACTCAACGTGTCGTCCGGCACATCCTTCTCGATGAAAAAGCGACGCAGGCTGAAATCATGCCCGTTCCAAAGCAGATAGCACGCCGCCGGATCACCGTCGCGCCCCGCGCGGCCCGCCTCCTGGTAATACGCCTCGATGCTCTCCGGCACGTTGTGGTGGATCACGTAGCGCACGTTCGGCTTGTCGATGCCCATGCCAAAGGCGTTCGTAGCGACCATGAGCGGCGCGGCGTCGGCGATAAAGGCCGCCTGCTCGGAAGCGCGATCCTGTTGCCCCATACCCGCGTGGTACCGCGCGACCCGGATGCCGTGCGGCCCCAGGACACGGCCGAGCTCGTCGGAGAGCTCGTCCACCGCCTTGCGCGTCGCGCAGTACACGATGCCGCTCTCGTCCTTGTGGGCGAGCGCGTAATCGCGGATCCAGGTCGCCTTGGCCTTGTCTCCCATCTCCTCCACGTTGAAGGAGAGGTTCGCACGGTCGAAGCCAGTCACCACCGACTGCGGCGAATGGAGCCCGAGCATCTCGGAAATGTCGTCGCGCACACGGTTCGTCGCCGTGGCCGTAAAAGCCGCCACCACGGGGCGCTGGGGCAGCGCGTCGATGAAATCGGCGATCGCGAGATAGGAGGGTCGAAAGTCCTGGCCCCATTGGGATACGCAGTGTGCCTCATCGACCGCGATCAGGGGCAGCCCCAACCCATCGGGCTGGGCCAGGCGCTGGGCGAATTCGACGAATCGAGGATCGGACAGACGCTCAGGCGCCACGTACATGATCTGATACCAACCCTCTGAGGCGCGCTTGAGCACCGTATTCTGCTGGGCGGGCGTGAGCGAGGAATTGAGATAACTCGGTCGGGCGCCGACTTCCTTGAGTGCGCGAACCTGGTCGCCCATGAGCGAGACGAGGGGCGAGATGACCAGGGTGAGCCCCTGCAGCATGAGAGCCGGGACCTGATAGCAAATGGATTTGCCCGCGCCCGTGGGCATAACGCCCAACGCGTCCTCACCGGAGAGGATGGCAGAAACCATCCGCTCCTGACCCGGACGGAAGGAGTCGTAGCCAAAGTACTGTTTGAGTGTCTGCTTTGCCCCGTCTATCACGCGCCGCACCTTTCGCTTTCGATACCGCACACGATGATAGCCGTTCGTGCAGACAGTGTATCGTAGGTTGAATCGTCGATTTAGCGATGATAGACTCATCATATCGTCGATACCGATAGAACCGGGAGGCGCCGTGGAGTTGAGAGAATCCGACCGTATGGAATTCAAGCTCGAGGTCAACGAGCGCATCTGCAAGACGGTCATCGCATTTGCCAACACGCTCGGAGGCACCATCTATGTCGGCATCGACGATTTCGGCAATCCAATCGGCGTCCCCTCCGAAGAGCTCGACGGTGAGATGCTCAAGCTCAGCAATCTCATCCATGATCTCGTCTGTCCCGAGATCATGCAGTTCGTATCGATAGAACCATATGATCTCAACGGAAAGACGCTCATCAAGATCGGCGTCGACGTCGGAGATGAACGGCCCTACTATCTTGCGAACAAGGGACCCGTACCCGCCGGGGCATTCACCCGTGTGGGGCCCGCGAATATCCCCATGTCTCGACGGGACATCCGACGCATGATCCGCCTGGTAGACGGAGATTCATACGAGACGCGTCAGTCTCGCATGCAGGACCTGACCTTCCATGAAGCGAGGCGCGCATTCGATTACCGCGGCATCCCCTTCGACGAGATCCGCTTCCAGGCCCTCGGTCTTTACTCCCGAGAAGGAGTCTTCTCCAACCTCGCGCTACTCATCTCCGACCAAAATCCCCATGAACTCAAGCTCGCCATCTTCAACGACGATGCGGAGACTGAGTTCCTCAACCGCCTGGAATGCACCGGTTCGATCCTCAAGCAGTTCGATGACGCCCTCCAGTTCCTCACATTCAACAATAACCTGCGCTCCTACTTCCCAACGGCGCAGCGCATCGACAAGTACGACTACCCTCTCGAAGCCGTGCGAGAAGGACTGCTCAACTGCCTGCTTCACCGCGACTACGATGAAGACACACCCACCTTGGTGAAAATGAACAGAACGCAACTGCGCTTCATATCGCGCGGAGACTTATTCGACATCAGCCTTGAACAGGCGATCATGGGCTCCTCGAACAGCAGGAACGGAGCCCTCGTGCAAATCTTCCACCGTCTGGGAATCGCAGAGGCGTACGGTTCGGGCCTGAGAAAGATCTTCAAGCTCTACGAACACGAGGAACTCCAGCCAGAGGTAGAGGCCAACGGCTTCTTCTATCTCACGCTGCCCAACTGCAACACGACGCGCAACCCGTATCTCAACCTCAGGAGCAACGAGGGACCCGGCCTCCGCGGGGATTACGACGCATTCAGACGGCTCGATGACGAGGGGGCGCTGCCACCTGATGTCGCCCGCGCATTCCGCCCGCTAAGAGAGCAGACGGAGAGCCGGTTGCGCGAGGTCAAGCGGTGCGACGGGCGCATCGCCGCGAGCCATGAAGCCGCCATTCCCTCGGACGAGAAGCGACCTTACGCCAGGAAGGTGGAATTGGACGCAAGGTGGACCGGTGACGCAGCAGAACGCCTAATCCTCGAATACGCGCGCAAGACGGACGGTGAGCTCTCTCGCCAAGATGTCGAACACGTCCTTTCCTGCGGGCGCGACACGGCACTCAAGGTCCTGAACGGGCTGGTCGAACGCGGAATCATGGCGAAAGATGGTAAAGCGCGCGCAACGCGCTACCACATCATCGAAGCCAAGGGCGCGTGATACAATCGGCCCACACTTTTATCCAATCCCCACCTCGAAGGAGCTGCCGTGGCAAACGCCGTCGACGCACTCACCGATCGCGCGCTCGAACTCGCGCGCCTCACGATCGTCCGCCGCATCATCACCGCGGTTGCCGTCACGGTCTCGGCGCTCATCCAGACATTCCTGATCCAGGCGTTCGTCCAGCCCGCCGACCTGCTGCCGAGCGGTTTCACCGGTGTGGCGGTCCTCGTCGACCGCATCACCGCGCTCGGCGGCGTACACATCGACACCTCGCTCGGCATGCTCGCGCTCAACATCCCCGTAGCCGCCATGTGCTGGAGCGGCATCAGCAGGCGCTTCGTCATCTTCTCGATGACCCAAGTCGCCCTATCCTCGCTGTTCCTCAACATCTTCAACTTCGGCCCGTTTTTGGGCGACAAGATCATGCTCATCATCTTCGGCGGCGTGGTCTCGGGCCTGTCCATCGCCATCGCCCTCAAGGCCGGCGCCTCAACGGGCGGCACCGACTTTATCGCCCTGTGGGTCTCCAATCACACGGGCAAGACCATCTGGGGAGCCATCTTCGCCTTCAATTGCCTCATCCTGGTGATCTTCGGCCAGATATTCGGCTGGGACAACGCCGCGTACTCCATCGTGTTCCAGTTCATCTCGACCAAGACGATCGACAGCTTCTACCATCGCTACGACCGCGTGACGCTGCAAATCACGACGCGCCTGGCGGACGAGGTCATGACCGCCTACGTCAACCACTTCCAGCACGGCATCAGCTGCGCCGAGGTCGTCGGTGGATACAGCCGCGACAGGATGTACCTGCTTCACACCGTCGTATCGACCTATGAGAGCCAGGACATCATCAAGCTCGTATGCGACGTCGACCCCGGCGCCGTGATCAACGTGTTCCACACGCTCGACTTCGTGGGCGGCTGGTGGGGAGGCCATGTGGACGAGCCGCTGCCCACCGCGGTGCCCGACCCGGACAAGCCCGCCCGTCTGCTGTCCAAGCAGGCCCGCCGCCAGGAGCAGTCCGGCCTGCAGCAGGACGACGGCCGCTAGCCCAACGTCAAGTCGCTACGAATCGGTTGCATCCCCCGATAGATCTCCGCCTCAATTGGAGACGGCCTCAATTGAAGCGTCCGACAAGGCGCGTGCAATGTCGAAATTGGCACGCCTCAACGCTGCATTTTTCGACATTGCACGCACACCTCGATCACGTCTCAATTGGTGCCTGTCCCCAAGTGAGACGCATCTCCGAACGAGGCGCTAGTCGTCGTCTCCCGAGGGGCCGAGCTGGATGAGGATCTCAAGCGCCGCCTGAACGGGCCCGATGCCGCCGTTGGAGACATCTGCGTTGATGCCGCGACCAATACCGCTGCCATTGCCCACCCCGACCTTGTACGGGACCGTGAACTTACGCGTCTTGGGAAATGCGATGGCCCCCAGCTTGGTGCGCAGCTCGAACGTAACGTCCTTGGGCACGTCGACACCCTGGTACGTGAGCTTGCCCGCGATGAGCGAAACGCTCTCGAGCCCGAGCCTGTCGGCGCGAATGCGGATGCGCGTACGGTCGAACAGGTTCTGCGCGGCCTCGGGCAGCGCCCCGAATGTCTCCTCGCACTCCAGCTGCAGCGCGTCCACCTGCTCGAGCATGTCCGCGGCAGCGAGCTTTCGGTACACCAGCACGCGACGGTCGACCGTCGGAACGTACTCCTCTGCCAGGAAAAAGTCGGCTGGCAGGTTGATGGCAACGCATGACTGCTCCACGTCCGCACCGCCCTCGCCGCGCGCCTCGGCCACGGCAGCCCCAAGCATCTGCGTGAACAGGTCGAAGCCCACACTCGAAAGATTGCCGTGCTGCTCGGCGCCGACGAGCGAACCCGCACCGCGAATCTCCAAGTCTCGCATGGCGATGCGCATACCGCTGCCCAGGTCCTGGAACTCGGAGAGAGCGGTGAGGCGCGCCGTGGCCTCCTCGGTGAGCGGAAGCTCGCCCGGGAACATGAAGTACGCGTACGCCTGGGTTGCCGAACGACCGACACGGCCCTTGAGCTGATAGAGCTGCGCCAAGCCCAAGCGCTGCGAGTCCTCGATGATGAGGGTGTTCGCGCTCGAGTTGTCGATTCCGCTCTCCACGATGGTGGTGGCGATGAGCACGTCGATCTTCTTGGTGGCGAACTGCACCATCACATCCTCGACCTCGCGCGGGCTCATCTTACCGTGCGCCACGCCGATACGCGCCTCCGGCGCCGCCTCGAGCACGCGCTCGACGGCGTCGTCGATGGTCTTCACGCGGTTGGACACGTAGTAGACCTGGCCGCCACGCCCAATCTCCAAACGAATGGCCGCGCTCACCACATCCGGGTCGTACTCACCCACATGCACAGCAACCGGGCGGCGCCCGGTAGGCGGCGTGGTGATGAGACTCATGTCGCGCACCCCGCTCATGGCCATCTGCATGGTGCGTGGGATGGGCGTCGCAGAAAGCGTGAGCACGTCGATCTGCTCACGCATGTTTTTGAGCTGCTCCTTGTGTTGGACGCCGAAACGCTGCTCCTCGTCGATGATGACCAGGCCGAGCTCGTGCGGGTTCACATCGGCCGAGAGCAGGCGATGTGTGCCGATGAGCACGTCGACCTTACCCTCGGCAAACGCAGCCAACGCGCGGCGCTGCTGCGCGGGTGTGCGAAAGCGAGAAAGCACTTCGACCTCCACGCCAAAGGGCGCAAAGCGCTCGAAGAATGTCTCGTAATGCTGCTGGGCGAGAATCGTCGTGGGGCACAGGACCATGACCTGACGCCCACCGTCGACACACTTGAACGCGGCACGAAGGGCGACTTCGGTCTTTCCAAAACCCACGTCGCCGCAAAGCAGGCGATCCATGGGCTTGGTCGACTCCATATCGGACTTGATGTCGGCAATGGCATCGAGCTGGTCGCGCGTCTCGTCGTACGGAAAGCTCTCCTCCATCTCGATCTGGCTCGCGCTGTCCGGCCCAAAGGCGAAGCCCGTGATGGAGCTGCGGCGCGTATACAGATCGACCAGGTCGAACGCGAGTTTTTTAGCGCTTTTACGGGCCTTGGTGGTGGCGCGGCTCCAGTCGGCGGTGTTGAGACGCGTGAGACGCGGGTTGTCGCCGTCGGGACCGACGTAGCGCGTGATGCGGTCGACCTGCTCGAGCGGCACGTACAGCTTGTCGCCGCCCGCATACTCCAGCATGAAATAATCGCGCTCCTTGCCGCCCACCTCCTGGCGAACGATCTCGGAGAACAATGCGATACCGTGCGTGGCGTGAACCACGTAGTCACCAGGCTTGAACGGGAACGTCACCTCGGTGATGTCCACGCGACGACGTGGGCGTCCGCGCTTGCCGTCCATGCGCGAATTGAGGTCGGCCAGACTGAACACAGCCAAATGAGCCGAAGGTACCACCACGCCGGACGGAATGGGGATGTCGACAAAAGTCACGCGACCGCGCGTGATGGTGGGCACGGCCACGGAGCCCTCCTCGAGGCCGCGTGCGTTGAGCGCATCGACATCTCGCTTGAGCAGGAAGACGGTCACGTCCGATCCCACATGGCCCACGTTTTCCGGCGCTGCCTGCAGCGACTCCTCGAACGGGACGGAGATATCGGTGAACGAGAGCTCCATCGACTCGCGCGCCCCGCGATCGGGGATGGCGAACACGCAGGCATAGCGGTTGTTCACCACCTCCTGGATGCGACTGACGAATCGGTTGTCGGAGCCCGCCAACGCCGGCTGCTCGATCTTGAGCTCGGCCGTGACCTGGCCGCCGGCACGGATGAGGCTCACGTAATTCAGGCGCTGCTGCCGTCCGAAATCAAGTTCCTGGGGGCGAACGTAGAGGCCGTCCAAACGCGCGACCTTCGCATCGGCGGCACGGCGCTCAAGATCCTCGTACGCACGCGCGCAATCGTCGAACAACGACCGCGGCTCGGAAAGGATCACGAGCGCATCGCGGTGCACGTGCGCGAGCGGGCTCACCGTGCCCCCGTACATCAGCGGCAAGAACCGCTCGAGCTCAGGTGTAACCACGCGCGCCTGCACGAGCTCGAGCAGCGCCGCAAGCTCCGTGTCATTCTGCGCGGGAAGATAAAGCGCCTCCGAGATGCGTTTCACCGCGTCATCGGTGAGGGCGAGCTCGCGAACGGGACTTATCTCGACCGACTCCTCATCGCCGATCGTCTGGCCGGTCGACGCCACCATGAGGCGGATGCGGTCGATCTCATCGCCGAAGAACTCGATACGCACCGGGGCCGTGGATTGGGCGGCCCAGATTTCGACGGTATCGCCCTGCACGCGGAAGAGGCCGGGGGCATCGGCTGCGTCGGCGCGCGTGTACCCCATGCCCACCAGGCGTGCAGGAACCTGCTCGAACGGAATCTCCTCCCCCACCGAAAAGACGGTCGATTGCCAATAACGGCTCTCGAGCGGCGGGACGCAGCGCAGCAGCGAACGCGCCGAGGCGACCATGATGCACGATTCGCCCTGGGCAACACGCGACATGGCGGCACAACGAGCGGCGACCACCGCATCGTCCGGCTCGTTGCTTTTCCAGGGATAATCCTTGCGCTCGGGAAAACGAGCCACGTGCTCCACGCCCACATACGCCGCGAGCGAACGGGCCGCCCGATCTGCCGCCTCCTCGCCCGAAACGATATACACCGTGGGGCGCGGGGTGCGGGCAAACTGCGCCGCGACCGCAAGGGTGCGGCCGGATTGGGAAATCGCAAGCGTGGCGTCCTCACCAGCGGCGAGGGCCGCCTCGATGTCCTGAAGCGCTTCCGCGGTGTAGAGCTGCGCGGCTATGCGGTGAATAAGCATGAAGGGTGCCTCTCAACAAATCTCAATGGACTATCCCAGTTTGGCACTTGGGCAGATGTCGGCCAGCGGGCACTCGCCGCACAGGGGCTTGCGGGCGTCGCAGATCTCGCGTCCCAGCATGATCCACTGGTGATTCACGTCATTCCAGTACTCACGCGGCAAGATCTTGAGCAAGTCCTGCTCGGTTTTGAGCGGCTCCTTCTCATGGGTCTTGGGCGAGAGCTTGAGACGATGGGCGATGCGGTTCACATGGGTATCCACCGCAATGCCATCAACGATTCCGTAACCGACGTTCAAAACGATATTAGCCGTCTTGCGCCCCACACCCGGAAGCTTGACGAGCTCCTTCATCTCGTTGGGAACCACACCGCCGTAATCGGCCACGATCATCTGCGCGCACGCGATGCAGTGCTTGGCCTTGGTCTTGTAAAAGCCGAGCGACTTGATGACGTCGGAAAGCTCCTCGTATGTCGCCCCGGCCATCTGCTCTGGCGTGGGCCAACGGCGAAACAACTCGGGCGTCACCTTATTGACCTGGGCATCCGTCGTCTGTGCAGAGAGCAGGACGGCGATGACCAATCTGAACGGCGTTTCATGGTCCAGGAAGCACTCAACCGGGCCATAGCGCTCGTTGAGCCTACGACATGTCTCGATCGCGCGCTCGCGCTTGGCCGCATTCGTCTCACGTGGCATGATTCGTGCACGCTCCTTGCTTACTCTTCGTCGTCCGCTACATCGCTGGATACATCCGAGATCTCGAGCAACTCGGCCGCCAGGGCGCCATCCTCCATCGCGGTGACGCTCTTGAGCTTGCGCTCAATCACATTCGTGCGGGTGTTGATGATGCCGTCGACGGTTTTGCCCGCCGTTTCGATCTGCCGAAGTGCGCGGCGCAACTCCGCCTGGTATTTGGGAAACTCAGCTTTCACGGCACTCAAGACCCTTTGGATCTCATCCGCTCTGCGCTGGAAGGCAAAGGTCTGATAGCTCATCTGCAGACTGTTCAAGATGACCGCCATGGTCGAAGGGCCCGCGATGTTCACCTGATAATCGCGCTGCAAGCATTCGATAAGGCCGGGACGGTCCACCACCTCGGCATATAGCCCCTCGAACGGCAAGAACATGATTGCGAAGTTCGTGGTCTCTGGAACGCTCAGATACTTGGAGGAGATATCTTTGGCCTCGGCTTTGATCACCTGCTCGAGGGCTCGGCGCGCCGCCGCCACCCCTTCCGCATCGCCCGCCTCGATGGCGTCGCGCAAATGCTCGTAGGTGTCCCCGGGGAACTTGGAGTCGATGGGCAGCCAAATGGGATCGCCGCCCTCGACGGGCAGCTTGACCGCAAACTCCACGCGCTCCGCACTGCCCGGCTTCGTGGCCACGTTCTCGGCGTATTGGTCCGCCGTCAGTATGTCCCGCAAGATCGCACCGAGCTGGACTTCGCCCAAGATACCGCGCGTTTTCACATTCGAGAGCACGCGCTTGAGATCGCCCACCCCCGAGGCGATGTTCTGCATGTCGCCAAGACCGCGATACACCGCCTCGAGCTGGCTGCTCACTTGTTTGAACGAAGCCCCGAGGCGGTCGTTGAGGGTGGTGGCGAGTTTCTCATCCACCGTGGCCCTGATTGCCTCGAGCTTGAGCTCGTTATCCCGACGAATAGCGCTGAGCTGCACGTCGACGGTCTCGCGGACCTTGTCTAGGCGCTGCTCCACCGCCCCGCGATTCTGCTCGAGATTCTGGGCGATTTCACGACGCGCCTCATCGGCCTTGGAACTCACCTGGTCGATCGCACGCACCTGCGAGTCGAAATGCTGCTGCTCGATGATCGAGGTGCTGGCCGCCTGGTTGAGCGTCGCCTGCATCGTCGTGAGCACCTGGGAAAGCACAGATTGGACGGAGACGAGCGCTTCATTTGCGCGCGCCATCTGCTCGCTCGCCTCATCCATGCGCGCACGGCTGCGCTCGAGCTCACGATGTGCGCGTACTTGCATCGCAATCGCCGTGGCCGCGCACACCGCAGCCGCAACGGAAGCCAACGCCGCAACCAGTTCCATGCCCATGCCATTGCCCTCACTCAAACGGCCAAATGCCCCACGAGGCGCCGACCGACCTGACATTCTCCCAAACCATCTTAAAGCAGTCGGCAAGCGCTTCCACGACTTCCTCGGGGCTAGCCCCACTCAACACGAACGTCAGCGCGTAGGAGGCGATGAACACCGCCACCAGAAGGACGGGCACGGCCAAGATGAGTACAAGGGTCCGAAGCACGGCCAACACCCGGCGCCTGCGAACTCGCCTGCGGTCGAAGGCCAGCTCAGCCTGATACTCTTCATAAGCGACAGAGTGAGGCGAATCGTCCAAAACGGTACAAGCCGCTTGGGATCCAATAGATTTCCGCTGCTCAATAAAAAGGTCCATGCAAAGCCCTCCTCCTTGGGAAGGACGCACATGGATCGGAGCTCTTAGCATTGCGCGGCCGGCGTCCGGAGTCAAGACCCGTTCGCCGACCGCGCTCACCTATCACCCGTACGGTGTCACCGCAACAGCCCGATCAATCACCTAGGACCGGCGAAGCCTTTGCATCAAGCCGGCAAACGCCGTGCTCAGGCCAAGCGCCAAAGCCCCCAGGGCCATCGGCATTGAAGCATCGCCCGTCGAGGGCAAACCGCTGACGGGCTTACCGTTGGCAGGCTTACCGCTCGCGCCGGGCGTTTCCTCCGGTGTATCGAGCTCGGCATCCGGCTGAGACTGCTCGCCTTCGGGCCGCTGAGGCTTCTCGGAGCCGTCGGGAGCGCCGCCGCTGCCGTCGGACCCATCGCCACCGTTGCTGTTGCCGTTGCCGCTGTCACCGCCGTTGCCATTGCCATGGTCACCGCCGCCGTTGTCACCACCGTTGCCGCTATCGCCACCGTTGCCATTGCCGCCATCGGGACCAGGAAGCTCGGGGCCAGGCTCGGCGGGGCCCAAATCGATCTGGACCTCATCCGATGTCACCGCGTCGAGGCCGGGCAGACCCTTCACACGCGCAAAGGCATAGTATTTCTCGCCCGGCATCAGGCTCGTGAACACCGGGTCGGCTGTCCACGTGTTGAGCGGGTTGCCCTGAACCGAAGGCTCGTCCCCCAGAAGCACCGGAGCCTCCATGGGCGGATTGGGCGAATCGCACAGCGCGTACTCAATCCGATGCTCCAGCCCCTCAACGCCCGAAACCGTCGCGCTCAAGCGCAGCGAATCCCCGCCGATCTTCTCGACCGAAATCGCCACCTGCACGTTCGCTGGCGAGACCGTCACCGCAAGCGGGACGTTGAGCTGGCGCACCTCAGCGCTCGAACCCGCCGCACGGTACGTCACCGTCGCCACGGCCTCATGCGTGCCGGCCGCGATGCCCGCAGCCGGAGAAATCTTCCAGCTCGAATCGGTCCCCTCGGGAGCCACCGCGGAATTCCCCTTTGTCACGACAAACGCATCGGAATCAACGGTGACGGACTCGATGGTCACCTCGGCCTTGCTCGTGTTGACCAGCTCGATGGGCAGGGCCTCCACAGGCTGACCGACCTCCATCGGCTTGAAGCGCAGCGGCTCGGCCTCCAGACCCGGCTCATGGACCTCGTAAAAATCAAAAAGCGTCACGCTGAAGTAGATGTCCGTCAGATGAATCTTGAAGTAGCGACCGCGCACCGGACCGTTCTTGAACGCAAACTCCGCGCTCAGTCTCTCATCGCTCCATTCGGACGGCCTCGTATCCGTGCCCCCCCTCCAGCTGTAGCCCTCGACCTCGGTGAATTGCGCCGCATCGACCGGCTCGCCCGTCGGCAGGCCCGTATCGGGGGCCGCCGAGACCGTCACCCTCATGTTTTTGCCCCAACGGGGAATGCCGTTGGTGTTGATGCCCTTCGGCCTCCAGTAGGTGAGCGAACTGATCTCGCGCTCATGACCCAAATCGATCACGATCCATGCGTCGGGACCGCTCTCCGCATTCGTAATCCAAAACTCGTTGCCCGGGCCGTAATATCCGTCGATGACACGGTTCGCCATCGCCGCGCCGTCACGCGAAGACGAATACGAGTTCACGGCCATCTCCTCGTACGGCACGAAACTCGCATCGCGCTCGCCCGCGGTGAAGGGGAACGTCACAGCCTCGGAAGCCGCCGACATTCCCGTTGCGGGACGGCGCACCTCGACCGTGCGATTTCCCTTGTACGTGCGCCCGATATCAAAAGGCTCCCACGTTCCGCCGTCAACACGCATCTGCAGCCCCTCGACGACCTTGCCGTCCTGGAAGTAGATGCGGTTGGCGCGATCGTTGCCCTCGATCATGATGCGTCCGAGCTCGCGCTTGGAAATATCGATGGAGTTGACCACATTCGCGCCAATGAGCTGGATCTTGATGTCGTTCTCGGCCGTGATCGACTCGAGCTGATCACCCGTGAGCTGGACCTCGGTTTCGCCGGCGGTCAGCTGCGTCCAGGAGGAGCCTCCGTCCAAGCTGTACTTCCAAGCAACGCCGCCGCGCAGGTGTTCGCCCAGGCGGATCTTTCCGCCATGCTCGCCATCATAGGAGAACAGCGCCACCGCGCCATCGGAGCGACCCATGAGAGCATGGGCGATGCTCACGCATGCATCGCGGTTGACGGTCTCCTCCTTTGTCACCTGCGTGGCTTTTTGCAGCGCATCCATGCGAATCGCGTCCAGTGCCACCAGGTACTTGTTTTCGGTGCGACGGTTGATCTCCTTGATGAGGTCGTGCATCGGCAGCGGATGGAACTTCAAGTCCTCCGCGAGCCCGGAGGCGAATGCCGCCCATTCCTCGGCCGCAGCGCCGCGCTTCACCATAAGGTCGATCTGCCCGCAAATGGCATCGTAGTTGATGGCCTGCGCAGCCCGCGCCGCATTCATCGCCTCTTCCTGGGCGGCGGCGTCGCCGTCAAAGCTCAGGGCTACCAGGCGCGCCTCGTAGCTGCGACGATACGTCTCCGCATCCGCCAGCGCCTCCTGGGCGTACAGGGCGTAACCGCCGCGGAAATCATAGGTGGAGGTACGGCCCCAGTCGCCCATCCAGTGCGCGACGTCGGCGTTCCGGCTCCGCCCAAAACCCGACACGTCATTTTGGACGCGATACGTGGGCACCATCTTGCCCGACGCGTCCCGACGCAGCTCGTACGTGAGCGTCGCCGCATGGCCGGGCTGTCCCACCACGAATGAGGGGACACCCACCATGCCGTTGAGATTTGCGAACGTCTTTGCAAGGGCACCGCACACGCCGCCCTTCTCAAACGCCATCCACAGGCGGTGGTACCTCGTCTTTTCCTGCGTGGCACCGGGGACCTTTGAAGTTTCGCCACAGCCGATGTGATAGGGATCGGTCGGCTTCTGATTAGGGAAGTTCGGATCATCGTAGGCGAGGCGATACTTCTCCTGCCAACCGCCTTGCCACGTCGTAAGAGCACCGCCATCCGTTCCGGTGGAGGACTTGATCTCGGTCACAGGGCCGGTGAACTTCGCATCGTCGTAAAAATCGGCGTAGCTGTACCCGCCATTGTTGGTGAAATCGCCCTTGTACCACACATACGAATACGCATTCAGGCGACTGTCCTCATGCTCGGCGTTGGGATAGCGATGCAGCGAGTAGTTGGCCAGCCAGGCGAGCTCCTCGTCTGGGATCTGGTTCTCGAACACATAGCGCATGGTTTCGACCGGCAGTCCGTCGAAGAGCTCCTTCTGGAAGCGATATCGGCTGTCCGCGCGAAAGACCTTGATCATGTTGTAGCGCACGAGCGGATCAGATACGAAACCCGGGTCGCCCGTCCACAGGCGCGCGCGACCCGAGACGTCGAGCGAGGCGGCGATCATCATGCGCAGGAAGACGTCGGCGTCGGCACCAGTCAGATCCCCACCATAGGCCTTACGCAAATCGCGCAAAATACCGAGGGACTGGATGTAGTCAGCCGGAAGCGCCACAGCGTTCCGCCTATTTGTATGAACCTTGCCGCCCAGGATGTAATGACGCAACGCGGAAAGATCGCCCATCAGCCAGTCGACGAGCTCGGCATTGGCCGCATCCTTCTCGCAAAACTCGCGGAGCTTCTGCTCGCCCGCGCGGTTGACGAGCTCCCGCTGTAAAAGTAGACGCTCCGCGGCCTCATCCAACGCGCCCTCGGCGGCACGGGCCGCAAGATCGCGCGCACTACCGAGCTTGCGGATCTGTCCATCCAGGCTCGCAAGCGACTGAGCCGCGCTCGCCGGCGCCGCGTGGGCAGCGATGGGCGGCGTCGCCATGGGAACCGCCACCGATGCCGTGACGATACCGGCGGCTACGGCGGCCGCCCTGATCGCACTCGTCGCAGTGCGGGAGGTATTCACATAGCGGGTAGTTGCGAGATGGGCCTCGCGGGGGCGCTGGTCGATCATGGCCATGGCGCACTCCTTTTATGCTGCGTGTATAGTACCCGCTTATTTTACCCTAGTACCTTGGTGGGAAATATGTTTTTCGCACCGCGAAATCGCCTATCACGAATAAGCCCCCGCGATCGCTCGATCACGGGGGCTCTCTTCACTTGCAATACGCGAGGCGCCGATCCTAGTAGTTGACGACCTGCTCCTCAAAATAGGCCTGCGGATGAGCGCATACGGGGCACAGCTCCGGCGCAGTGGGACCAACATGCAGATGGCCGCAGTTCAGGCACTTCCAGACCTTCACGCCCTCGCGAGCAAAGACCTCGCCCTTCTCAACGCGCTCGGCAAGCTTGTTGTAGCGCTCCTCATGGGCCTTCTCAACGGCGCCGACGCCGCGGAACTTGGCGGCGATGGCCGTAAAGCCCTCTTCCTCGGCGGTCTTGGCGAACTCATCGTACATGGTGGTCCACTCGTAGTTCTCGCCCGCCGCCGCGTCGCGCAGGTTCTCCAGCGTACTCGGGATATCGCCGCCGTGCAGCTCCTTGAACCACAGCTTGGCGTGCTCGGCCTCGTTCAGGGCCGTCTCCATGAAGATGTTGGAAATCTGAACGAAACCCTCCTTCTTAGCCTTGGAGGAGTAGTAACGATACTTGGTATGCGCCTGAGACTCGCCGGCGAATGCGGCCTCGAGGTTCTTCTTGGTCTGCGACTGCTCGAAATCCATGAGTTCCTCCCTCGGTGGTGCAACACAGGCACGGCGCCGCGGCTGCACCACATCCACGACCCGATGATGGGCCGGCCCCTATCGAGAAACCGTCCCAATGAGATAGTTGTACCCCAATTCCACGATGCCTCAATCAGGCGATGCGCCAAACCCCTTCGTTTTCACAGCAGAACCCCTCGCGTTCCAGATCCGAGAGGATGGACTCGACCAGCTCACGCTCCACCGGAGCTCGGCCTGCATCGCGCTCGGAGGCGCAAAGCGCCGCGTGCACGGACGGGGCATCCATCCCCTCCCCGAGTTCGCCCGCCGCGAGAAGCATGCGCACGATCTCAGCGCGTTTCTGACGACGGGACCCCTCGAACTTCGACTGGCGCGTATACGCCTTAGCGCGTCGAGAGGGGTTGGGAACGGTCTTTTTGAGGTACGCACCGTAATCGAGCATCGCGTAATACCAAGAACGGGGCGTATCGTCTTCGTCCTGAGGAACGGCGTAAGCACCCAGGAACCCGCCATCGACGTCGATCGATGTTTCGAACGAATCCAGCCCCGCCGGGCAGGTTGCCTCGACGATGGGAACAAGCTCCTTGTCGGGCACAGACGGCACGTCGGGAAAGAGATGGTGCAGTACCACGGTCCTCACGTTCGTCTCGAGGTACACCCCGGGCAGATCGAAGGCGAACGCCCGAATCCCCTGCGCCGTCGCAGGTCCGATGCCGGGCAGGGCGACGAGCTCCTTCACTTCAGTGGGGAAGACGCCGTCGTAATCGAACGCGATTTGCTCGGCCGCCGCCTTGAGCGCCAACGCACGGCGGTTGTAACCCATGCCCTGCCACGCTGCCAACACCTCGGCTGTACCGGCTTCGGCGAGGGCGAACACGCTCGGGAACCGGTCCAGCCATTCGACCCAACGGGTCTCCACGCGCGCCACCTGCGTTTGTTGCAACATGACCTCGGACAGCCATATCTCATACGGATCGCGCGTGCGGCGCCACGGAAGGTCGCGATACAGACGAACCCCTTCCGTCCTCACAAGCGTACGGAAGGGGTTCATGTCCATGCGTGCTCCTTAAGGGCGAGCAGCTTACTTGCCGCACACCTTCCCACACGACGCGTATTCGACAAAGCGGTCGCGGTCGGTGAATTTAACGTCAACAGCGGGATATTGACGGTGATTGACGACATCGTCAAGCGTCACAGAATCAAGGTAGTCGCGCAGCAACTCCTGAGCACCGGCCCAGATGGGGTGATAGCAGCAGCACTCCATACGCGGGCACATGCCCTCCTCGGCAGTGCAGTCGTTCATGACGAGCGGGCCCTGCACAGCCTCGACGATCTGTCGAATGGTGATCTCGGACGGCTTGAGGCGCAAGCGCATACCGCCGCGCACGCCACGCAAGCTCTCCACGATGCCGGCCTGAACCAGACCGTGCTGAATCGAGCGAGCGAAAGAATACGGGACATCCACCGCCTCGGCGGCGGTACGGACCGACAGAAGGCTCTTGTTACCTTCGGCAAGCATCGCCAGCATTCGGAGGGCGTAATCGGTTTTGCGGGAGATATCCATCTCAATAAACTCCTTGCTGGGCTTCACGCCACTCGACCGCAGGTTAAAACACAATCAGTATGAACACGGGCGCCCCGAGAAGACCCCCTATCAATTTATATCAGTTTTTTTCATCAACTATACAACGTTTGACGAAAGACGTCCTTTTGGGAACTCATATACTTTAAGACTTAAATCTAACGCAAAAAGCCCCGTCAGACGACGAGGCTTTAATTGCGATGGCGGGAAGTACGGGGCTCGAACCCGCGACCTCCGACGTGACAGGCCGGCGCTCTAACCAAACTGAGCTAACTCCCCAGGCAGGCAATTCGCTTGTGCTCCTTGCTGCGGGGATTAGTATACACAGAGAACAACGATGGACGCAAGAACTTTTTTCAAAAAAATTTTCCCGTTGCCCAATGGATATAAAACCGCAGGTCAGATGCGATAAAACTCGCCTTAAACAGGCTTCTTCGCGCCGATGAGCGTAAAACTTTTTCTCTAAACCCATCGCCCATCTAAGAAAAAAGGGCCGCGCACATGCGCAGCCCCTCCCTATAAATCGATGATCTCGACCGAGAGAACTCGGCCCGCCTCCGCCATCAAACGCGCGATGGTGGGCCCGCGCATGCCGCGCGGCAATGAAGCCGATCCCGGATTGATCACCAAGCACCCATCAAGACGCTCGATCATGGCGCGGTGCGTGTGACCGCACACGGCCACGTCGACGTCACCCAAAGGCAGCCGCTCGCGGAAGTGCGATACCGCGAAACGCAGGCCCTCGTACGTGAACTCGTTCAAACGAACGACCTCGGGGCCGTACGCGTAAAAGCCATCATTGTTGCCGAGCACGCCGCGAATGGCAGGCACGCTCACCTCAAGCTCGGCCCAATTGGACTCCGATGTGATATCCCCTGCATGGATCAACAGATCGCACCCGTCAATCTCACGCTTGAGCTCCGGTGCGAGATAGCCGTGCGTATCCGAGACGATGTCGATGCGGCGCGCCATTACAGATTCAACGCCTTCTTGAGCGGAACCACACGGCGACGGCTCACGGGGATACGCTCATCTACGCCGCTCACGCCGAGCTGGATGGCGCCGGAAGGCACGGTCTCGACATCTTCGACGTTGACAAGGTTCACGATATATCGGCGATGCACGCGGAAGAAGCCGAACTCGCCCAGCTTGGACTCGAACTGCGCGAGCGAGGTGGTGGACAGATAGCGATCGTCCTCCGTGAAGATGCAGGAGTAATCGTCCTTGGCCATGATGAAGCGGATCTGATCGACCGGGATGAGAACCTTGCGACCGCCCTTTTCCACCGGGATACGCTCGATGTTGGTTGGCTTGGCCACAGGCTCGACCGGCACCGGCTTGGCGCGAGCGATGACCTTCTCGATCGCGCGGTCCAAACGGGCCTCCTCGACCGGCTTCATGAGATAGTCGACCGCATCCACGTCGAACGCCTCGACCGCATGGTCGCTGTAGGCGGTCACGAATACAATCGCAGGCGGATTCTTGAGCTTATAGAGGGCCTCGGCAAGCTGCAGACCCGACGCTCCGGGCATCGAGATATCCAGGAACACGACGTCGACCCTCGTCCCCATGAGCATCTCGATGGCGGAGCGGACGCTCGACGCCTCGGTGATGGAGCCGATCTTGCCCGTCTGCTCCAAGAGGAAACGCAGCTCAGAGCGCGCAGGGGCCTCGTCATCGACGATCATCGCACGTAGCATATAAATCGATTACCTTTCATTCCTACAAATGGGACCCGGCACAGGCGCCGTCCGTACGGTCTCGTACCCATTCTACCCCTCGTCGTACATACTACCCTCAAGATCGAGATGCAGGCGAACGGCGGTTCCATGTCCGGGCTCGGACTCGACGCTCGTGCGCGACTTGGGCCCGTAGAAGCGCTTGATGCGCTCAGATATGTTGTGCATGGCAACGCCCGCGCCACCGCCCTGGGGTGCATTAGGGTCGGGAGGTGTCACCGATTGGTCGAACAGGCGCATGGCGGTCTGCTCGTCCATGCCCACGCCGTCGTCGGCGACCTCGATGGACACCGCGCGATTCCCCGCCATGGCAACGGTGATGGAGATGCCGAGCGGCCCCTCGTCGGGCATGGCATGGCGCACGGCGTTCTCCACCAGCGGCTGGATGACGAACGCGGGAATCTGCATGTCCTCCGCGTCCTCGTCCACATTGGTGGTCACGACGATACGGTCCTCACCAAAGCGAGCCTTCTCGAACTTCAGGTAGCGCAACGTCTGGGCGATCTCTCGCTTGACGGGAATGAGCTGGCCGGAGTTCTCGAGCGTGGCGCGGTAGAACTGGGAGAACTCGCGCAGGAGCTCGCGAGCCCGCAGGGGCTCGGTACGGGTGAGCGCCGCGATGGTGTTCAGCGTGTTGAACAGGAAATGCGGGTTGATCTGGGCTTGCAGCGCGCGGATCTCGGCGCGGGCGGTGAGCTCGGACTGGCGCTCGAGCTCGTGCACCGTGAGCTGGGTGGAGAGCAGCTCGGCAAAACCCGATGCCAATGCATACTGGGTGCGGTTGACATGGCGCGGGGAGCGGAAATAGAACTTAAGCGTTCCCACCGCCTGCCCGCGCACCATGAGCGGCGCGATGATGCCCGCCGGAATGTGGCGGCGGCGTCCCCGCTCGCCGCGCACGTCCATCACGTTGGTGAAGGACTGGGCGATGCCGTGATCGATGACATAGCGCGTGGCGGGGGTGTGAATGGACGATCCCGCCGGAAAATCCTCAGAGAGCTCGCCCACGCAAGCGAGGACGACCTCGCGGTCGGTGACGGCGATGGTCATCGCACGGGTATGCGGCAGCAGGCGGCGGCAGATCTGCTCGGCGCTCTCGGGCGTGAGGCCACAGGTGATGTCCTCGAGCATCTCGGACGCGACGGCGAGCGTCTGCTCGGTGTACTGGGAGCGCAACGTGTCAGGCGTGAGGAACGCATAGATGAACGCGAGGACCAAGATCACGAGCAGCGTGAGCGCCGCGAGGGTCGTGATCGATTCGACGCCCGTGAGGATGGCGTGGCCGAACAGGCAGACCAACGCGAAAATCGCCATCGCGCTCAACAGGCGTATGGCGGGAAGCGCATCGACAGGGGCCAGGCCGCGCGCATCGGCGGCGATTCGGGCGCTCGCCCGCATATCTTGCTTGTTCATTAACGCTCCAACAGGGCACGCAGCCCCTCGTCGCCCGCGAGACCGGCCACGATACTCGGCCAGAAGCTCACAAAGCGCAGATAATCATCTTGATGCTCGCGCGCATGCTCGCGCGCCTCGTCTATCCCATGGCGATAGACGCGCCAATATCCACGATGCTCGCGGGTGAACAGGGCGCGGACCAGCGCGGTCTTGCGCACGCGGTCGTCCAGCCCATCCGAGATCCACGGGCCCGGATAAGGCATGAGCGAGGCGGCCGTGACCGATGTGATGTCGGGTCGGCGCGCGGCGCTGGCGAGCTTGGCGCGCTCGTAGTACCAGCGGTACACGTTTTGCATGAAACGCGGCGCGTACTCGGCCTGGTGGGGCGGCAGATGCTTGACCACCCAGGCGTTGTCGAACCACACGTCCATACCGGCGAGGCGCATGTTGAACAGGAAGTCCAGGTCCTCACCGCGAGTGATGAACGGATCGAAGGACACGCGGCGAAACGCCCGCGCGTGCACGGCAAAGCAACCGCCGCACACGTAATTCGAACGCGAGATGCGCGTGCCCGAAAGAGCACGCTCCATCCAACGGTTGAACTCGATGCGCTTGGTCCACCAGCGATTGGTGAGACCGTTCTTCTTCGTGGTGTCGGCCAGGGGCGAGCCAGCCTCGTTGTAAAAGTAGCCGCTCTTGGCGAGGATGGGCAGGCGCTGGCGCGTCTCATGCCCCAGGCCGTACAGGGCCTTCTCCAAGAAATCGGGGGCGAGCACCACTTCGTCGTCGTCCAAGAACACCACGGCGTCATGGCCGAGAATAGCGGCGCAGACCAAGCCCATGTTGCGAATGGCGCCGTAGCCGCGCAGGGACACGCCCTCGCCACGCACCTTGGGCGCGATCGCGGCGACACGGTCCATGATGACCGAGGCCTCGCGGTTGGTGACGAGCGTCACCTCGAGCGAGGGATGGTCCTCGATGATTCCATGGACGCGCTCGGCGATGCGCTCCGTGAGCTGCTGGGGGCAGACGAGCAGCACGATGATGCGGCCGATGTTCCTGACCTGCTCGAGGGAGGCCAGGCAGCGATCGAGCTCGGGGCGCGCGGAGCCCACCTCGGAAGCGTGATCATACGCCCCCGGCGATTCGAGATCGGCGGAATCGCCCGCCCAATAGCTCGGTATCACGATGGTTGGATTCATGCGCCCTCCCCTCGGCTAACATCTCGAGCGGAAGCGCCTGTAATCGCGCGCCGATTCACGGCGCGCGGTGCGAGCGAACTCCCGCAGCTATTACCTGTTTGTACCCGTTTGCGCGAGTTCACGCTTGATGAGCGGCGTTTTTGCCAGCGAACGGGCAAGCGGATACCCCAACAGATACATGATAACCGCTTCACCCAGCCCCGTGGTCACCAACCCGAAGAGATACATAAGCGGATAGGTACCATCTAGCGAGATGGACGTGAAGGGAATGGTGTAAAAGCCGATCCCCTGCAGCAACAGAGGAAGATACGCCGGAACGATGAGGGCGTTGGCCAGCACCGGGCCCATGAGCGCGATCGCCGGACGACGGCGCAGCTTCCAGGTGATGGACGCGCCAACGAATGTGGCGAGGGAGCCGAACGCCACGTCGAGCATGCCGAGCATGCCCGTACCGGACAGGGCGATGTTGGCGATATTGGCGATGGCGCAGCCCAGGGTAAGCCCCGGAACGGCCGCAGGCGTGAACAGGGCCAAGACGCACAGGGCTTCGCTCACGCGGAACTGGATGGGGCCCCAGGCGAGACTGCCCAAAAACATCACTGTGACAAGCGTGGCGGCGGCGTACACGGCCGCGATCATGCCCACGCGCGCGATGTAATGCGTGTCACGCGAGCGCACGGGGGCCTCACCCGTCATGACGGAAGGGGTGTTCTTGCTGTTCTGTTCCATGTTCTTCATCACCTTCAAAGAATCGGAGGGCTTTGCTGTTGCTCGCAAAGCCCTCCGCAAAGGTGACCGATGTCATCCCCCGCACCGGACGGCGCGGGGCACAGGCAAGCGCTTAGACGCGCGCCTCCTGCATGCGGGAGAGCTTTACTAGCATGACCAAACCCACTACCAGCAAGATCCCGATGGAAAGCACTCCTAAAGAAGGATCATGCGTGAGCGAGGTCACGACAGATACTAGCAGAGTACCCATGACAGATGCGTAACGTCCGAAAATATCAAAGAAGCCGTAATACTCGTTGGAGCGCTCTTTGGGGATGAGACGACCGAAGTAGCTGCGAGAAAGCGCCTGGACGCCACCCTGGAACATGCCCACCAGGACGGCCAAGATCCAAAACTCCGCAGCGGACTTGAGGAAGAAGGCGGCAAACAGCACGATGCCCACATAGGCCGCCACCGCGACGATGATCATGCGCAAGGTGCCCACGCGGCCGGCGAGCTTTCCGTAGATGATCGCCGAGGGGAAGGCCACGAACTGCGTGACGAGAAGCGCCAGTACGAGCTGGGTGGAGTCGATGCCAAGGGCGGCTCCGTAGCTGGTAGCCATGGAGATGACCGTGTGGACGCCGTCGATGTAGAAGAAGAACGCGACCATGAAGACGAGCAACACGCGGTCGTGCATGATGCTGCGCATGGTGTCGGCCAGGCCCTTGAACGTGTTCTTGATGTTGTGGACCACGCCGCTCACGCTCTCGTCGCGCTCCTTGCCAAAGCGCTGCTGATACGTGCGCAGCAGCGGAACGGTGAAGGCGAGCCACCACAAGGCGGTGATGATGAAGCAGATGCGCGTGCAGGTGAGGGTGTCCAGGCCGAGCATACCCGGGCCGGCGAAGATCAGGGCGATGCATGCCATGAACGGTATGGTAGAGCCAACGTAGCCCCAGGCAAAACCGGAGCTCGACACCGCGTCCATGCGTTCATCGGTGGTGACGTCGGTGAGCATGGCGTCGTAGAACGTCATCGACGAGTTGAGGCCGATGGTGCACAGCACATACACTACCAAGAACGGCAGCGCCCCCATGGGGATTGCCTCGACCATGCACAAGATGACACCGGTGAAGAAAAAGCCCGTGAAGAACTTGATCTTATTGCCCGCATAATCGGCCAGCGAACCCAGGATGGGCATGAGCAGGGCCACCACAAGAGAGGCGACCGTCTGGGCATTGGCCCAGGCGGTCACCAGCTCCGCCGGGTGCGCGCCGGTGTTGATGGCGTTGAAGTAGATGGGCACGACAGCGGTGTTCAGCAGGACGAGGGCGGAATTGCCCACGTCGTACATGACCCAGTTGCGCTCCATCTTGGTGTATTTGAGTGCCATGCCAGCGGCCCTTCCCGTCGGTTCCTAACGCTGCTTTAAGCAAGTATCGTAATGATACGGCACGCCACGTTAAGGCTCGGTAAGTATTCGGCCAAACGGTCGCAAGGCAGTGCAACGGGCCTCACGTGGGGGCCCACTTGGTGGCCCACTTGGGGACAGGTACAGATTGCAACTATTGAGCGAATTGGCTGCTGTAAAGCGTGGCGTAGAACCCTCCCGCAGCGAGAAGCTCGTCATGCGTGCCGCTCTCGACGATGCGACCATCGCGCATGACCAAGATGCAATCGGCGTTTCGGATCGTGCTCAGGCGATGCGCGACCACAAAGCTCGTACGGCCCTTCATAAGCTCATCGAACGCGGCTTGGACCTGGAGCTCGGTCCGCGTATCGATGGAGCTCGTAGCCTCATCGAGCAGCAGAATCGTCGGATCGGCAAGCATGACGCGAGCGATGCACAGCAGCTGGCGCTGACCTTGCGACAGGGAGCCGCCATCCTCGGGAAGCACCGTGTCGTAGCCATGGGGCAGAGCGCGCACGAACGCGTCGGCATGAGCACGACAGGCGGCCCGCTCAACTTCTTCGCGCGTGGCGCTCGGACGGCCGTAGGCTATGTTGTCGTGCACGGTGCCCTCGAACAGCCAGCTGTCCTGCAGCACCATGCCGAACGACCGACGCAGACTCTCGCGGGTGCACGACTCGATGGGCACCCCATCGATGCGAATCTCGCCCGCGCCCACGTCGTAAAAGCGCAGGAGCAAATTGATGAGAGTCGTCTTGCCGCACCCAGTGGGGCCCACAAGCGCCATACGCATGCCAGGGCGCGCGTGCAGGCAGATGTCTCGCAGCACGGGACGCTCTTCGACGTAAGAAAAATCAACATGGTCAAACACGACATCGCCCGCCGCAACAGCCGGGCCTGCCGCATGCACGTCCAACTCGACCGCATCTTCCGCATCCGGCACGTCCTCAACGGCATCGAGGAGCGTGAAAACGCGGTGCGCCGAGGCATATGCGCCCTGAATCTGCGTCACCACCGCCGAGATCTCGTTGAACGGCTTGGTGTACTGGTTCGCATAAGACAGGAAGATTTGGACCTCGCCCACAGTAAGCGGGGCGGGGAACCCGGTAATCACGCCGACGAATCCCGCCACGGCCACTGCGGCGTAGATGATGTTGTTTACAAAGCGGGTTCCCGGATTGGAGAGCGAGCTTAAAAACTGCGCGCGCTCGCCCGCCGCATAGAGCTCGCCATTGATTGCCGAGAACCCCTCACATGCCCGGTCACCGTACGCAAACGCGCTCACCAGCCGCTGCGCTCCGACATACTCCTCGATATACGCCGAAAGCCCGCCCTGGATGCGCATCTGCGCAGTGAAGCTCTTGCCCGACAAGCGCGCCATGGCACTGGCCGCGAGCATGGAAAACGGAGTTGCGAGCACCACCACGAGCGCCATGGGCAGCGAAGTCACGACCATGAAGACAAGGGTCGTAAGCACGGTCACCACGCCGCTGAAGAGCTGGTTCAACCCCTGGAGCAGACCGTCACCCACCTGGTCGACATCATTGACCACGCGTGAAATGAGGTCGCCATGGGCATGCAAATCCACGAGCGACAACGGAACTCGCGTGAGCTTGTCGTTAGCCTCGACGCGCAGGTCGCGCACGGTGACATAAGACACGCGATTCACGCACACGCCCTGCAACCACTGCAGCAAGGCGCCCGCAACAACCACCGTCGCGAGCTCGATCAACAGCGGGGCGAGCGCGACAAAATCAACCCGGCCCGTACCCAGAATCATGTCGATGCCGCGGCCGATGAGAATCGGCGTGTAGAGTTGCAGCACCACGCTCGCCGCCGAGCTTGCAAACGCGGCGACCAGCGTCATTCGGTGCGGACGAACATAGGTCAGCAAGCGGCGCGTGACCTGAGCCGCCGACATCCTTGTGCCCGAGACCGGGTCGCGATCGGGGCCGGACGGTCCCTTTAGCTCATTCAGGCTCTCGTTGCCGGCAACTGCGGCGGTGATGGTAGCCGCGCCGGCCGTGGATGCGTACGGATTAGGCATGAGACGTCGCCCCCTCCCCTGCCCCAAGTTGGGATGCGCAGATTTCGCGGTAGATATCGCAGCTGCTCAGCAGCTCTTCATGCGTGCCCACGCCCACGGCCGAGCCATGCCGCATCACGCAGATGAGGTCGGCGTCGCGCACCGAGGACACGCGCTGACTCACGATCACCGTGGTCGGGTCCCCACCCTGCGCGCCCTTCGCGCACGTGAGCCCCCTAATCGCCGTACGTAGGGAGGCATCGGTCTTGAAGTCGAGCGCCGAAGCCGAATCATCCATGACGATGATCCGAGGGCTGCCCACTAGCGCGCGGGCGATGGTCAGACGCTGCCGCTGCCCGCCTGAGAAATTCTTGCCGCCCGCCTCAACCGGTGCGTCGAGCCCCAAGGGAAGCGCGGCCACAAACTCGCGTGCCTGCGCCGTCTCAAGTGCGGACCACAGGTCGGCGGCCGTGGCGGAAAGATCGCGCCACGTCAGATTCGAGCGTATCGTCCCGCTCACCAACTCGGCTTTCTGCGGCACAAAACCCACCTGACGACGAAGCGCATCAAGGTCCCAGGCCCGTACATCACGTCCGAGCACCTCGACAGAGCCACCCGTCACTTCGTGAAGACGCGGAACGAGACTCACGAGTGTTGATTTGCCCGAGCCGGTGCCCCCAATGATCCCAAGCGTCCCGCCCCGAGGCAATTCGAGTGTCACATGGTCGACGGCGTTCACCGTGCTCCCGGGATACGCAAAGCAGGCATCGCGCAAGGCGATGGCGAATTCCGCATGCTCATCCGGCTCGGTCGCCGCATCGGCCCCCGAACGAATTCCCGGCTCGCAATCGAGCACCTCCAGGATGCGCCCGGCGCTCGCGCCCGCCTTGGTGAATACCACTACCAAGTTGGCAACATAGACGATCGACAGCAAAGTCTGCGTCATGTAGTTGACGAACGCCATCACCTCGCCCTGCGTGAGAGCGCCGACATTCACCTGCAGACCTCCCACCCACAGAATCGCGCAGACGGCGAGATTCATCACGAGAAACGTCGCGGGGTTGAGCACGCAGGAGAGCTTTCCAACGGCGATGGCAATATCTGCCTGATCATCCGCCGCATGACGGAAGCGCTCACGCTCGTGGTCCTCCCGTACAAATGCGCGCACCACGCGAGCGCCCGACAGACCCTCGCGCGTAAGCAAGCCGATGCGATCGAGCTTTTGCTGCATGCGCTTGAAATACGGGACGCAGCGGGCCATCACGAACCAGAAAATACCGCCGATGAGTGGCATTGAGATAAAGAAGATGATGCTCAGCTTCGCATCGATGGCCATCGCGGCGATCATCGAGCCCACCGAAAGCAGCGGCCAGCGCGTGAGCTGACGCACGCCCAAAGCGATGGCAAGCTGAACCTGATTGACATCGTTGGTGATACGGGTGATGAGCGATGGCGTACCGAAACGGTCGATCTCGGCATAGGACAGGGCATTAACGCGCTCGAACAAGGCGTTTCGCATGTCGGTTCCCATGCCCTGCGAAGCACGAGACGCCATTTTTTGGCAGACAAGCGTAAAAACAAAACCCGCGCACGCCATGAGCACAAGCAAACCACCGTATGCAAGCACGATTTCCACGCTGCGGCCGCCCACCCCACGGTCGATTATCCGCATCACCACGAGAGGGGTGGTCAGGTCGAACACGACCTCGATCAGTTTGCTGAGGGGCCCGAGGATGCACTCGAGGCGAAAGGGCCTATAGAATCGCTTAAGAAGCTCGATCATGCAGGACATTCCCAAATCGAAGGCGCTTACATCCAAGGAGGCCCGGCCAAACGCCAACACGGGCCAACGTCCCGTATTCTACTCTGCCGATTACCAGCTCCCGATTAATTGCCCGTGAAAATACGTCGCACCCAACAATGCGTACACGGCAGACGCAAGGGCGCACATGGCAGACACCAAGGCGTACATGGCAGGTGCGCGGGCCCTCGAGCAGCAAATGCCGTCCAATAGGGGGTTTGTTTTTATTCGTTTTCCCGGAAGTGGTCAAAATACCCTAATAGTGCGCCGAAAAGAGGGGCATCGAAGCCGTGCATAAAAATGGATTCGTCCGAATCCTGGCATTTTGCCCAATTGTCACGCAAGCGTTCGGCAATATGGCCCCCTCGGCAGACCATTGCCCTCCCTTTCCGGCTTCCGACCAACTCTGGAAGCGAAATTCAGCGCACAATCAGGGTATTTTGACCATAACGCCGAAAACGCACGAAGCGATTTCCGTCATTCGCAAAAACTTATTCATTGTGCGTGGCGAAACTTTGATTTTTATTCATTTGCGGAAAAACGAGGACCGCAGGGCAACAGTGACGCCCAAATCGGACACACACTCGGACACGCACGGGATGGGACGCAATGCCCTCCAGCGCCCCCCAACAGCTAACATCGCTGAATGGGCGTGCGCATCGAGCGCTGCGTGCGTACCGAGCACCGCGCGCATCGAGCATCGAATCAGGGCATGAAAAAAGCCCCATTGCTGGGGCTCTCTCAATCAGTGGTGCGGGCGAAAGGACTTGAACCTTCACGGGGTTGCCCCCATATGGACCTGAACCATACGCGTCTGCCAATTCCGCCACGCCCGCGTGACTTCCAATAATAGTGAAAGACACGGGGACGGGCAAGAACTTTTTTCATTTTTTCTCACCAGGCGCTTCGATACGACCCCAACCGCACCGGCGGGCCACGCGAGCGCATCGATTGCCAGGAATGCCTCCATGAACGTGGCCACATTCTGAGCGAGTGCGAACAGGGCAGCAGGCGGCACCCGCGCATGGTACACTTCTCCCCTATGGAGGCGTGGCGGAATTGGCATACGCAGGAGACTTAAAATCTTCGGCCTTCGGGATTGTGGGTTCGAGTCCCACCGCCTCTACCAGGATGAAAAAGCCCTCCGGCTACGGAGGGCTTACTTGTTTACCAACTGGATAGCTCGGGGATCCAACCGATGACGGTGCGACCGCTCATGGCCGCCTCGTAAATCGTTGCCGCCGCACCTGCAAGCAGGCTGTTCTCACTCACCGTCAGGCGGCCGTACCCGCCGGCGCGCATGAGCTCGCGCACTACGATCGCACCCGCCAAGATCACCGGCGCGCGCTTGGCCTGGATGCCCGGAAGCTGCGCAATTTGCTCAACGGTGAGGCTTCTCATCCGGTCGATACCGTCCTCGACCTGCTCGATCGTCAAATCTCGCAGATGCACGAAATGCGAGTCGTACACCGCGAGCTCGTGGACCATCGCAACAAGCGTGGTCACGGTGCCGCCCACGGCGACAAGCCGCTCCGGGCGGTTGGCAAGTCCCGCCCAATAGGGCTCGAACTGCGCGCGCGCCCATGCCGCGGCCTTATCCACCTCGTCGGCACTCGGCGGAACACTTGAGAAGAAGCGCTCCGTCACACGACGGCATCCGATGTTGAGCGACTCGGTGCAATCGAGCTCCAGGCCCCCATCGCATGCGCGCCCAACCACCAGCTCCGTCGACCCGCCGCCGGAATCGGCTACGGCAATGCGCTCGTTTGCAAAGTCGTGCGCGACGCCGTAAAACGTCAAGCGAGCCTCAACCTCGCCAGGAATGACCTGCGGAACAAGCCCGAGATCTCGCAAGCGATCCAGCAGATCATTGCCATTGGACACATCGCGGGCAGCACTCGTCAGCGTGCAGCACACGTGTTGAGCACCGAATTCTCGCGCCTTGCGGACGAATTCGGCGCAGGCCTGCGTAACGCGGTCGATCGCGGCGGGGGCAAAGACGCCGGTAGCGTCCACCCGCTCGCCCAGGTCGGTAATGACGGTGCGCTTGATCGATGCCGTGATTTGACCGTTGCTCATCTCGGCGCACAGCAAACGAGAGGACACCGTTCCCAAGTCGATAGCGGCGATCTTCACCGTGCTCACTCCTTCTCCCCCGTCGAGACCACGGCCATGCCTTTCGCGCCGTCAAACCCGAAAAGCACGTCGAGCACCTTCCAATACCAAGGGGAGTTCTCCAACACGGCACGCTCGGCGGCCTCGACTTCCGCAGAGGTCATCGGCTTTTTCGAAGGGTCGGCCGCGGCGGCGCTCGACCCGGTCTTGTCCTTGTTCGCGGCGTCGGCACCCTTCAGCGGCTGGGAATCCTTATCGGAGTCGACTTTGGCGGGGTCCTCGGCAGATGCCTCGTCCGAAGCGCCCTCGCCCTCCTCGGCGGGCTTGCTCGGATCGACCACAACCGGATTGCCCTCGCTGTCCAAACCCTCGACGGTGATGATCTGCTCGCCGGGCATCACCATGCCCAAGTCTTTGCGCGCCGTGTCCTCGATACCCTCCTGGGACATGAGGCTGCCCACCTCGTCACCGAGAGTCTCGTTGTACTCCTTGCGAATCGCGGTTTGCTCCTCGAGGATCATCACCGTGCGGCGCGCGATGTAGAAATCCTTCACCGGGCCGTAAATCCCCACCAACACCAGCGCGACCACAGCGCCATAAAAGAGATAGCGGCGCGGACCGGTGGTCAGGGCGTAGAACCACCGCACCACCGCGTTATCCGAAGCGTAGCGCATGAGATCCTGTTGGGCCGGGCGCGGTGCCTTGCCGCCTTTCGCGCGCGGGGAGCCACTCGCAACCGGAGCGCCGGCAACCGACTTACGCGTGGAGTGCGAAGCGGTCGCGGCCTGTTTGCGAGCGGCGCGGCGCTCCTGCTTCTCGCGCTTGACCACATCGCTACCGCGGGCTGAACGCTTATGCGGTTTGGACGGGGCCGCTGCCGCAGCAGCGGCGGACAGATCCCCGGTCTTATCGGGATCGCCCATGCGGGCGGAAGATGTTTTGTTCGAAGAAGAAATAGCCATGGGCGCCTTGTGTGATTGAAGGTGTATGTGCGCTTATGCGCTGTCCATTATCGCACGGCGGGCTCTGGCGGGGATGCAGGCTTTGTGGTTGCTGCGACGGGACGCGCTCGACGGCGCGCGCCCCGTCGAAGTTGCCGCGCCGGCGGGGCGGCGGGAGAACGCCTGCGGGTGCAATCGTGCAGAGTCCACCCGCCGCCCGAATCAAGCGGTCCCGCCCCCAACCAAGAACCGGGCCAATAGAACAAAACCTAATAGAGGGCCAGCTCGACCAGCGCAAAAAGCGTTTCGCACGAGAAGTCGTCGCGCTTGATGCCCATGAGCATCGCCGTCCACACGAATTCGGCCACCTTGCCCATGTCGAGCTCGGCGCGAGCGCGCTCCGAAATCGCCGCATCGCGCTCAAACGCATGGCGCACGGTGAGCTGGATGTCCTGCAGGCAGGCACGCTCGGCCTCGGCGGCGCGCTGACGCGTGCGACCATCGGCCGCACCCGCGTCCCGCAGCCATGTGCTTCGAAAACCACGCAGTGATTCCGCGAGCGTCTCCGTGAGCTTGCGGCAATAATCCAGCGCCGAACCCGCCTCGCGGGCGCACTGGTTCAGGTCCGCCCCGCTCAGCGCCTCTCGCCAAAAACGCCTCAGCACCTCGGTGCGCAATTCGGCGATGTCGGGGATGTGGTTGTACATGGTTCCGGTTGCCACACCACACGCTTCGGCGACCGCGCGGACGCTCAAGGAGGAAAGGCCCTCCCGTTGGGCTTTCTCGTACGCGACGTCGATGATCTGCTCTTTGGTGATGGCTTTCCTACTCCCCACGGCGGGTTCCTTTCCTCACGTTTTCCAGGCATCGCCCGACCGCACCCCTTATGGCAGGCAATTCCGCCAGCTGAACAAGCTCGTGAAACGTTCAGGGTGAATCCGGAAATCGACCGTTGTTTCTTGCCCGGCCCGTCCTCGAACCCTAACATGAACATTGTTCAGATGAACGTTGTTCATATTATATGCGAACAACGCACGTTTTACTCGTGGAAAGGAAAGACGTATGTCCCCCATGCTCATATTCGCCAGCCTCGCCATCACAAGCGCACTCGTCCTCTACACCATCGGCGTCTTCAAAGAACGGGCCGACGGAAGCCTGCGCGGGTCGCACGTCGTCTTGTTCTGGATCGGCCTGGCCTGTGACACCACCGGCACCACCCTGATGTCCATCATGGCCCGCACCAGCGCCGAAGCCGCCCCCGCGATCCACGGCATCACCGGGCTCGCCGCGATCCTGCTAATGCTCTTCCATGCCGGCTGGGCGACGCTCGTCTACTTCCAGGGTAAGCGCGGTGGCGCGGCCGCCCTCAAGCGCGAGCGCACCTTCCATCGCCTGAGCGCCGCCGTGTGGGTCGCCTGGCTCGTCCCCTATGTCATTGGCATGCTCGTCGGCATCCCCATGATCAAGCTCGGCACGGTCCCCGCCGTGATCGCGAGCCTCGTGGTCGCGGCCATCGCCGCCGTGCTCGTGTTCCGTCCGGCCAAACGTTCCTAAGGCGCACGCGTTCCGGACACCCCGTCCCATCCATTCGTCAGGAGGCGCATCATGAAATTCCTGAGCGTTCACAAGAACACGCTGCTGCTCATCGCTAGCATCGTCTGGCTCGCGGCCGGCGTGAACATCGCCCGCATCGGCCTGGAGGCCTACGCCGCCGGACACCTCACCTTGCTCAACATCGTGCTGAGCGCGGTTGTGGGCATCGTGTTCTGGACCTTCATTTTCGGCAAGCTCGTGGTGAAGCACACCGCACGCATCACCGGCTATGAGGAGGAGCGTCATTTCTTCCTCAAGTTCTTCGATGTACCGGCCTTTGTCATCATGGCGGTCATGATGACGGGCGGCATTTCGATCCGCGCGTTCGGCCTCGCCCCCGAGGGGTTCATCGCGGTGTTCTACACCGGCCTCGGGTGCGCTCTGGCGCTCGCCGGCCTGCGCTTCGCCTGCATGTGGCAACGCGAGGTCCGCGTTACCCGCGCTTGACCTTGTCCCACAGCGAATCGAGCTGCTCGGTCATAAGAGACTCCAGGGAAACCCCACCCTCATAGGCGACGTTTTCCATCGCGGCCCAACGCTCGCGGAACTTCGCCGTGCTCGCACGCAGCGCGCTCTCGGCGTCGATGCCCTCCTTGCGGGCCACGTTCACCAGTGCGAAGAGCAGGTCGCCAAACTCGAGCTCGCGCTCGGCGGTGCCGGGTGCCTCCGCCTCAAACTCCGCACGCTCCTCGGCCACCTTGTCCCATACGTCTGCGACGGTCTCCCATTCAAAGCCCGCAGAAGCCGCCTTGCGCGAGACCTTCTGAGCCTCCATGAGCGCCGGCAACGACCGCGGAACGCCCTCGAGCAGGCCCTCTGGACGCTCGCCGGCCTCCGCCGCATCGGCGTCCTTGGCGCCCTTCTCGGCAAGCTTGACGCTGTCCCAAATGGCGAGCACCTCGTCGGCGGAATCGGCGCTGCGCCCTCCAAACACATGCGGGTGGCGACGGATGAGCTTGTCGTTGATGTCGCGCGCGACGTCGGCCATTGTGAAGGCACCGGCGTCCGCCGCGATCTGGGCATGCAACACCACCTGCATGAGCACATCTCCGAGCTCCTCGCGCAAGTGCGCCTCATCGCCGGCTTCGATGCAGTCCAGGGCCTCGTAGGCCTCCTCGATCATGTTCTTGCCGATACTCTCGTGGGTCTGTTTGCGATCCCAAGGGCAACCATCGGGCTGGCGCAGGCGCCAGATCGTCTCAACGAGGGATTGCATCTCCTCGCGCGCGTCGGAAAGCGTCGAGGTGTCGCGTGTGATGCTCGCCAGACTCGACGACCCGGTCTCGGTCCATGAACCCATGTCTCGTGCTCCTTTTGCTCTGACGTCTCGATTGGGGACAGGTACAAATTGCGATTAGTCCAGGGTGATGTGGCGGAAGGCCTCACAGAGGGGCAGCCCGCTCTCGTAGATGCCGCAACTGTTCGACCCGTCCTTGGGAATCGATACACTGCCGGGGTTGAACAGCCACAGGCCGGGATGGCCCGCGCTCTCCTCGTTCACCTTGATATGCGTGTGACCGAACAGCAGCGCCGAACCCTCCGGGAGCTGCGGCACGCGATCCGTGCTGCTGTGCTTGCCCGCGCCAAAGACATGCCCATGGGTGCAGAACAGCTCGCGGCCGTCGTCGTCCAAAACCACGGCGCTGTCGGACATGCAAGGGAAGGCGAGCACCATCTGATCGACCTCGGCCTCACAATTGCCGCGCACGGCGATGAGGCGCCCAGTCGCTGCCAGACCGTTCAGCAGCTCGATCACGCGCTTGGGAGCGTAATCGCGCGGGAGGTCGTTACGCGGGCCGTGATAGAGCAGGTCGCCCAAGAGCAGCACGCGGTCGGGCCGCTCGCGATCGACGACCTCCATCAGGCGCTCGGCCCAGTATGCCGACCCGTGGATGTCGGAGGCGATGACGAATTTCATGGTGAATCCTCTCCGCGCGGACGTGCGCCGCGCTGCATCGAGGTGTGTCGGGAGAACCCGGCCGATCAAGGGGACGCACGCACTGCATCCCCCGTCAGGTCAAAGGGACGCGCGCACCGCATTCATCACGGCGGTCAAAGGCATGCCGGCCGCCCGAGCCGCCGCGGCACAATCCTCGTACTCGAGAGTCGCACGCTCGGCCCCATCGGGCAGCACGGCGATCTTTACGGAGATAGGGCCGAACGCGGTGTCGCGCACCTCGAGGCGACGCGGCAGCACCGTGCGGTCCATAATGCAACGGCGGATGCCAAGCGTGCTCGTCTCGCGAAACACCACGGCCTCGATGGCCGCAGCCTCCTGCGCCTCACACAGAACTTGCAGCTCGTAGGCGGGGCGGCCCTTCTTGGCAACGATCGGCACCCAATGGACCTCGCGCGCACCGGCCTCGGACAGTCGCTCGGCGGCGTAAGCCATCTGCTCGGGCGTCATGTCATCCAGGTCGCACTCGAGCTTGCATACCGTGGTCGGAGGCTGCGTCTCGCTCGAGAGGGGCGCGGGCCGAGACGAGGGCAGGGGATCGGCAAGGATATCTTCGCCCGCGGCACCGCGGCGCCCGCGATGGAAAGTGGGCGTCGGCCCACTCAGCGGCTCGATCAGCATCGCCCGAAGGATGGACGGCCGCTCGTAGGCACGCTTGCCGGCACCGAGGCCCACGCTCGCCACGACGTAACGCTCCGGAAGCACGAACTCGGGGTTGAGCGCCGCCACCAGGGCGGCGCCTGTGGGCGTTACCAACTCACCCTCGACCTCGCAGGGCGCCAGCGGCAGACCGTGTGCACGGCACACGCCCACCGTCGCCGGAACCGGCACGGGCATGACGCCGTGCTGGCAGCGCACGGTTCCGCGCCCCTCGACGAGCACGGGCACGATCGCGCGCTCGATGCCAATCAGATCGACGAGGACCGCCGCCGCCACGATATCCGCGATCGAATCGACCGCCCCCACCTCGTGGAAGTGCACCTGCTCGACCGGCAAGCCGTGGGCCTCGGCCTCGGCCTCGGCGAGGATGCCAAAGGCGCGGCGGGCGAATGCGGCGGCCCCAGGAGTGAGCGGGGCGGCCTCGATGATGGCGAGGATGTCGGCGAGGTTGCGATGGGCATGGTCGTGGGCGCCGCCTCCCGCATGATCATGATGGTGGGCATGGTCGTGGGTGTGGCCGGCATGGTGGTAATGGCCCTCATGGTGATGATCGTCGCAATGGTCGTGGCCACACCCGCTCTCCCGGCCGTGGATGTGACCGTGATCACCCTCGCACGCATGCTCGTGCCCATGCAGGTACGCCATGTCGTGGTCGTGGTTCTCATGCGCCTCGTCCAGCACCACATTGAAGTCCAGGCACGAAATGCCCGCCTTGGACACGCGGCCCACCTCGAGGGAGAATCCCTCGACCGGCAGAGCCGCCAGCGTAGCGCGCACGGCTCGCTCGGCCGCCTCCGAATCCTCGGCCGCATCGATCAAGGCGGCCACGAGCATATCGCCCGCGACACCGGCCTGGCAGTCGAGCCACAACGTGCGGCCGCGGCCAGCGTCGTTGCCAGCGGTGCCATCCGCCAATGAGGGCATCCCCTTCTCGTTCACCATGTAGTCTATGCCTCCCTACCAGGCAGATGATTGATGAGCGAAGCTTGGAACCCAGCTCCAAACCCGTTGTCGATGTTCACGACGGATACGCCGCTCGCGCAGCTGTTCAACATGGCGAGCAGCGCGGTCACACCCTCGAAGTTCGCACCGTAGCCCACACTCGTGGGCACCGCGATCACCGGGCACCGCGCCAGACCGCCAACCACGCTCGGCAGCGCCCCCTCCATGCCAGCGACAGCGATGATCACCTGCGCGCGGGAGATCTCCTCGGCATGGGACAACAGCCGATGGATGCCCGCGACGCCGACATCGTGAACCACATTCACGCGATTGCCCAGGAAACGCGCGGTGAACGCAGCCTCCTCGGCGACGGGCAGGTCGCTCGTGCCGGCGGTGAGCACCAAGACCTCGCCATTTCCATCCGGCTCGGGCAGTCCGCCCACCACGCCACAGCGGGCGGCCTCAACATACTCGAACGGGCAACCCAGGTCGGCGAGGTCCCGAGCCTTCGCCTCGTCGAGCCGCGTGATGAGGACGCGCTCCTGGCCGCCCTCACGCATGGCACCGACGATGCCCGCGATTTGACCGGCAGTCTTACCCGCACCGTAGATGACCTCGGACACGCCCGTGCGAAGGCCGCGCTGCATGTCTACGCACGCGTAGCCGAGATCGGTCGTCGCACCGGCTTGGACGCGCCTCACCAATTCGTCAGGAGCCACACGTCCGCCCGCGACGTCGCGGGCGAGAGCTTCTAGTTCATGAACCTCCATCGGCCTCTCTTTCGATTCCCCGGATGGCACTTCCATCCACGTGATCGGCCGCAGCGCGGTGCCGCGGCCGGACTCAAAGGTATCCGGGCGAGATGCCCGACGTGAAACATATGTCAACCGCCGCAGAAGCCACACGCGCGCCGCACCGGGACATGCTCGCGCGGTGTACGGCTACAGGAGTGCCTCCGCCCAGGCGTCCTCCTTGAACCCCGTCAAAACAGCGTTGTCCGCAACGATCAGGGGGCGCTTGACCAGCATACCGTCGGTGGCGAGCAGCTCATAGGCCTCCTCGTCCGTCATGCCGACGTCGAGCTTGGCCTTGATGCCGAGCTCGCGGTACTTCATACCGCTCGTGTTAAAGAAGCGGCGCAGCGGAAGACCGGAGCGCTCGTGCCACTCCGCCAGCTCCGCTGCCGTGGGATTATCCTCGACGATATGGCGATCGACGTACTCGACGCCATGCTCATCCAGCCATTTCTTGGCCTTTTTGCAGGTAGTGCACTTGGGATATTCGATAAACAGGACGGCCATGAGGGCTCTCCTCTCGTGTTGGATGCCAAACTCCTAACAGCGTACCCAACCCGTATAATGACAAGCATGAGAAACTCAGCTGACACATCCGATAACGGGCGACGCACGGCGCCCGCAGCACCGGCCTCGCCCGGACGTCGCGCCGCGCTCTACGGCGTGCTCACCGCCGCCGCGCTCGTATGCGGCTACCTCGAACTGCTCATCCCCCTGCCCGTCACCGTACCCGGCGTTAAGCTGGGCCTGGGCAACATCGTGATCCTCATGGCGCTCAAGCGCCTGGGCGCGAAGGCAGGCCTCTTCCTCATGTTCATCAAGGTCATCGCCTCGACGCTGCTGTTCGCCAACCTGCAGATGCTCGTCTTTTCCCTGGCGGGCGGGCTGCTGTCGTGGGCCGTCATGGCACTCGCCGTGCGCAGCGGGGCCTTTTCCACCGTCGCCACATCGGTACTCGGCGGACTCGCCCATAACGCGGGGCAGCTCGCCGCCGTCGCCGCACTGCTCTCCGGCCGCGTCGCACTCGTGAACATGCCCGTGCTCGCCGTGTCCGGCGTCCTGTGCGGGGCCGCCGTGGGCGTTGCCGCCCGGCTCGTCCTGCGCGCACTGCCCCAGGAGGCATTCCATGGATAGGGCAAAGGGCACGCCGATCTCCCGGCGCGATCTCATGTGCGGCGGCACCTGCTCGGTCCTCACACTGATGCTCTCCGGATGCACACAGCTCAGAACCGACGCCTCCGCTGCAAAGCCGGTCACCGGATCGACCTTCGCCTTCGACACCTACTGCACGTTCGGCGTCTACGGCGACGACACCGCGCCGGCACGTCTGGCCGACGCATGCGCCCACTTCGATGCGCTGTTCGACCTCTACGACGAGAAGTCCGATATCGCCCGCATCAACGCGGCGGCAGGCGAGCCCGTTCGCGTGCACGCCGACACCATCGACCTCCTGCTCGCCGCCAAAACGTATTGCGAGCAGGCGGACGGCCTGTTCGACGTCACGATCGGCGCAGTTTCCACGCTCTGGGATTTCACTGAAGGCGTGCGCCCGGCACCCGAGGCGATCGCCGGCGCCCTGCCCCACGTGGATTGGCGCTGCATCGAGATAGACGAGGAGGCGCTCACCGTGCGCCTCGCCGACCCGCAGGCCAAGCTCGACTTGGGCGGCATCGCCAAGGGGTATGTGGCCGACCGCCTCTGCGATCTGCTACGCGACGAGACGAGCGCCACCGGCGCCGCGCTCTCGCTCGGCGGCAATATCGCGCTGTTTGGGGAGAAGCCGAACGGCGAACCCTGGGAAACCGGCGTCCGCGACCCCAACGAACCGGGCGGCGACACCGTGGTGGGCACCGCACGCGTCCAGGGAGGATCGCTGGTGACGAGCGGCCTGTACGAGCGCGTGTTCGAACAAGACGGCGTCACGTACTGGCACATCCTCGACCCGCGCACCGGCGAGCCCGTCCAGACCGACGTGGCGAGCGTCACCGTGCTCAGCCCGTCCTCAACCGCCGCCGACGCGCTCTCGACCACGCTGTTCGTGGCCGGTAGCCGCCGCGGCGCCGAGATCGCCGACGCGCTCGAGGACACGGCGGCGTACTTCATCCTGCAAGACGGCCGGACCGTCGAGTCCACCCGCTGGCAAGAACTCACCGACTTCTCGTCTCAAATGGGACGCTAGAACTCGCCGATCATACGGACCTCGGGCTCGAGGTCGACGCCGAACTGGGACTTCACCTCACCCTGCACATGCTCGATGAGACCGAGTACGTCCTTCGCGCTCGCGCGGCCCGTGTTGACCACGAACCCGCAATGTTTCTCGCTCACCTGCGCATCGCCCACACACGCGCCGCGCAGGCCCGCGTCCATGATGAGCTTGCCGGCGAAATACCCCTCGGGGCGCTTGAACGTGGAGCCCGCGCTCGCCATCTCGAGCGGCTGCTTTTCCTCGCGACGGCGCTGGTAGTCGTCCATGGCGGCGCGGATCATGCCCTCGGATGCGGGCGAGAGCTTGAACGTGGCGGAGATTACGATGAGACCGTCGTCGTGCACGCGGCTCTTGCGATAGCCGAGGTTGAGGTCGCGCGCCTCGAGCGTGACCACGGATCCGCGGTTGCCGTGCTTGCTCGGCACGTACACGCGCACGAACTCGAGCACCTCGCCCGTCGTGCCATCGTAGGCGCCGGCGTTCATGAAGCAGGCGCCGCCCACGGTGGCGGGGATGCCCCACAGCGGCTCCATGCCGGAGAGGCCCTGGTCGGCGGCGGCAAGAGCGACATCGCGCAGCAACGCGCCCGCCTCGGCCGTCACGCGCCAATGCGGTGCGTCCACTTCGATGCCCGCAAAGTTGTCACGCAGCAGTACGACGACGCCGCGGATGCCGCGGTCGCCCACCAGCAGATCGGAGCCGTTACCCACAATCGTCACGGGCACGCCGCCCGCGTAGCAAGTGTCCAGCACGCGCACGAGGGCATCCGCCGTGCGCGGCGTGACCAGCACGTCGGCCGGTCCGCCGATCTTGAACGTGGTGTGCTCGCGCATGGGCTCGGTCATAAGGACGTTGTCCTCGCCCGCAACCTGTGCCAGGACGCACAACATCTCTTCACTCACATACTCATGCTCGTGCATCGGGATACCTCCCCCGTGTAGAAAACAAGTCCAGTGTATCAAGCTATACAAATACCAAATCTGGCCACAAAAGCCATGTCAGTAATTCAATTTATCGCAATGTCCAATCGACGCTTTTATACTACTATTTTCACAGTTATATTAACCTTCTCGCAGTAGCGCGCCTTCGCCCAATCGTTCCCGAAGATTGGATAATCGTGTGATTCGATACGTCATTGCCAAGTTGTTCAAATCCAACGAAGCCGTCGCTTTTATCGTTGCCTCAGCAGCAGGATTTCTTCTCTCTTACCTTTCCCCATACGCAAACGGTAAGTTTCTCGATTTTTTGCTAGCCAATAATGACATCAACAATACTGTCGCTTTCGCCCTTTTGACAGCATCCATTGGAATCTTCTCGTCCCTTTTTTTGTATTATTCAGGCACGTTATCTGTGAGGGTTATGTCACAAGTCTCTTATTCAATTCTAAGAGATGTCATCCTTGGCTACGAAAGAACCGCCCTTCCCCAGTTAAATCAGAATGACCCCGCATACACGACACAGCACACGATCTCCGACTCAAACGCAATCGCGAGCTTCCTGCTATCAAACATTGTCAACATCCCCCTCTCACTCATTGCCGCACCATTAATCGTCTTCATCATGTGGTCAATCAACCCTATTTTTTCCGTCCTTTCTGTTGCTCTGCTTATTCTTTACTGCATAACAGCCGCCCTACTGCGAGATCTCCTATACAAGGTTTCCCTTGAAAGAAAGAAAGCGGACAGCACATTCTACTCCGCCATCTCTTCACAGCTTAATCAGGTGCTCGAGACAAAACTTGCTTCAGGCTACACGAGAAGCGAGCGAGGCCTTGACGCCGAATACGCCCTATATCTTCCAAAGATCCTTCGCGCAGGAAAAATATCCTACTCCCTAGCGTCGATTGATGGTATTTTTTCTGCGTTGTTTCAATCTGTAATATTGATTATATCTGGCATACAAATAATCAATGGAAACATGAGCATTGGCGAATATACAATAGCCAGCGCCTATTTTTCCACAATGCTAAAAACCGCAAAAAATCTAATGACTCTCTTTCACTCCTATCAAGGAGCCAGGGGATCATGGGACAGGGTTCGCCAGCCTTTACAGACCAATGAGCTATTCTCCTCAAAAGAAACCCGGGGGGCAACGCTCGACGCAATCGACTCCATCGATATATGCAACTTATCCATAACGCCTCTCGACATAGGCGATAGGCAGGGTGACGGGCGCCCTTGTCCCAAGCTGTCATTCTCAAGGCCAGGCACATATTGCATTACCGGGAAAAACGGGTCTGGTAAAACTACCCTTTTATTGTATTTGCTAGGTCTCTATGAATCCAGTCATAAAGTCAAGTATAACGGACGCTATATCGAGGAATATGATCTCGACTCCATCTTAGGGAAACTCGTATCAACCTGTCCGCAAAATCTATATGCACCAGATTGCTCCGTTGATAGTTTGCTGAGTACGCTTGGGACCCCGTTCCGTGAGCTATGCAACAGCACATCAATAATGCCCTTGCTTACAGCTCGAACAGAGGGCCTTTTACATAAAGCATGTAATGCCTTATCAGGCGGTGAACTCAGAAGCATATACATCTGGTCGACAATCGCTCGGCAGACGCCAGTTCTCGTACTAGATGAACCAACTGTCGGTCTTGACGCTCCCGCTTGCGACGAATTGATTTCTCTTATCAAGCATAACTCGGAACAACGAATGATAATTGTCGTTTCGCATGATGATGCCGTCATCAAGGCCTCTAAAACAGTCATCGACTTCGCAGACTTCACCAACGCAAAGACGCCTTCGACCACCAGCTAGGGAATCCGGCTATATGGAACAATGACTCTACTTCCGTCCTTTATGCTTCCATATAGCCTTTACCAACAATACAAACAATACGATTGGCACAGCGCAGACAATAAAGACGAACAACAGACCCAGAACGCATTGAGCAAGGACAAGCATCTTTCACTCTCCCCGAAAAAGGGCAGTGCAGAGCACTGCCCAAAATCTCACCCCGCCGCTTCATCAGCAGCACGGGCGATCAATCCTCATCGGTCGGATCGCACCAATCCATTGGCAGGACACAACCTGACACCTTGTCTACGTAACACCAGTCGACCGCTGGGCACTCAGCCAAATCTCGAAGAGTGCAAATATCAACCCCGAAACAATACGGCCCAGCCTCTTCAGATTCTTTTCCATTCAGATTCAGAGGTAACATGTGCTTCATGGCAACTCCTTACAGCTAATACCTATGTTTGATCAATGCCGCAATGATCAATAACACAAATGCTCCCATGATCCTTATCGTAATCGCAGTAGTCAGTTAGCGCGCATCCATCTGCATGATCTTGGAATTTGCAAAAATCGGTTACTCCCAGCGCACAGTCAAAACTCAGCGGCTGAACAACGGAACCGCCTCCAAGCTCCTGACTAATTAATCGCATGTGCTTCATGGCAAACCTCCTTATGCCCTAAAGATGAACCATAGACTTATTATGCCGGGCTAAAGCACATGTCTGGGTAACAGTTTCGCCAAATGCTGCATTTTCTAGGATAAACGGAGCCAATATAATCCCCATCCCTTGCCAATTTCGCGGGGCATTAAAACACGGTGCTAAGTCTATCCAAAATCCTCCGAACGCGAGATTAAATCAAGCGCGATTTCTAGGCACATTCTTTTATACTCGCAGGACGTCGGATGCCGACTTTCATCCAGATATCCAGTTTCATCCGCCGCCTCCCAACTACAACCGCCACCGCAGAAAGACCTTGCCCAACAACTCGAACAATCCGTTCTCTTGTCAACGGTCTGCGCCCAATTTACGGAATAAGATTGTTCATCAACACCATCGAGGATGTTGCCCATCTTGAACCAATCCATCCCAACAAATCTATGACATGGATATACATCTCCTTCAGGCGTAATAGATATAAAACGCCGACCAGCTCCACACCCAACGACCGAAAGTCGTCTCTCAAAAATTAAATCGACCACTTTTTTAAGAGTGCCAAAAAGTGGTTTATCGCCTTGCTTGATCTGTTCAAGATAATCATTAGATAGCTCAATCAGGTCATGCCTGATTTTCTCTAACGCATTTTCATCGAGCATGATGCGCTCGTCGAATGTGCTAACCGGGGAGAAATAAATCTTTTTGAAACCCATATCCTTAAAACTGGCGTAGTCATCTAGAAGGCTACAGTTATTTTTTGTCAAGGTCGCACGGGCGCCGAGTGAAGCTCTTTTCGAATAGAGCCTCACATTCCTTTCTATATCTGCAAACGAGCCCCTTCCGTTCTTATATGGCCGCGATTCATCATGTTTACATCCGACTCCATCAAGACTCACCAATATAGAAAAGCCATGCTCCTTAAAGGCCTCAATTGCTCGATCGTTAAGCAGGGTCCCATTTGTGGTGATGGAGTATGTGAACCTCCGTTTTGGGTGAGCGCTTTCTGCATAGTCAACCGTCTTCCATATCAAGGGCTCATTTAGCATTGGCTCTCCGCCGAAGAACACTATCGTAAGAACATCATTTTTAGATGAATTATGCACGAGATAGTCAACCGCCGCATAAGCGACTTTCTCCTTCATAAGCAGCGATTGCGTGCCATAATTACCTTTTCCGGCAAAACAGTAATCACATCCCAAATTACAGACATGGGCCACGTGCAGTTCAATCGACCTCAGTGTCCTGGGAACGTCATCAGTTATATAGATCCTCTTCTCCAACTGCCGGAATTCATCGACATCATCTAATGCCTCTTCAATCGTTCTCGCATCATAGCCGGCCAGCTCAAGCTCTCGAGACAAAGCGTCCGAATTGTACTCTCTTCCCTCGGACTCAAAAACGCACAGGGCTTTTTCAGCAACTTCGTCAACGAGAAAGCAGTTTCCTGTTGCTTCGTCAAAACAATATCGCCGATCTTCCACAGAAAAGAAATGCATACTCTCTCCAATCTTGTAACCCGCATGTACGCAAGATAAGTATCGTTTCACATAACCAAACTGCCATCTCGCTTTCGACACTCGGTCCATTTTATTTCGCGGATGGCGCCCGGGCGATGGCCTCAACGAATACCGGTGATTGGCCGTAGACGCCCCCGATGAAAGCGCACATTACCACCAACGACAGCCGCCCCGCTGCATCCAAACGCCATGCCCGTTGCACCGTACAGGCAAGCGCGTTATAGTCGTTTTGTTTCAGGGCGGGGTGCAATTCCCCACCGGCGGTAAATGCACGGCAAGACCCCTTGCCAGGCGCATGAGCCCGCGAGCCGCGAAGCGCGGCCGACCCGGTGCGATTCCGGGGCCGACGGTATAGTCCGGATGGAAGAAACGGAAGGTCTTTCCATGAACAACGCTATCGACACCCGCAAGATCGCGCTCGCCGCACTCTTCACCGCCGCCTCGCTCATCCTGAGCCTGGTGCAGATTCCCATCTTCCCCATCGCCCCGTGGCTCATGTATGACCCGTCGGGCATCGTCTGCCTCATCGCCGCGCTCGCCTTCGGGCCCAAGCTCGGTGCGGCCGTCGCCATCATCTCCTGGCTGCCCCGCGTCTTCCTCGACCCGTTCGGCGCTCCGATGGGCATGCTCTCCACCTGCGCGTTCGTCATTCCCGCAGCAATCATTTACCTCAAGGGCGAGCGCTCCCGCAAGGCGTCCGTCGCCGGTATGGTCGTGGGTGCGGCGCTCTCCATCGCCGTCTCGTGCGCCATGAACCTCGTGGTGACGCCGCTGTACACCGCCATCGCCGTCGAGGATGTCGCCGCCATGATCATCCCCGTGCTGCTCCCCTTCAACACGCTGAAGATGGTCATCAACGTCACGGCAGGCCAAGTGCTCCTCGCCCCGTGCATGAACGTTCTCAAGGCGCGCAAGGGCGCATAGCGATGACCGAGGTGACCGAAGCAGCCGAGCCGGCGCCCCCGTCCGCGGACTCCACAACCCCGTCCGTGCGCCCCACAAGCCGCCCACGGCCCGCGGAACCGTACATCGAGCTGCACGGCGTCCATATTTCGTACCCCGGTGCCCCCAATGAGGCGCTCGCCGGCATCGACCTTCAAATCCCCGCAGGGCAATACGTGTGCATTCTAGGCGGCAACGGCTCGGGCAAATCGACCTTGTTGCAGCTCATGAACGCGCTGGCACTTCCGAGCGCGGGCGAGGTCCGCGTGTTCGGCGTGAACACCTCCGAGGAGGGCGCGGCGCTCGCAATCAGGAGCCAATGCGCGAGCGTGTTCCAGCATCCCGAAGACCAGATGGTCACGAGCATCGTCGCCGACGACGTCGCGTTCGGTCCTGAGAACCTCTGCGTCCCCCAGCCCGAGATCGCGAGCCGGGTCGACGCCTCGCTCAAGGCCGTCTGCATGTCCGAACACTCCCTAAGCGACCCCGCCGACCTGTCCGGCGGCCAAACCCAGCGCGTCGCCATCGCCGGCGCGCTCGCCATGGAGCCAAAGATCCTGCTGCTCGACGAGCCCTGCGCCATGCTCGACACCCAGGGCCGTTCCAGCATCCGCACCATCGTGAATGCCCTTCGCAAGCGCGGCATCACCATCGTGCATGTGACGCACTTCATGGAAGACGCCCTGGATGCCGACCGCGTACTCGTCCTCGAACAGGGACGCATCGCGTTCGACGGGACCGCCGCGGAGGCGTTCGCATGCGCCGAGCGCGTGCAGGCCCTGCACCTCGAAGTACCTCGCAAACCCGCGGAGATCTTGAGAGTCGCCGCCGCTCGTGCGGTCGCGCCAACATCCGGGGACCCCAACGTCACGTTCGACCACGTATCGTTCTCCTACGCTGCCGCACGCAACCCGCGCAGGCGCCGGGGGCTCTTCGGCGGGCGCAATCGCGCTGAGGGAAGCGTCGCTACACCACTCGCCCTCGAAGATCTCTCCTTCCAGGCATTCCCCGGAACGCTCACCGCGCTCGTCGGCCAGACGGGTTCGGGTAAATCGACCACCGCCGAGCTCGCATGCGCGCTCAAGCTCCCGCTTGCCGGAACTGTCCGCATCTGCGGCGTGGACACCGCGGACCTGAACCACCGCTCAGACATCCGCCGGCATGTCGGGTACGTCTCCCAGCTGCCCGAGCGCCAGCTGTTCGCCGAGACCGTCTTCGACGACGTCGCCTTTGGCCCGCGCAACATGCACATGTCCGAAGACGAGGTGCGCTCGCGCGTGTGCGAGGCGCTCGTCTCGGTCAACCTCACCCCGACCGACGAGCTGCTCGCGCGCTCGCCGTTCTCGCTGTCTGGCGGCCAGCAGCGCAGCGTCGCGCTCGCGGGCGTGCTGGCCATGCGCCAGGATGTCCTCGTGCTCGACGAGCCCATGGCCGGCCTCGATCCCGATGGGCGCCGGCGCGTGCGGGACCTGCTGCACGCCCTCAAGCACGCGGGAAGCACGCTCATCATGGTCACCCACAGCATGGAAGACGTCGCCGAGCTCGCCGACCACGTGATCGTCCTCGAACGAGGGCGCGCCCTCCTGTCGGGCTCTCCCGCGGAGGTCCTCCCCACCCTGTTCGAGCCCGAGGAGGTGAGCCCCCGTGGCGATTCGCGCTAGCATCGGTCAGTATTACTCGGCCGATTCCCCCATTCACCACCTGGATCCGCGCGTCAAGCTCATGGGTACCCTCGCCTTTATGGTGAGCTGCTTCTTCGTCGATTCCGTGGAAACGCTGCTCCTGGCGGGCGCCGCGGTGTTCACCGCCATCGCACTGGCACGCGTGCCCCTCCGCCGTCTGCTCGCACAAATCAGGCCCATCGCGCTGTTCCTCATCATCACCTCGGTGATCAACTTGTTCCTGGTACAAACTGGGCCCATCGCGCTCCAGCTGGGGCCCGTCGTCATCCACGCGGACGGCGTGTCGGCCGCGGTTCTCTACACCGTGCGCTTCTTCCTGCTGCTTTTGGGCGGATCGCTGCTCACGCTCACAACCACCCCGGTCGCCCTCGCCGACGCCGCCGAGAAGCTGCTCTCTCCGCTCGAACGCGTGGGCGTCCCCGTGCGCCAGGGCACGCTCGTGCTCTCCATCGCGCTGCGCTTCGTGCCCACGCTCTCCCAAGAGGCGGAGAATATCGTCGCCGCCCAGACCGCTCGCGGGGCCGATCTTGAGAACAAGGGCGCCCTGGCCTACGCACGCGCCTGCGTACCGCTCATCGTCCCACTGTTCGCCAGCGCCCTGCGCCATGCCGACAACCTCGGCCGCGCGATGGACGCCCGCTGCTACACCGGAGGTGCCCGCACGCACTACCACGTGATGAAGCTCGATCCGCGACGCGACGGCGCCGCTTGCCTTGCGCTCGCCCTGTATCTGGCCGCCCTCGTGGCGCTGCGCCTCGCATAGCCCCGTCGCACGGCCGCCCCGTGCAACACCCGAACGGGTCTTCATCAAATAGACGCGCAACGTCCATCTTGAGACGCCGCCTGTGCGGTATCCTTAATCCGCATATGTGACACCACAACACACGCAAAATGGAGCTATCTATGTCACACACCGCCAAGAGCACGCAGCGCACCCATGGTGCCGCGGCTCACGTCTCCCCTTCGCTTTCCCGCCGAGCACTGGTCGCATCTGCACTCGCGGCCGCGAGCTCGGCTGTGCTTTTCGGGCTTCCCGCCCGCGCACACGCCGCCCGCGCAACGCAGGCGACCATCGACGCCCTCGCCACCGCCGAGGAAAAACTCGCCGCCGTCGAGGCCGAGCTCGATAAGCTCGCCGCCGACTTCGAGGCCCTCAGCCATGAGCAGGACCGCACGGTCTCCCAGATCGAGGAGGTCCAGGCCCAGCTCGACGAGACGCAGGCGCAGATCGACGAAAAGCAAGCCGAGCTCGAGGCCAAGCAGGGCGTCCTGTCCCGCCGCGTGTCCAACAGCTACAAAGACGGCGGTACCAGCATGCTGACGCTGCTCATGGCCGCCGACTCCTTCGATGACCTCCTCTCCAACAGCCACTACATCGAGAAGGTCAACGACGCCGACAAGCAGGTCATCGGAGAGATCCAGGCGATCCGCGCCGAGCTCGAGCAGCACAAGTCGACGCTCGAATCTCAAAAGGCCGACCTCGAGGCGCTCAAGGAGCAACAGGCCCAGCAGCTCTCCGTGATGCAGGCCAAGCAGGCAGAGGTCCAGCAGCTCGTGGACGGCCTCTCGTCCGACGTGAGGGACCTCATCGCCAAGCGCGATGCCGAATACCTCGCCGCCGTTGCGGAAGAGGAGCGCCAGAAGGCCGAGCAGGACAAGTTCCAGCAGGGTGCCGGCGGCTCCTACGTCCCCAGCACGGGTCACGTTTCGGGGCCGGTCAAGTCCCTGGAACGCGTCCTCTCCGCATGCCGCGCCGTCCCGAGCCCCGGCAACGGCCTGTGCGCCATGTGGGTCTCCCGCGTTTTCGCTTCCGCCGGCTTTGGCTATGTGGGCGGCAACGCGAACGACATGTATAACCGCTACTGCACGAGCTCCGACCGCGGTTCCCTGAAGCCCGGCATGATCATCGCCTCGTCAACGCATCCCCATACCTCCGCCGGCCGCATCTACGGCCATGTGGGAATCTACGTGGGCAACGGCACGGTCATGGACAACGTCGGCTTCATCCGCTCCATCGGCGTGGACGAATGGATCGCCTACTACGGCGTCACGGTCACCCCGCGCTGGGGTTGGATCGGCGGCTGGGTCCTCGGTTAAATCACCCCTCAAACCGCTGCGGTATACTTTTTGAACATCCCCATGAAAGGAGCAATCGCATGACTCAGACCCTCGCTGCGCAGGACACCTGCGTCCTCGTCACCGGCGGCGCCGGCTTCATCGGCTCTCACACCGTCGTCGAGCTGCTTGAACGCGGATACCAGGTCGTCATCGTCGATGATCTCTCCAACGCCTCCGCCAAGGTGGAAGATCGCATCAAGACCATCGTCGGCCCCGAGGCGGCCGCGAACCTCACCCTCTATGTCGCCGACGTCAACGACCGCGAGGCCCTCACCCGTATCTTCGACGCGCACCGCATCGCCCGCGTGATCCACTTCGCCGGCTACAAGGCCGTGGGCGAGTCCGTGACCAAGCCCATCGAGTACTACAGCAACAACATCGGCAACACGCTCACGCTCGTCGACGTCATGCGTGAGCACGACTGCAAGTCGATCATCTTCTCCAGCTCCGCCACCGTCTACGGTGACCCGGACAGCCTGCCGCTGACCGAGGAGAGCCCCAAGAAGCCGGCCACCAACCCCTACGGCTGGACCAAGTGGATGATCGAGCAGATGCTCACCGACCTCCACACCGCAGACCCCGAGTGGAACGTCGTGCTGCTGCGTTACTTCAACCCCATCGGCGCCCACGCCAGCGGTCTTATGGGCGAGGACCCCAAGGGCATCCCGAACAACCTGCTGCCCTACGTCGCGCAGACCGCCATCGGCAAGCGCGAGGCCGTCCACGTCTTTGGCGACGACTACCCCACCCCCGACGGCACCGGCGTGCGCGACTACATCCACGTCTGCGACCTGGCCTCCGGTCACGCCGCTGCACTTGCCTGGATGAACGGCCGCGAGGGCGTCGAGGTGTTCAACCTGGGCACCGGCCGCGGCACCTCCGTGCTCGAGATCATCCGCGCCTTTGGCGAGGCTTGCGGGCACGAGGTCCCCTACGTCATCGACCCGCGCCGCCCCGGCGACGTGGCCGAGAACTACGCCGATTGCTCCAAGGCCCGCGACCTCATGGGTTGGGAGGCCCAGTACGGCATCGACGACATGTGCCGCGATGCCTGGAACTGGCAGTCCCACAACCCCAACGGCTACGAGGGATAGCGGCCATTCAAGACGCGACGGCCCATCCCGCCTCGGCGTCGATCGAGCGGATGTGACGTCACGCGCAACCATAGGAATCCCGTGCGGGGCGGTCTCGACCGCCCCGTTTTGCTAGCATTGTCCGAGAGAGAACTCCCATGGAAAGGGCTGCACATGAGCGATATGACCGGACACGCGGGCGAGAGCTTCGTCGCGTATCTGAAAGACAGGCTCCCGCTGATCGAGCGCGCCCTGCATGAGGCCGACGCCGTGGCGATGAGCCATGAGGGCGCGCCCACGGAGGACCTCGACCGCTACCTGTACGCCCCGCTTGCGCACTTCACCGCGGGCGGCGGAAAGCGCGTACGCCCCGTGCTGGCACTGCTCGGAGCCGAGGCCGTAGGTGGCTGCGCCGATCAAGCGCTCTCGTGCGGCGTCGCCATCGAGCTGTTCCAAAGCGCCGCCCTCATCCACGACGACATCGCCGATGCGAGCGAACTGCGCCGCGGCGAGCCCTGCCTGTATCGCACCGAGGGACTCGGCCTCGCCATCAATGCCGGCGACCTCGCCCTCACCCGCGTGTTCGAGATCGTGCTCGCCGATGGGTCGCTCCCCGCGGAGCGACGGGTGCGAGTTCTCGAGGAGCTCGTTCGCATGGAACGCCACACGCTCGAGGGCCAAGCGCTCGACCTCGGCTGGGCGCGCGACGGCCGCTGGGATGTCACGAGCGATGATTACCTCTACATGATCGACGGCAAAACAGCCTGGTACACCGTGGCCAGTCCCCTGTACGCAGGAGCGCTCGCCGCCGGCGCCGAGCCCGACGCGGTGCGCGGCCTCATCGAGGTCGGCCTGCCCGCGGGACTCGCCTTCCAGCTGCAAGACGACCTGCTGAACCTGGTGGGCGATGCCGACGCACAGGGCAAGGACTTCCGCAGTGACATCACGGAGGGCAAGCGCACCCTCGCAGTAGTGTGGGCACTCGAGCATCTTGGCGGCGCGGAGCGCTCGGAGCTTGTCGAGCTGCTCGAATCCCGCACGGACGATGCCTCGCGGCTCGCGCGGGCCGTCGAGCTCATCGAGCTGGGCGGCGGCATTGATAAGTGTCGCGAACTCGCCGCCGAAAAGACCGCTGAAGCTCAAAAGCGCGCCCGCGAGCTCGCCGAATGCGGCGTCATCACCACCGAGGCGGCCGAGCTGCTCGTTTCCATGGCGGATTTCTTCATCAATCGCCGCGCGTAAGGGGCCGCACTCGGCCAAAAGCATCAAAACCTTCCCCAAAACGTACACTTATTTAGCGTTTGCCCAGGATTTCGAAAAATAAGTGTACGTTTTGGGGAAGGTTTTGCGCCTGGATGCGAGCCTTGGCGCCTCTCACCGCGTGCGGCTGCGCAGGCGCCGGTACATCAGGCCGCCCACCGCCAAGAGAAACGCCGACGCCACCAGCGTGCATGCGACCAGCGGCCAATTGCCGGAGCCGACCGCTGACGCCGCGATTGTCGAGGTCACGATAGAGGGGATACGCCCAAACGTGGCGATCAGGACGACCGGCAGAAAGCGCATGTTCGTCAACCCGGCGAAGTACGTCAGGAAATCCTTGGGCGTGCCGGGAATCAGGAACACGATGAACATGATGAGCTCGAGGCGTTTGGCGCTCTTCAGCCAGGAGAAGCGGTCGAACAGCGATCGATCGAAAAACAATCCGACGAGTTTCCAGCCCCAGCGGCGCGTCGCCCAGTAAATCATCGACGTCGCCAGACCCGAGGCGACCAGGCACAAAGCCGTGCCCTCCCAGAAGCCGAACGCGTACCCGCTGGCGAGCTCGACTGGTTCGCCGGGCAAAAACGCCAGCAGCACCTGCACGATGTTGATGCCGAGCATGGCAAGACGACTGACAAAGGCATGTTCGGACACGAACGCGCGAACGGCGCGCGCATCGGCAAGCCATGCAAGCAGGCCGGGGAGGTACTCCCAGCACAGAAGCGCGGTGATAGAGGCAGCCGTGACCAAGCCGGTGAGCACGCGACGACGCAGGGCCCTGCGGCGAACGTCGATTTCCGGGACCTCGTCAATAGACTCACGAACCTCGGCGGGTGCGGTGGAACACGCCACCTCGGCAGAATCCGCCGCAGCCCCGGCGCGATCGCGCCTCCAGGCCTCAGTCAGCTTCTTGACGTCCAGCTTGCGCGCTGCACCGCCACATGCCACAGACTGCTGCGGAAGCAGGGCGTTCATCTCCATGGGAGTCTCGCCCTCGGTCTGCATTCTCATCATCGCGGCACCTCCTCCGTTCCGTGCGAGTTAAGTGTCGCAAGAGGGTGTCTACGTTTTGTCGACCAGCGATGACAATTACGTAAGCCTTAGGTATTCCTAAGTAATTCTTTACAGACGGCATGAGCCGCCCCGCTATGCGAACGTCCCCATCTATGGAAGGGCCTCGCCGCGGGAGTTATCCTCGGCCTTGGTGGGGCCCCTGATGCGGAGGCCGCCCCACCTCTCTAGAAAACGCTCTCCCGGTCAGGTCGGACATCGAACGTCGCGATAACCCTAGCGCCGCCCGTCTCGGCGTTCGTCAGGGCGATCTTGCCCCCATGGAGTCCGCACAAGACGCTCGACACATTGAGCCCCAATCCGAAGTGCTCAGCGGACTTGTTCTCACTGAAGAACGGGTCGCAACCGCGGTGAAGCGCCTCGGGGGTGAACCCCGGCCCATCGTCGGTTACAACCAGGGTGAGCACCCCCGCATCGACCATCATGTCGAACGTCACGATCGACGATGCGTGCACGCAAGCATTGCTCAGCAGGTTGTCGAGCACCTCCTCCACCAGGGGAAGATCGATGGCGAGAAGCGCGGCGGGACGACCGTCTGTCGCGGCTTTGAGGGTGGATTCCGACGCGCAGCACGTTTTGGGCGCGGGCGCCCTGTCCGCCTCGGACACGGTCGGCAAGTTCAGCCCCAAGCCGCCGCCGCGCACGGCCATCACCTCGGACACATGTCGGCCCAACTCCTCGCGAAGGTCGTCAAGCGCAAAAGTCTCGCGCTCGACGGGACGGTCCTCCAACTTGCTGAGACCGCCCATCGAAGTCGCATATCGCTCGAGACGTGCGACCTGGGCGGAAAGCGCGTCGAGCGCATCCTCATCCAGCGTGTCGCCGCGGCGCAGCCGCATCTGGGCCATCTCGACCGTCCCCTTGAGCACGGTGATGGGCGTGCGCAGGTCGTGCGCGAACGCCGCGTTCAGACGACGGCGCGATTCGGCCGTGCGCCATAGCTCGCGCTGGGCCTCGAGAAGCGAGGCGCGCATGTGCTCGAGCGTTTCCGACAAGCGGCCCAGCTCGCGACCGCGAACGACGCGGATGGTAAAATCCAAGTCCTGCCCGGCGATACGGTCGGCCGCACCGGCGAGCTCGGCCAACGGCCCGGCGATATGCACGCGGTAGAAATGGCGGAACGTCAGCCAGCCCAGAACACCATAGGCAAGGACGGGCGCGAGCCCCGTCGCGAGCGTGAGGATCCAAGGCACCAGGCTCACAGGCGGCCGCGATGCGGCATAGTATGCGGTATTCGAGACAAGCCCCTCGCCGAACGTCTCCTCCAGATCCGCGCCGGTCATGGACTCGAACAGCTCGACGCTCTGTGCACGCCCCTTGCGGCTCAGCTCATCATAGCGAGCGAGATTGTCTGCAGAGATCGTGCTGTTCGCCTCGAGGATTTCCTCTTGGGGGTACCCCTCGTTGTAGTTGAGCCCCCAGTCGTACAACTGGACCTGGCCGCTGCGAACCAAATCGACGGTTGCGTACAGCGAGCCGATGGTTCGACCGCCATCCGGCACATACCCGCTTCCGGTCCCCCAGTCCCCGGTCGCAATGAAAACCGCATACGGCCCGTCACCGGGCAAGTCAAGCTCGGAGGCGGGGAGCAGCTCACCCGCGTTGGGGTCGTAGATATACGGGCCCGAATCGATTGTTCCGCGCTGGGTCAGGCCGTTTTCGAGGCTCACCTCGAGTTCGTAGTACCCGTTGTTCCATGTTGAGAGAACCTCGACCATGCCCAGCGCCAGTAATGTGGCAGCCGCAAGATACACGGCGAGATACACCGTGAACGTCACGCCGAGTGGACGGGTGCGCCACCACGCGTGCAGGCGCTCGCGCTTGGGAAGCTGTTTCAGGGCCTCGCGCTCGCGGGCGCGAGCCTCACGACGCAGGGAACGACGATACCGACGGCCCTCTTTACGCACGCCATGGCAAACACGGCGCTTTTTCCGGCGAGCTGCCGCGCGAGAACGGGGCCCGCTCGTGTTGTCGGCGTCGCATTGCGGGCCACAGCCGACAACGGGGCCAGCAACGGGCTGAGCGTCGCATTCCGCGTCGGGCATGGTTCCGTTTTGTGCGTCGGGCGTGGCGCCGTTTTGCGCGTCGCCCCTCACTTAGCCACCCACTTGTAGCCTACGCCCCACACCGTCTCGATGGGATCCTCGGCCACACCGGCGGCAGCGAGCTTGTTTCGGATGCGGCGCACATGCTCGCGCACCTGCGACGGATCGCCCGCGGCGTCCCAACCCCACACGTGCTCGTATATGGCATCGCGGTCGAACACCTGACCCGGCCGCTTGCTGAGCAACGCAACGATGTCGAATTCGAGCTTGGTGAGGTCGACGTATGCGCGAGAGGACGCGTCTCCCCCAGCTGCCAGCGGCCCGGCAGCGCGCTCCGTAGCCCCGTCCCCCGGCTCACCAGCACCGGGTCGCACCTCAACCGTGCGCCGTCCGTAATCGATGGTGAGTTCTTGGAAGAATCGGACAGCGTTCTCGCGCTCGCGCATACGGCCCTCGCGCGCCATATGCGCGGCAACGCGCCGGCCGAGCACTTCGAGCGAGAACGGCTTCATCACGTAGTCATCGGCGCCGGCGGCAAAGCCGTCGAGCTGATCGACGTCCTCGATACGCGCGGTGAGGAAGATGATCGGGCAACTCAGGTGCTCGCGCACGCGGCGGCACACCTCGAAACCGTCCATGCCCGGCATGTTCACGTCGAGCAGCATGATGTCGGGGGCGACGCCCGCCGAAGCGGCAGCGAGCGCCTCGGCCCCGCTATTCGCGCACACGACCTCGTAGCCCTCCATGCGGAAATACTCCGCGAGCATATTCGCGATATCGACCTCGTCGTCGACAACCAACATGTGCATAGTGCAGTCCCCCATCTTCGCCGAAATCTCAGCTCAAAGCATCGTCTCGTCAGCCCAAAGCATCATCCCGCCGGCTCAAAGCATCATCCCGCCGTTTCCCTTTCGCTATTTTCCTCCATACCTGTCTATGATTTGTCGATACAGGTAAGATGCCTCCCTTTGGGAGGATATGAACGATTGGCGGCTATGAACGATTGCGAAGATTGCATTCATTGGACTTGCAACGTTTTCCCAGGTAGAGAGCTGTACAAAAAAGGAGCTTATGAACGAACCGTTCATAAGCTCCTTTTTCTGCTGGCGAAATCGTTCACATCCTCAAAGAACGCGGCGGGCAGCCCGCCACTTCGCCAGGCACCGCGGCCACTTCGCCGGGCGCCGCGGCCGCAACGCCAGGCGCTACCACTTCGCCAGGCGCCGCGGCCGCAACGCCATCAAACACTGGCGCCGCCCCGGGCAAGCCGTCGGGAATTCCCCTACTTCAGCTCCGGCCAAAAGTCCTTGTTGGCCTCGATCATCTCGTCGAGAACCTCCTTGGCGACCGTCATCGACGGGACCGTCTTGTTGAGCGTGAACGCCTGGAGCGCCTTCTCGTACGACCCCTCGATGCACGCCTGGACCACGAGCTTCTCGGAATTGAGCTGCTGCATCATAAGGCCCTGCTGGAACAGCGGGATGTTGTCGCGGGAGATGACCTCGGGGCCGTTCTTTCCGATATACGCGGGAAGTTCGACCATCGCGTCGTAAGGCATGTTCGGGATCGCGCCGCGGTTCTGGCAAATCACCAGGAAGCGCGCCTTCGTGTCGTTCTTGAGCGCGACGGCCAGATCGGCGATCCAGTCGCCATGGCTGCCAGCGTAGAACGTGCTCTCGTCGATCTCGCCCGTGGCCTCATAGCGGTCAATACCGGCGAACAGGTTGTGCTCGCGCGTCTCCTCCACCTCGTTAGCGCGCGTGCGCTCGGGGTTGGAATGCTCGACGAACTCCTTCTGCTGCAGGTAGTAATTGAGATACGTGTTGGGCAGGTACTCCGGGAAGAGCTCCATGATCTCGTAAACGCCCTTCCAGACGTAATACCAGCTGCCCTTCGTGTGGCGGTTCTGCTTGCTCTCGTCCTCGTTGTCGGTGTTGGACTTCATGAGGGAGCTCATGCCCTTGAGATAGCTGCTGGGAAGCAGGATCTCATGCTCCTTGATGTACTCGCGCAGCTGCGGCAGCACCTCCTCGCCCTTGTGGCGGATGCTGGTGAACCAACCGAAGTGGTTGAGGCCGAAGTAATCGTACTCGACGTCCTTCTTGTCGATCTCGAGCGCGGCGCACACGAGGTCGATGATGGCGATGGGCATATCGCAGATGTTGATGATTCGGGCGTTCGGGCGCATCACGCGGCACGCCTCGGACACGATTGCAGCAGGGTTGGAGTAGTTGAGGATCCAATACGTGGGCTTGGCGTACTTCTCCACATCATCGATGAGCTCGACCATGGGGAAGATGGTGCGCATGCCGTAAGCGAGGCCGCCGCAACCGCAGGTCTCCTGACCGACGCAGCCATGGCGCAGCGGAATCTTCTCGTCCTGCTCGCGCATGGCGTAGCCGCCCACGCGCATCTGGGCGAAGACGAAGTCGGCGTCGGAGAAGGCAGTCTTTTTATCGGTGGTGACCGTCAACTTGATGTCCAGGCCGAGGTCCTCGTGCAAGATCCAGTCGACGAGCACGCCAACCTTGCGCTGGCGCTCCTCGTTGATGTCGTACAGGCGGATCTCCTCAACCTCGAGCTCCTCTTTGCGCAGCGCGATGGACTTGACGATACCGGGAGTGAAGGTGGAGCCGCCGCCGGCGAGGGTGATGATCATGGTGCATCCTTTCTCATGCGTGAAACGAAAAATGCGCTTGCCCATGTCTGAAACGGCGCGGAATCGCCGCGCGATACGCGTCGCGGGACCGTGCTGACGGGGGGCCGGACGGGCTTGCGCGCCCGGCCCCGGTACGAGGCCGACGTGAAGGGGATCGGGACCGCCGTCGAACGCATCGCGCTCGACGCGCCATCCCAAGAGCCCCTCATTTGCGGGCCTACATGTTCTCGAGGGCCTCCTCAACCTGGCCGCGGACCTTTGCGACCTCCATGCCGAAGATAATCTGGATGTCGTTGCCGTTGCGAACGATGCCGCTGTTCTTCATGTGATTGATGAGGTCCTCATCGATGAGGGACTCGTCGGCGACGTTCACACGCAGACGGGTGAAGCAGTTCTCGGTGGACTGGATGTTCGCCTTACCGCCCAGGCCTGCGATCAGATCGAGCACGGGGTCGCCGGCGGCGGGAGCGGCGGCAACCTCGTCAGCGGACGCAGCTGCCTCGTCAGCGGGAGCGGCGGCCTCCGACACAGTGGAGGGCTCGACGTCGTCCTCCTCGCCCTCGCGACCAGGGGTGTGCAGGTGCAGCTTCTTGATGAGCACCGTGAAGACCACGAAGTACAGGGCGGCATTGATGACGCCGAGGACGATCATGAGCGGCCAGTTGGTCTTCTCAACGCCGAGCACCAGATTGGAGACGACGATGTTGATGATACCGCCGGCGGTCGCCGCAGGGATGTTCAGAACCTTGAGCAAGACGAGGCTGATGCCGGACAGCACGGCGTGGACCACGAACAGCACGGGAGCGGCGAACACGAACAGGAAGTCCATCGGCTCGGTGATGCAGGTGAGGATCGCGGTGATGATGAGCGGGAGGATGATGGCGCGGGTCTTGTCGCGATTGCGCTTGTAGGAGGTCACGATGAACGCCGTGCCGATACCCAGATAGGGCCACAGGTTGTTGAAGGTGTAGCTATTGAAGTAGGTGCTCGCGGAGAACGGCTGACCGACCATGGCCATCTCGGCGACGCGAATCGGATAGGCGCCGGCGATAACCGTATCGCCCAGGGCGAGCGTGCCGCCCACATCGGAGAACTGGAAGGGCGTGTAAATGAGATGGTGCAGGCCGAGCGGGACGAGCAGCTTGTTAAGCATGCCGTACAAGAACAGGCCGATGTTGCCACTCTCCTGGATCATACCGGCGAGCGAGGCGATACCGCCCTGCACGGGAGGCCAAGCATAGCAAGCGGCCACACCGAGAAGCAGGGAGATGCAGATCATGATCAGGAACGGGAAGCGGACGCCCGAGAACATGGAAAGGGCGATCGGGAACTGCTTACCGCCGAACTTGTTGAAGACCCAGCCGGCGATACAGCCCAGAATGATACCGCCGAAGACGCCCATATCGAGTACCTGGATGCCCAGGACCTCGCTCTGACCGGTGCCGACCAGCCCGAGCTGCGTGGGCTCAGCAAGCATGCCGAGTGCCTCGAGGGTGATGTTGTTGGCATTCAGGAACAGGAAGAAGGACATGAGACCGATGAGCGTCGCATGGCCCTTGTCCTTCTTGGCCATCGCGCCGGCAATACCAGCGCAGAAAATCACCGCGAGATTGTTCACGATGAACATCAGGCTGTTGTAGATGATCTTGCCCATGGTGGCGAAGAACGGCAGCTGCAGGAAGGGAACCATCGAGGTGATGGTCTGGTTGGTGAGGAGGATGCCAAGAATCAGCACGGTGCCCGCCACGGACAGGTACATCAGCGGCTGGACGATCGACTTGGAAAACACCTCCAGCGAACTCTTCAGCTTATTTGCCATTGCCTTACGCTCCTTTCTGTTGGTCGCCCGCTGCGACAGACGACTCCCCCGACGCGTCCGCATGCGGGGCGTGTACGAGATTCGCGATGTGGTACACCAGATATCCCTTCTCGGCATCGCTCACGACGCAGCCATACTCCTGCTCGATATGCGCGCCGATGCGCTCGGTGCACTCAAGCGCATCAGGGTACTGGTCTTTACCCAAGTGGAATAGGAAGGTGTCCTCGGACTGCGCGATGCTCTTGTCGAGCACGCGCTGGGAGAAGAACTGAAGGTGGCGCAAAAAGCGCTCGTATTGGACGCTACCCTCGTCATACGTGAGCCCAAAAGTTTCGGACACGGTATTGAGGATGCCGTTGATCATCTTGATTGAAAGCATCAAATGGTCGGTACGTTGCTTCATCGTCGCATTCACTATGTGCAAGGCGATGAAGCCCACCTCCGCCTCGGAGATCTCGATGCCGAGATGACCGCGAATGATCTCCCGTGCTTTGAGAGCAAGCTCAAATTCGCGCCCATAGAAGCGCTTGATCTCGAAGAGAAGAGGGTTGTCGCATATGATGCCCGCCTGCTCGCGCTCAAGGGCCATAGAGATATGGTCGGTTAGAGCGATGAGAACGCTGTCATCGATAACGGAATCGGATTCGCGGCGAAGCATCGCAACGATGTCCTCGGCGATGAGCAGGTACTCGCTCGGAATGCCTTTGATGAGGCGCTCGAGGCGCGAAAGCTGCGTGGGATCATCGAGGGTGAAGACCTTTTCGATGGACGCCGAATCGACCATATCTCCGCGCTTGCGACCAAAGGCGATACCTTTGCCCACGGCGATGCGTTCGGTTCCCGCATCGTCGACCATCACGACATTGTTGTTGTAGACACGCTTGATATACACGGCTGTGACCTCGGTCCGAGCAACCGGCTAGCGAATCAGGGAGAGGACGACGTCGCCGCGCGAGACGGCGCCAGCAGGGCACTTGGCCAATGAGAGGTCCGAACCGAGCTCGGTGACGACCATCATCGTCGTGTCCTCGAAACCGGCGGCCGCGATCTTCTCTCGATCAAACTCAACGAGAATCTGGCCCGCCTCGACGCGATCGCCCTGAGCGATGCGAGCGATAAAGCCATCGCCCTTCATGTCGACCGTATCGATGCCGATATGAAGCATGACTCCCATGCCGGCTTCGTCCTTGATAGCGAGCGCGTGGCCCGTCGGGAACAAGGCCTCCACCGTTCCGGAAATAGGCGCGACGAGGACACCCTCGCTCGGCACGATGGCGATACCGTCGCCCATGGCCTTGCCCGCAAAGACGGGATCGTTCACCTCAGAGATGTCCATCACGGTGCCGGATACTGGGCAGAGAACCGTCGCAACGGGGGCTGCCTGAGGGGAGGCTTCGGCCGTGCGACCGTCCTCAGTCGTCGGCTGCTCGACCTCAGATGTCTTACCGCCAAACAAGTTCGAAAGGAAACCCATTTCGTAATCACTCCTCGTGTTGCCGCATCGCGGCATGAAAAAAGACCGGACCGAAACTGTGCGGTTGCGCAAGAATACCGCCACTGGGCGGCGCTTGGCACTGCAAGAGTTTGGTCAGGCCCACGAAGCGCGTCGAGGTAACCTTCCTCATTTCTTGTTGCGGTTTGGAGTATAAGAATCCCCCGCGAGCCGCGTCAAGCCGCAGCACCGAGATGGGGCCTTCGTGCAACCGTGAACGGTAGCTATTTTATGGTAAACGGTCATTCGTTTGCAGAGCCGCATTCAAAAGATCGAACCGGAGGCCCTTCTTGGCTCCTTGGGAGCCGCAGGCTGACGAGCCCTCAACGAAGCAACGCGACGCGACGCGCAGCCATCAGGAACCATGTGCGGTTGAAACCCGTGCGCAAACGAGAGCTTATGAACGATTGGAGGATATGAACGATTGCAAAAATCGCACTCATGAGTCCATGACGTTTTCCCAGGTAGAGAGCTGTACAAAAATGGAGCTTATGAACGAATCGTTCATAAGCTCCTATTTCTGCCGGCAGAATCGTTCATATCCTCAAGGGACATGGCGGCACGACGGCGATGCCGCGCGGAAACGCGATGCAACGTCCTGCTACTCGGCGGCAGCGCCACCGAAGACGGCGCCCTCGACGTCATCATGCGCGACAACGGAAGCGCCCTCGGTATCGATCGGGCCGAAATCCTCGGCCCCGCACTCGGCGCCGTTCGCCGCGGCACCCGGACTAGCACCGGCCTCATCGCCTGCAGCGGCCTCCCCGCGCAGGCTGCCAACCAGGCTTGCGAGCGCGGCAACCGTACCCGGGAAGTCCGGCGGCGTCTGATCGGCGTGCAGATACGCCCAATTCATCATGAAGGAAGCGGAGGAGAGCGCACCAACGGCGAGCGCGTCGTCGGGGCAGGAGATCTCAACGTCAAACAGGCGATCGTCGCCCATCACACCACGCGTGCGACCACTGGAAATACCGCCGGCGAGCCCCGTCTCGTTCATGATCTCGACAGTCAGGTGCTCGAGCAGGTGGGCAAGCTCCGTATGACCCATGCAGTCCTGGAACTTGGAACCCGCATCGCCCAGGCACATGTGCTCGGCGATGGCGGGGGCGAGATAATACACGCGGGCGGTCGCCTCAACGTCCTCGGACGTCATGAGGGGCATGCCGGGGTTCACAAGCACGCGGGCGGTCAGCTTCTTGGGTCCCACCGTGACCTTGAGAATGTTGAACAAATCGGCCATGGCCTTACCTTTCTCATCGGCGCCCGAACGGCGCTGATCGACTACATCGCTACGGAGCGACATGTGCACCCCGCAGACGCGCTCACTCGGCATCCGGGCGCCAGCGTGGCTCACTCGCCTTGCGGCTCGCGCCCCGCCGGAGACGCGTCGCCCCTACTCGCCCTGCTCGGGCTGGTAATCGGGCGTGAGATCATCCGGCGAGATGTTCGCGCCCGCACGCACCGAACGGGAGCGCGTGGCGTTCTCCTGCACGTGCTCGCGAATCGCGCGCTCGACTCCGGACCGAACGTCCGCGGCTCGCTCCTCCTCGGAGGGCTTGGGCTCCTCGAGAGGCGCGATCACACGGATGAGCGAAATGCGCTGCCCACGCATGGACTGCACCTTGAACTTGTACCCATCGGACTCGAAAACCTCGCCGATATCGGGCAGGGAGTCGCACAGATCGAGGATCCAGCCGGCAATGGTCTCGTACTCGTCGCTCTCCTCGATGGGCCAGCCGAGCTCGATCGCGTCATCGCACGGGAAGCGTCCATCGACCAGCCACTCGCGCTTGGAGAGACGCGTGAGGTACTTGTTGTCGGGGTCGAACTCGTCCTCGATCTCGCCGACGATCTCCTCGACGATGTCCTCGATGGTGATGATGCCGGCAGTGCCGCCGTATTCATCAACCACCACGACGATCTGGTCGTGCGCCGTCTGCATCTCGGAGAGCAGGGGCAGGATGTCCTTGGTGTCGGGGATAAAGGTGGCGTCGCGCATGAACTCTGACACGGGACGATCGCCCTCGCCGCCCATGACGGGGCCGATCAGGTCCTTGATGTGGGCGATGCCGACCACGCCGTCCTGATCCTCGTGAAACACCGGCATACGGGAGAAGCCCGTCTGGCGCATGAGGTTCATGACCTCGGTGACCGTCTGGACATCCTCGGCCATGGTCACGTCGACGCGCGGCACCATGACCTCGCGCGCGGAGGCGTCACCCAGGTCGAACACCTCATGGATGATGCGCTTCTCCTCGTCGAGCAGGGTGTCCTGCTCGTTGATCATGTAGCGGATCTCCTCCTCGGAGACGTTCTGACGGTCGTCGGCGTTCTTGATACGCAAGACGCGAGCGAGGCCGTCGGCAGAAGCCTGCGTCAGCCAGACGAGCGGACGAGCGATCTTCTGGAACACCGTGAGCGGTTTGGCGACGCGCTTGGCCATGCCCTCGGCATCGGCCAGGGCGATGCGTTTGGGAACAAGCTCGCCCACGACGATCGAGAGGTAAGACACGGCGAGCGTGATGAGTACGGGCGCGAGGCCGGGGGCGACCATGGTCAGCGCATCGATACCGAAGCTCGACAGCCACTGCGCGAGCGGGTCGGACAGGCTCGTCGAGGCGACCGCAGAAGACGCAAAGCCCACGAGCGTGATCGCGACCTGGATGGTGGCGAGGAAGCTGCCGGAATTGGCCGCGAGCTCGGCGGCGCGGGCGGCGCGACGGTCGCCTCCTTCCGCCTCGTGGTCGAGCACGGCGCGCTTGGCCGTGGTGAGGGCCATCTCCGACATGGAGAAGTAGCCGTTGACGACGGTAAGGACGAGTGTGGTGATGATACTGATGGTGATGTCCATGGGGACGGGTTCAAACCTCCTGGGTTAGTGAATGGCGCGAGCAATGCGTAATTGGGGACGGGTGCGAATTACACATCGCACGATGCACGCAAATCGATGTGTAATGTGCACCCGTCCCTCATTACACATCCGAGGATTTACGCACCAGAAGCTAAATCACGAAGAGGACCACCGCCAAGAATTGCAGCACGCTGCCGGCAAGAACCCACAGGTGGAAAATACTGTGCATATAGCGAATCTTCTTGAGAACGTAGAACACCGCTCCAACGGTGTAGCACACGCCGCCCACGGCAAGCAGCACGAGCGCGGTGGGATGCAGCGCGGCGACGAGCTGCGGCAAGCGGAAGACGACGAGCCAACCCATCGCAACGTAGATTGCGGCGGTGAGCCAATGGGGCTGGCGCTCGCGCATGAACGCCTCGAACAGCACGCCCGCGATTGCGATCGCCCACACGGCGATGCACAGCGGGATACCGCCGGCATCGGCCAGCGTGATGAGGCAAAACGGGGTGTACGTGCCCGCGATGAGCAGGTAAATGCAGCTATGGTCGATCACGCGAAAGACGCGCTTGGCAGCCGGGACGGCAATGGCGTGATACAGCGTCGACGCAAGATATTCGAGGATGAGTGCGACGCCGAAGATGATCGCGCTGGCGAGCGACGCCGGATGGGCCCCGTCCACGGCCGCCTTCACGACCATGACGACGAGCGCGGCGATGCCGAGGGCGACGCCTATGCCGTGCGTGATGGAGTTCGCGATCTCCTCGCCCAGCGTATACTGGGGCACCAAGTGACGCTTGACCGTGCGAGCCGCCGCCTTGACCGGCGCTCCGACGGTGGCGACCGCCTCCTTTGCGGTCGAACCGGCGGCATGCAGCAAGCGCTGCGCCCGCGACGTCGCGTCGGCGCGCGCTATGGGAACAGGGACAGCCGCGACATCGGGTCGCGGCGAGGGACTGTCGCTCGCGTCAGGCATGGTCTCAGATCGTCCTCCAAAAATAGCTACACTGCTCGTTACTATAACAAAATGACGTGGTACGCGCGAGGAAGCGCACCACGTCACCCATGTCTATGAAGACTCGTCACAACCCGCGCGCGGGAGCTACGGCGGCTCATCACGCCAGGCCGAGCTGCTTTTTAACACCGGTCGCACGCCTGCGGCTGACCGGGATGCTCGCGTCCGTCCGGCCGAGCTTGAGCTGCATGAGACCACTCGGCTTGAGCACCTCAACATCGCGGACGTCGTCGATATTCACCAGGAAGCTGCGGTGCACACGTAAGAACCCCTCGTTCGCCAGACGGCGCTCCAAAACCGAGATGGAATCATTGACCAGGTAGGTGCCGGTCTCCGTATGAGCGGAGGCGTAATCGGCACGAGCCTCGATATAGGCGATGTCGGTCACGGGGATGTAGGTGCGCTTGCCGTTGCGCTCACCCTGGATGCGGCGCACGGGTTCGGCCACCGCCGGCCGGCGGGCGTTGAGGGCGTTCTCGACCTTGTCGAGCGCCTTCTCAAGTCGGTCCTGCTCAACCGGCTTGAGCACGTAGTCCGCCGCGTCGAGTTCGAACGCCTCTGCCGCATACTCGGAAAACGCCGTCACAAACACGATCGCCGGGGGCTTCTTCAGCTTTTGCAGCGTATCTGCGAGCTGAACGCCGCTCGTGCCGGGCATTTGAATGTCGAGGAACAGCACCTCGGGGCCAAAGGCCAAGATCTTCTCGACCGCCTCCGTCGCCCCGCCGGCCTCCTCGATGCGTCCGACGCGGCCGTCCTGCTTGAGCAGGTAGTTCAACTCAGCGCGAATCGGCGGCTCGTCATCGACAATCAAAACACGCCATGCCTGGTCGGCCATGCCATCTCCCTTGTCCCATGGGCTCTGCGCCCAACACGCCATCCAATCAAATCGGCCGCGACGCGCAACCGTATGTCGCGCACAGTCAGGGCCTTAGTGTAACGCGGGCGCAGGGCACGGCGCGCCCACATCGACCCGCAAGGCGCGCTGCGCCGCGGACCGAATCGCCGTCACCTGGCAGAGGGAAGCGCCGTCCCCTCCGGCTCGTGAGGCTCGCCGATCAGGTCGACCGTCACGCGCGTTCCCACGCCCTCCTGCGATTCGACGTGGATGCCCGATTCTGCGCCGAAGAAGAAGTGTATGCGCATGAGCACGTTGACGAGGGCCAAACCGCCGCCGCGCCTGAGCGAGCCGTCCGCCGTAGTGGGAGCGCTCCTCCTGCTCATGGACTCGAGCTTGGCCTCGACGCACTCACCATCCTCCTCGGTGCAACCGCACGGGCATGTATTGTCCACATCGCGCTTCACGTCGAGCAGGTGGGCGAGCGTCTCCTCGCTCATGCCGATGCCATCGTCCTCGACCACAATCTGGATACCGTCATCCGTCTCAAGGGAGGAAAGCTTGATGGACAACGGCTCGACCTCACGCATCGCATGCTTGATGCAGTTCTCGAGCAGCGGCTGCAAGATGAACGGCGGAACGCGGCAATCGAGCGTGAACGGATCGAAGTCGACCGAGAGCTTGAGACGGCCGTCACCGTAACGCGCCTGCATGAGGTTGATGTAGCGCATGCCCTGGTCGAGCTCGTTCTCGAGTGAAGTGAGCGCATCGGAGTTCGACAGCGTCTGGCGATAGTAGTTCGAGAAGTCGATGAGCAGCGAGCGCGCCTTCTCCGGCTCCGTACGCACGAGCGACACGATGGTTCCGATGGTGTTGAACAGGAAGTGCGGATCGACCTGGGACTGCAGCGCACGCAGCTCCATGCGGGCGCTCAAATCCTCCTGACGCTCGAGCTCGAAGCTCGCCAACTGCGTGGAGATCAGCTCGGCAAAGCCCGTGGCGAGCGCGGTTTGACGTGCATCGATGTCGCTGTAGCGCGGATAGTACAGCTCGAAGGTCCCCATGCAGCGGTCGCGCACGATGAGCGGGGCCGTGATTCCAGCCTGCAGGCGCGGGAAGAAATACGGCTCATCGGGACCGGTTGTCTCGCGCGCGAAAACCTCCATGCGCTCGTTCTCGATGACGCGCAGCGTGCTCTCGAGAACGACCGGCGTACCCGTGGGGCAGCGGTCTGAATCCTCGCCCCAACTCGCGACGACCGCCGTGCCGTCGGTGATACAGATCGCCGAGGCTAAGGTCTCGGGCAGGATCAGTTTGCACGCGCCCAACGTCGCCTCGGGTGCCAGACCGTGACGGGTGTAAGCGAAGATCTTGCTCGCGATGCCGAGCGTTCGGTCGGTCGCGGAGAGCGAGAAGTCATCGGGCGCGACGAACACGTACGCAAAGAAGAAACACAGCAAGACGAGGCCGGCGATGGTGATAACCGCGGGGACCGGGTTGGGGTTGGTCACGAATTCGAGGGCCAGCAGGCCAAGCAACATCGGGACGCACAGGATGAGGCCGCGCAGCGCCCAGCTCTGGGCGACGCGGAAGAATTTCGTCTGATTCCAACGGGCAAACGGCCGCCGCACGCAAACACCTACCTTTTTAACATTCATCACACGTGCTCCATGATACCAATCGGCCGAAAAAACGCCCACCCCGAATAGCGGGATGGGCGCTCGTGTCGTCCCCCTGGAGCGGCGCCCTGCCCCGCCCCGGGTAAACGCGGGGGCTCCCCGGCCCCTCCACGACGCCGCTTCCCTATCTATTGCGAAGCCGCTACGCCTGGAGGCAGAGCCGAGGAGCCCTATGGGAGTAACTCAGTTACTCGGAGTACTTGTTGCCCTCGCCGAAGGTGCCGGCGTCGACAATCCAGCCGTCCTTCATGATGACGTCCATGTTGTCAACGTTGAGGGTGTGGATGTCAGCGGCGACATCGCCGTTGACGACCAGCAGGTCGGCGCACTTACCGGCCTCGAGGGAACCGGTCTCGTCCTCGATGTGGCACATCTTGGCACCGTTCAAGGTGGCGCAGGTGATGGTCTCGACCGGGGTGAAGCCGATCTTGTCCACGAACTCGTACATCTCCTCGATGGAGCAAGTGCCGTAAGGAGTGACGAAGGAGAAGGAGTCGGAACCGATGGTCATCACGACGCCGCGCTTCTTGGCCTCGCGCAGGCAGTCGTAGTTGCGCTGGAGCTCCTTCTCGACGAGGGTGCCCTCGTACTTGTCATGCAGCTCGGGCACGTAGACCGGCGGATAGGTGGAGTACCAGGTGGGCAGGAAGGCGATCGTCGGGGTGAAGAAGGTGCCCTGCTCGGCCATGAGGTCCATGGTGCGCTCGTCGATGTCGAAGCCGTGAATCAGCTGCTCGCAGCCAAAGCGGACGGAATCGTAGGCAGCGGCGTGATTGTTGTAGCAGTGGCTCCACACCGGGATGCCGACCAGCTTGGCCTCGTCGATGACGGCCTGGATCTCCTCGGAGCAGTAGTGCTGGTCGCGGCCGGAGTCCCAGCGCCAGATGCCACCGCCGGTAGCCCAGATCTTGATGGCGTCGGGGTTCTCACGCAGGCGGCGACGAACGGCCTTGCGCAGATCCCACGGACCGTCGACCTGGTCGCCCCAAGGATGGGACTCTTTGTTCTCGAGCTGGCTGCAGTGGTGGGAGTCACCGTGGCCGGCGGTGCGGCAGAAGCCGAGGCCGGTGGCGAGGACGCGAGGACCCTTGAAGACGCCCTTATCGATGCAGTCGCGAATCTGGATGCCGAAGCGGCCGATCTCGCACACGGTGGTCAGACCGTGGGTGAGGCAGTCGTAGGCCTGCTTGACGGCGACGGCCTGCTTCTCGAGGAGCGGCTGCATGACCCAGTCGGTGTCATCGTCGGTGAGGTTGCCGGAGAAGTGCAGGTGGGTGTCGATGAGGCCGGGCATGACGGTCTTACCGGTAGCGTCGATGACCTCGTAGCCCTCAGGGGTGTCCTGGTGGGCGCCGGCGTACTCGATCTTGCCGTTCTCGTCGACGAGAACCAGGGAGTTCTCAACCGGATCGGCACCGGTGCCGTCGATGAGCTTGCCGCCGACGATTGCATACTTCTTACCCATGTTGTTCCTCCTTATTGGAACGATGGATTGGCTAGTGGCACCCGACCGCGCGAGGTACGTGCGCGGCCGGGCATGCCGCAAGAGAGGAGAGACGCGGCGGATATGCCGCGATGGAACGCGGAGCTCGGTGCACTTTGTTCCATGGTGGGGTCGGCGCCGGGGCGCTCTCCCCTGGGGGTCGGTGTGGACCCCCGGAATGCGGCGGGCGCGTCGTGTCGTGCGCCCGCCGACGAAGGGGTTTCGCTACTTCTTGGCGCGAGCCTTGGTGGCGAACATGAGGATCAGGCCAACGACCAGCCAGCCGAGCACGATGGACCACTCAACCATGTTGAGGGAGGCCGGGCTGAAGGGCAGGACGAGCAGGCCGATGATGATGGCGCCGGCCAGGATGGCCAGGAGGATACCGAACTTGCCGCCGGGAACCTTGTAGGGACGAGGCAGGTCGGGCTCGGTGTAGCGCATCTTCAGGCACGCAAGGGCGACCATGGTGCAGGAGAGGATGAACGCCAGGGCGGACACGTTGGTCAGCGGGATGAGCATGTTCTTGCCCAGGAACGGACCGATGACGGTGATGACACCGAGGACCACGCAAGCGAGCTTGGGGGCGCCGGACTTCTCATCGACCTCGGCGAACTTCTCGGGGAGCTGACCCTTGCGGCCCATGGCGAGCATGATGCGGGAGGTAGCGCCGTAGAAGGAGTTCATGGGACCCATGGGCCCGAGGGTGGCGATGACGAGCATGGCCACGTACAGGATCATGTTGATGTTCTTCAGGCAGGCCAGAGCGGGAACGGGCTGAGCCACGAACTCGTTCCAGGGGAGGATGGTGCCGAAGGAGTAGATGCAGACCATGTAGAAGCCACCGGCGGCCAGGAGGGCCAAGGTGATGATCTTGCCGAACTTGTTCCAGTTCAGACCCTCAGCGGCCTCCTCGGCCTGCTGCGGGATGGTGTCGAAGCCCGCGTAGAAGAACGGGGTCAGCACCAGGACCGAGACGATACCTGCGAGCAGGTTGGTGGACTCGGTCTCGGCGACACCGCCACCAGCGCCGGCGACCTGGGAGAACACAGGCATGGCGTTGTCGGGGGAGCCGGTCACGATGGAGACGCCCATGGCGAGCAGCATGCCGCAGAGCAGGGCCTTGGTGAGGAAGGCCTGCAGCTTGGCAGCGGAGCTGGCGCCGCGGAAGTTCAGGAAGACCACGTAGCTGGCGAAGGCGAGCGCGATCAGCGTCGGGAACAGGTAGACGTCTGCACCGAGGATGGTGTAGAGCTTGACGGCGCGGAGCCACTCAAGACCAGGCAGGCTGCCGAACATGTCCGAGACCAGCGTGGAGATGGCGATTGCCTCCCACGGGCACAGGATGCCGTTGCCCAGAGCCAGGAACCAGCCGGTGATGTAGGACGCCGTGTGACCGAAGGTGCGGTCGACGTACTCCACGATACCGCCGGAAACCGGGATGGCGGCCGTAAGCTCGCCAAACACCGCTCCGATGGGCACCAAGGCGATGGCGCCCAAGAGGAATGCGATCATAGCGGGGACAGGACCGCCGCCAACGACCATCCAGTCGCCGACCTGCAGGACCCAACCGGTACCGATGATGGCGCCGAAGCCGATGGTAAAGAAGTTCCACAGCGACAGCGTCTTCTTCATGCCGCCCTGATCGGCAGCAGAAGCGTTGGTTTCCGCCATAGCGCGCCTCCTTTCTTTTGTTTGGGGCCGACGTGTCCACTCGTCGACCCGCCCCCTCGCGCTCACCGGTTTGGCGGGCGCCTTTTCCATGTCCTGAAGAATATTGCCAACCGATGTGAAGGTTTGCGGTCAGTCGACGTTCGGAATGTCATCGCAGACGAGCGGGCGCCGTTCTCCGACTAACGGTCGTTGCGCGAACGCGCGGCCGCGCCCGATTTTCCGCTCACCGCCCAAATCGACCAGTCGCGGAAGTGGGGCGCGCAACCACCAAAGTAGGTTATAAGGCGAGCGGCCCTTCGCAGCGCCCCGACCCGATCGCACCCGGACGGACAGATGCCCAGGTGTTTATATTTGGGCTGGTAGAATGTACTTCGTTTGTTTTCGATGGCGTTTGAGCCGTCTCGATCCAGGAGGCACCGATGGACGACCGATACCGCGGGGACGACCCCCGTCGCTCCGTGCGCCTTGCATCCTCCGCGAACAACGGGGCCACGCGCGACCGCGCTCCCCTGCCGCTCGGCGTCAACGAACGGACGCGCGGCGTGGGATCGCGCCCGATGAACGGCAACGGTGTTCGTCCGGGCAACGGCGCCGCCCCGCATCCCGAGTTCCGTCCTCCCGCGCGGGCAGCGGCCAACGCCCCCGCGTATCGCGGCCCCC
>NZ_GG692710.1:1138377-1140866 GCF_000156175.1 Collinsella intestinalis DSM 13280
AGGCGCTCGGGACCCGCGCCCCATGCGCCGAGACTCCTATGGACGCGATTCCCGCGTCGGACGAGCATATCCCGACCCACAGACGCGCCCAACGGGTAGGCCCTCTTCCAGAGGCCGCGCTCAAAACCAACCGTCTCGCGGCGCCGGTCAGCGCCGAACCCTCAACGGAAGCTACGCCCACACGCCCTCACGTCACCGCTCAAGCAAAGGCCGGGGTTCGCGTGCAGGATACGTAGGCGGGCCCTTGCGTGGGGGCCGCAATACCGGTCGCATCTTCTCGCGTCCCACTTGGCGATCCGTGCTGTTCAGCCCGCGCGGGATCGCCGTGCTCTTGGTAATCGCGGTGATTGGTGCGGGAGGCCTTGGCATCAACGCCAAAATCCAACGAGACAAAGCGGAGGAAGCCGCGCGCATCGAGGCGAAGAAGGAAAAGGAGCGCCTCGCCAAGCAGACGGTCAACCCGTTCAAGCTCGGGCCCACCGCCATCCCCGTCTCCACGCCGCGCTCGCAATGGACGGCGGGCACAATGCCGCATCTCTATCAAACCGACCCGCTCTGGGCAAACAAGCCTTACGCAGGAAGCAACATCCGCATCGCCGGCTGCGGCCCCACGAGCCTTTCCATGGTCTACACATACCTGACGGGTAAGACCGATCTCGATCCGGTCGCCATGGCCTCGTTTGCCGAGGAGCACAACTTCGCCCCCACCGGTGCGACCGAATGGCGCTTCATGACCGACGGCGCCGCCGCCATCGGATTGAGATCGACCCCCGTGGCCCCTTCGCGCGCGAGCATCGCATCCGCGCTGGATGCCGGCATGCCGATCATCTGCTGCCTCACGCCCGGCGACTTCACCACAGTCGGGCATTTCCTTGTCATCAAGGGCATGGATGGCCGCGGCATGGTCGAAATCCATGACCCCAACAGCCCCTACAACAGCGCAAGACGCTGGCCGATCAGCCAGATTCTCCCGCAAATCGAAGCGCTTTGGGCCCTCTCGCTCTAACCCCATACAAATAGACGCCCCGGGGCAGTAAGCCGGGGCGCCTGGGAGAGGGAGGCTCTGTAAGCGTCACGCGCGATGCAGCAGCCACACGCGACGACGGAAATCATCGGACGCCCGGCCGGCTCGAAGCGGCAGCCGGGCGCCTGACGACATAGGGGGTACTAACCGACGATGCGGGTACCGGAGAGGCCGGCCATGGTCTCGGCGGCCTTGTCCAGGGCGCCGATGATGCAGGTGCGGCCCTTGCGGGAGCGAGCGAACTTGATGGCGGCGCGGACCTTGGGCTCCATGGAACCCTTGCCGAACTGGCCCTCGTCAGCGAGCTTCTCGGCCTCGTCGGCGGTGAGCTCCTCGAGCTCCTGCTGATCGGGCTTGCCGAAGTTGATGGCAACGTGCTCGACGGCGGTCAGGAGGAACAGGACGTCGGCGGAGCAGTCCTCAGCGAGGAGCTCGCCACCCATGTCCTTGTCGATGACGGCGGCGACGCCCTTGTAGCAGCCCTTGTTCTCGTAATCGCGGACGACGGGGATACCACCGCCACCGCAGGCGATGACGATAAACTCGTTGTCGAGCAGGTTGAGAATGGAGTCGGCCTCGACGATCTTCTTGGGCTCCGGGGAAGCCACGACGCGACGCCAGCCACGGCCGGAGTCCTCGACGAAGGTCATCTCGGGGTTCTCAGCCATGATCTCCTTGGCCTGCTCCTCGGTGTAGAAGGGGCCGATGGGCTTGGTGGGGTTGGCGAAGGCGGGGTCATCGGGGTCGACCTCGATCTGGGTGACGACGGAGGCGGCGTGCCAACGCTTATAGCGCTTGTGCATCTCGCGGCCGATGCCCTGCTGCAGGTGATAGCCGATGTAGCCCTGGGACATGGCGCCGCACTCGGGCAGGTCCATGGAGGGGGTGCCGATGGCGTCGTGAGCAGCGGCGAAGGCGTTCTGGATCATGCCGACCTGCGGGCCGTTGCCGTGGGTGATGATGATCTCGTTGCCCTGCTCGATGAGGCCGAGCAGCGCGTGGGCGGCGTGGGCGACCTTCTCGATCTGCTCTTCAGGGGTGTTGCCGAGGGCGTTGCCGCCGAGGGCGACGACGATGCGATCGGGCTTGCCAAGGGGCTTGGACATAACTGCCTCTTTTCTTCTCGTTTTGCTGGTAACAAATATTCACCAGCTGACGTACTTTATGCAATATACCCTCCCAAGCACAATCGATTAACAGTGATTTCGACTGTCTTGGTGAACGGACGATAATTGGCGATAAACGTAATATCCCAAGGATATCGGCATAGTTTGACCACATTGCTCAAACGGTTTTGCACGCCTTAAATCTGTATACCCATCCTGCCGATTTGGCATGTCTATTCATCTCTATACAAAAATCTGGGCGAATATGCGTACCTGTTATTGCAATGGAGTGACATCCGATCCGCCCGGCCCCGCAGCAGTCGCGAGGCCGGGGCTGGGCGCAGGACCGGGCGTCCGGG
>NZ_GG692710.1:1140966-1147429 GCF_000156175.1 Collinsella intestinalis DSM 13280
CATGGGCACAGGGCCGGGGGCGAGCACGGGACCGGGGCTGGGCGCAGGGCCGGGGGCCGTTCGGCCTCTCGAGATACAACGTAAGTCACGTTTGGACCATCAAAAACGTGACTTCGGTTATATCTCGAGCCCCGGCTCAACGGTGCGGCCGCATCTCGGGCCCAGGCGCAACGGCGACGGTCGCATCTCGGGTCCGATCCAGCGGCGACGGTCACATCTCCGCTCAAAACGAAAGCGCCCCCGCCGGACATCTCGGCGGGGGCGCACAAATCGCTCTGTGCTACAAAGCGCAGCTATCGAAGACTACTCCTCGTTATAGAGGGTCTTGAGCTTGACGAGGTGCTTGTAGCGATCCATGGCGGCAGCCTCGTTGGCGGCGAAGAGCTCCTCGGCGCGCTCGGGGAACGCGGCGGTCAGGCTCGCGTAGCGGGCCTCGTTCATGAGGAACTCCTGGTAACCGCCAGCCGGCTCCTTGGAGTCGAGGGCGAACTTCTTACCCTCGGGGGCAGCCGGGTTGTAGCGGAACAGGTTCCAGTAGCCGCAGTCCACGGCCTTCTTCATCTCGGCCTGGCAGTTCTGCATGCCGCCCTTCTTGATGGAGTGCATCTCGCAGGGGCTGTAGCCGATGATGATGGACGGGCCGTCGTAGGCCTCGGCCTCGTGGATGGCCTTGAGGGTCTGAGCCGGGTTGGCGCCCATGGCGACCTGCGCCACGTACACGTAGCCGTAGCTCATCGCAATCTCGGCGAGGCTCTTCTTCTTGATGTTCTTGCCCGCGGCGGCGAACTGGGCGACCTGGCCCAGGTTAGAGGCCTTGGAGGCCTGGCCGCCGGTGTTGGAGTACACCTCGGTGTCGAACACAAAGACGTTGACGTTGTTGCCAGAGGCCAGGACGTGGTCAAGGCCGCCGAAGCCGATATCGTAGGCCCAACCGTCGCCGCCGAAGATCCAGAAGGACTTCTTGGTGAGGTACGCCTTGTCGGCCAGGATCGCCTTGGCCTTATCGCAACCACAGGCCTCGAGCTGCTCGATGTAGGCGGCAGCCGCGGTCTTGAAGGCCTCGACATCGTCGCGGGAGTCGATCCAAGCCTGAGCGGCGGCCTTCAGCTCGTCGGTCGCGCAGTCGGAAGCCATGAGCTCCTCGCTCTGGGCGACGAGCTTGCCCTGGACTGCCTTGTAACCGAGCTCGAGACCGAGACCGTGCTCGGCGTTGTCCTCGAACAGGGAGTTGTTCCATGCCGGGCCATGGCCGTTCTTGTCGGTGCAGAACGGGGAGGTCGCGGCCGGGTTGCCCCAAATGGAGGAGCAGCCGGTGGCGTTGGAGATGAACATGCGGTCGCCGCAAACCTGGGTCACCAGGCGAGCGTAGGCCGTCTCGGCGCAGCCGGCGCAGGAGCCGGAGAACTCAAGCAGGGGCTGCTTGAACTGGCTGGACTTGACGTTGTTGCCGATGAGCTCGGGCTTCTCGGCGACGTTGGCCACGCAGTAATCGAAGGTCTTCTGCTCCACGAGCTCGCCCTCGGCGGGAACCATGGTGAGCGCATCCTTGGGGCAGACCTTGGCGCAGTTGGTGCAGCCCATGCAGTCGAGCGGGCTGACGGCGATGGCGAACTTGTAGCCGGTGTCCTTGGGGATCTTCACATCCAGCATGCGCATGGTCTCGGGCGCCTCGGCGACCTCGGCCTCGTTGAGCGCGAAGGGACGGATGGTGGCATGCGGGCAGACGTAGGCGCACTGGTTGCACTGAATGCACTTGGTCTCATCCCAGTGCGGGACCATGACGGCCACGCCGCGCTTCTCGAACTGGGAGGCGCCCAGCTCGAACTGGCCGTCGGCGTAATCCTTGAACGCGGAGACGGGCAGGGAGTCGCCATCCATGCGGGCGATGGGCTCCATGAGCTCCTTGACCTGCTTGGCGATGGCGCTCTTCTCGTCCTCGGAGAGGACGGAGGCGGGAGCGGCGTCGGTGGCGTCGGCCCAGTCGGCCGGGACGTCGAACTTTACAAAAGCAGTGGCGCCGGCATCGATGGCCTTGTGGTTGGCCTCGACGATGGCCTCGCCCTTCTTGGCATAGGACTTGGTTGCCGCTTCCTTCATGTAGCGGATCGCGTCCTCCTGCGGCAGCACGCCGGCCAGGGCGAAGAACGCGGACTGCAGCACCGTGTTGGTGCGCTTACCCATGCCCACCTTGGCAGCCAGGTCGATGGCGTCGATCAGGTAGACGTTGATGTTGTTCTGGGCGATGTAGCGCTTGGCGTTAGCCGGCATGTGGGAGGCGAACTCCTCGGGCGTCCACTGGCAGTTGACCAGGAACGTGCCGCCGGGCTTGACGTCGCGGACCATCTTGAAGCCCTTGATGATGTAGCTCGGGTTGTGACAGGCCACGAAGTCGGCCTTGTTCACGTAGTACGGAGAGCGGATCGGGGAGTCACCGAAGCGCAGGTGCGAAGTGGTCACGCCGCCGGTCTTCTTGGAGTCGTACTGGAAGTAGGCCTGGACGTACTTGTCCGTGTGGTCGCCGATGATCTTGATCGAGTTCTTGTTGGCGCCAACGGTGCCGTCGCCGCCGAGGCCCCAGAACTTGCACTCGATGGTGCCCTCGGCCGCCGTGTTGGGGGCGTCCGGATCCATGGGCAGGGACAGGCCGGTAAGGTCGTCCTCGATACCGATGGTGAACTCGCGCTTGGGCGCGTCCTTCTTGAGTTCCTCGAAGACCGCGAAGGCAGCCGCCGGGGGCTCGTCCTTGGAGCCGAGGCCGTAACGGCCACCGGTCACCACGAGGTCGGAGCGGCCGGCCTCATACAGGGCGGAGACGACATCCTGATACAGCGGCTCGCCGATGGAGCCGGGCTCCTTGGTGCGGTCGAGCACGGCGACCTTCTTGACGGTCGCGGGCAGCGCGGCCACGAAGTCCTCGACGGACCACGGACGGTACAGGCGGACCTTGACCAGGCCGACCTTCTCACCGTGGGCGTTCAGGTAGTCGATGACCTCCTCGAGCGTATCGCAGAAGGAGCCCATGCACACGACCACGCGGTCGGCGTCGCTGGCGCCGTAGTAGTCGAACAGGTGATAGTTGGTGCCGAGCTTGGCGTTCACCTTGTCCATGTAGGACTGGACGATGGCGGGCAGCGCGTTGTACGTGCCGTTGCAGGCCTCGCGGTGCTGGAAGAAGATGTCGCCGTTCTCATGGCTGCCGCGGGCCGCGGGATGCTCGGGGTTGAGCGCGTGGTCGCGGAACGCCTGGACGGCGTCCATGTCGCACATGTCCTTGAGGTCCTCGTAATCCCACACGGCGACCTTCTGGATCTCGTGCGAGGTGCGGAAGCCGTCGAAGAAGTTGACGAACGGCGTCTTGCCGGTGAGCGCGGCGAGGTGGGCGACGGGCGAGAGGTCCATGACCTCCTGGACGTTGCCCTCGGCGAGCATGGCAAAACCGGTCTGGCGGCAGGCCATGACGTCGGAGTGATCGCCGAAGATGTTGAGCGCGTGGGTGGCGACGGTGCGGGCCGAGACGTGGAAGACGCTCGGCAGGCCCTCGCCCGCGATCTTGTACATGTTCGGGATCATGAGCAGAAGACCCTGCGATGCCGTGTAGGTGGTGGTGAGGGCGCCAGCGCCCAGGGAGCCATGCACGGCGCCGGCGGCGCCGGCCTCGGACTCCATCTCGACCACGTTCACGGGCGTGCCGAAGATGTTCTTCTTGCCCTGAGCGGCCCACTGGTCGACATGGTCGGCCATGGGGCTGGACGGCGTGATGGGATAGATTCCCGCCACCTCGGTGTACGCGTACGAAACGTACGCGGCGGCCTCGTTGCCGTCCATAGATTTGAACTTGCGATCTGCCATATACCCCTCTCCTCTCGAACTAGGTATATAAGGCGCCGGGGCCAGGCGGACCCCGGGTTATATATGAGAATGGCCCCGCGCGGGGCGCCAAGCGCGGCCCGGAGACGGTCCTTCCCATAGGTGGTGCGCGCGACATGACGAATCGACGCGAAACTACGCACGCGTCCTCATTGTACCCCGCTCGGCGACGCGGATGCCGACAATCGGGGTTCATCGGCAAACGTTTTACCCAGCTAAATTCGCAGGTCATCGAGCAGTTTGAGCAACGCCCGACGGCGTTTGCGAACGGGGCCTCCCCAAGCCGGACCCCCTATCAAAATTGTTGCTCAACATTTTGTCCGCACGGGCGCATACGGTAGAGACATCGGATTCTATGGACAGGAGGAGCCGTGGGAAACTCGAATGAAACGCCGGCGGCCCAGGCCGGCATGACCACCGCCGAAGCGCGCGCGGCGGTGCGCGCCCGCAGGGAGACTCTCGCCCACGCCGAACGCAGGCATCGGGAGTGCTGGGATGAAACGGAGCGCATCTCCAACCTGCGCGAGCGCCTGTGCGATCTCAAGCGGGAGGACCGGGCGCGCCAAATCGCCAGCCTCCAGCTGGACGCCGAGGGCGCCAAGCCCGGATGCGAGGTCAGCGCCGTATGCGATCGCATGGCCGAGGAGGAGACCGCCCTCAAGCCCCCGTGCACCGAGCACCACGACGAGCAATGCCGCTGCCCCAGGTCCACCACCTGCCGCGAGCTGCGTCGCCGCATCGCCTACCTCAAGAGCGCTGTGACCCAGACGGACCTGCAGGCGGCGTTTTTCGACCTGTACTCCGCGGAGCTCGAGATGGACAAGGCCCGCGCAGAGCTGCTCTGCCTACTCAGGGACCTGCCGGAACGCATCGTGCAAGAGATTGGCGAACAGGTGCCCACGCAGGAAGATTTCGACGAGCTGCCCAACGCCTGGGGCATCGCCGCCGTCGAGAACCACATGCGCAAAGGGGGCTCCACCGACGAGCCAGATCCAGTCGACCAGCTCAATTACCGTAGGTGGCTCGTCGAACTCTCCCAGGGAGCGCTCGGCTATTCCGGCCACCTCGAACATGAGATGGCCCGCCATCGCATCGAGCTCGAGGTGCTCGAGCAGCAGGCCGCGACCGTCGATTTCTTCGATGGAGACGAGCTCGAGCAGATCGCCCAGGCAGCGGTGCTGCAAAAAGCGCGCATCGCCGCATGCCAAGAGCAGCTCGATGAGCTCGCCTCCGCCGCCGGCGCGCTCGACAAGCGCATGGAGGCATGCGAGGCGGAGCTGCAGCGCTTTCTCGGCAGGGAGGAGTAGGGTCGGGTCCCTTCGCGGGCCAGCCGGCGACGCGCCGTTAGCGCGCCATCTCGGCCGCACCCTCCACCAGGACGAACGTCGTACGCGAACCCAAACGGACCTCATCGCCGGGATGTATCTCCACGGCCTCGTTTTTTGCGATGCGCGACGGGGCCGAGCCGTCACCGTCAACCACCACGGTCCCGTTACTGGAGCCAAGATCACTCAGCATCCAGCGTCCCGCACCGGCATCGGCGGCCTCGTACCACACGCGCGCATGATGGGCCGAAACGTCTCCGGCCACGTCGGTGATATCCTCCGAACCTGTGGCCAATGCGCCGATCTCGGCCCCGGCCGAACCGGACGAGACCCAATACGGCTCGCTGGCGATAACCCCATCCACGATGCGCACAAACCCGAGCACGCGCGGTAGCACAAGATCGACCTGCGTCTTCTTGGGGTCGAGAGAGACCGGGCAGGATGTGGGAGTGCCGAGCCTGCCGCCCATCAGGCAACGGATGTACTCCGTGGTGTAATCGACCGCTCGGCCAACGTTGGCCGAGCACCCCGCCGCCACGAGCAGGACCAAGGCCGCCTCGGCACGCTCCCCCACCGTATAACCCTCGCCATCGCGCACGCGGGCCAGGGCGTTGCGGTAGAGGCGCACGTCATCATGGCTCGCCTCCAACGCACGCACCATGGGTTCGCCGGCCTCGCCGCACACCATGTCGAGAATCTCCGCGCAGGTGCGAGAGCCCGAACGGCTGGTGCGCAGGCGGTTCATCACGCGCTGCGCCGCAACACCGTAATCGCGGAACAGCCGCTCCTGAGACGCATCGGCCGGGGCGTGCACCACAAAGCGCGACACCCAGCTCCGATCGGACGAACGGCTCTGCGGGCTGCGCCCATCGGCAAGCGGTCGCTCGGACAAGATCATCGAGGCCAGCTCCTTATGGCTGATCCCCCCAAATCGCTTGAGTATGTCAAACAGGGCCCCGCAGGGCGTCTGCTCATTCGCGCGCTTCAGCGGCATCTGGGACCTCCGTATCCTCGGGCAGGGAGGCGTGGGCGTCGGGCCCCTCCCCCATAATCGAACGTTGCGCCACCATATGCGGCAAACCGGCGACGGGTGCGCCGAAGGGCCGTGGCAAAGCCGTGATGGCGTACTCGAGCACAAGCGGGCACCACGCCGCCGCAACCGCCAGGAACAGCGCGGCGAGCAGCGGGGATCTTCCGATCACGCCCAAGAACGAGACGTGCGAGACGAGCGCGAGTACGAGTGCCGAGCCCGCCGCCAGAGCGAGCGTCCC
>NZ_GG692710.1:1147529-1151690 GCF_000156175.1 Collinsella intestinalis DSM 13280
CAGGGCGCAGACCGCCGGGAAGGCGAGCGTGAGCCCCACGAGCGCGGCGGGAACCTCCCCGCGGGCCGCGAAGGATCCGAAGCGGAACAAGACCGTGACCCCGTCAAGCAGCAAGGCGGTCACGCAGATCACCGTGACGAGTGCGGCGCCGGACAAAGCCATGCCCACCACGCCGATCAGGCGGTTCACCGCGTACGGGGACCGGCCCTCGCGACGACGCACCTCACCCCGGCACGGAATCAGGCGCTCGCCACGCAGGGCGCGCCGAACATTTTGGGCATAGCGCGCGCAAAACGCCGAGAGAGCATCACGCAGGGCCTCTGCCGAGGGGCGCGCCTCTTGACCCGATGCGAACGCGGGGGTGAGCACCTCAGCGAGCTGGCCATCGACGCGATCGAGAGCGCGTTTGAACTCGAGCTCGTCGTGCGCATCGGTCACATCCAGCGAGGCCTCCGTCGCAACCGCTGCGACCTCGGGTTCGAACATGAGCACATCGCCCAAATGGAACGCCGCGTGATGCGCGGCCACGAGCGGGCGCGGAGGCTCGTCCATCTTGATGCGATAGAGCGACTCGCCCGCTCGACCCTCGAGCTCGAAGGGCGGCAAGCCGCAGGCCAGCTCGAAGATGACGCTCGCCGCGGCGTAGACGTCGATCTTCTCGGATTTGCGCAGCTCGACGAGATTGGGCAGGTCGCCCGTGAGCATCTCGGGCGGGGCGTAATCGGGCGTTGCGCGCCGCAGCGTCGCATAGCGCATGGTGTAACCCGGAGCCCCCATGGGATCAAGGTGCACAGAGGAGCCGAAGTCGATCAGGCAGAGGTCAAAGGCGCCGTCGGCCGCCTGCTCGGTGACAGACAGGTGCGCCGTTCGCACAAGGATATTCGACGGAGATATGTCACGGTGGACGAAACCATCCCCCACCAGGTCGAGACGCGTGAGCAAGTCGGCCAGGTCGCGGCCGATACGGGCGGCGACGAGCGGTGCGACTCGACCGGCCTCGTCGACCGAGAGCATGCGCGCCGCCACGCTGAGCGTCACACCCTCAACCCACTCCATGACGATCGCGGGGGTGTCCCCGATGTGCGCGAAACCGAACAGGCGCGGGAAGCCCTTGAAACCGGAGAGCGATCGGTGGCTTTCGTATTCAGCGCGAAACGCCGTGTGCGCAAGGTCGACGCGAGCCGCAAAGGACACATCGTCCTCATGCTCGGCGCGAACCGGCGTATTCAGGGTCTTGAGCGCGCAGGTCTCGCCCAAGGCGTTCGTCGCGCGCACGACGGTGCCCAATCCGCCGCGGCGGGCGGAGGAGTCATCCACGAACAGAATGCCGAAACGGCGGTGATATGTCTCGCGCTCGGGCTCCGCCATGCGGAAGGGCTCCTCAAATCCCTCGAGGCGCACCATGCGCGCACCGCGGACATAACCGCTGGGATACGGCGGCGTGGAACGGTTCGGATCGGCGCCCGAGCGAGCGGGCGCCTCATGGGACGGGCCGACCTCCGCGGGCCCAAGCGGCTCGGTGGTGCGCGGGGTCATGTCCTGGGTGGATGCGCTCATAGGCTGAACCTCCCGTACACCTGCTGGAATTCGGCGAGCTCCGCGCCTTGGGCTCGACGGATGGCATCGATGCCCGTGTTGACGGTATCGGGATTGCCCGCATATTGCCATGAACTGTGAACGACCCCGGCATAGGTTGCCAGCAAGCGATACATCCCGATGAGATCGCCCTGCGCCGCCTTGTACCGCGAATCGTTTGCGACCAGGATCTCGTCGCGCACATGTATGTACTCGTTGACCAGGCGGTCTCGCAAACTTGCGGCCTGTGTCGCGCGGGCACCGCGCGTGTTCGAGTCCGCCATGCAATCGTTGTTGAAAGCGGCGGTGATGCCATTGATCTCGCCAACATATCCGTTGATGCGGCCGGCCGAGGCGCTCAAGGCGTTGTAGAACTGCCGCTCCTGCTCCTCCGTAACGGCGGGCTCCGTGGGAACCTCCACCGGCGGGGCGGGCTCGGGCGCGGGCACCGTGGTGCCACTCGCATTGCCGTGCGAGCCGCCAGGTGCATTGGGGCCAGCGCCCGCACCGGTCGAGCCCGACGCGCCGGGCGCCGAGGACGCACCGGAAGCTCCGCCGCCCACAACACCGGAGATAACCTGCTCGAAGGCCACGCCGCCCAGCGTGAGACCGCCGGCGTGACCATCCTCAGACGAAGTGGAACCATCCGCCGCCGCCTCGCCGGCCTGCGCCCCGTCATCAGAACCCGCACCCTGCGAAGCGCCGCCGACAAGGACGCCGGACCCGAACAGCCCCTCGACGAACGCATCGGCAAAGCCGCGCTCCTCGGTGCGCTGCGCGACCTGGATCAGCGACGGCAATGAGGCGGCATAGGTGACGACGCCCAGGCCAAGCAGGGCGAATGAAAAGGTGACGAGTCCCACCAGGCGAGGGGGCAGCGCCGTGCGACGCAGGCGCCTGCGCGATGTGTCGAAGATGCGCATCGCAACTCCTCTCGCGACGGATGGGGCGCTAGAGCGCGCGACGCGCCTCGATGGCACGCCCAAGGGTCAGCTCGTCTGCATATTCGAGGTCGCCGCCCACGGGCAGGCCGCTCGCCAGCCGCGTGACGGTGATACCGAGCGGCTTGATGGTGCGCGCCAGATAGCTCGCGGTGGTCTCGCCCTCGATGTTGGGATTCGTGGCGATGATGACCTCCTCGATGTCTTCCGTGCCCAGGCGGGCGAGCAGCTCCCGTACGTGAAGCTGCTCGGGACCGATCTTGTCCATGGGGCTGATCACGCCGCCGAGCACGTGATACAGGCCGCGATAACTGCCCGTGCGCTCGATTGCCGAGACATCGCGGGGCTCCCCCACCACGCAGATGCGACCGCGGTCGCGCGAAGAGTCCTCGCAGATCGCGCACTCATCGCCCGTCGCGTAGTTGAAGCAGCGGCTGCAGAAATGGACCTCGCTCTTCACCATGAGGATGGCGTCCGCCAAGCGGCGAGCCTCCTCGGCGTCGGCCTCGAGAAGGTGATAGGCGATGCGCTGGGCGCTCTTGGGACCGATGCCCGGAAGGCGGCCCAGCTCATCGAGAAGGATTTGTAGACTGCGGTCGGCGCTCATGCGCGTTTGCCCTCCCAAAATGGTGCGACAGGCAACACATGTGCAATTGGGGACGTACCCCAATTGCACATGCCCGGCTAAACGATGCGGTCGAGGTGGAATCTCTTGGATTTAGAACGGCATACCGGGCATGCCGGCGCCCATGCCACCGGTGGCGGCGCTCATGCGCTTGTTGGCGATCTCTGCCACACCGCGGTAGGCCTCGTTCACAGCAGCCACGATCATGTCCTGGAGCATATCGACGTCCTCGGGGTCGAGTGCGTCCGGGTCGATGGTCACGGACTGGAGCTGCATGTTGCCATCCACGGTGACCTTGACCATGCCGCCGCCGGCGCTGGCGTCGACGGTGACCTCGTTCATGGACTCCTGAGCCTCGGCGAGCTTCTTCTGCATCTGCTGAGCCTGCTTCATGAGCTGCTGCATGTTGATTCCGGCCATGGGTTCTCCTCACTGGTAAAGCCTGCGGTTTAACAGGCGGGTCATTCCAAGGGGCATGGTACCACGTGGGGCGGACACAAGCGCACATCTCCCCTGTACGGAAGAGGGTTTATGAGCACGCCGCCCCGCGAACGGCTGATGCCGCGCGAGGCGGATGCAGGGGCGCCAGTTGGGTCGTCCCATGCCGACGCCATGCTATTTAAAGGTCACGTTGCCCCAGATATTCTGAAGCACCTCTTTGGGGTCGACCGGAGCATCGCCGTCGGCAGCCTCGCCCAGATCGGGAGCGGGAGCAGGGGCGGGAGCCGGTGCCGACGCGGTGGCGGTGGCGGGAGCCGATGCCCCGGAAGCCTCGGTGGGCGCGGAAACGGGCACCGAGGCAGCTACGGGCGCAGGCGCCGGGGCATCGAACGGCGGAACCCCGGCGTCGTCATCGTACGAAGCGATGAACGCATCGTCATAAGGCGGCATGTCGTCTTCCCACGCCTTGCGATCGGCATCTATGTCACGCTCCGCGAGGACCGTGGGGCCGCTAGCGTGATCGGCGACGGGCGCCGCGGTGGCGGGGGCGGAAACGGCCGACTGAGATTGCGCCGGCGC
>NZ_GG692710.1:1151790-1151960 GCF_000156175.1 Collinsella intestinalis DSM 13280
CGAAAGCGAGTCCGAAACGGGCGATCTGAGTCGCGTGCCGCAGACGCGAAGCCGGGTGAGCTATCCCTGGGCAGGCTGAAGCGGGGGTAAGACCCCGTGGAGGGCCGAACGGACGTACGTTGAAAAGTGCGCCGATGACCTGGGGATAGGGGTGAAAGGCCTATCAAACC
>NZ_GG692710.1:1152060-1152449 GCF_000156175.1 Collinsella intestinalis DSM 13280
GCCGTCGCGGCGGGCTGAGCCGGCGCGGCGGGGGCACCGGCCGGAGCGCCGTCCATCACGTACTCAACGGAGCGCTTGCCAAAGACCTCGCAGATAACGGGCATCACCAGGGCGTTGCTGTCCGGGCGGCTAATCATCTTGAGAGCGAAGTTGGAACCCTTGGGGAACGCGACCACGAGGGTCTCGCCATCGTCGCTCACAGCGCGGGAGCTTTGCAGCAAGCCGCCGCGCGATGGCTGGACCGCGGCGATTTTCTTCACCGTCTCGACCCAACGGCGCTGCAGTTCGGCGTCGTCAGCGGAGGCGGGCGTCACCGCACACGAGCTCATCGCCGGTGTGGCACTCGCCGGCACCGTTGCGGGGGCAGCGGGCTTTGGGGCGCGCGCGGA
>NZ_GG692710.1:1152549-1154458 GCF_000156175.1 Collinsella intestinalis DSM 13280
CTGGGCCGCCGCGCATGCAGATGCCGGGGCGCCTGCGGAAGTGGGGGCGCTCGTCGGGGGCACCACGCGCGCAGATACCGGCGCGGGCGCGGCCTTACGAACCTCCTGGGACGCGGGCGCGGCCTTCGACCGCGTTGCCGACGCGAGCTGCTCGGCCGACATCGGCGCACTCGGCACGCCGGAGGCGATCTGGGCCTCGAGGCGGGCGATGCGCTCGGCGAGCGCCTCAAGCGTCAGGTCGGATTCGGGGCGGGCCAGGCGCGTGCAGGCGATCTCGAGCACCAGGCGCGGATCGGTCGCGTTGCGCATCTCCAGCGCGGCGTCATCCAGCACGGTCAACGCACGGGAAAGGCGGTCGGCCCCCTCGAACAGGCGAGCCTCCTCGACGAGCGCGGCCACCTCCTCGGGCGTCCCATCGAACAGCTCGGCGCAAGGGCCCGCGATCGCGGCCGTGTATACGTCGCGGATGTGCGCGATCAGGTCGCGCGTGAGCTCCTGTAGGTCATTGCCCTCGTCAACCTGAGCCCGAATGAGGCCGAACAGGCCCACGGTGTCGCGCACCGCCATCTTGCAGGCAAACTCGGACAGCACCGTGGACGCCACCTCGCCCAGCAGGGCGCGCGCGTCGTCGATGCGCACCGAGCCGTCGCCGAAGACCGAGAGCTGCTCCAGCGTGGACAGGGCGTCGCGCATGCCGCCGCGGGCGTGGCGCGCCACGACCTCGAGCGCCTCCTCATCGAAGGCGAAACCCTCCTGCTCGCAGATGTAGCGCAAACGACCGATGATGTCGTCGTTCGAAATGCGGTGGAAGTCGAAGCGCTGGCAGCGCGACAGGATCGTCTCCAGGATCTTTTGCGGATCGGTGGTGCACAGGACAAAGATGACGTGACTCGGCGGCTCCTCAAGCGTCTTGAGCAGCGCGTTGAACGCCTGCGTCGTGAGCATGTGGACCTCGTCGATGATGTAGACCTTGTAGGCGCCGCGCACCGGGGCGAAGCTCACCGAGTTGATGATCTCCTCGCGCACATTGTCCACGCCCGTGCGCGACGCGGCGTCGAGCTCGTAAACGTCCGGATGCGTGCCCTCGGCGATCGCCGTGCACTCCGGGCAGGTACCGTCGGGGTTGCAGCCGGTCGCACCTGCCGCGCGGGCGCCCTCGGCCTTCTCGCACAGCAGCGCCTTGGCGAGGATGCGCGCCATGGTGGTCTTGCCCGTACCGCGCGGGCCGCAGAACAGGTACGCATGGCTCAGGCGGCCCTCGGCCACCGCGTGCTCCAACGTTGAGACGATATGCTGCTGGCCCACGACGCTCTCGAACGTGAGCGGGCGGTACTTCCTATAGAGCGACTCCATGGGGAATTCCTCCTACAATCCGCGCTCGACCAGGCGGCGGTCGATGTCCTTCAGGGTCATGCGCGTGGCGAACAGCTGGCGATATGTCGCCGTCTTGGCCTTGTTCTCGGTGCGCAGAACGTCCATGCGCGCGCCGACCTCGGCGAGCTCCGCACGAATGCCCCGTGCGAACGCATCGTATGCCGCGAGTCGCTCGGAATCGTCCATATGCCCTTTCACCGCCTTCGTCGCACACCCCTTATCGCACGCACACCCTTCATCGCGCGCGTGAATAATCGTGCCCACCATCATAGCGTCTCGCGCGGCCCCACGTCCGCGGCTCCAACCCGCACGGATGCTCGCCGACGACGGTCGCTGAAAACGGTGCACACGGCCACCGTGGTAAAATGGGCCCAAACTGCACTTGGCTTCGGCCGGAAACGAACTTTAAACGCACGAGGATGGCCATGCCGATCTTCCCCTTCAACATACCCGACCCGCAACAGCGGGAAATGCCCTCGCAATCCAATCTCGCGAGCGGCCCGCGCCTGGCATCGCGCTCCATGTGGCGCCGGCC
>NZ_GG692710.1:1154558-1156934 GCF_000156175.1 Collinsella intestinalis DSM 13280
GCCCGCCGCCGGCTCGGCAGCGTCATCCCTGCTCAAGCGCTATCGGCCGCTCGAGACGCGCGCCGCGGGCGGCTTTGGCAGCGTCGAAATCTGCCTCGACTCCCGCCTGCAGCGACGCGTGGCCATCAAGCGCATGCCCCTCGCATCGCCCGATGCACGAACCCCGCTCGAAACCACCGCCGCCGCGCTCGCCGAGGCTCGAACGGCCAGCATGCTGCAGCACCCCAATATCGTGCAGGTCATCGACTTCACCTACGACAGCGCCCATGCCTACCTGGTCATGGAATACGTGGACGGCATGACGCTCGAGGAGTTCCTCCAGCAGGTCGAGGGTCACTCCCTCACCTACGATGAGGCGGCCTGCATCGCCGACGCCCTGGTCCAGGCCCTGTCCTTCGCACACGAGAACGGCGTGCTCCATCTCGACATCAAGCCCGCCAACGTCCTGATCGACCACAACGGCCACGTCAAGCTGGCCGACTTCGGCATGGCCATGCTCGCCAGCGCCGCGGGCTTTGGCGGTGCGCGAGGCGGCACCATCGGCTATATGCCCCCCGAACCAGCTCAACGGCGAGCAGGTTGACGAGCGCAGCGACATCTTCGCCTTGGCCGCGGTCCTCTACGAGTCCCTCTGCGCCACGGCGCCCTTCCGCGCCGGCACCCCCGCCGACTCCCTCGACCGCATCATCCGCGGAGTCCTCTACCCAAGCGACCTGCTGCCCGATATCCCGGAGACAGCCGAGCAAGCCCTGCTCGATGCGCTCTCCCCCAGCCCGTACGACCGCATGCCGAGCGTGGCGGAATTCGGAGACGCCTTCCTGGCCCGCCTGGGAAATCAGCGCGAAGGCCGCAAGAGCCTCGCTCGGATCATCGCTCGCCTCACCTCCGACGATACCGAAGACGCGCTCGACCCGGCCGACGGCCGCGCCGAGCGCGTATGGGAGCTCGACCCGGACAAGGGATATCTAGGCAGCCGCTTCCCCCGTGCACGCGAATATGCGCTCGGTGCCGTCACAGGCGTCGCGGTCGCAGCCGTATCGTGGGCACTTTTGGGCGACCTGCAAGTAGGCGGAGCGGCGGTCCGCGCCATCACCGCAGCGGGCATCGGCGTGGGAGCGGGCATCGCGCCGCAAATCGGGTCTGCCCTCGCCCTTGCCGGTTGGCTCATGCTCATCGTCAACTCGACACCCCTGTTCGAGGTGTTGCCGCTGGCCGTTTTGGCCTTCTGCCTCATGGCCGCCTGGTGGTTCGTATGGGGCCGCCTGCATCCGGCCGCCTCGACTGTCCTCGTGACCTGCGCCGCCCTCGGCCTGGCCGCCGGTGACGCCATGATCCTCGCACCCGCATCCGCCGTGATCGGAGGATTTTTCCTCACCCCGAGCGTGTCTGCCGCCGCTTCCGGTGCCGGCGCCGCCTTCGCGCAACTCCTCGTGGCCTCGCACCTGCAGGCCGGGACCCTGGGTTCGCTCGACGCCCTCATGGCGCTCGCAACCCCGGCGTTTCTCGTCCCCGCAGCGGGCACCGTCCTCATCGCCGCCGGGACCTCCTGGGCGCTGACGCGGACATGGGTAAACCGCCAGGAGGGACGTCCCGCATACCCGCTCACCGCCCTCTACCTGCTCATCCCGTTGTGCGCTGTCGCATGCCGCTATCTTGCGCACCCTATGGAAATTAGCGCGGTGGCCCCTGCCGACGCGGCCGTGGCCCTGGGCCTGGGCGGCCTATCCTCTATACTTGTTTGGCTATGCATACTTGCTCTCGGTTATAAGCGAGATTTTTCGGAAGGTGATCGTTCGTGAACTTCCTGAACATATTTGAAGACCGCGTCGCTGGGATCTTCGGCGCGGCGCAGGCGCCCTTCTCCTTCAAGAAGCTCGCCAAGCAGGCGGCCCGCGAGATGGAGGACCAGACCCTGGTCATCAACGGCGTCAACACCGCCCCCGCCCTCTACACCGTGCTCATCGCCGCCGACGACGATCAGCTCCTGGCGCCCTATTACTCCCAGCTCGCCAGCGAGGTCACCGAGTTCGTGCGCGCCCAGGCCGAAAAGAAGCGCTACCGCTTCGTGGGCACCCCGCTCGTCCGCTTCATGATCGACCCGTCGCTCAAACCGGGTAAGTTCTCCGTGTTCGCCGAGAACGTCGACGCCCCCACCCTCGCCCGTCTATACGAGGAGGAGCGCGCCTATCTCAAGGGCGCGTCCGGCAAGGCCACGCCCACCCCGGCACCCATGCCCGCCTCCGTGCCCTCTCCCGCCGCCGGCGCCGTGCCGGTGGCGAATCCCGAACTCGACGCCGCGTTCAGCCCCGCATCCGCGCAGGTCGCCGGTGCCGCTGAGGTCGCCGACCCCTTTGCACCCGCACCGACGCCCATCCC
>NZ_GG692710.1:1157034-1157982 GCF_000156175.1 Collinsella intestinalis DSM 13280
CGCGGCCCATATGGCGCCCGCAAAGCCCGCTGCCCCCTCCCGTCCGCTCGCCCAACTCGTCGACGTCGTGACCGGCGACACCTATGAGCTCACCTCCGCCCGCGCCACCGTGGGCCGCGAGCGCTCCGTGGCCGACGTCGTCCTGCGCGACCCCAACGTGAGCCGCCGCCACGCCGAGCTGACCTTCACCGGCAGCGACTGGTCCATCGAGGACCTCAATTCCACCAATGGCACCATGGTCAACAACCGCCGCATCACCCGTTGCCCCCTACGCAACGGCGACGTGCTGACCTTCGGTCTGAGCACCTTCGAGTTTAGGGGTTAGCCTGTGATCGACATCATCCTGTTCGCCGGGCGCATCGTCCTCGTCGCACTGCTCTACATCTTCCTGTTCGCCGTCATGAAGACGGGCGTGGGGCTGGTGCGCGGCCAGCGCCGCGACTCCGCGATCTGGACGATCGATGTCGATAAGGGACCGCGCGGTATTCGCGGCATCCACATGGACATTCTGGGGCCGGTCATCGTGGGCCGCTCCCCGTCCTCCGATATCTGCGTGAACGAGCCCTTCGTCTCCGCGAGCCACGCGCGCTTCTCCCTCCAGGGTCCCGCGCTCGTGATCGAGGACCTCAACTCGCTCAACGGCACCCTCGTCAACGGCCGCGCGCTGCAGGAGCCTGCGACCCTTCGCGAAGGCGATGAGGTCCAGATCGGCGACGTGGTCATGAAGGTGAACCGTCGATGACACCCGAGCAGGACGACCTGCGCACCACCGGGTACGAATCACAAGCCCAGCACGCTCGACCGGCGGCCCCTGTGGCCCCGGCCTCTGCTATTCCGGCATCGGGCGCCCCGGATCCCTGGGTGCCCGATTACGACAAGCCGGCCCCCATGCCGCCCGCCCATACGGCCCCGGCGCATGCAGCGCCCCCCATCTCGGTCGAAGCCGCC
>NZ_GG692710.1:1158082-1172217 GCF_000156175.1 Collinsella intestinalis DSM 13280
CCCGCGCCCGCTCCGGCGCATGCCGCCCCCGGCTCCTTCGAGCCCGAGCCCGAGATTCCCATCCAGTCGATCCCCGATCCAACCGCCCCCGTCTCGCCTGAAGACACGGCCGAGATCGACCTCCAAGCCGTGGAGGCCAAGCTCAACGATCCCGGCTCGACCATGGACTTCGAGCCCATCACCGACGACCCGATCGACACCGACGCCACCTTCGACGCCGGCACGTCCTCCATGCTCATGTGGGGTGCTCGCTCCGACGTGGGCTGTGTGCGCAGCCACAACGAGGACTCCTATCTCGCCGCCTCGCCGCTGTTCTGCGTGTGCGACGGCATGGGCGGCCACGCCGCCGGTGAGGTTGCCAGCGCGATCGCCGTCGAGACCATCGCCAAGACCGGCCCCAAGTCGGCCGATGCCGCACAGCTCGCCGCCTCTATCGAGGCGGCCAACGCGGCCATCATCGAGGCGGCCGTGAACGGCGTGGGCAGACCCGGCATGGGCTGCACCGCCACCGCCGCCTACATCGAGGGCACCACCCTCGCCATCGCGCACGTGGGCGACTCGCGCGCCTACCTGCTACACGAGGGTACCCTCATCCGTGTCACGCGCGACCACTCCTACGTCGAGGAGCTCGTCGATGCCGGCGAGATCACCGCCGACGAGGCGCGCACGCATCCCAACCGATCCGTCATCACGCGAGCCCTGGGCTCCGATCCAGCGATGTACGCCGACCACTTCACCTTGAACGTCGAGGAGGGCGACCGCCTCATCCTGTGCTCCGATGGCATGTCGGGCATGGTCCCGGACGGCGAGATCGAGCGCATCGCCCAGCAGAGCTCCACCGCGCAGATCTGCACGGACAACCTGGTCGACGCCGCGCTCGCCGCAGGCGGCGGAGACAACGTCACCGTCGTGGTGGTCGACATCACCGACGACGGCCGCGTTCGGGAGGTCGCTCGCAAGCACAAGCGCACACTGTTCTTCGCCATCGTTGGCCTGCTCATCGCGCTCATCGTGGCCACTGTGGCCTCGTTCATCTCCATCCGCAAGTCCGTCTACCTGGGCGTGAAGGACGATGCGGTCGCCATCTACACCGGCATTCCCGACTCACTCCTCGGACTCAAGCTCAACTGGCTCGAGGATGAGACCTCCATCCAGCTCAAGTACCTCCCCGAGGACACCCAAAACCGCCTCCGCGAGGGTATCCCGCAGAAGAACCTCAAGGACGCGCAAGACGCGGTGGAGAACTACCGAGCGCAGATCGACGAGACGCAGACCAAACTCATCGAGGACGCGCGCGCCATCCAACAGGATCTCACCGGGTCCACGGAGGCACCGGGCACAAGCCCCGCAGACGCCCTGGCAGGCGGAACGTCCCCGAGCGAATCGCCCGCCGATGCCATTTCACCTTCAACCACGACCGAGGGAGGTGCCGCGTAAATGAGTCGCCGCACGACCGAACTGCTCCTACTCATAGCCGCCGCGTTCCCCGTCACGCTGCTCTACGCCATGTACGTGGTCACCACGGGCGCCGCGCTCTCCTTCCAGACGCTGGCCGTCCCGCTGGGGCTGTTCGCCGCATTCGCCGCGGCCCATATCGGCGTGCGCATCTTCGCGCCCGGCGCCGACCCGGCGATCCTGCCCGTCGTGTTCACGCTCTCGGGCATCGGTATCACCTTCGTAACGCGCCTGCAGCCCGACGCCTCGCTGGGCCAGGTGATTTTCCTGTTCCTGGGCGTGGCCCTCATGGTAGGCACGCTCGCCGTGGTGAAGAACCTCGAGGTCATCAAACGCTACAAATACGTCCTGGGCATCGCCGGCATCATCTTGCTCGTGCTGCCCATGTTCATCGGCACCGAGATCTATGGCTCCAAGCTGTGGATCAAGATCGGCGGCTTCCAGTTCCAACCCGGTGAGTTCGCCAAGGTCCTCATCGTCTTGTTCCTCGCCGGCTACCTGGCCGAGAACCGCGAGCTGCTGTCCATCTCCAACCGCACCGTGCTCGGCATCAAGTTCCCGCGCCTGCGCCTGCTCTACCCGCTGTTCATCGTGTGGGGCGTCTGCCTGCTCGTCGTCGCGTTCGAACGCGACCTGGGCAGCGCGCTTTTGTTCTACACCATCTTCTTGATCATGCTCTACGTGGCCACGGGCCGCGTGTCCTACGTGATCATCGGCCTTGCGCTGCTCGCCGTCGGTGCATTCGGCATGTACCAGATCATGAGCCACGTGCAGGTCCGCGTGGCCATCTGGCTCGACCCGTTCTCCGACGCGCAGAACCTCGGCTACCAGATCGTCCAGTCGCTGTTCTCCCTGGCAGACGGCGGCCTCGCGGGCGTCGGCATCGGCAAGGGCATGGCCGACATCATCCCCGTCGTGGCCTCCGATATGATCTTCGCCGCGATCGGCGAGGAGATGGGCCTGCTCGGCGGCTCCGCCGTGCTGCTGCTGTTCATGCTGTTCGCGGTCCGCGGCCTCACCACCGCCGCGCGTGCCAAGTCCGACCTGGCGGCCTTCTCCGCCGCCGGCCTCACCGCGGCCATCTCCTTCCAGGCCTTCACCATCGTGGGCGGCGTGACCAAGCTCATCCCGCTCACCGGCGTGACCCTGCCCTTCATGAGCCAGGGCGGCTCCTCCCTGCTCGCGAGCTTCGTGATCGTCGCCCTGCTGCTGCGCGCCGGTGACGAGGCAACCGGCCGCTCGACCGAAATCGCCAACACGAGCACCGACTTGGCCACCGCCGGCTACCGCACCACCGTGCGTGGCTCTCACATGCGCCGCCCCGCCCTCGACACGCCCGAGAGCGGCCTGCTCGGCCGCGTGGCGCTCGCCAACCGCCTGACTCGCACCGTGTTCCTGTTCACCGCGCTGTTCGCCGTGCTCATCGGAAACATCACCTATATTCAGGTGATCAAGGCGTCCGAGTATCAGGACATGCCGAGCAACAACCACACCATCAACAAGGCGCGCTTCATCAAGCGCGGCTCGATCATCACCGCGGATGGCCTGACACTCGCCGAGTCCATCCAGCAGGCCGACGGCACCTACGCCCGCTCCTACCCCAACGGCAACCTCGCCGCACACGTGGTGGGCTACTACTCCCAGCAATACGGCACCATGGGCATCGAGAACACGCAAAACGACACGCTCACGGGGTCCAAGGATTACTCGAGCTGGCAAAACGCCCTCAACTCGCTCGCCGGCATCAGCGAGCCGGGCAACTCGGTCCAGCTCACCATCGACTCGCGCATCCAGCGTGCAGCCGAGCAGGCCCTCGCCGGCCGCGTGGGCGCCATCGTCGCCCTCGACCCGCGCAGCGGCGCCGTGCTCGCCTGGGCCAGCGCCCCCACGTTCGACAACACGAACATCCAGGCGGCGATCGAGGCCGCCAACGCCAGCGGCGGTGCGGACACCTCCATGTACGACCGCGCAACCCTCGCGCTCTACACGCCGGGCTCCACCTTCAAGGTGCTCACGCTCGCCTCGGCGCTCGAGAATGGCCTGGCCACGCTCGACACCACCTACGACAGCCCGGGACGCATGGAAATCGGCGGCGCGGACGTTGTGAGCATCGGCGAGCGCGGTCACGGCAAGATTTCGCTCGCCAAGGCCTTCGCGCTCTCGTCCAACACGGTCTTTGGCCAGGTGGCCGACGGCCTGGGCGCCGAGAAGCTCGTGGCCACAGCGCGCGCCTTTGGCTACGGACAGCAGCTCGGCCTGGACTTCACCACCGCCGCATCCGTCATGCCCAATCCCGAGGAGATGACCGAGTGGGAGCTCGCCTGGGCGGGCGCCGGCCAGCCTGTCGGCCAGGGCCACACGCCCGGCCCGCAGGCCACCGTGATGCAAAACGCGCTCATGGCCGCCACGATCGCCAACAACGGCATCGCCATGAACCCCTACGTGGTCTCGCAGATCCTCGCCCCCGACGGCACGGTCCTCAAGACCACGCGCGGCCACTCCCTCGGCCAGGCCGTGGGCAGCGGCACCGCCGAGCAGGTCAAGCAGGCCATGCTCGACGTCGTCCAAAACGGCACCGGCTCGGCCGCGGCGATCGCGGGCGTGAAGGTGGCCGGTAAGACCGGCACGGCCGAGACCAACAACGCCAACGCGAACTCCACGTTCGTTGGATTTGCCCCCTACGACACCCCCACCGTGGCAATCGCCGTCGTGATCGAGCAGAACGCGAAGGGCGAGGAAAGCGCGGCGGCCGTAGGCGGACAGGTCCTGCGCGCGGCGCTTGCGACACAGGGGCTGTAGCAATTCACCGGTACGAGGTAACACTTCCGCCTACGGCGGATAGATTGATGAGGAGTTAAAGACATGCCAGACGGACAGCGTGTACTTGGAGGAAGGTACCTGCTCAAGGATAAGGTCGGAAACGGCGGCATGGCCAGCGTGTATCGCGCGCAGGACCAGGTGCTCGACCGCACCGTTGCCGTGAAGATCATGCTGCCCCAGTACGCCGGGGACGCCACCTTCGCCGCTCGCTTCAAGCAGGAGGCGCAGGCCGCAGCCGGTCTGCAGAGCCCCTACATCGTGGGCGTGTACGACTGGGGCAAAGACGGCGACACGTACTACATCGTCATGGAGTACCTGCGCGGCACCGACCTCAAGAGCGGCGTGCGCAGCCATGGCGCCCTCGATCCCAAGAAGGTCGCCCAGATCGGCTCTCAGATCTGCGGCGCCCTCTCCGTTGCACACAAGCACGAGATCATCCACCGCGACATCAAGCCGCAAAACATCATGGTGCTGCCCGACGGCAACATCAAGGTGATGGACTTCGGCATCGCGCGCGCCAAGAACAGCCATCTCACCCAGGACAACAACGTCCTGGGCACCGCCCACTACGTCTCCCCCGAGCAGACCCGCGGTCAGGACCTGGGCGCCACGAGCGACATCTACTCCCTCGGCGTGGTCATGTACGAGTGCGCCACCGGCCGCGTGCCCTTCGATGGCGACGATGCCATCTCCGTGGCTCTCAAGCAGGTCAACGAACTGCCCATCCCGCCGAGCCAGGTGAACCCCGGCGTCGACCCGGCACTCGAGCGCATCATCCTCAAGTGCATGGAGAAGGACCCCGCCAACCGCTTCCAGACCGCCGACGAGCTGCGCCAGGTGCTCAACGCCTATGCCACCGGTCGCGCGGTCGACGTGGCAGAGCCCACACGCGTGATTGCCGCGCCCATGGGCGTCGGCGGTGCCGAGACCCGCGTGATGAGTGACGCCACCCAGGCCATGGTGCGCCCCGCAGGCGCTGCCGGTCCCGGCTCCACCACCGCCGGTCCGCGCGTCGCAGCGCCCGCATCCTCGCGCGGCCAGAACGACTACGAGGAGCCCAAGAAGGGCAACGGCGCCAAAATCGCCGCCATCGTGATCGGCGCCATCGTGGTAATCGCCGCCGCTGTCTTCTTTGCCAGCAACCTGTTCGGCGGTTCCGGCGAGATGGTCATCGTTCCCAACGTCATCGACTACACGCAGGAAGAGGCCGAGGACGCGCTCGAGAACGCCGGCTTCAACGTCGAGTACGGCAAGGCTGTGAATGACGATGAGGTCGAAGAGGGCCGCGTCGTCGACCAGACGCCCGATGGCAACAAGGAGGCGCCCGAGGGCTCCACGGTCACGCTGACGCTCTCCAAGGGCCCCGTCCCCGTCAAGGAGACCGAGGTCCCCAACATCACCGGCAAGACCGCCGATGAGGCCGAGGCTCTGCTCACCGCCGCCAACCTCAAGGGCCAGGCGCACGAGGAGTCCAACGAGGCCGAGGCCGGCACCGTCTTCAAGCAGGGCAAAAACACCGGCGAGGTTGTTGAGGAGGGCACCGTCATCGAGTACTGGGTGTCCACCGGCCCCGACACCATTGACGTGCCCAACCTCACCGGCAAGACCAAGGAGCAGGCCATCGAGGCGCTCGGCGATAAGCTCAGCTACACCTTCAGCTCCGATTACAGCGCCACCGTTCCAGCCGGCTCCGTGATCAGCTACGAGCCCGGTGGCAGCGTCAAGCCCGGCACCACCATCAAGATCGTGCTGTCCCAGGGTCCCGAGCCGGTCGCCAAGGTCAACGCACCTAACTTTGTGAACGACTCCGCCTCCCACGCCAAGCCGCAGCTCGAGTCGCTCGGCTTCAAGGTCGTGGTGAACGGCCCGGCAGACGGCATCATCGTGAGCCAGTCCGCCTCCGGATCGCTGGACAAGGGCACCACGATCACCCTCACCACGCAGGCGCGAACCGACGCCAACACCGAGGACTAGTAGATCGCAAGAAAAGGCCGCCACGCGAACGATCACGTGGCGGCCTTTTTAGTTGCAATGGTGCCCCCGATACGATTCGAACGTACGACACCCGCTTTAGGAGAGCGGTGCTCTATCCCCTGAGCTACGGAGGCATTGCCATGGTTGCGCGATCGGAACATGCTCGACGAAAAAGCCCATCGACGCATCCGAAAGCGCGTATGGGATATTCTAGCGGTTTTTGCGGAACAGTGACAGCACGCCGCGTTTGATCACGTCAAAGAAGCTCAGAGAGCGCAAAAGTTTGTCTTCGGGCACATGCTCGCGCATAGCGCGCAACGTGGCTTTATTATCCCTCGTGGAGAACGAGAACCCGCTTTCGCTCCCCTTCACGAAGATCGCGAAGCGCGAGATCTTTTTGCCGCCGAACAGCACCGACGCCGCCACGTGATCGATCTCGGACCAGGGGATCTGGATGAAGTCCTCGGGGTTTCTCTCGTTATAGAACTCGAAGGCATTGTTGCCGAGCATCACCGAACCATAGGTCGACATCCCATGAAACGACGTGGCCTTCTCCGTGTAGTAGACCGAGCTGTTCTGCGATTGCGCCATCCCTGCATCCTCCTCAAGCGTTTCCCTACATGTTCAGCCGGAAACGCACGTGTGTCGAAATCCCGCCAGGCGGTCTTGAAGAAATATACGACTGCGGCGGGAACGCCCGCAAGTACGGAAAAGCCGCGCCGCTGCGAATGGCGAACCATGGCAGCGGCGCGGCTCGAGGCTCAAGCGCCTGAGTGCGCTTGATACCGAAGCGTCTTACATGATGCCGAGCAGGCGGGCAACGATACCCACGGCGAACAGGGCGATGATGATGACGATCGGGGAGACCTTCTTCTTGAGCAGCTTGCAGCACAGGAGCGTGAGGCCTACGGCGGCAAGGCCGGGGATCAGCTGGTCGAGATTGGCCTGGAGCGTGGTCACCTTGGCGACCTCGAGGCCGGTGGGACCGAGCGCCGCGTACTGGCTCAGAGCCTGATGGATGCCCTCAGTACCCGCGGGCAGGCTCGCCCAATCGATGTAGGCGCCGGGGGACTGCTGAACCGTGGAGACGACCGGGGTGAAGGAGATGCTCACCCAGCGCTGCACGAGCGCGCCGATGATGAACATGCCCAGAATCGAGGCACCCTCGGTGATCTTGCCCATAAGACCGCCAGAGAGGTCCTTGGTGATGGAGGTACCAACCTTGTAGCCAAACTCCTGGGTGTACCAAAGGAACGCGATGCGGATGATGTTCCACGCGAAGAAGAACAGCAGCGGACCCATGATGGAGCCACCGAGGGCCAGGGAAGCGCCGAGCGCGCCGAGGATCGGGCGAAGGGTGAACCAGAAGACGGGGTCGCCGACACCGGCCAGCGGGCCCATCATACCGACCTTCACGCCCTGGATCGCAGCGTCCTCGACCTGAGCGCCGTTGGCGCGGTCCTCCTCAAGAGCGAGGGTGACGCCGATGACGGGAGCGGACACGTACGGATGCGTGTTATAGAACTCCATGTGACGCTTGAGCGCCGCAATCTGGTCCTCCTTGTTGGAGTAGAGCTTCTTGATCGCGGGGATCATAGCGAAGCACCAGCCGCCGTTCTGCATGCGCTCGTAGTTCCACGAGCCCTGCAGGAACTGATGACGCATGCACACCGACATGCGGTCGGACTTGGAAAGCTGAACCTTGTTCTCTGCCATGATGTACGTCCTCCCTTCCTTACTCGTAATCGTTCAGGATGTCGCCGAGCGGATCGCCGGTACCGGCAGAGCCGCCGCTGTTCTTGGCCAGGTCCTTGAGGCCGAGGTACAGCAGGGCGAGGGACACGCCGATGACGCCGAGGGCGATGAGCGTGAGCTGCTGGACAGCGGCGAAGACGAAGCCGAGCGCGAAGAACGGCCAGACCTCCTTGGTCGCCATCATGTTGATGACCATGGCGTAACCGACGGCAGCGACCATGCCACCGCCGACGGCCATGCCGCCGGACAGCCATGCGGGCATCATGTTGAGCGCGTTAGTCACAATCTCGGGCGAGACGAAGCACAGGGCCACAGCCGGGATAGCGATGCGGGCACCCTGCATGAGGATAGCCAGGATCTGCCACATCTCAATGCCCTTGAAGTCGCCCTTCTCGGCGGCGGCATCCATAGCGTGAACTATGGGGATGGCGAGCGTGCGGCAAATCATCGTCAGGAACAGGCCAGCCACGGACAGCGGCACGGCGAGAGCGATGGAGGTGGTGATGGCGGTCTGGGAGTCGGCCGTGCCACCGTCGAGCGCGAGCACCATGATGATGGCGGACGCAACGGAGGCCAGGGCCGCATCGGGCGCGACGGCGGCGCCGACGTTCGCCCAACCGAGGGCGATCATCTGCAGGGAGCCGCCGAGCATGACGCCCTCCTGCAGGTGGCCGGACACGAGACCGATGAGCGTGCAGGCCACGAGCGGCTGGTGGAACTGGAACTCGTCCAGAATACCCTCCATACCGGCCAGCAGCGCGATGATGGCGATCAAAACGATCGAAAGTGCTGACATATTCCCTCCTTTACTGGGCGGCCAGCTCGGACTTGGCCTTCTTGATCATCGCGTCGAAGGACTCGGCGGAATCGGCCGGGACCTTGCGGATATCGAAGGTGATGCCGCGGGCGGCGAGCTTCTCGAGCGTCTCGACATCGTCGTTATCCATGGCGATGGCGTTGGTCACGACGACCTTGCCCGCGGAGTGGGCCATCGAGCCGAGGTTGACCTCCTTGATGTCCACGCCGCCCTCGACCGCGCGGAGCAGGTCCTGCGGGGTCTCGAACAGGAGCATGGCCTTGGTGGCGCCGAAACGCGGGTCCTTGGCGACCTCGATCATCTTCTGGACCGGGACGACGTGGGCCTTAACTCCGGGAGGCGCGGCCTCCATGATCATGGACTTGCGCAGGTCATCGTGAGAGACGGCGTCGGACACGACGATGATGCGATCGGGATTGGTCATCTTGGTCCACGTGGTTGCCACCTGACCGTGGAGCAGACGGGTATCGACACGGGCGAGCACGAACTTGATGTGGCCGTCGCCGAGGACCGTGCCCTCGGGGATGGCGCCCTGATGGGCGGCCGGCGCCGCGGCTGCCGCGGGCTTGACCTCCACAGGCTCGAGAGACTCGGGCTTGACGCGAACGCCGGCGCGGGCCTCGGAAATGACGTGCTTGGCGATATCGTGGGCCGTCTTGGATGCGTCGAAGCGAGCGGTGTACACCTCGACAAGCATCGGCAGGTTCACACCAGTCAGGATCGCCCAGCTGGGATGGGCGTCGAACAGACCGCTGATCTGGTTGAAGGGGGTGCCGCCCCACAGATCGACAAGGAACAAGACGTCCTCGGGATCGTCGAAGGAAGCGACCGCCTCTTCCACCTTCTGGCGGAAGTCGTCCGGACCCATGCTCGGCATGAGGGAAACCGTGGCGACGTTGGGCTGATCGCCGAAGACCATCGAACCGGTCATCTTTAGACCCTCTGCCAAGTCACCGTGGCTTGCCAAAACGATACTTACCATCACACAACCTCCTTTGTTGCTACACGTTTTGAACACAACATAGGTAATGGTATGCCGTTCGCCTGCGTTAAACAACCCTTCGTCGAACTGCGGGAATAGTACATATTCGCAGCTAGATGGGTCTTTTATTTATTTTCGTTGTTAACAGAATCCTTATTTCCGCAGCTAGATATCCATGCTCATGCATATATTCGCAAACCGTCTCATTACGCAACGCATACAAAGACCCCCGGGATACCACTCGGCGAACGGCATCCCGGGGGCCTTGAACGACACCTGTCGCTTAGCCGCGTCTCAATTGGGGACAGGCACAAATTGAGACGTCTCTATAAGCGTGTCCGCGCGACCTGCGACGCGCCGAATGTCTCAATTTGTTCCTGTCCCCAATTGAGACATGGGCAGGGCGGCCTAGGCGAACTGGCTCCGGTAGAGATCGGCGTAGGGACCGTTCTCCACGAGCAGCTCCTCATGGGTGCCCTGCTCGATGATGGTGCCGGCGCGCATGTGCAAGATCAGATCGGCGTCCACGATGGTGCTCAGGCGATGCGCGATCACAAAGCTGGTGCGCCCGTGCATGAGCGTCTCCATCGCTTGCACGATGTCGCGCTCCGTACGCGTGTCCACACTCGACGTCGCCTCATCCAAAATGAGGATCGCAGGGTTACACAGAATCACGCGTGCGATGGTGAGCAGCTGACGCTGGCCCTGACTGATGGTCTCGGCATCGTTTTCGATATGCGTATCGTAGCCCTGCGGCATCGTGCGGACGAAGTGGTCCACATGCGCCATCTCGGCCGCACGCACGATCTCCTCGCGAGTAGCATCGGGACGGCCATAGGCGATGTTCTCGGCGATCGTCCCGTCGAACAGCCATGCATCCTGCAGCACCATGCCAAAGTTCGCGCGCAGGTCCGGGCGAGCCATCGCATGGGTGTCCACACCGTCGAGCTCGATCGAGCCCCCGCCGATTTCGTAAAAACGCATAAGCAGATTGATGAGCGTGGTCTTGCCGGCGCCGGTGGCACCCACGATGGCGACCTTCTGCCCGGGTTTCACATGGAACGTCACATCGCGCATAAGCGGCTTTTCCGGATTGTATCCAAAGCGCACACGGCTAAAGTCCACGCGCCCTTCCACGGCGGCGGGAAGCCTCGCGGCGACCTCGGGCAGCGGGTCGGGCTCGACCTCCTCTTCGTCGAGAATGTCGAACACGCGCTCGACGCTGGCAAGCGCGTTCTGCAGCGTGTTGATGGTGAAGGACAGCTGCGTGAGCGGCTCGGATGCCTGGTGGATGTACTGGAAGAACGCCTGGAACACGCCGATAGTGATCTGGCCGCCCACGAGCATGCTGCCCGCCACCACGGCGATCAGCACCTGGGCCAGGCGGATGATGAAACGGATCAGCGGGCTGATGGCATTGGTGGCAAAGTCCGCGCGGCGGCTGGCACGAGCGAGCTTGTCAGACAGCTCGTGCACCCTCTGCGAGCTCGACCCCTCGCGGTTGAAGCTCTTGATGATGAGGCGCCCCGAGTAGGCCTCCTCCACCGTCGCGGTGAGCTCGCCCACATAACGCTGGCGCTCGGCGGCGAGCTTGAGCGTCCACTTGGACACGCCCTTGGTAATGAGGGTCGACACAAAGGCGAACACCAAGAAGATCGCCGTGAGCAGCACGCTGTAGCGCAGCATCATGTAGAGCGCGCCGATGATCGTGCCCACCGCGCTCATGAGCTTGAGCAGACCGGTCTGCAGCACCTCGGACATCTTGTCCAGGTCGTTCGTGGCACGGCTCACCACCTCACCGGGCTTGTGGCCGTCGTAGAACTTCAGCGGCAGGCGGCTGAGCTTCTCGGCAATGCTCCGGCGCAGCGAAAGGTTGAGCTTCTCGGCAAAGCCCGCCATGACGAAGCACTGCACGGAGTACAGCGCGCAGGCGCCCGTCCAAATGCCGAAATAGGTAGCGAGCTCGCGACCACCGGTCTCCCAACCCACCGTGAAGGCGCGGCCCTCAGCAAAAGCGGCCTGGATATTGGTCCATAGAACGTCGATCACGCGCGCGCTGTACGCCGGTGCGGCAACATGGAAGCCCGTGTACACGAGGATGGCGGCGATCACCACGCCGAAACGCCAGCGCTCGCCCGCCGCGGCATGCCACAGACGACGCACCGTCCCCCAGGTGTCTTTGGGGACCTCGAGCTCCTCCTCAGGGGTGCCGGAGGCATCGGCCATTGCCTGCGCATCGTCGATAGCGCCCTGCTTGCGCTCGCGCTCGAGGCGGGCGTTCTCGGAGAACAGCTCGTCGGAACCGTCGTCGCGTTTCTTCTTATCCCATGCCATGCTACTCGCCTCCCTTCATCTGACTCTCCGCGATCTCGCGATACACCTCGCAGCCCTCCATGAGCTCCTCGTGCGTGCCCTTGCCCACAATGCGACCATCCTTGAGCACGACGATCTGGTCGGCATGCAAGATGGTGTTGATGCGCTGGGCGATGATGAGCACGGCGGCGTTGCGCGTCTCGGGCTTGAGGGCACGACGCAGAGCCGCGTCGGTCTTGAAGTCGAGGGCGGAGAAGCTGTCATCGAAGATATAGAGGTCCGCGTGCTTCATGAGGGCGCGGGCGATGGCCAGGCGCTGGCGCTGGCCGCCGGAGAAATTCGTGCCGCCCTGGGAAACCGGGGCGTCCAAGCGCTCGGGCAGGCCCCACACAAAGTCGGATTGGGCCACGTCGAGGGCGTGGCGCATCTCTGTCTCGGTCGCGCCGGCACGGCCATCGCGCAAGTTGCTGGCGATGGTGCCCGAGAACAACCAGGCCTTCTGCGGCACATAGGCGATGCGCTCGCGCAGGTCGTGCTGGGTCATGGAGCGCACGTCAGCGCCGGAAAAGTGCACCGAGCCGTCCGTGACGTCGTGCAGGCGCAGCAGCATCTTGGCGATGGTGGATTTGCCCGAACCGGTGGAGCCGATGATCGCGGTGGTCTGGCCGCGACGGCAGGAAAAATCGATATCGTGCAAGGTGTCCTCGTCCGCATTGGGGAAGCGGAAGGAGACATGGTCGAACGTGGCAACCGGGGCGGTATCGGGCCGGAAAGCATTGAAGACCCCGTCCTCGCCCGTCACGGCAGCCTCGCCCGCCGCGGCGAACTCACCATTCGGCCCCGGCGCCAGAGGCGCAGTGCCCGTACCGTCGACGATGCTCGGCTTCTTCTCGATCACCTCGGCACAGCGCTGCAGGCACACGATGGCGCGCGGCACCATCAGCGCGACGAACTGCGCCATCATGATGTAGAACATGATGAGCATGGCATACTCGACCACCGCGGAGATGTTGCCGATCTCCATGGCATGTGCGCCCACGCGGTTGCCTCCGAGCCACATGAGCAGCACCTCGGCGATGTTCATAAGGCAAAAGCTGAAGCAGTCCACGCCCGCGAAGATCCAGTTCACCTTGATCGCCGCATCGGCGTAATCGGTGAACACACGACCCATGCGGCCCTCCTCGTGGCGCTCTTTGCCAAAGGCGCGAATCACGCGGACGCCGATGATGTTCTCGCGCAGGACCACGTTCATGCGGTCGATGAAGCCCTGCATCTTCTCGAAGATTGGGGCCGCGCGGCGCACCGCGATCACGGCGAACACCATGACCACGGAGACCACCGCGAGCATCATGGCGCCCATCTGCGCGTCAACGCGGAAGGACAGCACCGTGCCCATGACGCAGATGATGGGAACCGGCAGCATGGTCTGGGTGGCGAGCATGACCGTCTGCTGGATGACGTTCACATCGTTTAAGGTGCGGGTGATCATGGAGCCGGTGCCGAACTCCTCGAAGTCGCCGCCCGAGAAGGCGAGCGAGGCATCGTACACGGCATTGCGGATATCGCGACCCACATAGGAGGCGAGGCGAGCGCACAGGTAATTGCCCAACAGGGCACCGCCGCTCGCGCAGCAGCACGCAACGAGCATCTTAAGACCCTGACCGATGATGAAATCTGTGTTCCCGCTGGTCACGCCCTGATTGATCATGCCGGCGAGCATAGTGGGGACATACAGCGTGCCCGCTACATCCAGCAGCAACGCCGCAAGCGTCGCCACAACGAGGGCCTTATACGGTTTGATGGTTCGCAACAACAGTCTCATACGCACGTTCCCCTCCCGGCCGCCCCCACGGCCAGACATATGCACCTCAAGTCAATACCAATCCTACCTGAACAACTTGGCGTCCCGGGTGGCAACAAACGTCTCAATTTGCGCGGATCCGCCGATCGGGGGGCGGCGAGGAGGGCGGCGGGAGGGGCAGCGGTCCGGCGGGGTGAGGGGGTCCAGCGGGCGGCGGG
>NZ_GG692710.1:1172317-1189666 GCF_000156175.1 Collinsella intestinalis DSM 13280
GGGCGGCGGGGGCGGGAGAAATGGTCGCGAAACGCCAGGCTGTAGCAGAGCAGCAAATCCCGACCATCCTGGGAGGCCCAACGGGAGGAAGCCCACCAGAAAGAAACCCACCAGAAGGAAGTCCAACGGAAGGAAACCCAACAGAAAAAAGGGGCCGCCGGCGGCGACCCCTGCAGGTGCGATGAATTATTCGCGTGACGTGCGGTTACTCCTCCGCAGGCTCCTCCTCGACGAGCTCCTCAACGGGCTCCTCGGCCTCAACGGGCTCGGTGCCGGGATACACCCAGCCTTCCTGGATGGACTCGAAGAAGGTGGCCTCATCGGTGAGGTCGTGCACGCTCTTGCCATCGAGCCAGGGCAGCTCGACCAGCTCGGGAAGGGTGGTAACGAGTTCGGAGCAGTCGACGAAACGACCCTTTTCGTTCAGCCGCTCGCAGTCCTGCACACGCCAGTACCCGTCCGTGTGGGTGACGTAGTACTCATGCCCATCGACATCCATGAACACGCGCGTCTTTGAGCGGAGGTAGGACAAAAGCCCTTCGAAATCCAGGGAGATCTCCTGATCAGCCTTCATTCCCATGATTGGCTCCTATCTGTCGGGCACCCGGAGCCCTTTGTCCGGGCGCATGCATAACCGATAGTTCCATCTTTCCCGCCTTATACCTATTTTTCGAGCAGAAGTTGGTAGACGGTTAGTTTGTTCGAGCAGCGGCATGCATGACGGCGCGCCTTTCCTGAATAATCCCCTTTATGGTCGAGATTTGCCACCCTGTCGCAGACCGACAAATCACGACCGTTTTAGCCCGTTTTAACATGAAAAAATGGTCGGGAAATGCCAGGCTGTAGCAGCGCGGCAAATCCCGACCATTTCTCAACCAAACAGGACGACACGTTCGGCGTCAAGCGCCTCAACTCGCAACTGCCCCGCAGCTGGACCGGCGCAAATTGTCTCAATCAGTGCCTGTCTCCAATTGAACCGAGAGCGCTCTGCGCGATTGGCGCCGGCTCCAATTGAGCCCGCCCCACCTGAGCCCCCAATTGGGTCGGCAGCGGCGTCCTTGTTACCAAATCCCGAGAACGCTTTGCATGCCGAGGCTCACACAGGCAATGCCAATCCAGCAGCACAAGCCCATGAAGATCGGCTTGCCGCCCGTCTTCACCAGCTTGACGACGTCGGTGTTGAAGCCGATCGCGGCCATCGCCATCACGATGAAGAACTTCGACAGCGTCTTGATGGGCGCAGTCACCGCCACGGGAAGCGCGAACACGGTGGTGATGACGCTCGCCAACACAAAGAACAGGATGAAGAACGGGAAGATCTTCTTGATGTCAAACGTGCCTGCGGCAGCGCCGGCGCCCTCGCCCGCCTCGGCGGCGCGCTTGGCCTGACGGACCTGCCAAAACGCGAGGAACAGCGTGATGGGGATGATCGCAAGCGTGCGGGTGAGCTTGACGATGGTGGCATGATCCAGCGCATTGGAGCCCGGGTGCATGCCGTCCCAGGCAGCTGCGGCGGCGGTAACGGACGACGTGTCGTTCACAGCCGTGCCGGCGAACAGGCCAAAGCCCTCATTGCTCATGCCGAGCATGGCGCCGAGCGAGGGGAAAATCAGCGCAGCAATGATGTTGAAGAGGAAGATGACGCTGATGGCCTGGGCGATCTCCTCGTCGTCCGCATCGATGACCGGCGCAGTGGCGGCAATTGCGGAGCCGCCGCAGATCGAGGAGCCCACACCCACGAGCGTCGAGATCTTCTTGGGGATGTGCAGCGCGCGGCACAGCACGAACGAGATGACCAGCGACGTGGTGATGGTCGAGATGATGATGGGCAGGGAGCTAGCGCCCACCTTGGCGATTTCGCCCAAGTTGAGGCCGAAGCCCAGCAGGATCACCGCGTACTGCAGGATCTTCTTCGACGTGTACTTGATGCCCGCCGAGGTCGCCTCCACCACGTCGGCGCGGTGGCGAAGCACCAGGCCGAGCGCCATGCCGATGAGGATGGCGAAGACCGGCCCGCCGATGACCTCGAACTGCTTACCGAGCAGCCATGCCGGCACCGAGATGACCAATGCGAGCGCGACGCCACGCCACAGGTCCTTGAAATTCTTGAAGAGCTCCATGCATCCAACCTTTCTTCTTATCTACGCTCGCGACGGGGCCTTGGCCGCGCCCACTCCGAGGCGCGGCCGCGCTCGCCCAAGGCACGGCCCATCCCGTTCGGATCGGGGCGCGGTCCGTCCCTGCGCCGCGTGCGATGATTGCCAAAATCATGGTACGACCTTTGGCTATAATGATTTCCATCGTATTGGTTATGCTTGCATCAGTATTTTTTATTACTGTTGCATCTCCTATCACTGCCGTATCGCGCGTTGGGACCACGGATGCTCGATTATCGCACGCACACCTTTTTAGAGGTCTACCGCCAGCGCAGCTTCACGCGCGCCGCGGAGAACCTGCTCATCACGCAACCCGCCGCATCTCAGCACATTCGCCAGATAGAAACCCATTACGGTTGCACGTTGTTCGTCAAAACGGGTCGCGGCATCGAACCGACCGCTGCCGCGGACCTGCTCTACCAGCGGCTCCTCACCATGGAAAACGATGAGGCGCGGCTTGCCATCGAGGCTGGCGCCCTCGCCGCCGAGCCCTCGAACACCCGCGAGGCACCGCTCAGGCTCGGATGCACCAGGACCATCGCCGACTACACCGCACCCAGGCTCATGGCGGCGCACCTCTCGACGCACCCGCAGGCGGAAGTCGCGCTCCTGACGGGCAACACGCGCGAACTGGTGCGCTCGCTCGAGGAGGGAACGATCGACTTCGCCCTGGTAGAAGGATTTTTTGATCGTCAGCGATTCGACTTCGAGACGCTTTCGCGCGAGCGCTATATCGCCGTGGCATCGCCAAAGGAGGCGAAGCGGTGCGCCTTTGACCGGCGAACACGGACAGACGAGGCCGGACGTGCGGCGGCGTCCGTGCGCGACCTCCTCGGCGAGCGCCTCATCCTGCGCGAAGCGGGGTCCGGCACGCGCGAGATTCTCGAGAAGCACCTGGCCGCGCGCGACCTCGCCGTCACGGACTTCGCGGGGATCGTCGAGATCGAGAGCATCCCCACCATCAAGGCGTGCGTACGCGGCGGCGCGGGCATCACGTTCCTATATCGAGTCGCCGTGGAGGAGGAGCTCGCTCGGGGAGAACTCGCGGACATCACGCCCGACGATTTTGCGATCGAGCATGACTTCTGTCTCATCTGGCAACGGGGAAGCCAGTATGCGTCGCGCTATCGTGCCCTCTGCGACGCATGGTGGACCCTGATGTAGCGCCTCGATTCGAAAGTGGTCGGCATCGGGTTGATGCGGGCATCGGGTTGATGCGGGCATCGGGTCGACGCCCGCATCGGGTTGAGGCCGAATCGCAGCTACTCGACGGTCACGCTCTTGGCGAGGTTGCGCGGCTGATCGACATCGCAACCGCGCAGAACGGCGACCTCGCGCGCGAGCAACTGCAACGGCACCGTCGCGGTGATGGGGCTCAGGGCGTCGCGCACCGGCGGCACATATATGACGTGATCGGCCACGCGCGTGATCTCCTCGTCGCCCTCTGTCGCCACCGCGATGATGCAAGCCCCGCGCGCCTCGCATTCCTTGAGATTGCTCACGGTCTTATCGTACGTGGGGCTCTTGGTCGCCACGGCGATGACCGGGAAGCCCCGTTCAATGAGGGCGATCGGCCCGTGTTTCATCTCGCCCGCGGCGTACGCCTCCGCATGCAGGTAGCTGACTTCCTTGAGCTTGAGCGCCCCCTCGCAGGAAATGGCCGAGCCCATACCGCGTCCCACGAAGAGTGCCGAGCGCGCCTCCCTGCACGCCAGGGCGGCCTCGTGAACCGCTGCCCGCTGCGTATCCAGAATGTGCTGGATCTGCTCGGCCGTATCGCCGAGCTCGCGAAAGAGCATGCGGATCTGCCCCGTTGTGAGCTTTCCCTTCGTCTGGGCAAGCAGCAGGGCGAGCAGCGTCAAACTCACCACCTGCCCCGTGAAGCTCTTGGTCGAGGCGACCGCGATCTCTTTGTTCGCCTTGGTGTAAATGACGCCATCGCTCTCGCGCGCCACGGGGGAACCGACCACGTTGGTGATGCCGAAGACCTTGGCTCCCTTGATGCGGGCGTCGCGAATCGCCGCCAGGGTGTCCGCCGTCTCCCCAGACTGCGACACGGCAACCACCAGCGTGCTCGGCGTGATGATGGGGTTGCGGTATCTGAACTCGCTCGCCGCCTCGACCGCGCACGGGATGCGGGCCCAGCCCTCGATGAGGTTCTTCGCGATGAGGCCGGCATGGTAGCTCGTTCCACATGCGATCACGTACACGCGGTCGACCAGGCTGAGCTCCTCAGGCGTGAGGCCGAGCTCATCGATGTCGAGCTCGCCCGAGGAAGCCAGACGCCCCACCAGCGTGTCGCGGACCACGCGGGGCTGCTCGCAGATCTCCTTCATCATGAAATCCGGGTAGCCGCCCTTCTCGGCCGTATCGACATCCCAATCGACGTGCGTGACCGCGGGCTCGATGGCGCGGCCTTGCGCATCGGTGTAGGTGATGCCCTCCGGCGAAAGACGGGCGAACTGGCCGTCCTCCAGCACCACAACGTCGCGCGTGGCGTCGATGAGCGTAATGACATCCGATGCGACGTAGCTTCCCCGCTCCCCGCGGCCAACGACGATCGGGCTGTCCTTGCGCGCGACGGCGATCACACCCGGCTCATCGGCGCACACCGCCGCCAGCCCGTACGCGCCCACCACGTGCGTGCAGGCCTCGCGAACTGCGGCCATGAGATCGCCCGCAGTCTTCGCAGGGCCGCCGGCGCTATTCGGCGCCCCCTGATAGGCCTCCTCGATGAGATGCGCGAACACCTCGGTATCCGTCTCGCTCTTGAACACGTGCCCGCGCTCCTCCAACGATGCGCGGAGCTCGGCGAAATTCTCGATGATGCCGTTGTGGACCACCGCGATGCGCCCGTCGCAGCTCACGTGGGGATGGGCGTTCTCCACCGTGGGGCGCCCGTGGGTCGCCCAGCGCGTATGGCCGATCCCGCACGTCGCGAGCCGTGCGACCGTGCAGCGGCCCGGCGTTGCGAGCTCGTCCTCAAGACCGGCGACCTTGCCCGCGCAGCGGATGATGTCGAGCGCCGCACGGCCGTCCCGCGCGTCGGCGGCGCCTGCGGCATCTGCGGCGCCGGCAGCACACGGCGCTTCCACGAGGGCAAGGCCCGCGGAATCATATCCGCGGTACTCGAGACGCTTGAGCCCTGCCACGAGAAGCTCCGCCGCAGCGTCGACTCCGGTGTATCCAACGATTCCGCACATAAGGAATCCCTTCGATCGATGAACAACGGCGCCATATTTTAAAGCCGCTATGTTGCGATTCCGTGACAGTGGTATTGATTTTTTAAGACCACACATATCGGGATTGAAGCGATACAATTTAGGGCGATGCCGCACGTCTTTCAGGAGCAGGCCATGCCTCGTCACACCACTGCCACCATCACCGACGTCGCCCGTGAGGCGGGCGTCGCGCTCGGAAGCGTCTCCAACGCGTTCAACCATCCCGACAAGGTGCGCCCCGAGACGCTCAAACGCATCCGCGAGGCGGCCGACCGGCTCGGCTACGCACCCAACCAAAGCGCGCGCATGCTCGCCGGCGGCAGAAACCGCCTGTTTGGGCTCATCCTTCCCAATCTCGATCACGGTGTCTCGCTGCAAATCGCCAACGGTGCGAACGCCGAGGCCCGCAAGCACGGATACGGCCTGCTTATCGCCACCGCGCAGACGGACGAGGATGTCGCGCACCGCTACCGCGATTACTTTATTGGCACGCAGACGGCGGGCATCCTCATGCAGCCGCCCGCCAGCACGGACTGGCAGCCCCCCGTGCACCCGCCTCGCATCCCCCTCGCATTCCTCGATATCCAGTGTGACGTCCCGGGTCACTTCGTCGCTGCGGACAACTTCGCCCTCGGCGAACTCCTCGCGCGCCACGCCTTCAAGAGCGGAGCCCGACGCGTCGCAATCATCGGCAAGCCCTCGCTGAACCGCCTCGTCCTGCGCGTCAAAGGCATGAAGCACGCATTCACGACCGAGTCCGACTGCGCGTTCGAGGTGGTGGAAGAGGGCGCCTGGAACTCCGCCCACGACGGTCTCGACCTCGGGCGGCAACTGGCCGAGCGTCCCGAGGACACGCGCCCGGACTTCATCATCGCCCTCACGGACACCCTTGCGACCGGCGTCATCTCCGGCGTCCGGGCAGCGGGCCTGCGCGTCCCGGGCGACATCCGCGTCGCCGGGTGCGACGGCAACCCCCTGGCGTGGACCGGGCCCGTCCCGCTCACGACCGTCGCCCCCATCGGATACGAGATCGGGCGGCGCGGCGTGCGCCAGCTCATCGCTCAGATCGAGGAGGGACCCGAGGACGAGCCCGAGAACCATCAGGAGCTCGTGCGGCCCTTCCTCCTCGCGCGGGCGAGCACCGGCATGAACCGCTCTGACGACTTCGCCGACCCCGACATCGACATCAGCGGGTACCTGTAACACGCTCAGTTTGACCCATCATAAATGCTGCCTCGAGCCGTTCAAAAGGCGTATCGCTGTGGTGATACGCGTCACGCGGGCACATCCCGCGGACGGAATGCGCGGCATGTGCAGCCCCGCATAGACTGGGAGAGAGCACTGGGGCCCGAGCGCGCACGCACTCGGGCCCCACTTCACAAAGCGCCTTTCCTTTTTTTCCTATTTTTTCCTTTTTTTCCTTTTTGTCAATTACCAGGGATGTCGGTCACCGCTCGGCCTTGAAACGCCGGGGCGTACCGAGGGGATGAACATCCCGATCGCCATCGCGTGATGCAGTTCTGCTGGCGCCGCAATCAAGTTCTGCCGCAGTTTTTGCGCGATCCCGAAGTAGGCGAGAAATCGCCAACCTCATTACCCGCGGGTTTTCCGGCGATCGGAAGCACCCTGCTCCCCAAGGCACCCAAAACTGCGGCAGAACTTAAAACCAGACTCCAAACGGGGGCTATGCGCGGCGAGGCGCCGGTGAATCGTTCACAGCGGCGATCGCGGCGGGCAATTCGTGCAGGGTCGGCAGGACCGCAGTGCACATCTCCTCGATTTCGGGCGTGGGCGCCACGATATCGGGAATCATGAACACGCGGGCGCCCGAGGCGTGACCCGAACGCACTCCGTTGTGCGAATCCTCGATAACGGCGCAAAGCGCGGGATCGCAACCGAGACGCCTGGCAGACTCGACGAAGATGTCCGGGGCCGGCTTTCCGTTCTCGATTTCGTCGCCGCACGTTATGGAATCGAAGTACTTCAACATGTCAAAGCGCTCCAGGCGCGGCAACGCGCGCACGCGGGCGGTAGAGGTGGCAATGGCGAGCGGGAGCCCTGCGGCCTTAAGGGCCTCGAGAACCTCGATGGCACCCGGCTTGAGCTCGAGATCGGTCTCAACAAACTTCAGGAACAGCTCAATGTGCAAATCGAACACGCGATTCGCCAAATCGGCGTCGCCACCCAGATACTCGGCCAACATCGCGCGGCATGACTGGGACGGGCGGCCGATGAACGCTCGCACCAGGTCGTCCGGGATCTCGATGCCCATCTCACCCGCCGTCGCGGCCCACGCCTTCTGGCCCACGCGCTCGGAATCGACGAGCGTGCCGTCCATATCGAAAAGTATCGCCTGAATGGTTTTCATCCTTCTCTCCTTGATTCGTTCACCGAGGACACCGCAAACGTGTCGATGCTGTGCTCATCGAGCTGCCGGAACGCCAACGCAACCCTTTGAAATTATTGTACTGGGTCGATGGGTGCGGCCACTCCTATGAACACAAGGTTTGACATGACGATACCAATTTCCAATAACGCGAAAATGCAAGGGCTCATCGAGCTGCTCCGGTCATTCGGAAGTGTCGCCATAGGGTTCTCGGGCGGTGTGGACAGCACCTTCCTCGCGGCAGTCAGCATCCGCGCGTTGCCGCCGGCCGATGTGCACCTTATTCACCTGGACACGCCCTTCGTAGGCACTCCGGAGCGCGAGTCTTTCGAACGCGAACGGGAGAGGTTCGAGCGCGCGGGGGCTCATGTAGTCGCCATCGAGACAGACCCGCTTGCGGACCCTGATGTTGCCGCCAACCCGGCAGACCGTTGCTACCACTGCAAGCGCCTGGGATTCCGGCGCATCGTGGACGCCGCGTGCGAGCTCGGGGTGCGCGTCGTGCTCGAGGGAAGCAACGCCGATGACGCCGGAGACTATCGCCCCGGCACCCGTGCCGTGCGCGAGCTCGACGTGAGGTCGCCCCTTATGGAAACCGGCTGGTGCAAAGACGAGGAGCGTGCTCTCCTGCGCGCCTGGGGATTCGACGTGTGGGACCTCCCCGCCGGCGCCTGCCTGGCGACCCGCATCCCCTGCGGCGAGGCGCTCACCGCCGAGAAGCTGCACGCGGTCCGTATGTGCGAGGACTACCTGCACGGCCTCGGCCTGCGCCAAGTTCGTGTCCGCATTGATGGCGGCATGGCGCGCGTGAGCGTGGGAGCGGGCGAGAATGTGGGCGCCATCGTCGAAGCGAACGGTCACGCGAGCGCACATCCCCATGCGGACAGCAAACCCGGCCGCCTCTCCCCCGCGGCCATACAGGAGCTCCAAGCGCGCGGCTGCGCAGCCGTGGATCCTGTGGTGCGCCCTTATCACCACGGCGAGGGCAACGGAGCCGCATAAGGCACCGGACCAGCGCCGCGCCCCAGCCAATCAACACAACCCCAAACCCATAAAAAGCACCCCACCTCGCTTGAGATGGGGTGCCAGCGTGTCTCAGCGCTCCGCCGTCATGCGATTCCGCTCACACAACATTCGATCCCCCATATCAACAGCAGCCGACAATTGATTCGCTTCGCATAGCCATCCGACAGAAGGTTGGCTTATAAATGTGATAATACTCTATATATATTTTTATGCCACAAATTTGGTCGCCAAATCGACGAACGCTTTCGCCGGCAACCGCAATGGGGTGAAAATAAAAACCGATTTACTCGCATCGCATTCATATCTACCTGCGGAGATTTCAGTCCCATTGGCTTATCCGAGGGGATTGTAAACATACGGACACAATGTAAGGGATCTGTAATAACACCGCTCACCGAAAAGACCCGGAGGCTCAATGCCCCCGGGTCCGTCACGTCGCAGATATGTCGCCGCCCTTACAGCTCGCAAGCCGCCTTGTAACCGGCCTCGATGGCGTCACGCGATATCGAAGTAGTCTCGCGCCCGCCGGGCGTCATGGGCGGATAAGCCATGCCGCCCTACGCCCAATACGGGATATAGCGCCGGTATTTATCTCCGGCATCCTCGTCTTCGTCCTTGATGAGTCCTTCGTCGCAGCATTCCTTGATCAGACGCGAGATCGCAACGGTATCCTTGCGCGAATCGCTCAACCCAAACCGCTCGCGAAGCGATTGATTGCCCATCGAATCATCGCGCGCATACATGAGGCACGCGTGCCAATACACGGCCTCCCTGCGCTCAGCTTTCTTCATGCGCGAATAGGAGTCGCCGGAATACAACGTCACGTTCGTCCCAAGGCCCTCGTCGCTCTCCACCTTGGGGGCGGCCATATGGAATGCCTCACACGACGCAACCACGATATCCCAGCCACTGCCCTGCTCCTCACACAGGTGCATCTGGCGCAGCAAGCCCGCGAGCGCCGAGTTCCTGCTCTTTGGCTGTGCGTTGAGCATGCGCTCTTTTGGAACAAGGGACTCACCGGGGTTTGAAAACACAATCCTGCCGTTAAACACACTTGCCACCGGGGAGGAATGTGTATCCGAAAGATCCTGGTGAATAACCATGTTGGACAAAAGCTCTCGAACCGCGCGTTCTGGATACTCCGCTCGCAAGCGTCTGTAAGCTCCGTCGATCCGCTCACTTTGCGGCAACAGCGTGAGTAGGTGGCGGTTTGCCTGCTCAAGCGCGAGGGCGTATCCCACATCAAACGTGACATCACTCGTTTTGTCGAGCACGTCCTTCCCCGCATAGGAGACAACGCGAATCGGCCGCTTCCTAAGCCCGGCAAACGAACTGAGCGACTTTGCAACCAGCAGTGCGCCAAGATTCAAAATGGAATATCGACCATTATCTTGCTTGCGAATGAGATCCTGCTCCTCGAGAAACGGCAGGGCGTCCTCAAGGGCCGTCGGCCTGCGAAGACCGAGCAGGCCGAAATACGCATCGATGTCCAATTTCGACGGCAGCTCGTCGAGCTCAACGTCTCGCTCCGCAATCTTTAACTCAAAATCCCCCGCCTGCAGGCGCTCCCACAAGCGAGCTTCTTTTGCCGACCCGGGCTGCAGTCGGACCGTGCTGCTTCCCTCGCGGATAAACGGGGCCTTGTCAAAACAGACGGGCTGACCCACTGCGGCATCGATCTCAAGAACGACAAACCTCAGGCCATTGCGCTCTATGCAGCGAAACTCGTAACTGGCGTGCAGCGACAGAAAGAGGCGAAGCCAAATTTGCAGATCCTGATTGCCCTTTCCCTTTGCATGGTAAGGGTCGAACTGTGTGCCGACGAGCGCATGGGTGTCATCCTCAACACCCCAGATCTTATAGGCGCGCGGACGGCCCAGATACGCCGCGACGTTCGCCAGCGCGGAAATATCCCGGCCGATTCTCTCGGGGTCGCTGTTGCCCTCCTTGAATTCAATCCACTCAGTCTCGTTTGGATAACCAATAAGCGAGTAGATAAGTTCCATATCATCCGCTTCGCCCACATCGACCCCCGTTCAGACAATTTGATAACTAGATGATAACTAGAAGGCAACTAAGAGGCAACTAAAAACGTTACACCAGAATCACAAAACCGCAGGTAGATGACGCTGCGGTTTTGCCGCTCACCGCGATTTGTGATTCTGGCGCAACTAGAACACCCAACGAAGGAGCGATATCAATGGGGTCTGAACCCGACTGGACCAAAATCAAGCGGTCTCGCCGCAGGCGCAGCCAGTGTCCCGAGCGAAACGGATGACCCTTACAGCTCGCAAGCCGCCTTGTAACCGGCCTCGATGGCGTCGCGCAGGTTGCCGCACTGCTTTGAATCACCCAGCACGTGACAGGCAAAGCCCGCCCCGGTCAATGCGTCGGCGAGTGCGGTGTTGGGACGGTAGCCCAACGCGATCACCAGGGTGTCGGCGCCCTCGATCACGTGCTCCTCGCCATCCTTCTCGTAGGAGATGGTGTCCTCGGTCACACCCGTGAGCTTGGCCTCGGTGAGCACGTGCACGCCCTTGTCCAGGATGCGGGTCACGAGCACCGCGCGACCGGCACCGACCTCGTTGGCGGCGAGCGTGCGTGTCATCTCGATGAGCGTGACGTCGCGGTTGGACGGCGCAAGGTCGTTGACGAGCGGGGCCAGGTAGTCGGCCGTCTCGCAACCCACGGAGCCGCCGCCTACGATGACGATCTTCTTGCCCGGGAACGCGCGGCCGGCCAGCAGGTCGTCGGCGGTCATGACCTGCTTAAAGCCCGTCATAAAGCCGGGGACGATGGGCTCGGCGCCATAAGCCAGAACCACCTCGTAGCCCGCGAAGTCGCGCTGGATATCCTCGGCCGTGAGCTCCACGCCCATGCGCACGTCCACGCCGGCCTCGGCCAGACGGCTGAACTGGTACTTGATCACGCGCGTGAGCTCCTGCTTCGCAGGCGGAACCGACGCAATGCGCAGCTGGCCGCCGGGCTGGTCCTGCTTATCCACGAGCACCACGTGGTGGCCGCGGCGGGCGGCGATGTAGGCGGCCTCCATGCCGGCGGGACCGGCACCAACGACCAGCACGTCCTTCTTCTCGGCGGCCGGCTCGAAGCCCGCCTCGTCGTGCTCGACGTCCGGGTTGACCGTGCAGGAAATGGGCTTGCCGAACATGATGCCGTTCAGGCAGCGCAGGCAGCCGATGCAGGGGCGGACCTCCTCGGCGCGGCCCGCAGCGGCCTTGTTGCAGAACTCGGCGTCGCACAGGTTGGCGCGGCCCATCATGCAAATGTCGGCGGCACCGTCCTCGATGAGCTCCTCGGCGATCCAAGCCTCGTTGATACGGCCCACGGTGGCAACGGGGATGGTCACGTGCTTCTTGATCTCGCGCGAAAGGTCGGCATGGCTGGCCTGCTTGGTGCCTGCGGCGGGAATCGCGGAGCCGCGCTTGATGGTGGTGCCGCCGGAGACGTGGATCATGTCGACGCCGGCCTTTTCCAGGCGACGGGACACGTAGATCATGTCGTTGAGGGTGAGGCCGCCGTCCGTGTACTCATCACCGGAGATGCGCACGTCAATGATGAAGTCCTTGCCGCAGCGCTCGCGGATCTCGGCGATGACCTCCAGCAGGAAGCGCATGCGCGCGTCCAGGCTGCCGCCGTACTCGTCGGTGCGCTTGTTGTACTGGGGCGAGAGGAAGCCGCCGAGCATGCCGTGGGCGTGCGCCGCGTGGACCTCGACGCCATCGACGCCGGCCTTCTGCATGCGCACGGCCGCATCGCCAAACTGGCGGGTGAGCTCGTGGATCTCGTCGATGGTGATGGGGCGCGGCGCCTCGCGGGCGTAGGACGGGCCCACAAAGGACGGGGCGATGAGGCGCGGCGTGCCGGGCATGTTGAACGCCATGTAAGCGGGGTGGAACAGCTGCGGCATGATCTTGGCACCGTACTGGTGCACGGCGGCGGCGAGCTTCTCCCAGCCGGGGATGAAGGTGTCGTCATAACAGCACATGTCGCCGGGCAGGTAGGTATAGGTGGGCTCGACGGTCACGACCTCGGTAATGATGAGGCCCACGCCGCCCTTGGCGCGCGCCGTGTAATGGTCGACGAGCGCGTCGGTCACATAACCGTGATCGGCAAGGTTGGTGGACACGGGCGGCATGAACACGCGGTTCTTGACCTCCTGTGTGCCGACCTTGATGGGGCTGAACAGCATCGGGTAAGCCTGGGATTCCATGAATCTCCCCCTCTTTCGCAAAGCGAAAACAACAAATGTGCGTTTACTGCCGCAATTACTGTAGCGCAAAAGAGGGAGGACGCAGACGGTCCTCCCTCCTGGATGGTGGGTTTGAACGGCTGCGGCAAACTACCGCACCCGATGCGAGATTGCCCGTGGTTGGTGCGGGATTGACTATGGTCGATGTGGGATTGCCTATGGTTGGTGCGGAATTGCCTATGAAAACCCGCCTTCTCCGTCTTTCAAACGGAAGAAAGCCATAGTCAATCTCAGGGCAATCTCAGGGCGCACCCAATCGACACCCGCAACAACAGACCGCTTGCGGCGATCCCTGCGCTTCATGCCAACGCCGATCGCCGCGGCGCCCGTGACGGGCATGCCCAAGATAAAGTCGGAAAATAGTCGGCTCACAGTCGGAAAGCAACAAAAAAGCTCGCCGACATAGCCGACGAGCTGCAAGTTCTTGGTCGCGGGGGCAGGATTTGAACCTACGACCTCCGGGATACACTTTGAGCCTTATTATATGCACGCGTAACACTATATATAAGTATCATAACAGCAGATTACAAGGCCTTTTAACTTCATCATGTATCACGATGTATCACCATGTTTATGCATTATTCACTTTCATACTTACGACTATACTTACGTTTTTCGGGCACCCGCGGGCTCAGGCATTCGCAGGCCGCACCGAACGCACCCCTTCGACATTCCCCGCGAGCCCCTCGACCCTCTCCATTTTCACTCGGGAGAACAGGCCTGCCGGCGGCAATCGTCAGACGGCGATAGGACTAAAGCTGTGCCTTTCATGGCATTTAGTCCTTTAGACGTGCCAATATCTTTATTTCCAGTCGCTAGATTAGACTGGAATGGCCTTGATTTCTAAATTTAGTCGTATCTGACGACTAAATATCAGCCGCAGCCAGTTGGCAGCAATCTTGCTGAACGCATCGCTTGAAATGGCCTTTCCCGCCCGTAACATCCAAACAGCACCCACGCAGCAAACATACAAGAAGCTCGGGAGCCCTCCGGCTCCCGAGCTGCAAGTTCTTGATAGCGGACAGGATTTGAACCAACGACTCCGGCATGAGCCCGGCGATCCACCATCGGAACCATCAATGCAACAGCGTCGTTTTCCTGTCGCGACATTGTCGCTTTCGCAAAGCGATGTATCGCCCACGCGCCCCAAGCAATATTGCACGCTAGAGAAAGCACCGCCTTGAGCCCGCTCGCCTGAATATGGAATCGAAAGCTTTGCGCACCTACGGCAGAGGCGTTGGCACCCGCGCAAAGCAGTTCTCCGTTTACCAGACTAGATATGCAAACTATTAGTCTATATTCTAGTCTAGTCGACAGGGGCCCACCGCGCGTTTCCCCGTGCGCCGTCGGGTTGAACTCGGTGCTCTTTGCGAAGCTCTTGGAGCAGATAGCTTACGTGCTTCCTCCTCTGCCCCTCGTCCATATCCTCAGGCAGCGCGTGCGAGATTGCAGAGACGATTTCCGCTCGGGTACATGGGCGCGTGCGTAGAAGCTTGACTATGAGCTCCTTGCAGATGCTCGTATCAAGGCCCTTTTGCCTGACATACTCTTCATGCGTGCCGATTATCCCCGCAACCTTCGAAGACAGCGTGAGCTTCGGATAGCGGCCTTCGACAAGGCCCCTGCTGCGGAGCGCCCTAGCCTGCTCACGCGCAATTGGGATTCCCTTCTGAACGAGGTCGAGCATGAACACCGTCTCGAGGTCCATCTCGGCTTCTGAGGCCAGTAGCCGCGTATACGCCTCATCGAGAATCCTGCCATATATTGTGACCGCAACGCGATTCGGCTCCGAAAGGTCGTAGGTCGGCAGAGGCAACATCCTGCCGCGCTGAATCTCATAAACGTTCCTGATGCCTATGGCGTTCTGGTCGATCATCTCCGTGTCGACCATCGCGTCCGCGAGCAAGCGGTTCCGATAGTACGGCGGTTTGTAACCGGGCTCAATCGCTTTCTCGATGGTCCCCGGGATGAAGGAACCCTCGTTTTTGAACACAAGCCGGTCTTCGTATTCCAAGACGTTTATTTTGCCTGAATTCCTGTAGTCCTGATGGGCAACAGCATTGTGCAGCAACTCACGAATAACCTCTGGATCGTACTTGTTGCCGAGGGTGGGAAACAGCGTGACCTGACTGTCGAAATAGCGGTAGCGCTCGTTGCGAATCTTCGCCAACACTTTATCCACCTGAAGGATGAATGGCGGGTCAAAGTGTTCATATGTTTCCACGCGCCCATCGGAGGCATAAAGCGTCCAGGTAATCCGCGGTGCTGCCCCACCAAGAAAGACGGACGACTCAGGACGGCCAAGGAGCACGAGCGCCGCATTCGTGACATGCCCATGGACGAGGAAGCTCATCTTGCTAAGCATTTCCTTTTCGCTGAGCGACTTTATAGCCGGCTGACTCGCAGCGTATTTCTCGATATACCGATCGCAGGCAAACCTGACCGCATCCGGATCGAGGTCGCCGATATTCGCCTCAAAGGAAACCTGCTTTGACCAATCGGGGCGCGATTGGCCCCAAATCGCCTCCAACTTGAAGCGGGGCATCTCCCTGAGGGATTCATTCTCCCGCGACCACGGAACTCCTCGCCACGTTGTCGGAGAGGCGAACTCGCACGGCGGTATCTGAAACGCAACCACGCGTTTCCCCTCCATATCGAGCTCGTAGATTTCTTCGAAAGTCAAACCGTTGTTGAGACAATCCGCCATTTCGTGCTTAAGGCTTCGAAGACCAATGCTAGGCTGACGATCCTCCTTGCGATAGGAAGTACCGCATATCTCTCTTTTATTGGTTATTCCAAATAGGAGCCATCCACATTCTGCGTTTCGAAGGTTCGCCTCATTACTGAGCGCGGAGAAATACTTGCCGAGCTTCTCGAAATCGTAGTTACGCTTCGCCTCTTTGTACTCCACGACTTCTGTTTCCACATCTGCCAGAAGCGAGCGGATAAACGACGGCATCTCCGACAGCGGCCTAATCATCGCGCCTCCATAGACTAGAACATAGACTAATTATCTGTATTCTAGTCTATTGGCGAAGCAAGCGCATATCCGGGCGAATGCCTCGCGGGAAAGCGGCTAAACCTTGAACCCGCTTGTAAACATGGAATCAGGGGATTTGAACGGCCATGACCCTCAACGCCCGAAAGCGCCAGCCAGTACCCATGCAAAAAAGCTCGGGAGCCTTTCGGCTCCCGAGCTGCAAGTTCTTGGTCGCGGGGGCAGGATTTGAACCTACGACCTCCGGGTTATGAGCCCGGCGAGCTACCAGACTGCTCCACCCCGCAATGTCTGGACGCACCGTGTGCGCAAGGAGTTATATTACGCAGGCACCCATGTATCTGCAAGGCCGGCGGCGCCTCTCCACAATTCCATCACGCAAGCCACTCGACGCGCAGACTGCATCGCCGGGCTCATAACCCGGAGGTCGTAGGTTCAGCTCACCCAAAGCCACCAGGCACGCCCGAAGCTGCCATAATGCTAAGGTCAATACATTCACATTGCGCCGACGCTAGGAGACCCATGGCGAACACGTCTCTCACCACGCACGACACACCCCTGCACGAGTTTTACGCGAGCTGCCCCGAGGGCTTCGAGGCTGCACTCGCAGACGAGCTCCGTGGCATGGGACTGCGCCAAGTCCGCCAGCTCAAGGGCCGCGTGGCGTTTGCCGGCTCCCCCACCGACGCCGAGCGCGCATGCCTGTGGTCCCGCCTTGCCAGCCGCATCTTTGTGGTGCTCGGCCGCTTCGCCTGCACCGACGCCGAAGACTTGTACGAAGCAACTCGCTCCATTGCCTGGGAACGCATCCTGCGCGCAGGCGCCACCATCGCCGTGACCGCGCGCGGCACCAATGATGAACTGCGCAATTCCCACTTTGCCGCACTCCGTGTAAAGGACGCGCTATGCGACCGCATGCTCGAGGTCGAGGGCCGTCGCCCCAACGTCGACACGGACGACCCCGACGCGCGCATCTCCCTCACCCTGCGTGGCAACCGCGCGAGCATCCAGCTCGATCTCTCCGGCGACCCGCTGTTCAAGCGCCTTCCGCGCGAGGCCACGCGAACGCACGCCGCGCACGTCCTGCGCCCCGACTACGCGGCGCTCGCCTGCGCCCAGGGCAATTGGCAAGAGATCTGCTCGGCCGCACTCACTAATACTAAAGACGCGATGCGCGATGAGGATACCGCCGCGTCGGCCGACGGCAGCGTTCCGGCCAACGGCAGCGTGCCAGCCGATGGCAGCGCTCTGGCCGGCTCCACCGTCGAGCGCCCCACCCCCACGCTCCCCGT
>NZ_GG692710.1:1189766-1301155 GCF_000156175.1 Collinsella intestinalis DSM 13280
CACGACGCTGCCACATGGCGCGAACTCCTCAACGAGGCCGATCGCCGCGCCGAGCTCGCAAAGGGCCGCGTCGCCCGCATCGTCGCCACCGACCCGTCCGGAGACGCCGTCGCCTGCGCGCGCCGCATCCTCAAAGCCGCCGGCCTCGCCGACCGCGTGATCTTTGCCCAACCCGACCTCGACAAGATCTCGCGCAAACTCATGATGTCCGCATGCTGCGGCGGAGAGCCGCGCGGCTTCGTCTTCCTCGACACCACCGAGACCGCCATTTCCAAGATGTCCCGCGTGCTCGACCTCGCCACGAGCCTGCACGCCGGCGCCTGTGGGGCCGACCCCGTCCGCGCCATGCTGAGCACCATGCCCACCGTGGCCCTCACCCGCGATGACCTGCTCATCCGTGCACTCGGCGAGCCCGCGCGCTCCCTGCGCGTCATGCCGAACAACGAAGAAGCCGAGCTCGCCGTCTTTTCGGCGGCAAACGGCGCAATCAGCGCCGGAGAGGGCAACGTGGCCGCCGAGGACTCCATGCCCGCGGAAGACGCCATCGAATCCAGCGTCGCCCCCTCCCCCGCCACCACCCTCATCGACCTGGGCGACGGCAAGCCCTGCGCCGTCCTCATCCCCGAGTCCGAGCAGTTTGCCCGCCGCCTGCGCAAGGTCGCAAAGCTGCGCCGCAAGTGGGCTCAGCGCGAAGGCGTGACTTGCTACCGCGTCTACGACGCGGACCTGCCCGACTACTCCGCGGCCATCGACCTGTACGAGGGCAGCGCCACAACGCCCGGGCGCTGGCTCGTCATCGCCGAATACGCCGCACCGCGCGAGGTCGATCCCGCCCTGGCCGAGGCGCGCCTGCTCGACATCCTCACACTCGCTCCGCGCATCCTGCAGGTCGACCCCGACAACGTCTTTGCCAAGGCGCGCATCCGCTCGCGCGGCGGCTCTCAGTACGGCAAGCAGGCCGGCGGCCCCAACCCCGGCAAGGGCGGCAAGCCCCGCGGCACCCGCGGCGGCTCGGCATCCAACCGCCCCAGCCAGGGCGCGAGCTCGGGCACCCCATCCGACATCCGCACCCGCAGGCTCCCCCTCATCGAGGAGGGCGGCCTCACCTTCGCCGTCAACTTCAACGATTACCTGGATACGGGCATCTTCCTGGACCACCGCATCACCCGCGGCCTCGTGCGCGAGCACGCCCGCGGCAAGCGCTTCTTCCTCAACCTGTTCGCCTACACCGGCACCGCGACCTGCTATGCGGCCGATGCAGGCGTGGAGGAAACCGTCACCGTCGACCTCTCCAACACCTACCTGGACTGGGCCGAGCGCAACATGGAGCAAAACGGCTTTGTCGGCCCCGACCATCACTACGTGCGCGCCGACGTCATGAGCTGGATCCGCGATATGAGGCAGACCCGCAACCGCTGGGACCTGATCTTCTGCGATCCGCCCACCTTCTCCAACTCCAGCAAGATGGGCCGCCGCACCTGGGACGTCCAGCGCGACCACGTCGAGCTGCTCGTCGGCTTGTCGCGCCTGCTCTCCCGCGAGGGCGAGGCGATCTTCTCGTGCAACCTGCGCACGTTCCGCCCCGATATTGAAGAGTTGGCGCGCGCCGGCGTGGTCCTCACCGACATCACGGACGAGACCATCCCCGAGGACTTTGCCCGCAATAAGAAGATCCACCATTGCTACCTGGTCAAGCGCTACACGTCCGAAGAAGCCATGCGCCGGATCGGCATGAGCGAGGATGCAATTCGCGAGCGCACGCGCGAGTTGCGCGAGGCTTCCGCGCGAAAACCTGCCGACACAAAGCGTTTCCGCAGGTAGAGGCATATAGCCTACGCCCTGCGTACAGCCTATAATGGCTGGAACGTTAGATGGCATGCATATGCCTCTCGGCGCGCTGGGGGAAGGCCGGCGCCGGGTCATCTTCGCCAAGGAGCAATACCGCAATGGCACACTCAACTGAATCATCCGAGCACGGGCACGGTTCTGCCGCGATCCCGGTAAGCATCGGCGCGATGCTCGTCACCCTGGGCGTCGTGTACGGCGACATCGGCACGTCGCCCATGTACGTCACCAAGGCGCTGCTTGCGGGCCAGGGCGGCATCATGACCGTGACCGAGGAGTTCATCCTCGGCGCGCTCTCGCTCGTCATCTGGACGGTCACGCTGCTGACCACCGTCAAGTACGTGCTCGTCTCCCTCAAGGCCGACAACCACGGCGAGGGCGGCATCTTCGCGCTCTACAGCATCGTGCGCAAATACGGCAAATGGCTGATCGTGCCCGCCATGCTCGGCGGCGCCGCGCTTCTGGCCGACGGCATCCTCACCCCTGCGGTGACCATCACCACGGCCATCGAGGGCCTGCGCACCATCCCCGCCGTGCACGACATTATGGGCGACAACCAGATGAACGTCGTGGTCATCACGCTCATCATCGTGTGCCTGCTGTTCGCGGTGCAGCGCGTGGGCACTTCCAAGATCGGCCATGCCTTCGGCCCGGTCATGACGTTTTGGTTCCTGTTCCTCGGCGGCGCGGGTCTCATCTACGTGCTCGGCAACCCTGTTGTCTTGCTCGCGTTCAACCCGCTGCGCGGCATCAGCTTCCTGCTGTCTCCCAACAACCATGCCGGCATCATGATCTTGGGTAGCTGCTTCCTCGCCACCACCGGTGCCGAGGCCCTCTACTCCGACATGGGCCACGTCGGCCGCGGCAACATCTACGCCACTTGGCCCTTCGTCAAGATCTGCCTCATCCTGTCCTACCTCGGCCAGGGCGCTTGGCTGCTCGCCAACGCCGGCAACCCCGAGCTCGCCCTCATCGAGGACCTCAACCCGTTCTTCCAGATGCTGCCCGAGATGGTCCGCCCGTTCGGCGTCGTCCTCTCCACCTGCGCCGCGATCATCGCGAGCCAGGCACTCGTGACCGGCGCGTTCTCGCTCGTGTCCGAGGCCAGCCGCCTCGACCTCATGCCCCACATGCAGATCTTCTACCCCGCCGAGACCAAGGGCCAGCTCTACATCCCCATGGTCAACAACGTCATGTGGGTCGGCTGCGTTATCGTCGTGCTGCTGTTCCAGAGCTCTGCTCACATGGAGGCCGCCTACGGCCTGGCCATCACCATCACGATGATCTGCACCTCAGTGCTGCTCTTCTTCTACCTGCACGGCGTGCGCGAGATGAAGGTCTTCCCCTGGGCCTTCGTCATCTTCTTCGTCGCGCTTGAGGGCTTCTTCTTCGTGTCCTCCCTCACCAAGTTCTTCCATGGCGGCTACTTCACCATCCTGATGGCCGCACTCATCATGGGCGTCATGGTCAGCTGGTACAACGGCAGCCGCGTCGAGCGCCGCCAGTACACGATGCTCCCTGTGCGCAAGTACATCGACCAGCTCGACCGCCTGCGCAACGACTCGCACTACGAGACGCTCTGCGACAACCTGGTCTACCTCACCAACAGCAAGTCGACCGACATGCTCGACCGTGACATCCTGTACTCAATCTTCGATAAGCACCCCAAGCGCGCCCGCGCCTACTGGTTCCTGAACGTCGAGGTCACCGATGAGCCGCACACCTTCGAGTACTCCGTCGAGAACTACGGCACCGACTTTGTGTACCGCGTGCACCTCTACCTGGGCTACAAGGTCAACCAGCGCGTGAACGCCTACCTACGCCAGATCGTTTCCGACCTGTCCGCGTCCGGTGAGCTGCCGCCGCAGGTGCACGATTACTCCGTGTATGACAAGCCCGGCGTGATCGGTTCCTTCCGCTTCTGCCTGATCCGAAAGACGCTTGCGCCCGAGTCCGACGTCGAGCAGCGTGAGCGCCACGCCATCGCGATGAAGTACGCGATCCGCCGCTTCGCCGGTTCTCCGGTGCAGTGGTTCGGCCTGGAGAACTCCAGCGTGTTCTACGAGTACGTGCCGCTGTTCACCAAGTTCAAGCCGGTCGACCGCATCGCGCGCGTGGCCGTGGAGGAGCGCTGCTAACGAGCGCCTCCGCAATCTCGCTGAATGTCAAAAAGACCCATCCGCGCGGATGGGTCTTTTTTGTTTGTGCATGCCAAGACGTTCGCCGTGAAAACCGAGGCCCCAGCGGGGCCCCGAGCATCACGCTTAAGATGTTTCTACCAGCTCTTTCCAAGCCAATTCCGAAGCCACAAGTCCATCGACCGGCTCATCTCGGCCATGAAGTCGCTCGTGTGCTTGCGCGTGTAGATGTCGCGCACACGCGCCCCGGGCTCCGTCGCGTGAGGGCGGAACATCGCGTCCATCTCGGCGATTTGAGCGTCCATTGTCGGAGCGTCGGCGCGACGATAGCGCTCCTCCATCACAAGGTTGACGGTCGGATGCGGGGTTGCCGGACGCTCCTTCTTAGGAGTCCCAAGGATGAGCATTCTCAAGGGCACGGTGTGCTCGGGCAAATCCAGAAGGTCACGCACCTCCTCGGCGTTCTCGATGATGTCGCCTATGTAGCAGGTGCCCAGCCCCACCGCCTCGGCGGCAATTGCCGCATTCTGTGCCGCGATCACCGCGTCCTGCGCCGCGATTCCAAAATCGCCCAGACCGGGATGCGGGCGGGCAGCGCAGCCAGATTCGGTCGCGAATTCCTCGGTCAAGCATCCCGCGTGCTCAAACAGGTCGATCCACTTGCAGTAGTCCACCACAAACACCAGCGCCCACGGCGCCTTGGAGATCATCGGCTGATTGTCGCAAAGCACCGCGAGGCGATCTCGCGTCGCCTGCTCGCGAATATCGATAATCGAATACATCATCATCGCCCCGGCGCTTGGGGCCCTACTCGCAGCATGGAGCACGGCCTCCCGTTGTTCGGCCGTGATTTCCACCGTCAAGTCGAACTGCCGCGTCGAGCTCCTGCGCTCGATGCAGTCGAGCACCGCGTTTCCCGTCATTCCCATTTACCGCCGTCCTTAAGCATCGGTTACGCTTCTTGGCCCATTCTATGGAAACAACGGATACCTGCAGCTTATCGACTAAATCTCGACAATCCGTGGGTAGTATGTTCCCTTGTCGCCTTCCGCGCGTAGCACATGTTTATCAAGGCCGGGTAAGCGCTGTCCAGGATTTGGGCACGCCGCCTGCTTCAACATCCGTTGAGCGAAGAAGAGGTTGTCGTATGTTCACTGCCATCGTATCCATCGCGGGGCTTATCGCCTCCGCCTACTTAGGCCGTCGGGAGCTCACCCGTCGCAAGGAATCGGGTGATCGCTCCGGCATGGGCTGGGGCATCACGTTCTGCATCATGCAGGCCATTGCCGTCGCGCTGGGCTTTCTTGGCATGGCGCCCGACGACATCCTCTCCCCCATCATCCTGAACGCTGTGCTCACCGCCTGCGCTTGGGCCTCTTTCGCGCGTGACATCACCTGGGCGCGCATCGAATCCTACATGCGTTTCGGTGACGAACTTGCCGCTCGCACCTTCCGACCCGACTGCGGCGCATGCGACAAGTACGATGCGTGCGCACATCGCATCACCCGCGACGAGGACCTCTCCCGCATCGGTCGCCTGGGCCGCAAGCTGCGCGGCCGCGTCCACGAGCTCCGCATCGCGCTGCACCGCCCCACCGCGGTCTGCGTGATGCTGCTCTTGCTCGCCGGACTGTTCGCCATGCTCGGACTCGAAACCCCCTCCAACCATGACCTCACCTGGTGCTACCCGCTGTGCATTCTGCTTGAGTGGGCACTCATCACCGCCGTCATGGTCGGCCTGTTCTACCTGTTCCAGCGTCGCGGTGGCGCCCCGGCGTTCGTCGCCTTCCTGTGCTGGGGCATCGGTATGGCGCAGTTCTTCGTCATCACGTTCAAGTCCATGCCCATCCAGCCCGCCGACCTCTCCGCCCTGGGCACTGCTGCCGCGGTGAGCGGCGGCTTCACCTACATCTTCAGCGCGTTCGGCCTGTACGGCATGACCTTCCTGGCCATCTCCATGCTGCTGTGCTCGCTCGCCGGCGTCTTCCGCCCCGAGCCCGCCAAGCGCAACCGCCGCCTCTTCCTCACCAACCTGTTGATCGGTGCCCTGTGCCTCGTTGGCGTTGGTGCCCACGTCACGCTCATCGACTACTACAACACCCTCAACATCACCGTGTACACCTGGCGCCCGCTCGAGAGCTACTACCGCCAGGGCTTCATCCCCACGTTCATCTCCTCCGCGCAGACCATCAAGCCGCCCGTGCCCAAAGACTACGATATGGCCAAGGCCGAAAAGCTCGAGAAGAAGCTCGCCGGCGAGTACGACGAGACTGCCGGCAAGACCCAGCAGCGCACCGATGCCGAGGCCCAATTCGCCAAGGAAAAGCCCACGGTTATCGCCATCATGAACGAGACGTTCTCCGACCTCTCCATCTACCAGAACATGCATGCCGGCTACAACGGCCCGCAGTTCTTCAAGAACCTCCCCGACACCCTCTCGCGCGGCACCCTCTACGTGAGCGCGTACGGCGGCGGCACCTGCAACACCGAGTTCGAGTTCCTCACTGGCAACTCAATGTCCTACCTTGGGTCGGGCGTGTATCCCTACACGATCTACGACCTGCTCGACACCAAGAATCTCGCCGAGCAGTTCAAGGATCTGGGCTACACCACCACGGCCATGCACCCCAACCATGGCACTAACTGGAACCGCGAGAACGTCTACTCCGGCTTCGGCTTCGATCGCTTCATGACAATCAACGACTTCCAGGATGCCGAGAAGCTCCGCGGCATGGTGTCCGACGCCGCCACCTACGACAAGATCCTCGAGATGCTCGAGTCCGACTCCGCGCCTCAGTTCATCTTCGACGTGACCATGCAGAACCACTCCGGCTATGACACCGGCCTGCTCCCGCCCGACAAGCTGAACAACTACCTGATCGACGGTGCGGTGAACAACGAGGTCAACGAGTATCTGTCCCTCATTGAGGAATCCGACCGCGCGCTCAAGGACTTCGTTGGCAAGCTGCGCAAGCTCGATCGCCCCGTCGTGCTCGTGTTCTTTGGCGACCACCAGCCGTTCTTCCCCGACAAGTACAACAACCGCTGGTTCACCAATGAGGATAAGGCCGAGCACAACATGCGCCTGTGGACCACCGACTACCTCATCTGGGCGAACTACGATGTCGCCGGCAACGACCAGGACAGCCATGTGGACAACCTCTCCACCAATTACCTGGGCACCGAGATGATGAACATCATCGGAGCTCCGCTCAACGACTACCAGAAGGCCCAGCTCACCCTGCGCAGCGCGCTGCCCGCCATCAACACCACCGGCTACCTTGACGCCACCGGCACCATCTACCTGTCCAGCGTCAAGGAGGATGAGAGCGGCGGAGATGCCCAGACTTCGCTGCAAAAGGCACTGCAGGCGCGCTCCGAGTACGCCACGATTCAGTACTACGAGCTCTTTGGCGACGGCAAGGATGTGTACACCAAGCTTCGCCAGAGCGCCGCGAACGAGACCGACCCGAACCTCGCGCCCGGTACGACGCAGATCAAGTAACCCGAGCGAAAGGTCAAGAGGCAAGCGCTCGGCCCGCTTCTGAATATCATGACGTCAAAACCCCTGCATGCGATCAAAACATGCAGGGGTTTTGCATATGATTGCCGTCTCCGTTTTTCACTTGAGGGACTTTTGGTAATTACTTTCCGACCTTGCCCGGTAGACAACCCCAACGACAAAATAAACCCGCAGGTCGGGCGCCCAACTTCTCACCCGCTACTTCACGGTTTCGATTTCTAATTACCAAAAGTCCCATTCATGAACTATCCGACACGCCGCACCCCCACCAAGCGATCAACCAAACCTCAGCCGATGCGCAATCCGGTCGAGCACGGCGACGGGCACCTCGGCGTGACCCTCCAGATACTCCCGGACCGTTCCGTAGCGCTCGTGCAGATGCTCAAGCGTCAATTCCATCTCGGCGGGAATCGCCTCGAACAGGCAACGAGGAGCGCGACGGCACAAAAGCGCAGAAACAGCCACGCGCTGAGCACGCAGCCCCCGTCCGAGATACCGCTGCGTAGCCGCATAGTCCGCAACGATGTCCCCATCCGAAACCCCAGCGAGTCCCAGCAGCAACATCGCCACAACGCCCGTCCGGTCTTTGCCCGCCCGACAATGAAACAGCGTGCAGCCATCCTGCCCAAAGGCGTCAATCGACTCCATCACGCGTCGGATGCTCGAAGCGTGATTGTCGAGCAGCCCCTTGTACACCGTCGACATGCGATCCGGCAGTGCGTCACGAAACTTTCCCGAATTGAGCTGGTCGAGCATCTGAACATGCACGTACGTCACACCGTCTCGACCGCGGGCATAAGGATCGGGCCAATGACCAACCTCAAAATCGCTGCGCAAATCGACAACGCACTTCAGACCCTCTCCGTACTCCTGCAGATATTCATAGTCTCCAGGCGTCAATTTGCGAAGAGACGGGCCGCGAAGAAAGATGCCATATTCTGTTTCCCCTTGCGAGCCGTCCTCCGCCCTATACGCATACCCGCCCAAATCGCGCACGTTTCTCACGCGAGCAAGCGGAAGCTGCTGGGGGCCGGCGGAATGAACTGCGGCATCGCGCCGCTCAGTTGCAATTACCATATGCGCCAATCCACCTTGCGAATCGAAGCTCTCATACACTGGATTTTGCCATGCGGTTTGTACACTACATCGTATCGCTCGGTGTTCGCCACTTGCTTACGCAACGCTTACGGCATCCCGCTCTGCCTCGAAATGCCCGAATCGCCAAAACAAAGGGGCGGATACTGAACTGCCTCCCATTTCTTGGACTGGAAAATAAAGTCCTCGAGATGGGAGGTTTTTCCATGACGATCTACGACAGGTCGGTGAGGGAGCGGGCCTGCGGGCTCTTCGAACGCGGGCTCGGGCACGAGGCCGCCGCCGCGAGGCTGGGGATACCGCTGAAGGCTGTGAGACAATGGCACCTCACGTACCGCGCCGTCGGGAGGGATGCGCTGCTGGACATGGGGAGCCACAGGACGTACGACTACGAGACCAAGGTCGCCGCGGCGAGCGCCGTCATCGACGGCGGGATGTCGATGCCCGAGGCGATGGGGCGCTTCGGGGTCGCGAGCATCTCGCCACTCAAGAGCTGGTGCCGCCTGTACCGCGAGGGCGGCGCCGACGCGCTGAGGCCGAAGCCCAAGGGCCGGCCGAGGGGCTCGGGCGCGAAGGCCGCGCCCCCGACGCGCGAGGAGGAGCTCGAGCGCGAGGTCCGCAGGCTCGAGGCCCAGGTGGCGTACCTAAAAAAATCGATAGCCCTGAAGGCGGAGCTCGGCTTGCCGCTCGGGACCGGGCGGCGGCCGTAGCCGCGCTTTCGGGGCGCTTCCCCCTGGCCGACCTGCTGGCGGCGGCGTCGCTGCCCAGGTCGACCTACTACTACGCGCTGTCGCACCCCAAGGGGCCCACCAGGCCTGAACTGCGCCCCAGGGTCGCCGAGATCTTCGGCAGGCTCCCCAACGGGGTCGGCCACAGGCAGATAGCCATGGAGCTGAGGGCCGTCGACGGCGAGCGCGTGGCGGACAAGACGGTGCTCAAGATGATGCGCGAGATGGGGCTCAGGTGCGGGATCCGCCGCGAGACCGACTACCACAGGTACAACTCCTACAGGGGCGTCGTCGGCGAGACCTTCGAGAACGTTCTCGGCCGCGACTTCGCGGCGGACGGCCCGTGGCGGAAGATGGGCACCGACGTCACCGAGTTCAGGCTCTCTTTCGGCAGGGCCTACCTCGCGCCCGTCTACGACTTCGGGAGCAGGGAGATCGTGGCGTGGTCGATCTCGCGGAGCCCGGACCTCGCGCAGCAGAGGGAGATGCTCGACGGGCTCGCGGAGGCCATGCCGGAGGGCGCGGAGCCCGTCATGCAGATGGACATGGGCTGGCAGTACCAGCACGCCGACTTCGTGGGCGCGCTGCGCGGCCTCGGCATCGTCCAGAGCATGTCCAGGAAGGGAAACTGCCTGGACAACGCATGCACGGAGGGGATGTTCGGCCACCTGAAGGACGAGTTCCTCCGCGGGCGCGACTGGGACACGTTCGAGGAGTTCAAGGCGGACCTGGAGGACTACATCCACCACTGGAACAACGTGAGGCGCCAGGTCAAGCTGAAGGGCCTGACCCCGGTGGAGTTCCGGGAGCAGGCCCTTCGGGGGGCCGCTTAGCGGTTATGATTTATCGCGTCCAAGTTTCGGGGCGCAGTTCAATACCATTGCACCCGCCCCGCTCTCTCAAATTGAAGATGGTCCCTGGATGAAGATGATCCCCGAATTGAACGTTTGGCGTTGGGGCAGTCCCCGAATTGAGACTGTTTGGCATTTGCGCACCCTTACAGGTCGCGCGCCTTATACACCCGCAGAGAGACCAGCGCGCTCACGATATAGCACACCACACCGAAGATCAAAGCGCCCATGGCAAACGACGTCAGGCCCTCAGGCGTTTCCGCGAATGAAAGCGCCTGTTGCATGGCCATAATGGCCTCCTCGCCCATAAAGCCGCCCACCATTAACGGCGCGACTCCCAAGAACATCATGATGAAGGGCAGCCACTGCGTCGCCTTGGTCTGGCCGAATTTGAAGAACACCGGCATGGATACCGATGCGATCACAAACCCCATGGCACTGCAGAACGCAAGGGCGAACACCCCCGCCTGAATCATATCCGCATCGAGGCGCACCACGTTGGCGACCACCTCGGGAAGTAGCGAAGCCCCGCCCATCCAGGACAGCAGGCACGCCGCTACGGCAACGAGCAGCGACGCGATCAGCGTGCCCGCCAGCACGAACAGATAGCGACCCAACACCACATCTCTGCGCGACACAGGCATGGTCAACCTAAACGCAGCCCAAGCGTTTTGCTCGTCGTAATGACTCGCGCTATTTGACAGGCTGAACATCCCCATCATGAAAATGATGCCCGGCAACATGGAAGTGCTGCCCACGCCTACCGTGAAACACACCGCCATGAACAAGATGCTGAACGCCAGCTGCCTGAGGTATTGCCCAAACACCGTGAACTCCATCTTGAGCATGCGCATCATCGCGCATCACCGCCTTCCTGGGCGCCGTCACGCGGATGCAGGACCGTGCCCTTGAGGACGAGCGCCATGTAGTCGTCAATCGACACGCGGTCACATGGGATCTGCGGGAACGCGCGCATGAACTCAAAACGATCGGGAACGAGCAGGTCTACGCCATAGTCGTGATGCAAAACGCGCACCTCCATAGGTGCCTGCGCGCTCGCCAGCACCTGCTCGACCTCCGCCGCACGGCACCGCGCCACCCCCATGAGGTCGCAGATTTCGTCCTTGTCGCAGGCAAACACGATGCGCCCGTCATCGATACACACCACCGTATCGGCGATCTTGTCGAGGTCGCTCGTGATATGGCTGCTCATCAGAATCGCATGCTGCGGGTTTCCCGCGGCATCCTCCACCGCCACAAACTCGCGCAGCATGTCGAGCACCCCATCGCGTGCCATGGGGTCGAGCCCGGCGGTCGCCTCGTCCAAGATGAGCACCTGCGGGTTGTGCGCCAGGGCGCAGGCCAGGCTCAACTTCATGCCCATACCGCGAGAAAGCTCTTTAATCGCCTTCTTCGAATCGAGCTTGAACCGATGAAGATACTCTTCGAACACGCGCGCGTCCCAGGTCTGATACGCGCGGTCCATAAGCTTGCCGACCTCGGCGATCTTGATATGCGGCGGCATCGAAACGGTGTCGAACACCACGCCGACGCGCTCCTTCACCGCGGCGTCGGCACCGGACAGCCCGTGCGCATCGACACCCAAGATTCGGGCATCGCCCGCATCGATACCGATGATGCCAAGCAGGGCCTTGATGGTCGTTGATTTACCCGCGCCATTCTGCCCGATAAAGCCCACGATTTGCCCCGGTTCCACCGTGAGGGATACACCCTGTAGTGTGAAGCCGTCGTAATGCTTGGTGATATTGCGAACGTCGATAAGAGGCGCGCCCACTCGTGATGAAGTCATAGCTAGTCGTCACTCTCCAAAAGGGTCCTCATCATCTCGATGAGCTCCTCATCGCCCAAATCGAGCGCCCTACCAGCTTCGATGGCCTGGAGCAGGCGCTCCTCGATCTCGCGCAGGCGTTCCTCGCGCAGGATCTCGGCGTTGCCGCCGGCGACAAAACTTCCCTTGCCCTGCACCGTCTCGATGAAGCCTTGCGCCTCCAAGTCCGCGTAGGCGCGCTTGGTGGTGATGGCGCTCACACGCAGGCTGTTGGCAAGCGCGCGAATCGAGGGAAGCTGCTCACCCGCCGTCAGGTCACCAGCCATGATCTGACCCTTGACCTGTCGGACAATCTGCTCGTAAATGGGCTGGTTGCTCGAATTCGAAATAATGATTTCCACGAATCACTGTCCCTTTCCCGTCTGCGCCTTGGGCGTCCCCGCGGCGCCAAGGTCGCCCCAGACGTCATGGTGCGACCAGACCGAGCATACTGTGTATACTCGATAAGTACAGTATATACACACTTATACACAGTGCAAGATAATTTTGCCTCAATGAGAGAGGGCGGCAAGATACTCGTCTTGCCGCCCTCCGGACAACGCCGTGCGCAACCCGCACTGCTATGTGTAATTTGCACCCGTCCCCAATTGCACATCCCAATTGGGTCCAATCGGGTTAAGACAGGCGCGAGCCAACCTCCTTGGCGGCGGCGGGCTTGTCGAAGTTGCCGTTCGTCGCGGCAGTGAGAGCGCCCATCACGCGGCCCATGTCCTTCTTGGACGTGGCACCCAGCTCGGCGATCGTCTTCTCGACCAGTGCCACGAGCTCATCGCCGGAAACCTGCTGCGGAAGCAGGCTCTCGAGCACCGCCACCTGCTCGCGCAGGCTCTCGGTGCGCTCGGCATTGTTGCCGGCCTTCTCGGACATCTCGAGCGTCTCGTTGGTCTGCTTGAGCGTGCGCTTGATCTGGGCGGTCACCTCTTCCTCGGTGATCTCGTGCGCGCCGCCGCGAGAGGCGGCGTTCTTCAGCTCACCCAGCACCAGGCGTGCAACGCCCAGGCGGACCTTGTCCTTTGCCTTCATGGCGGCGACCATCTCGGCATGCAGCTCTTCGTACGTCATGGGATGCCTCCTCACATCCGCCTACTTGGCGGAGTCGTCCTTCTTCTCAGATGCCTTCTTCATGTCCACGTTGTAGGGCACGTTCTCGGGCATGGGGTTGATCTTGATCTCGGCCTTCTCGGTGTAGTCGGTCAGCCACTCGCCATAGGCCGTGGCCACCGCCTGAGACTCGAGCATGTCGGAAACATACGTGCGAATACCCTCAGGCACCTCGTCGAGAGAGGTCACGGCCTGAACCTCGAACAGCTCCGTGCACTTGATGATGTGGTAGCCGTAGGTGGTCTTCACCAGCCCGCTGACCTGGTCGACGCCGAGCTTGGAAAGGGCGTCCTGGTACTCGGGCACAAACGTGGTGAGCTTGTCCCAGCCCACATCGCCACCCTTGTCGGCGGAAGAATCCTCGGAGTACTTCTTTGCGGCCTTGGCGAACTCGATCTCACCAGCGTTGATCTGGTCGAGCACCTTCTGGGCCTCAGCCTCAACCTTTGCGCGCTGCTCATCGGTGGCGTCCTCGGCGACCTTGAACAGGATGTGCGAGGAGCGGCGGGCGCCGTTGTAGGTGGAGAGGTTCTCGTTGAGATAGGTAATGATCTCCTCATCCGAGGGCTTCTCGGCGGGCGCGACCTCGTCCTTGAGCTTCTGCTGGGCCAAGGAGCTCTTGATGTTCTCCAGGTACGTATCCTTGGTAAAACCAACCTGCTCGATCATCTCGACGAATGCCTTCTCGTCGCCGCCGTAGTTCTTCACGGCGTCCTTCCAGGCTTTGTCGAGGTCCTCCTGGGAGACGGTGATCCCGTACTCCTTCTCGGCCTCGACCAGCAGGTACTGGCGGGCGATGCCGTCGATGACGTTCTCACGGTAGGACTCGGGCGTAAGGCCCTGGCTCGCGAGGTAGGCGGCCCAATCGGCGTCCTTGTCGTAGGAACCCGTGCGCAGGCTCATGATCTGGTTGGTGACGGTGTCCTCCTTGATGTTGACGCCGTTCACCGTGGCGGCCACACCGCCGGTGAGCTCATAGGGCTCTTCCTTGTTGACCTCGTTGAGCACGCCAGAGCACGCCATGGCGGTCACAGACAGGAGCATGGCGAGGATGCCGATGGCCACGAGCACGATCTTGGCGGTTTTGGAGAGCTTCTCCTTACGTGCCTCCTTCACCTGGCGCTTTGTGGGAGCCGCCTCGGGCTCGGGCGCGCGCTTGATCTTGGCGCTCTTCTTATTCACTGCCATAACGAGGGCCTTCCTTCACTTGTGACGGGCCGCGCAGTGCGGCTCTTGTACACGCATATCGTTGTATTGTCTCACACCGCATCGCCAGGCGTCTCTTCGCCGAGTCGGTTTTTGGCATATGAGTGCCGTTCGCACACGTATGTTTCGCGCGAGGACGCCGAGCCACGAACGAACCATGGCCCCGGCGCCCGTCATCGATTGCCTCGACAAGAAGCGCCCGCGCACCCCAAGGGCACGCGGGCGACCTCTCACTAGACGATGCTACTTGCCGGAGCGGCGGCGCAGCACGATGCCCGCGATAACCGCGATTGCGGCAACCAGGCCGACGCCGACGACGGCCACCATGGTGTTGTCTCCCGTCTGGGGCAGACCGCCGTTGGGCTTAACCGTCGCACCGGGGCGCTCGGACTCACCGGGCTTTCCAGGCTGCTCGGGGTTCCCGGGCTGCTCGGGGTTCCCGGGCTGTTCGGGCTGCCCGGGCTTGTTGTCCTCGCCGGGATTGGGACCCGGGTTGGGAGCGGCCTCCTCGTCAAGGCGAAGCGCGGCCACGCTACGAGCAACCTCTGCCTCGAGGCCGTGGACGGTGTTCACATCCCCGTCTGCCGCGGTGATGGCATCCTCGGCGGCTGCAATCGCCTTCGTCAGGTCCTTCCACGTTGAATCGGAGAAGGTATCGTGCTTGCAGGGGCCATCCTTCTTGATCTGCTTCGCAGAGGCGACCATGGCCTGCAGACCCTCGAAATCGCCCTTGGCGTCCGCATCGGAAAGCCCGATCTCGGCAGCGCTGCCAAAGTTGCCCTTGGCCGCGGTGATCACCAGGCGCACGATCTTCGCCTCAACACGGTCGAAGGAAATCGTCTTCACCTCGGCGTTATCGGCGAGCTTGCCCTCGGCGACCTTCTCGAAAGACGTGCCGTCCTTAGACACCTCAACCTTGTAGCCGGTCACAACGCCGTTGCCGCCATCGGGACGCGGCGTGTACACCAGGCCATTGACGGCCATAGGCTCACCGTTCTTGGCCTTCAGATCAAACGTATAGGGGAGCTTGGCGTTCTCGTTGCCCCACTTCGAATGCCACTTCGTGTTCACATCACCGTCGATGGCCTTCGCGGCCTCCTCGCCGCCCTGCTCGCTGTTGGCCTCGGCCTTGAGGGTCGTGCGGTCGATCAGGCTCAGGTCGCCGGCGGCCTTGAGCTCAAGGCCGTTCAGCGCGTTTACAATAGCCTGCTCGTGTCCATCGACAACCCCCTGCATCGAAGCCGGCAGGTCGCGGCGGACCCACGTCCAAGCGGCCTTCAGCTCAGCGACGGACTGCTCGGTGAACATGTCCTCGAGCTCCTTGGAGTCGAGAAGCTGCGCATATGCGTCGATGCGGCAGTAGTCGGCCTTCGCATAATCGACCTGCTCGATCTCCCCGTTGATCTTGGCCAGCAGGGTATCGACCTCGGCCTGCGCCGGGTTGTACTGCTTAAGAAGCTCGCGGGCCTGGGAAATCAGCGCGCGCAGGTTAGCTGCGTCCATGGAGCGAGTGCCATTTCCCTGCTCGGCGAGGATGGCCTCGGCGTTGAGGATCGCGTACTCGAGATCCATAGTCTTGCTGAATTCCGTTCCCTCGGGCAGTTGGCCGCCCAGACGGACATCGTCCACGTAGCCCTCGAACGCGCGGGCGGTCGATCCGATGCGCTGAACGGGGAGCATGAGGGTGGCCTTGAGCGGCTTGCCCTCGACGGTTTCGTCATCGCCAAGCGTGTCGACGAGCGTGCCGTTCACGTACAGCGAAGCCTGCTCGAACTTATTCTTGATCTCGAGCTCGACCCACTCGTTCACGGGCAGGGTGTAGTTGAAGGAATAGGCGCGGTTCTCGCGGGTAAAGCCAACCTTACCGGTGCCCTCCTGAACGGCCATGATCGAACCGTAATCGGATTCGAACAGGACCTGCGGATCCACGGAGGCGCTGGTGCGCTTCACCTTCACGCGAAGGTCGTTGCCCAGGCCAACGGTCGTGAGAGCGTCGTCCTTGACAGACGCGAAAGACTCGCCGCCGTTAAGCTTGAGGGCCTTTTTGCCATCGACGTCCTCGATAGCGGCGTTCTTGCCCGCCACGAGGTCGCGGCCGAGCTCGGAGGAATCCTTCAGAGAGTCCATCGCCCAATGGGCGACAACACCGTTCTTATCGGCGGAAACCTCGTACCCAAAGTCGACATTCGGGGAGTCGCCCAGCTTGGAGACAACAGCCTTGGCGCCAGCCGTGTCAAGCTTGCCCTTGCCCCAGGAGTTGGCAGCAAAGAGGCCGAGCGAATGGTCGATGCGGTCGTAGATGTCGTACTCGGAAACACCGTTCTCCAGATAGTCGCACATGTCGTTCCACACGGCATAGGCGCCGCCGACCATCTGCGGATCGCCCGCCGGAATAGCCACGCCGCTGATGGAGTTCAGCTGATCGGTATAGGCCGCATCGCCAAGGTAGTCGTAGTAGTAGCCGGCGTTCGGCACGATGTAGAAAACGCCGTCCTGGCAGTCGATCAGGTCGAAGCCGAGCTCGTACATCTTCTTGAGATCGGCCCAACCAGGGTTCCACAGGTTCATCTCGCGACGATGCTTGCCGTCCTCGGACACGCCCTTGACCTCGACATCGCCCTTGATGGTGCTCAACGAACCCCACACGCGGGCCTTCTTGCCGTTGTCCTCGCTGTACTTGAACATGTCGTTCACAAATTTGCGGTACGCGTTTCCATCCGCGGTGTACTCGTCGGCGCCCACGTGAATCGTGTCCGCGCCAGCAAACACGGCTGCGTCGCCGCCCTTGACGTACTCATCAAAGATGCCGCTCACGAACTTGAAGCACTCGTCGTACTGCTTGGCGATATCCAGGTGATCGTTCTGACGACCGCTCGTACCATGGCGCAGGTCCGGACGGACCTTGGTGAGAGCCAGGGAGTGGGCGGGGGTATCGATCTCGGGGATGATGTTCACGCCGAGAGCCTTGGACTCCTCGATATAGGCCTTGAAGTCCTTCTTGCTGTACCAAACGTCCTTCGCGGTCAGATCGGCCTGGTTCTTGCCGTTGTTGCCACCCTTCTTGACGTCGGACTCGAGACGGAACGCCGAGTAGGCCTGGAAAACATCCTCGTTCTTGTAGTGCTCAAGCGGAATGAGGTTGTCGTTCAGGTGAATCTGGAAGTCGTTCATCTTGTAGAACGACATCTGCTTGGTCATCTGCTTCAGCCAGTCGAGGGTGAAGGTCTTGCGTCCCACGTCCAGGATGATGCCGCGCACCCTGTAGAGCGGGTAGTCGCGGGCCGTGCCGAGCGGGAAGGAGCCGGAACCGGACTTCATGCCCTGCAGGATCGTCTTGCCGCCCCAGTTGGCACCGGCAACGGCCTCGGCCGTCACGGTCATCCGATCCGCGGTTACGTCGAGCAGGTATCCCTCATCCTTGAGCCCCTTGGCCTTATCGGCGCCGAGGGTAAAGAAGATGTCGCCCTTCTGGGCAGAGGTGCCCGTGGCAACCTGAAGCCTCACGCCGGTCAGGGCCTGGTAGTCGTTGGCGAAGTCCTCCGCCATGGCCTTGAGCGAGGCATCTCCGTACACAACACGCTCCGCCGTGGAGGCGGCAAAGCTGCCGCTGCCGCCGACCCACTCGCGGAACTCGGGCAGGACAACGGGGGCCGCGTTGGCACCAGTGGCCGTCATGCTACCCGGGACCTTGACGTCAAACTCCTTGAAAGCATAGTCGGAAGGATCCGTCTTGCTGGAAATCTTGAAGGACGCCTTGACCGTGACATCGCAGATCGGGCGGTAAATCGTGCCGTCGGCATCGATGACCTGCTCGTAGTCCGTACCGTTGTACTTGATCTCATAGCCCTCGGGAACCGCGGGCAGATCGTAGGAGAGCATCTTGGTCTCGGGCGTCACGGGATCGACAGTGACCTCGGAAAGCCAGTCATCAAGCGTCTTCTCCAGGTCGCCTCCATACACCTCGAGCTCGTGCATCGAGATGTTATCCCACTCGACTCCCCCGTCCGGATCGAGCGCGTCCCAATCCTCAACGAGCACGCGGACATAACGTGCCTTCACGGCCTTCTCCAGAGAAACGGTCTGCGTCTTCTTCGAAGGGCGCCCCGTCTCCTTGGCCGTGGTCCACTCGCTGTCCTTGGCTGGAGCGGATTCTCCGTCCGCATATTGGAACTTCACGCTCTTGGGCTTACGAGTCTCCCAATACACACGGAAGGTCTTCACATCACGCGTAGAACCGAAATCGAGCTGGATCCAAGCCGGGCGGGCTCCAGTCTTGGTCGCCCACCGAGATTCGCGGGCAGAAGTATCCCCATCGATCGCCTTCTCGCCCGTAAGGTTTCCGTCCTCGTTGCTAGAAGTGGCGACTTTGGCCTTGCGCGCGATGTTGGTCTCGGGAGTCTGCTGCTCAGGCGCAGGGTTCGGAGCCTCTCCCGCGATATTCCAAACCTCGAGCTCGGCCACGGACACGCCATACGCGCCGTTCATACGCGTAATCTCGAGCTTGATGAACTGGGCATCGACGGGAGCATCAAGCTTGAGGCGAGTGACGGCCCCTTTGCTGCCCTTCCACTCCTTGATCGGTGCGCCCCAGCTCTTCTTGTCCTTGCTCGCATACAGCTTGAAATCGGCGCCGCAGTTGGTCTCATCTTCCCAAGTGATCTCGAAAAAATTGACCTTCTCGACCTTCTGTAGGTCCACGATTGCGGAATGGGCGTCGGTCGCGGGGGCCTCGGTCATCCAACGACCGGCCTTCGTCTTGTCACCATCGACCAGCCTTTTAGCGCTCCCTTCGTGCTCTCTTGTCACCTCAACCGATTTATTGAGGGCCAAATTGACCTCGTCGGCGTGCGCCGCCTGGGCAGGCAGGGCAATCGCAGCGGCGCACAGCAGCAATAGGCACCGAGCGGTCACCCTCTTCCAGCGCTGCATCTTCATATACATCCCCTTCCATTCGACAAAACCCCCGCTCGGCCCCTTGGAAGCTGGAGCCCCCGAGCATGGATTTGCCTACTGTAAACGTGTGCTGGTTGGGATGCTGAGCTCATTTCATACAGCTATATTCTATATTTCAATATTTTTATGCATGTATATCTGGTATTTTACCGAAAAGACCAGTTTTGTTAACAAGTGGTACACCTGTACGTTTATGCATCAGACAAGACAATTGCCCTATATTTAATACCTATTATTTCAGTATGTTAGGCTCGCATTTTTTCATTTTCCCACCTTTCCCCTTGGCTTAACTCCCCGCCGAACGGCGCGGGTTCGTCGGCGAACGGAATGAAAAAAGGGTGCGGCGAGCCTCAAAAGCCGCCGCACCCCATGGCGCGATATGTATGAAGCGCAGCGAAACGAGCTGCAAGGCGCAATGCGAAACGCATCGCGCTCGGCCCGCTACGCGAGTGACCGGACCTCGACCGTGAGGTTCTCCCTCACATGCACGCGCCCGTCGGCCAGCATCTGCACGACCTCCGGATACAACACGTGCTCGATGGCGTGGATATGCTCCTCAAGCGTGTCCACATCCCAATCCTCCTCGACCACGAGGGCGCGCTGGGCGATGATCGGACCCATGTCGTACACGGCGTTGGCGATGTGCACGGTCACGCCGGTCACCTTCACGCCGCGGTCGAACGCATCCTGGATACCGTGCGCACCCTGGAAACTGGGCAGGAGCGCGGGATGGATGTTGATCACGCGGTTGGGGAACGTGGCGAGCAGCGGGGCGTGAACCATGCGCATGTAACCGGCCATAACCACGTACTCGCAGCCTGTCGCAAGCAGCTCATGGGCAATGACCTCGTCTGCCTGAATCGGATCGGCGTAGATCTCCTTGGACAGCGTGAGCGTCTGGATGCCCGCTGCCTCGGCGCGCTTAAGACCAAAGGCAGAGGGGCGGCTGCCCACAACGAGCTTGATCTCGGCATTGAGCACACCGGCGTCGATGGCGTCGATCAGCGCCTGCAGGTTGGTGCCGGAACCAGAGAGCAACACGCCGATGGGCAGCGGCGCGCGATCCTCGCGAGCAAGGGCTGCGCGGATATCCTGCAGCTCGTTGATATCGGGCATGCCAGAAACGCGGGCAGCCGCCGCGACCTCTGCCACGGCGGCGTCCAGGGACTGTTCGTCCTTACTGCTCATCGGTGTACTTCACCTCGCCGGAGCCCGCGATGCAGGTGCCCACGCGGAACGGCTTCTCACCCATGGCGACGAGAGCCTCGGTCACGGCGGACTCGTCCTCGGCGGAAACGATCAGCATCAGGCCGACGCCCATGTTGAAGGTCTTGCAGGCCTCGTTGGGCGTGAGCTCGGCGTTCTCGGACACATAGGTAATGACGGCGGGAATATCCCAACCCATCTTGGAGCCGTCGCGCTCCACGAGCGCGTCGACGTTGGCGGGCAGGGCGCGGTTGAGGTTCTCGGTGATGCCGCCGCCGGTGATGTGGGCAATGGCGTGAACGTGTTTGCCGGCCTCGCCGCGGAGCAGCTCGAGGATGGGCTTCACATAGATGCGGGTCGGGGCAAGCAGGCCGTCGGCCAGGGACAGACCGGGGGCGAGCTCGATGGACTCGAGCTCGGCCTTCTTAGCCTCGGCCTCGGGGGTACCGGGAACGATGCCGTCGACACCGATGACCTTGCGGACCAGCGAGTAGCCGTTGGAGTGCACGCCGGTGGAAGGCAGGCCGATGATGACATCGCCTTCACGCACGTTGGCGGGGTCGATCATCTTGGGGCGATCGACAACACCCACGGTGAAGCCGGCCAGATCGTAGTCGTCCGGACGCATGACGCCGGGATGCTCGGCCATCTCGCCGCCCACGAGCGCGCAACCCGCGAGCTTGCAGCCGTCGGCCACGCCCTTGACGATCTTGGCCATGTGCTCGGCCTCGATATGGCCGATGGCGACGTAATCGAGGAAGAACAGCGGCTCGGCGCCGGAGGCGAGGATGTCGTTCACGCACATGGCAACGAGATCCTGGCCGACCGTCTCGTGGCGGTCGAGGATCTGGGCGAGCACGAGCTTGGTGCCCACGCCGTCAGTTCCGGAGATGAGGATCGGGTCCTCCATGTCCTTGAGCGCGGCGGCGGAGAACAGGCCACCGAAGCCACCGATGCCGCCGATGACCTCGGGGCGGTTGGTCTCCTTGACCATCTGCTTGATCGCGTCGACCGCGCGGCCGCCCTCGGCGGTATCGACGCCGGCGTCCTCGTACGTTACGTGCTTGCTCTCGGCCATGTGAGGTTCCTTTCGACCCAGGGAATTCCTAGTACAGCATGATAGCAGGGCCAACGTCTCATTTGGGGACAGGTACCAATTGAGACGCCGATGCAGCACCACCCCGCCACCCCGGCACGAAAAACGCCCCCGGCGCCGAAGCGCCGAGGGCGGATAAATCGCACGTTGGAACGCGGTTACTCGCCGTGAGCCTCTTCCCAGCTACGGTCCTCGGCCTTGTCGACAACGCAGCGACCGGTGATGGGCTCGAGCTTGCTGAGGTTGCGCGGGGCATAGCCCTCGATGAACTTGTCACGGCCGAAGCTCTCCGGAATCGCAACCGGATACTCGCCGGTGAAGCACGCGGTGCAGTAGCCGCCCTTGGGAACGCACTCGAGCAGCGCATCCACGGACAGGAACGCAAGCGTGTCGGCGCCGATGAACTCGCAAACCTCCTCGACGGATTTGGTCGCGGAGATGAGCTGACTCTGCTCGCCGGTGTCCACGCCGTAGAAGCACGGCCAGACATCCTCCGGGCAGTTGATGCGGATGTGAATCTCCTTGGCGCCGGCCTGACGCAGCATGCGCACGAGCTGGACCATAGTGGTGCCGCGAACGATGGAGTCGTCCACGACCACGATGCGCTTGCCCTCGATCACATCCTTGAGCGGGTTGAGCTTGAGACGCACGCCCATGGCGCGCAGCTCCTGCGTGGGCTCGATGAAGGTACGGGCCACGTAGCGGTTCTTGATGAGGCCGGTGCCGTAGGGAATGCCGCTCTCAAAAGCGTAGCCCTCGGCCGAAGGCAGGCCGGAGTCGGGCGTACCGATGACCATGTCGGCCTCGACCGGGCACTCGAGCGCCAGCTTGCGACCCATGTCGTAACGGCAGGCGTAGATGGACTTGCCGTCCACGATGGAGTCGGGACGGGCAAAGTAGACCTGCTCGAAGATGCAGTGCGCGCTCTTCTCGGCGGCGGGCACGCCCTGCTCGGACACGAGGCCCTCGGCGCTGATGCGCAGGATCTCGCCAGGGCGGATATCGCGCACATACTCGGCGCCGACAATGTCGAGCGCACAGGTCTCGGAGGCAACAACCCAGCCGGCGGTGGAGGCCACGACTGCGTCGCCCACGAGGTCCTCGGCGGAGGCGGCGTCGCTGGGCATGGCGGAGGCAGCCGCGGCGGCATCGGCGGCGGCCACGCCCTCGTCGTCGGTCAAGCGGCCGAGCACGAGCGGACGGACGCCGTGCGGATCGCGGAAGGCGTACAGCGCCTCCTCATTGATGAGCGCCATGGCGTAACCACCGCGGATAAGCTCCATCGTCTTGCGAATGCCCTCGCGCAGATGATGCGTCTCCTGGGTGAAGTAGCTGATGAGCTTGAGGGCGACCTCGGAATCGGAGCTCGAGTTGAAGGGTACGCCGAGCTCGATCAGCTGGCGACGCAGCTCATCGGTATTCACCAGGGTGCCGTTGTGGGCGAGGGCCACGATGACCTCGCCGATGGTGGAAAGGTGGGGCTGGGAGGCCTCCCAGCTCTTGGCGCCAGCGGTGCCGTAACGCACGTGGCCGATGGCCAGCTGGCCCTTGAGGGCGTTGATGTCGGCGTTGGAGAACACACGGCTCACCAGGCCGAGGTCCTTGCGGACCATGACGGTGCCGCCGTCGCCCACGGCGATGCCGGCGGACTCCTGACCACGGTGCTGCAGCGCGCGCAGGCCGAAGTAGGTCAGTCGAGCGACGTCGCGGTCGGGCGCCCAAACGCCGAACACGCCGCACTCGTCATGCGGATGGTCGGTGTCGGAATCGAACGCGGTGAATTCGGACAGATCGGCGTCAAAAGACATGCGAGTTCCCCTCTTGGTTGCCATACACGGCCATACGGTGAAAATTATACGCGCGCATCGTGCGTACCAAATGTACACGCTGAATCGACACGGCTTTGCAAAGAAACACACCCCGGTCTCAGCCCGGGGAACTCAATTCAGGGACAGTCCCCAAATTGAGGTCCCCGACGCACCGTGCCGCCGCGAGCGGCCCCAAATAGGGTCTCTCCCTAAATTGAGACTTGACCGGGCATGGTGGAGTAATGAAAAGGGCGCGCTTCGGCGTAAAGCCAGGCGCGCAAGGCAGACGTTGACCATACAATTGCGTTATCGAACCCGCTATTCAACGAGGTGTTCATGGACGAGCAGACATCCCAGCCGCGCCCCGTCATCGGAGGGACGCGCAAGCACATGGGGGTCGCCACGAGCGACCCGACCTACCTGCCGCCTGTGGACAACCCCAACGCACCCACATCGGACCGCAAAGCGCGCGTCCCCGTGCGCAAGGTTTCGTACGGCAGCGGGGGCTCCGCCCAAAACGGCATCCCCTCGGGCCAATCGCCCTCGCGCATCCCGGTCGCCAGCCCAACGCTGCAGGTCCGCACGTACGAAGGTGGCGGCAATATCTCCCCGAGACGCAACTACATCTCAACGCCCAAAAAAGGACGCGCCATCTTCACCTCCCGCCAGGACCGCCAGCGCAGGCGAATCAAGATCGCCCTCGGGATCATGATCGTTGCCGCGATCGCCCTCGCCCTGTTCTGGTTCTTCGTTCTGCGCTAAGAGATTCGACCCTCGCCCATGACCGACATCATGCCCTACATCTATGCCGACAACGCGGCCACCACGCCGCTCTCGCCTCGCGCGCTCGAAGCCATGACGCCCCATCTCACCCGCTCGTTCGGCAACCCGAGCGGAATCCACCGCATGGCGCGCGAAGCCGCCGTCGCGCTCGGAGAGGCACGCGGCACCATGGCCCGCCTCCTTGGCGCCGAGCATGCCGGCGAGATTTACTTCACCAGTGGCGGCTCGGAATCCGACAACTGGATCCTGCGCGGAGCCGTGCGCCGCTTCCGCGACGCATATGGCGAACGTGCCGTCCCCCACATCTTGACCAGCGCAATCGAGCACCACGCCATCCTGCACTGTTGTCAGGCCCTTGAGGCCGAAGGCGTTCGCGTCACATATCTGCCGGTCGACGCGCAGGGCCGCGTTCACCCCTCCGAGCTTGAACGCGCACTTGAAGAACATGACGCGCGCGAAGCGGCAGCCGGCACGAACGCCCCTGCGGCGCTCGTCTCCATCATGCTCGCCAACAACGAGGTCGGCACCATCGAGCCCATCGCCGAGCTCGCCCAGATCGCGCACGCGCACGGTGCGCCCATCCACACCGACGCGGTGCAGGCCGTGGGACACATCCCCGTCGACGTGCAGGACCTCGACGTCGACGCGCTCTCGCTCTCCGGCCACAAGTTTCATGGGCCGCGCGGCATTGGCACCCTGTACCTGCGCGAGGGCTTTTCCATCCCGCCGCTCATCGCCGGCGGCGCCCAGGAGCGCGGCGAGCGGGCGGGCACCGAGAACCTCGCCGGCATCGTCGGCATGGCAACGGCGCTTGAGGAGGCGTGCGAGCACCTCGCGGCCGACATGACACGCATTTCCACCTTGCGCGACGCGCTCATCGACCATCTCTTGGAGCACGTCGACGGCATCCGCCTCACCGGCGCGCCCATCGCCGCAGGTCTCGACGGCCGCCTTCCTTCAATTGCATCCTTCACATGCGACGACGTCGATGGCGAACTGCTCGTGGTCTTGCTTGACCGAGCAGGCGTTGCGGCCGCCACGGGCTCGGCCTGCTCAACCGGCTCCACCGAACCGTCGCACGTCCTCACCGCAATGGGCATCGATGCCACGACGGCACGCGGCGCCCTGCGTCTTTCCCTCGCAAGCAACGCTACCGCCGAAGACATCGCCCTGCTCAGCGAACGCATTCCCACTTGCGTCCGCAAAGCGCGCCTCATCAGCTCCACGCGGTAACGGACCGTCCCTGAATAACGGTCCTCCACCCGTCGACCCACTCATATCATCAGGCGCCAAAGCTCCTCCCAGCCGACCCAACCGCGTCGCAAGGCGAATGACCGCGTCGCAGGACAAGTTCGATGAGGTTTTTCGTATCCATTTTGAGTTTTCATGAGTACGGGGGCATTTCGACCAAACTCGACTTGCGCTTTTTATTGCAATTCGCCCCGGCTACTCACCGAATCGCAAAATCAATACGAAAAACCTCATCGAGCTCGCGCCCCACGCACCTCGAGCCCCCATCCTGCCCTCGATCGCAGCAGAACTTCAAAAAAACGGGCCGCCCGCATCTGCGAGCGGCCCGCCTTCGGCCTCGGGGGACATGCAAAACACACCCGCCCCTAATTACACACGGCTGCCTTGCTCCGTGGACCTCAATTTAAGGACTGTCCCCAAATTGATGCTGGAACGCTAGGACAGCAGCTTGCGGCCATCCTCCTCGATGGCGTCGATGAGCGCATCAGCGGCAGCCGCGTCCTCGCCCTTGGCAAAGATGTACAGCTTGATCTTGGGCTCGGTGCCGGAAGGACGCACGATGGCCTTGTTCCCGCCCTCAAGATCGAACTCGATAACGTCGGCCTTGGGCAGACCATTCACGCATGTGGCGTAATCCACCACGGCCTCGACCTTGGCGCCGGCGATCTCGGCAGGGGCCTCGGCGCGCAGACCGGCCATGATGCCGGCCATCTTGGCGGCACCATCGGCGCCGGGGTAGCTCAGCGAGACGGTCTTGTTGTGATAGAAGCCGTGCTTCTCGTACAGGGCACGCATGGCCTGGACCAGGTTCTTGCCCTGCAGCTTGTAGTACTGAGCCATCTGGCAGATGAGCATGGAGGCGTTGACGGCGTCCTTGTCGCGCACGTGGTCGCCGGAGAGATAGCCGTAGCTCTCCTCAAAGCCAAAGATGAAGCGGTCGACCTCGCCGGCGTCGGACAGACCGGTGATGATATCGCCGATGTACTTGAAGCCCGTGAGGCAGCGACGCAGTTCGAACCCGTACTCCTCGGCCAGGGCATCCACCATGGCGGAGGACACAATGGTGGTGACGGCAACCTTACGGGACAGGTCCTCCCCGCGCTGGGCGCGCATCTTGCAGATGTAGTCGAGCAGCAGAACGCCCATCTCGTTACCGGTCAGCTGCGTGTAATCGTCGCCGTCGGCGCAGGCAACGCCCACGCGGTCGGCATCCGGGTCGGTCGCGAGCAGCAGGTCGGGCTTGACCTCCTGGCACAGGTCGATGCCCTTCTGCATGGCCTCGCGGATCTCGGGGTTGGGATACGGGCAGGTCGGGAAGTCGCCGTCCGGGTCGCGCTGCTCGGGAACCACGGTGATGTCGGTCACGCCCACCTTGTTGAGGACGGTAGTGACCGGGATCAGGCCGGTACCGTTGAGCGGGGTGTAGACGAGCTTGAGCGGAGCGTTGGCGATCTGCTCGTCGGTGAGGTTGTTCACCGACTTATCGGCCACGGCGTCGTAATAGGCGTCGAGGACCTCGTCGCCGATCCACTTGACCAGGCCCTGCTCCACAGCCTCATCGAAATCCATGGTCTTGACGTCGCGGAACGGGTCGCAGGCGTTCATGGCCGCGGAGATGGCGTCGGCCGCCTCGCTCGTGATCTGGCAGCCATCCGGGCCGTATGCCTTGTAGCCGTTATAGGCGGCCGGATTGTGGCTCGCGGTCATGCAGATACCGCCGGAGCACTCGAGGTAGCGCGTGGCCCACGAGAGCGTAGGCACGGGAGAGATCTTGGGATACACGTACGAGGTCACGCCGTTGGCAGCCAGGATCGCCGCAGTGGTCTTGACGAACAGCTCGCCGTTGTTGCGACTGTCGCGCGCAATGGCCACGGTGGGGCTCTCGAAGTGCTTTACCAGGTAATCGGCGAAGCCCTGCGTAGCGCGACCGACAGTGTAAATGTTCATGCGGTTGGTGCCGGCGCCGAGCGTGCCGCGCAGACCAGCGGTGCCGAACGCGAGCTCCTGGAAGAACGCGTCGGTGATCGCCTCCTCGTCGCCCGCCTCCTTCATGGCCTTGAGCTCCGCAAGGAGCTCCTCATCTTTCACATTCTCGATCCAAACGGAGAGAAGCTCGTGCACATCTGCCATGGTGAAACCCTTCCCGATGTTGATTACGGTGCGGGAGCGCCGTCAGCGTACGAGCGCGCCGCACCTGCATAATACGCCCTCGAACGGCCTTCGCGACCAAATTCCCGTCTCATCTCAGGATTATTCGGCGAGGGGTTAGAAAGTCTCAATTGGGGACAGGCACCAATTGCAACATTTTGCCTACCGATTCGCCGGCGCCAGGCACCGCCAGCGGCCCCGCGTCTGCACACGGGCGCAATTTGCGCCCGTCTCCAATTGCGCGATCGCATACGCCGCAACCGGTGCTACCCTGTACCCGTACGCTGGTCCATAAGTCCGCGGAAAGGAAACCGAATCATGACCAAGCTTTATCAGCGCGAAGGCGCGTACATCCCGCGCGTCGCGGCCGTCCACGACATGTGCGGCTACGGCAAATGCTCCCTCGGCGTGGCGATACCCGTCCTCAGCGCCGCCGGCGTGGATGTCTGCCCCGTTCCCACGGCCCTCTTCAGCGCCCACACCAAATTCCCCGTCTTCCACATGCACGACACCACTTGCATGCTCGAGGCTTACCTCGACGCTTGGCGTGAGGAGAACGTCGATCTCGACGGCGTGTATTCCGGCTTCCTCGGTTCGGCCGAACAGGTCGCCGTCATCCAGCGCCTCTATCGCGAATATCCCAACGCCCTTCGCATCGTCGATCCCGTCATGGGCGACGGCGGCGTGAAGTATCCCACCTACACCGACGAGCTGTGCGAGGCCATGGCAGCCCTCGTCGACGGCGCCGACGTGCTCACTCCCAACCTCACCGAGGCCTTCATCCTCACCGGCATCCCCTACGAGGGCCAGGACGTCTCCGTCGAATTCGTCCAGAAGAATGCCAATGCCCTCCTCGACATGGGTGCAAAGACGGTCGTCATCAAGGGCATCGTCCACGGTGATGAGCCCATCATCCGCAACTACCTCGCCAGCGCCGCCGAAGGTGGCCAGGTCGAGGAGGTCTCCAGCGAGCTGCTCCCCTACATGTTGCACGGCACGGGCGACCTGTTCGCCAGCGCCCTCACCGCTGCGATCTACACCGGCCGCACCACGCGCGAAGCGGTTGATTTTGCCGGCGAGCTCGTGCGCGACGCCATGCGCATCACCCGCGAGCAGCCTGATTTCGAGATGCGCGGCGTATCCTTCGAGCCCACGCTCGGCAAGGTTGCCGCACTGCTGGCTTAAGCCACACGGGGTGCGCGGCCTTTCCATTTCCCCGAACGCAAAAGGGCATCGACCTCGAGTCGATGCCCTTTCTCATAATCTGTGCGGCAGCCCGGCTATTCAGAGAACAGTGCGGCCTCCTCTTCACGCATCCGCAGGTCCTCGTCGATCTCGGCCTGCGTGGCGCCCGGGTCTTCGGCCAGCGAGCTCACCGAGTTCACCTGCTTTTGAATCGCCTCGGCAAGATCGTCATCCATGCCGATGATCTTGAGCTCCCAATCGATGTTGGACGGCGTGGCGGACTGCGTCTTGGTCCATACGAAAGTGAGCATCGCTCGACGGGCCCCGCGCGCCGGCAAGAAGCCGAACAGGCTGTCGTGCTGGAACGCGCCGTTATCGTCCACAAGGGCGTACACGTTGTAGACCACTCGATTGATCTTCTCGTTGAGCAGGGCGTTCGTCGCCAAAGCTGAGGCCTGGATCTGCGAGTTGGACAGGAGCTCGAGCTCGTTGCGCGAATCGCTGTCGACCACGGAAACCTCGATCGTCCCCGTCTTCTCGCTCGCCTCGTTCACCGTGAACTCACGCGGGAACTGCGTGAAACCGTTGCCCCACTCCACGCCGGAGTCCATCGCGTGCGACACCGTCTCGGCGTTCGCGCGGTCGGACAGGTTGGCGGTGTTGAGGCGGCGACTCACACCGTAGACGATCTGCATGCCGAGAACGAACACGAACACGCCCATGATCACCAGCACGGCCGTGCGAGAGATGGTCTTGCTCACCTGCGAGCCCGAGGGGTCATCATCGGAAAGCGGGTCGATCGCGGCGCGCTGCGCCTCTTTCTTCGCCGCCCTCTTCTTCGCCCTTCGGCTGCCAAAGATGCCGCGAGAGAACTGTTCGCACCCGGGGGCATCGTCGGGGTCGAGCACGCCCGACGCGTCGAGCTCGGCGAACAGATCGCGCGCCTCTTCCGGTGTCATTTTGTGCTTTTTGCCCATCGCCTACCTCACGTCACGCGCTCGCGCGCCCTCGAACTGCATTCGATAGTACCGAGCATACGTGCCGCCACGAGCGAGAAGCTCTTCATGGGTGCCGCGCTCCACAACGCGACCACGCTCCACCGTCGCGATCTCGTCGGCGTTTTTGATGGTTGAGAGCCTGTGGGCGATGATGATCGTGGTGCGGTCGGCGGCGAGGCGCTCGAGCGATTCCTGCACCGCCTCCTCGCTCTCGTTGTCCAGCGCCGAGGTGGCCTCGTCCAGGATCAAGATCGCCGGATCCTTGAGGAAGACGCGGGCGATCGCCACGCGCTGCTTCTGTCCACCGGACAGGCGGCTGCCGCGCTCGCCCACCACGGTATCGTAGCCTTCGGGCAAGCTCGCAATGAAGTCGTGGATGTTCGCCTTGCGGGCGGCGTCTTCGATCTCGGCGTTCATGGCCCCTGGACGGCCGTAGGCGATGTTGTCGCGCAGGGTGCCGTCGAACAGGTAAACATCCTGCTGCACCAGACCGATCGCGCTGCGCAGGCTGTGCTGCGTGACATCGCGCACATCCTGGCCGTCGATGGTAATCGAACCGCTCGCGACATCGTAGAAGCGCGGAAGCAGCGCACAGGTCGTCGACTTGCCGCCACCGGAGGGACCCACCAGCGCGATCGTCTCGCCAGGTTTGATGGAGAGGTTCATGTGGTCGATCACCGGATGCACCTCGGCACCCGCCTCGGCCGCCTCGCCCTGCTCGTAGGAGAAGCACACGTCGCGGTACTCGATCGCGCCCTCCGTCACCTCGAGCGCGCGTGCGCCGGGCTTGTCTTGAATGTCGGGCGCGGTGGCAAGCACCTCGTCCATACGGCGAAATCCCGCAATGGCCTTTTGGAACATCTCCGTTGAGTTCACGAGCGTCTCGATGGGCCCGGTGAACAAGCTGATGTACAGGGCGAACGTGGCCATATCGACGGCCGTCATCTGACCTTGCGCCACCAGGTAACCGCCGAAGAGCACGATAGTGATGTAGTGCATCGCCGTCATGACGGCGCTGGTCGCCTGATAACTGCCCATCACCTTGTACTGCGCGACCTTCGAATCGAGGTATCGGCCGTTCGCCACGCGGAACTTCGCACGCTCTGTCTCCTCGTTCGCAAAGGACTTCACCACGCGCATACCCGCCAGGGAGTCCTGAAGCTGCGAATTCACCTCGGAGATCTTGGTGCGGTTATCGGCAAACACGCTGCGCATGTGCAGGTTCTGTTGAACCATAAGCGCCACGAACACAACCGTGACCAGCGTGAGAGCGCCCGCGAGCTCAGGCGAGATGGTGAAGAGGATGGCCAGGGCGCCGATGATCTTGATGCCGCAGATGATGATCCATTCAGGCAGGTGATGCGCACCCTCGCAAATGTCGAAGAGGTCGTTGACCACGCGGCTCATCATGTCGCCCGAGTTATGGGCGTCAAAGTAGGCGAAGCTGAAGCGCTCGTACTGGTCGAACAGGTCCTCGCGCATGCGCGACTCCATGCGAGCACCCATGATGTGCCCCTGTGCGGAGACGAAATAAATGCATGCCGTACGGACGATATAGAGCCCCACGAGCCCGAGCCCCAGGAACAGAAGCCCGTCCATGATGGCCGCAGCGCCCTCGGTGAACAACCCACCCGTCAGCGCGCGCAGGATAATCGGAAACGCCAGGTCGATCCCCGCATACGTCAACGCGCAGACCGTGTCGGCGATAAACAGCCCCTTCTCGGGCCCGTAATACGAAATGAAGCGTTTAAACATAGGCATCTTTCCTGCAACAGAATTCATTTGCGAGCATATCGGCTCATGTGAGGTAGGCCCCGAGAGGGGTCAAGGGTTTGGGCGATTCCGCAGGAACGAGGACCAGCCCAAACCCTTGACCCCTCTCGGGGCCGGCGGGACGAATTAGAGCCTATGCGAGATCGCATCGCAGGCAAGCGCTCCCACAACGGTCTTGGCATCCTCGATCTTGCCGTCGAGCACCGCATCGATCAGCTCGGCCAACGGCACCAGATCCACATTCACAAACTCATCGTCGTCGGGATTCGCGCCGCTGAAGGTGAGACCCGTCGCCATGTAGATATGGATGACCTCGTCGCAAAAACCGGGAGTCGTGGCGATGGTGGTGAGGTACTGGATGCGGCCAGCGGAGAACCCGGTCTCCTCGAGCAGCTCGCGCTTGGCGCAATCGAGCGGGTCCTCGCCCGGATCGAGCTTGCCCGCGGGAATCTCCACGGTCACGCGGTCGATCGCGGTGCGGTACTGACGCACGAGGACGATCTTGCCCGTCTCCGTCAGCGCGACCACGGCGGCTGCGCCGGGGTGGCGCACCAGGTCGCGGCTAGTCACGCGGCCATTCGGCAGCTCGACCTGCGCGCTGCGCACATCGAGGAACTTGCCGTGCCATGCCTGCTCTTCCGAGATGATGTGCTCGTGAAGCCCGGCGTCGCGCGGATCGTCGTCACCCAAGACGAGGGCCTGCTCGACCTCCTCGACCGGCTGCTCCCCCTCAATGACCTCGGCCTCCCCTGCGGGTCGCTCGTTCTCGATGACCTCGGCCTCGAATTCCTCGTTATCCATGGCTCTCTCCCTGCCCGCGCATACATGCGCGTTGAAATATGGGGTAGGAATGCCAAAAACCCGCCGGAAAATCCAAGCGTTTTTCGACATTCCTACCCTCTAAACCAGCATTCGCACAGTCCCCGGCGTCGGCGCGTGAAACCTCTGCGCGGGCGCGGAGCAACCGCGTTTTACGCGTCCCAAGCGTCGCGGCCGCGAAGGGCGCGCAGGCCGATATCACGGCGAAGGGTCTTGCCCTCAAAGGCGATCTTCTCGCACGCGGCGTATGCCAGGTCGCGAGCGGCCTCGAAGGTCTCGCCGAGCGCAGTCACGTCGAGCACGCGGCCGCCGGAGGTGACGAGCTCGCCCTCCTCGTTCACGGCGGTGCCGGCGTGGTACACGGTCACGTTCTCCATGGCCGCAGCATCCTCGACACCGGTAATGACCTTGCCCTTCTCATACGAACCCGGGTAACCGGCGCTCGTAAGTACCACGGACACGGCCCACTCGTCGCACCACTCAAGCTCGACCTCGTCCAGACGCTGCTCGGCGCAGGCGAGCATAACCTCGACCAGGTCGCTCTTCAGGCGAGGCATCAGCACCTCGGTCTCGGGGTCGCCAAAACGGGCGTTGTACTCGATGACCTTGGGGCCCTCAGGCGTGAGCATGAAGCCGCCGTACAGGCAGCCGCGGAAATCGATGCCTTCGCGATTGGCGGCGGCGATGGTCTCGTCCAGGATGCGGCACATCTCTGCGTGCTCCTCGTCCGTGACAATCGGCACGGGGCTGTACACGCCCATGCCACCCGTGTTGGGACCGAGGTCGCCCTCGAGGGCGCGCTTGTGGTCCTGGGAGGTCGCCATGGGGCGGACGGTCTTGCCGTCCGTGAAGGCGAGCAGCGTGCACTCAGGACCGGTCAGCATCTCCTCAATCACCACGGTGCTGCCCGCAGCGCCAAACGCACCGTCAAAGCACTCGTGCACGGCCTGCAGGGCCTCGTCGAGAGTAAGGGCCACCACAACGCCCTTACCAGCGGCCAGGCCATCGGCCTTCACAACCACGGGGGCGCCCTGCTCGCGAACGTAAGCGAGGGCGGACTCCTCGTCGGCGAAGGAACCGTAGGCTGCGGTGGGAATGCCGGCACGGGCCATGAGTTCCTTGGAGAAACGCTTGGAACCCTCGAGCTGCGCGCCCGCGGCACCCGGGCCAAAGCACGGGATACCGGCCTCGCGCACGGCGTCGGCCACGCCCTTCACGAGCGGGGCCTCGGGGCCGATTACAACCAGGCCGCAGCCGGTCTCACGGGCAAAATCCGCAACCGCAGACGGATCCTCGGCGTCGAGGGCGACGTTCTCGCCCAACTCGAGCGTGCCGCCGTTGCCCGGGGCGATGTAGAGCGTGCCGCAGCGCGGGGACTCGGCGAGCTTGGCAGCCAGGGCGTGCTCGCGACCGCCGCTACCCAGCAGCAGGATGTCGATGGTGTTCTCGGGTGCGCTCATGCGTCCTCCTCTAGAGCAAGGCGCCGCCCAACCGGACGGCGCGCTGACTTGGCTGAATTACTTATTCCAGTCGCGAACGATCGTCTGCTCGCGGTCGGGGCCCACGGCCACGAAGCTCACCTTGCAGCCCGCCAGGTTTTCCACGTAGGTCACGTAGTCCTGGGCGGCCTGGGGCAGCTCCTCGAACGTGCGGCACCCGGTGATGTCGCACTTCCAGCCGGGCAGCTCCTCGTACACGGGCACCGCATGGGCGAACGCCGCGGTGTGCTCGGGCACGCTGGTGTAGCGCACGCCATCGCAGTCGTAGGCAACGCACACCTTGATGGTGTCGAACTCGGAAAGCACGTCGAGCTTGGTGAGCGCGATGTCGGTCAGGCCGTTCACGCGGGTGGCGTAGCGGGCGATCACGCCGTCGAACCAACCGCAACGGCGACGGCGGCCGGTGGTCACGCCGTACTCGTGGCCGACCTCGGTGAGGGTGCGGCCCTCGTCGCTCGTCTCATAGTCGAGCTCGGTCGGCATGGGGCCGGAGCCCACGCGCGTGATGTAGGCCTTCATGATGCCCAGAACGCGGTCGATGTTCTTCATACCCACACCAGAACCGGTCACGGCGCCGCCGGCGGTGCAGTTGGAAGAAGTCACGAACGGGTAGGTGCCATGGTCGATATCGAGCAGCGTCGCCTGGGCGCCCTCGAACAGGATCTCCTTGCCCTCCTCCACGAGGTTGTTGAGCAAAAGACCCGTCTCGCAGATATAGGGGCGCAGACGCTCGGCCATGGGCAGATAGGTCTCGCAGATCTGGTCCACAGTGTAAGCGGGCATATCGAAGATGCGCTCGAGCTGCGGGTTCACACGGGCGAGGGCGATCTCGAGCTTCTCGCGGAGGGTCGCCTCATCCATGAGGTCCTGCATGCGGATGCCGATGCGTGCCATCTTGTCCTGGTAGCAAGGGCCGATGCCACGCTTGGTGGTGCCAATGTTGTTCTTGCCGAGCAGCTCCTCGTACGCGCCGTCGAGATCGACGTGGTAGGGCATGATCACATGGGCGTTGCCGGAGACCTTGAGGTTGGCGGTGGAGATGCCGTCGCCCTCGAACATGTCGATCTCCTCAAGCAGGACGGCGGGATTGACCACGCAGCCGTTGCCGATCACCGACACGCAGTCGGGGTACATGATGCCCGAGGGAACCTGGTGCAGGCCGTACTTCTTATCACCCACCACGATGGTATGCCCGGCGTTGTTACCGCCCTGGTAGCGGACGACGCAGTCAAACTCGGGTGCGATCAGGTCGCAGATCTTGCCCTTGCCCTCGTCGCCCCACTGGGTACCCACCAACACTGTTGACGGCATGGCCACTCCTCAATTCAATCGCCCGGGCACATCGACCCGGACAGGTCTTCGAACATATCGGACGAGCGTCCGACCGCGGGGTCAAACGGCCCAGCCCTCACATTATAGGCGCGAAGCGCCTACCTCGCATTACTCAACCGCGTGTTCGTCAATCTCATAGAACTTGGTCGAGGCGGGCAGGAACATCAGGTCCACGTCGCCAACCGGGCCCGAACGGTTCTTGGCGAGGATCACGCGCGTGATGCCAAAGTCCGGTCGGTCATCGCGCTCGGCCTCCGACTCGGTGCTCGAACGGTCGAGCAGCATGATGATGTCGGCATCCTGCTCGATGGAGCCCGATTCACGCAGGTCGCTCATCTGCGGGCGCTTGCCGGTACGGCCCTCGAGCGAACGGTTCAACTGGGAGAGCATGATGACCGGCACGCCGAGCTCCTTGGCCATGATCTTGAGGCCACGGCTCATCTCAGAAACCTCGACGGCGCGGTTGCCGTTGTAGTTCTTGCCCGCAGGCGGGTTCACGAGCTGCAGGTAGTCGAGAATGATGACGGCCTTCTCCTTGTTGTGGAGCATGCGGCGCGCCTTGGCGCGGATCTCGGTGACCGTCGTGCCCGGGGTGTCGTCGATCAAGATATCCAGACGCCCCAGCTCGTTGATGGCCTCGTTGATGTTGGCCCACTCCTCGGGCGAGATGCGGCCCGTGCGGAAGTTGGACATGTTCACCATGGCCTGGGCGCAGATGAAGCGCTGCGCGATTTCCTTGCCGGACATCTCCAGGGAGAAGAAGCCCACCGTGTACCCGTCCGCGGCGGCGTTAAGAGCCAGGTTCAAAGCGAACGAGGTCTTACCAACGGCAGGGCGAGCGCCGATAACGACAAGCTGGCCCTCGCGCAGACCCATGAGCATGCGGTCGAGCGTCGGATAGCCCGTGGGCGCACCATGGACGTCGCCGCCAGCCCGCGCAACCTCCTCAGCCTCCTGATACGCCTCGGCCATAAAGTCGCCAAGTTCGCGATAGGAGCTCTTCACCTCTCGCGCCGTGACGGAAAGCAGCATGGACTCGGCGCGCTCAATGACCTCTTTCGTGTCGATCGGGGCGTCGTAGGCCAAAGCGCTAATCTGATTGGTCGCCCCGATGATCTCACGCAGCATGGCGTCACGACGGACGATGCCGGCATGATGCTGCCAGTTGGCGAGCGCGAGAGTATTCCCCATGAGCTCGAGGACATACGCCTCCCCGCCCACGGCCTCGAGCTTGTCGATGGAGTTCAGATAGTCGATGAGGGAGATGGAGTCGATCGGAATCGAGCTCTCGTACATCGCGCTCATGGCGACGAAAATCGTCTTGTGTGACGGGCGATAGAAGTCATCGGGCATGAGCTCGACGAGGGCCTCCTCGACAACCTCGCCCGAGAGCAGCATGGCGGACAGAACCTTCGCCTCGGCATCGATGTTGTTGGGCAGTCCCTTCAGGGCACCGCGGTCAATCGAGGCAGAAGGCTCCCACCCAAAATCATCAGCTCCGCTCATCGCACTCCTTTCCTAGCCTCATGGCGCACGCACGCCGCATGGCGCGTTCACCGGGTCCTGGGACACACAATGGTAGGGCATCTGAGACCGAGTTCCCAGCGTCACGACCCCAGGTAGACCGTTTTATCGACGAGAGGCCCAACCCGTTCCAGCTGTTGATAACTCACCGTCTTGAGCTGGGGACAATACGGTTATCAACGTTTTCAACAATGTGGATGACTCGTGAGATTGAAGTTATCCACAGAAATGGGCATGACCTGCGGGTTTGCAACGAACGTCCAGCGCTTACTTTCCCTTAATGCAGTGTTTACCTGCATGTTTGGCATTTTCGCAGGTAGATGCCTATATAGAGATCGAGTGTCATGTCCTGGGCGATTTCGGGGCAAAGCTGAAGTCACCTGCCTTTCGGCTCGGACAAACTCGCTTATCTGGGTTTTCGACTGTTATCGCAATCACAGTCTGTGGATTTCTCAATATCTGCCGACATGCACCCAACCCACCACCAACGTTTCCCACGAAACCGCCGCGGCGCCCCCTTCTCGAACATAAAATGCACTTTAGCCCAGAACAAGCAAATCCACCCCCTCCAACCAGCAGAAACAGATTCCGATCCTCCTCGCAGCATCACCTCAGGTTTAATCTGTCACTGATGCCCAAATATGCCGCGCGGGCGCCGGACGCGCATTCGAACCTCTCACCACGTGCTGCGCAGTGGACCTTCTACCGCGCGCGGCTTTCCGTATGGTCTTTCGGCGGCCATGCCCACTTCGTTTACGGGCAGAGCGCCATCTGCTTGTGCCCACAGCCGCTGGCCGCGCGAAAGAACGCCTTTCGACGGATTCCCAACTCTCGGAAACAACGATGATCTTTGAGCGTCTTGCAGCGTAACCCCATCGCTCAACCGCCCATGTCTCCAACTGTGCGCAAATACGACGCCACTTCCTCCCGGCACCTCATCGAAGTCAGAAGAAGCGAACCGCCGGACGAACCGCCCCCTCTAAACGCACGACGGCCCTGCGCAAGCCGAAACTAAACCCCACCTTCAGGTTACGGGACATAGAAAACCTCCCATTTCCTGATGTCCAGAAAATGGGAGGCGATTCACCCATGAGAGGTGCATCCGTTTAAACTGGGAAACCTGGGCGGAATTTAGAAGATGCCCACGATGCAACCGAGAACGCTCAGCGCGAAAATTCCCAAGACAATATAAATGGTCTTCACATTCTTATTGAACAGCCACACGCAGACAAACGTCGCAGCAAGAGGAAGCAGGCCTGGGAAAATCTGGTCGAAAATTGACTGCAGCGCCGTCTCGGTGCCACCCAGGGTAAAGGTAAGCGTGGTGGACAAAGAAACCATGGTTGCAATCATAGCGCCAATCACGGTCATGCCCAAAATGGATGCGCCATACGACAGGCGCTCCATCAAGTGCTCCTCTTCTGACTTCTCCAAAAACTGCGCGCCCAGCTTGTAGCCGAACTTGCCAGCAAGAATCTTCGTGATGAAGTGAATAGCGGTGTAGAGAGCAAAGTACAAAAGACTGCCCATAATATTGCCGGTTGAGGCAAGGCCGATGCCAATGCCTGCCGCGATTACCCGAAAGGTCCCCCAGAAGAACGAGTCACCTATACCCGAGAGGGGCCCCATAAGACCGACCTTCAGGTTATTTATGGCCTTAACATCGAAATTGGGATTCGCCGCCGCCTCCTCTTCCATGGCAACCGCAAGAGTCATTACAAATGGAGAGACGTGCGGGGTGATGTTGAACGTCTCGGTATGCCGCTCGAGGGCGGCATAGAAATCGTCATCATTGGGATAAATGCGGCGAAGCGGCTTTTCCAGCGCGTACGCAAAGCCATAGGCCATCATCTTATCAAATGACCAAGACCCCTGAATCGTAAATGAGCGCCAAAAAATGCTGCGATATTCTGCAGGCGTCATGCCGCAGGCCGGCTTCTTCTCCTCAGCGGATGGGTCCATCGCTCGAGTCAACTCTTCGGTCATTAGAAGTCCTCCTCTTCATCAAACTTCATGTTAGAGACCGCGATGAGGGCAAAGCACAAACCCGCAACCGCCACACCGATAACGTCCATCTGAAGGTAAACGACAGCAATGAACCCTAGGAACAGATAGGGCAAGATCTTGTTGTTGGACATGATCTTGATAAGCAGGGCAAGGCCGACACACGACAGAACACCCGCAGCAACATTGAAGCCGTCTAGCACGACCTGCGGAATTGCGTTGAGAGCAGAATTTATTCCGTCGGCTCCGAAGTAGAGCGAAGCAAACACAAGAAGCGCGGAGGGAAGGCCGAGGGAAAGCGGCACCACTGCCAGGTGGAGCAAGTTGGCCTTTTTGAGATTGCGGGCCTCAATTGCGGCCTGAATCTGCGCTCCAGCCCAGCTGCCCGGAACTGCATAGCAGAAGTTGCGCCACATTTGAAGGAACACAGACAGGGGCAGCGCCAGGGCAACAGCAGAGCCTGCGCCCGTGCCCGCATTGATGGCAATCGCGATGCTCAGCGTGCTCGATGCGTAAACCTCAGGCGGCACCGCACTGCCGACCATAATCGACCCCATGAACATTGCTTCAAGGGCAGCACCCACTGTAACACCGGTGGCCACATCACCCATGATGGCACCAACCAGCATGCCGGTAAACAACGGGCGCGCCATCATACTGGCGCCGAACAACTGCTCGTCTACCGACGCGAGAAACGCGACAATTGCCACGAGGGTAGCTTGGATAAGCATAAAAGTCACCTCTTGCAGTAAAACATTACGTACATTGCTAGATGAGCGTCTCTACAGGGACATTCGCTTCGGTGGGAACTGCCTGACATCCCACTTCCACACCGCGAGCAAGCAGCTCCTTAATCGCCGCAATCTCCTCATCACTTGCATATACCGAGGGCGTGAGCTGACGCCTACCCTCGAGATTCTTCATGTTGCCCAAGTTCACGCTCTCAACAACCGACGACCCTTCTGCAATGCGGAGAGCATCGACAACGCTATCCACCACAACGAGCATTTTGTACTTATCGGTTTTGCCGGAGTTCAGCGCATCAATGGCGTCTTCCACATTTTTCGAAACAAACTTCACGCCCGCAGGCACAGCCATCTTTAACGTGGTGAGGCGGAGCTTATCGTTGCGCACCGCGTCGTTGACAACAAAAATGCAATCGGCGTTAAGGGAGTTCGTCCACGCGAGCGCGACCTGACCGTGAACCAGACGTTCATCAACTCGAAGAAGCTTGATCATTAGTACTCAACCACCCGATAATAGCGGCGGATATCGAGATCGTGGTCACGCACGATCGAGAAGTGGGTGCTCACGCGCTCCAACATTGCCGACATAACGAGCGGCGAGACGAGCGGGCGAATCTTCGGGTCAATGCCATCGAGCTCAAAGGCCTTAGTATCCCAAACCTGCACCTTATCGGTGTGCTGGCGCACAAAGCGCTCCACACGATCGACCAACGGACGGGTCTCGTCCTCGCCCTTAAAAAGCATGAAGCTCATATCCGGATCGGTCATCTCAATGGTGCCGTGGAAGAACTCTGCAGCATGGATGGACTTCGTTGCGATCCATTGCATCTCCTCGAGCACGCACATGGCGAAACAGTACGTCTCGCCCCAAACGTTACCGGAGCCGACACACATGTGAAATGGCGTGTCCTTATGAGCAGTAGCGAAGGCGAGCGCCGTCTCATCTTGCTGCTCGCGCACGGCCTGAAGCACTTCCGGCATCTTGCGAAGCGCCGAGACAAACTCATCGTACTCCGGGAACTCACCGTTATTCCTCATGAAGCGTGCTGCGATGGCGAAATACTGAATGTAGATTTCCTCAACGAGGTTATCATTCGATGCATTGGGGTTCTCAAATACATAGTCAGCGCATTCGGCAAGCGGACACCCATCTTCACCCACCAGAGCGATAACCTTTGCACCTACAGACTGTGCGTACCGTGCGGCCTCAATAGTCTCGGTAGTAGTTCCAGAAAGCGATGCAGTGATCACCACCGAGTCGGCATTGAGCGACAGCGGCTTGGCCTTGATGAGCTCGGCAGCAATCTCCCAATTCCACGGGATGGTGGAGTGCGTTTTGAGCAGATAGGTCACAGGGCTCGCCATAGAATACGTGCCGCCAGAACCCATAAGATACAGATTCTTGTATCCCTGATCACAAATTTCATCCACTGCCTTGTTGATTTCTTCAATATTCGAAACGGCCTTTCCCAGCACCTCTCGATAGACAGCCTCGTCGTAACCGACCATGATTCTTCCTTCCTCTCGCCCTTCCTTATGGGCACCAACAGTCTCGTGTTGCAACCACTTGGTAGTATAGATATACCTATTTACATCTCAATGCAACCACTTAGTTGTTTTGGAATACCATTTCTGCCGTGAACGGTCGTTTTCCTTCGGCATTTGGTATATTCATAATGTCAAGTGGTCGAGATGAATAGCGCTTCGATGAAACTTACCCACCAAATCGCCCATAAAGTCCAAAACCGAATCGCTTCCGGGAAATACCCCTGCGGTTCACGCATCCCCTCCGAGCGAATCCTTGCTGATGAGTTCGGCGTTAACCGCGCCACCGTCCGTGCCGCCATTGAGCTTCTCGTTTCATCCGGGAGGCTTAAACGCGTTCAGGGCAAAGGAACCTTCGTCATGAACACCGATGTGGATGATGCATCCATCCACTTTAAAGGCATGAGCGAACTGTTACAACGAGCTGGATATGAGCCTTCTTCAAACATCCTGCGCACCCAAATTCGGCCCTCCGGCTACCGGCTTTCCCGCATCTTCGGCATCGACGAGAATGCTGAGGTGTTCCAAATCACTCGCCTGCGCTCCGGCAACTCTCGGCCCATCTCAGTTGAGAACACCTTCACTCTCCCCTCCCTAATCAACGACATTGAACAGGTCGATTTCCAGGTTTATTCGCTATATGATGCTTTCCGTATGAACCACGTTTCGATTACACGTATCGATCAGAAGCTTTCAAGCTCTCGCGCGCGCCAGAGCATTGCGCGCGCCCTGGACACCGAAGACGGATCAGCGATTATGCTCATTCAGATTACCGCCCACAATCAAAACGATCGCGTTGTCGAGTTTACTGACGTCACGGTGCTTCCTGATTTTTGCAGATACTACACCGACGCCATCATCAACAACGGCGTATATTCTATTAACTTCCAGGGCGTCTAGGAGCACGCATGCCCAAATTGTTCAATCTGCTCTCAAGTGATGTAGAGGAATACGTTCTTCAATACATCGACGAGCATCATTTAGAAGCGGGTGATCGGCTTCCAACCGAGCGCGCACTTGCGGAAGAGCTCGGCATCACCCGCTCATCACTGCGAAGTGGGCTCCAAGCCCTAGTTGACCAAGGGGTTATCTTCAGTAAACAGGGAAGCGGTTCGTACCTCTGCCAACCGAAGGCAATTCGAACGTTAGCAACTTACTGCTTTCCTCATGCAGACAAGGCATTTGCAAACGCATGTTATACCGCCAGAGCGCTCCGAGATCTCCCTGTCGATTTGCGCTGGCTAACTGACCACCTGTCACTTGGCATTGAGAGCGACGTGGCAAAAACGGATTTGTTTCTGGAGAGCATCAACAACAACATCGTCTCGCTCACCGCAAACGTGCTATCGACACATGCGTGCATGCTGTATTCTGACCTATTCAAATCGACCCATGTTCCACGAGAGCTTACACAGACTCAAAAGGTTCGAATATTCGACAGGCCGAGTGAGTCCATCTCGCATTTACTCAAAACGCATGCATCCGATACATTGCTCGTTTTGCAGAACAACATTTACCTTGGGGAACGAAAGATCGCACTCTCATACTCAATATGCGTGGGCACAAGAGTGTCGCTTGTATCCACCACTGCATTACCGGAATAACAAGTGAATTGACCAAAAGTTGGGATAGCCCCCCATTAAAGAAACATCACTCTTTAGTCTGAAATCACCTGTACAACGTCCTCAATTCAAGCTAATCTCCTTCCTTTTATCGGAAATAAGAAAAAAGGCTTTCCAGACGACCCGATGAGCTGAGGGCATCCCTTAGACGCGCCAGACGTCTGCCCGAGGCGGGGCCACCTTCCAAGGTAGCCATCGTAGCGATTATGCGCCGAAAGCAAAGACCGTCTAGAAATCCCAAGCTATCCCAACAGCGTACTGGATGAAGATTCGCCACAAAGCTGGGGTGAACGCTACCGGCCCCAAACAGAACGAATGACAGACGCGGAGTCTGCACCCGAATCCCGATACGAACCGGCAGCACCCGTAAATCGGATAACCCTACGTCCAAAGAAGACCGAGGTTGCAACGCGGATCGTATTCAGGGAGGGACGCCTCATGTCGACAGCCGCACGGTCAGACAGACAATCATCGCCCGAAGACGGCCTTGTTCACAAACGGGCTCATCCGAACTTCCAAACGATCGGAAGGTGCCCGTCCACCCACTTCAACCCTTGGAACCAAAGAAGCATCACAAATAAAGGGACTGACCCCGGGAGATTCCGGAATCAGTCCCCATGATCAGCCGATTCAAGAACCCCGGCGTTACTCAAATGGCACGGGGCTCATGAGTCGCGTAACTCGAAGCGAGTAAGCTACTCGGCAGCAGCCTCGGTCTCGACCTCGGCGGTCTCCTCAGCGGCGACCTCCTCAGCCTCGACGGTCTCCTCGGCCTGCTCCTCGACGCCCACCAGGACGACGATGGAAGCCTTGATCTCACGGTAGATGGAAATCTCCACCTCGTGGGAACCGGCGACCTTGATCGGCTTGCCAAGCTCAACGCGCTTGCGGTCGATCTCAACGTCGAGCTCGGCCTTGATCGCGTCGACGATCATGGCAGCGGTGACGGAGCCGAAGAGGACGCCCTCCTCGCCGACCTTGGCGTCGACGGCGACCTTCTGGCCGTCGAGCTTAGCCTTGAGAGCATTGGCGTCGGCCAGGCGGACAGCCTCACGCTTCTCGATGTTGTTGCGACGCTCCTCGAGCTGCTTCAGGTTGCCCTTGGTAGCAGCAACGGCGAGCTTCTGCGGAATCAGGTAGTTCTCGGCGTAACCCTGAGCGACGTCGATGACGTCACCCTCGCCGCCCTTGCCCTTGATCTCACCAAGCAGAACAACTTTCATGGGTACCCTCCCTACTTCTTCTCGCGAGGACCGCGGGTGGACACCACGGGCACGGCATACGGCAGAAGAGCCATCTCGCGGGCACGCTTGATAGCGTTCGCGATGTCGTGCTGATGCTGCGTGCAGGCGCCAGTGACGCGACGCGGCTTAATCTTGCCGCGATCGGTCATGTACTTGCGAAGGAGCTGAGTATCCTTGTAGTCGATGAACTCAGTGTTCTCCTTGCAGAACTGGCAGTACTTGCGACGCGGCTGACGGGCAGAATAATCATTAGCCATGTCTCAATACCTTTCGTGACGACGGTTCGAGCGAACTCTCACCGTCAATTACACATCCCTTAGAACGGGATGTCCTCATCGTAGACGTCGACCGCAGGGGGAACCGGAGCCGCCATGGGCGCCGGAGCCTGCTGCGGAGCGGGCGCGGGGGCGTAGCCGCCCTGCTGGCCGTAGGACGGGGCGGGGGCGTAGCCGCCTGCCTCACCCTGCTGGCCGCGGGACATGAACTCGATCTCATCGACGATGACCTCGAGCTTGCTGCGGCGTTGGCCGTCACGCTCCCAGGAGCTATAACGGAGCTTGCCCTCGATAGCGACCTTCGACCCCTTCGAGAGATAGCGGCTCACGGCCTCCGCACGGGTGCCGAACATCGTGCAGTCCACGAAGTTCGGGTAGTCCTCCCACTCGCCCGTCTGAGGATTGCGACGACGGTCGTTGACCGCCACGCCGAAGCTCAGGACCTGGGTGCCGCTCGCAGTGGCGCGCAGCTCGGGATCGCGGGTGAGATTACCGGAAATGTTGACTCGATTGATGCTCATACGTGTTCACTACCTCTCACGCGGCGTTAATGGGCCGCATCCATACAAATGACCTACTCCTGGTCGTCGCGACGGACGATCATGTGGCGGATCACGGCGTCGGTAATACGAAGCACGCGATCGAGCTCCGCGATGGAAGCCGGGTCTGCATGGAAGTTGATGAGGGTGTAGTCACCTTCGGTGAGCTTGTCGATCTCGTAAGCGAGCTTGCGCTTGCCCCACTCGTCGACGTTGTCGACCTTACCATTGCCCTCGGCGATCGTGTTGTCGATGCGCTTCATCACGGCGAGACGAGTCTCGGGATCGAGGCTGGGGTCAACGAAGAACAGCAGTTCATAAGCCTTCATGTGGTCACCTCCTCTGGACAAACGGCTTCGGGTCGTGAAGGTGCGCCCGAAGCAGGAAAAGACGTGCTAACTATAGCCGAGTCCGCACATCTTGCAAGGTGTCCGCTGCCGCACCCCATGACCTCCACATTTTCGAGCACTTCTGCCAGATACCCAAGCATGCGATCCGCCACGTGATAAGCATGACACGCCGCCCAGACACAAAATCGCTCCCCATCGCACTGTGTCTTCTTCGATATCTGGCCTTCGTCCTCCCCCATCTGAAAGACTCAGCATGCGCACAACGCGGCCGAAAATCAAAATGTGCCCCAGCCGCGTTTCCCACAAACAAGAAACACAACTGGGGCACTATGGCAAACGAAGGCTATCCCGATCCTATTCCGCGATGGGACCGCCGTCCTCATCGCCGGGAGCATCATCGGTGCTGATCGGTCCGAGCGGAATGGGCTTCTTCTCAACATCCAAAGTGGCGTCGACCTGGGCCTCCTCAACAGTCTCAACTTGAGCCGTCGCGGAAGTCTTCGCCTCAGCCTCGGCAGAATCGGTGGGCTCGAGTGGCTCGACGGGGTCAGAAGAAGCAGCGGAGTCGACGGGCTCGACGGGCCGGGCGTCATCGGCGGGGGCAGAGGCTACAGAATCGGGCTCTCCAGCCGGCGAGGCCATAGGATCCACCGGTGCGGAGGCGTAAGCCGTGCGAGCTCCGTGGTGGGGAACATCGTCGGGCAGGGGGGCAGACGAGACACCCCAGCGGTTCACGTCAAAACGTGCGAACCACTGCCCCATCGCATTCACACTCACCAGGTTCATCGCCGTCGAAATCACATTGCCCACGAACAGCAGGGCCATCAAAAGCAGCACGAAGAGCAAAACCGGGCCGGCGCCCATGCGCAGAAGCTGGTCGGCCAGGAAGTGCCAGCCGGTCATATAGCCATCCGAAAGCCCAATCACGGCGGTGGCGCTCAGCAGGCCGCCCATCAGCACGAGCATGGCCACCATCGCCACAACGAACGCGTAGACCGAAGACGCCACGGCCCCGATGAGTGTCACCAGCAGGACCTTGCAAAAGCCGCCGAAGTCGCGGACGACCATCTGGAACAGTCGATCGAGACGCCATCCGGCAGAAAAGCTGTCGTACAACGTTCCGCGCAGCGCCGCCGCCTGCAAAAACGTACCGGCGAACACCATGATAACGAGGTCGAGCAGGAAGAACGTCGCCCCGGAAGCCAGGATGACCGAGTTCGCAAGACCGCTGCCGCCCATGGTCATCGCCATCAGCGCCGCAAGGGAACCGGGAAACAGAATTTGCAGGACCAGGCCACAGACAAAGGCCTGGGAAATCGTGACGAGGAAGGCGCGGGCGCCCGTGGAGATAACCTTGCCGTAGTCAACGCCGCGCTGCTTGGGGGCGGATTCCACGCCCCAGGCAGTGAGCCGCGCCCACTCGAGGCCATAGCCGAGCACGGCGATCTGACCCAATATCGGAATCCAGCTGACCAATGTCAGGACGAGTAGCGGTTTCACCCATCCCTTGTCGCGCGTGAGCATCCGCCACGACGACATGAAACCAACTTCACCAGTTTGCATGCGTGCCTCAATTCCTCAGTCTTCGCCATTTGCATGACTGAAGTGTATCCCGATGAACGTGGTAGTTTCACTTGCAACACCCATCATTAAGCACAGCTTAAGCCGCCCGCAAGAACCCCCTAAGAGTAATGTTCCCCGCGCAGACAGGGCCTGGGTCACAAGGCGAAATGCGCACCCTGATAAAACACCCGCCGGCGCCACAACTCCCGTTGGGCGTGACCCATGGTCGACATACAAAAAAACGAGCCACTCGGGCTCGTTAACGCGATGCATGATGGCGGAGGAGGAGGGATTCGAACCCTCGTACGGGGAGTACCCGTAAACGGTTTTCGAGACCGCCGCATTCAACCACTCTGCCACTCCTCCGTAGGATGTGAAAACGGCACGCTATCCAATTGGATGCGTGCCGCTGAAAGTTCTGGCGGAGAGTCAGGGATTTGAACCCTGGAGACGCTTTTGGCGCCTACACGATTTCCAATCGTGCTCCTTCGGCCACTCGGACAACTCTCCGTGAATGCAGGGGCTATTGTACCGTAAGTTAGGTGGGATGCAACAGTAATTCTTGGAAAAGGGGGCAAAATTGCTCTGCTCCCTCCACAACTGCCTCCGCTAAGATGGTTGAGCCAGTTCATTTTCCCAGGGAGGCACCGTGTTTCCGGCCGTACTCGCAGTCACGCAAAGCGCCGTCTCGGCTTCCGTCATTGCATCCGAAAGCGTCGCGATTCCACTCGCGTTCGAGCTGCTCGCTGTCGTCGTTGCAGCGGCGACGGGCGCGCTCACGGCTCGCGAGAACAAGCTCGACCTCGTCGGCGCCATCGGCCTGGCGGTGCTCGTCTCGCTCGGCGGCGGTCTCATCCGTGACGTGATCCTGCAGGAGGGCAACGTCTACATCCTCCGCCAGCCGCTTGCCCTGCCCGTCGCCATCGCAACCGCCGCGGCGGTGTTCACGTTCCCCGTTATGGTCGAAAAACCCGACCGCCTCGTGGCGATACTCGACATCTTCTCCGTCGGTCTGTTCGCCGTCATGGGCGCAGATAAGACGATGCTCTACGGCTATCCCGCCATCACCTGCGTCATGATGGGCTTTTTCACCGCCGTCGGCGGCGGTCTGCTGCGCGACGTCTGCCTCGCCCGCGTGCCCTATATCTTCCAACGCAGTAACCTGTACGCGATTGCGGCGATCGCAGGCGCACTCACCTACATCGTTCTCGTGCAATGCCTCGATATTTGGAACATCGCCGCGGCCATGATGAGCGTCGCCGTCACCATGGCCGTCCGTTGGTGGTCCATCCGCTACAACATCATGAGCCCCACTGAGGTCGATCTGCACAAGCTGCCCGAACCGGTCAAAAAGGTCGCCCGCCCGGTGGTTCGCCCCATGCGCAAGGCGGCTCAACATGTGAGCATCAAGACAAGCCAGGCTGCCGAGCAGGCCCGCCTGCGCAAAATCGAGCGTCAGCACAAGCGCGATCGCCAGCGGGAGACCCACCGCCATCGACGCTAGCCGGCAAAGAAAACGGGTCGCCGCCCGAAAGCGACGACCCGCAGCCGTTCAGCTATGCGCACCGAATACTAGTGCTTGCGACGCTTGGACGCAGCGGCCAGAGCAGCGACGCCGGAGATGCCGGCGGCTATCATCGGCAACATGGACGCATCGCCGGTCTTGGGGAGCTTGTTCGTGGGCTTGGCGGCCGGCTTGGCAGGCTCGTCCTTCACCCAACCGCCATACAGCGTGGTGTCGGCCGTGACGGCATCCTTCGCGAAGTCCCACTTCTCGGCAACAGTACCGTCAGCGTTCTTCACCTTGAACCAACCCAGGAACTTCCAACCCTTGAGGGTGGGGGCGGCGGGCTCCTCAAGCAGAGCCCCGTCCTTGACGACAACGGCAACAGGCTTGCCGGCGCCGGATTCAAAGGTCACTGTAAACTCCTTGGGGAGCTTAGCCAGAACAGTCTCCGCCTTGGTCATCGTTTTAGTGAGCTTGGCATCAGCGAAATAGGTGTTGCACGCTGCGCAGTACCAGTGCTCGACGACGCCCTCGGTGTCAACGGTCGCAGGCTTTGCCGGGACATGGGTTGCCTTGTGGCCGAGTTTGGCAATGACAAGCGCGTTGGGGTCGGTGACCGGAGTCTTCATACCCTCATCCAGGTACAGATCACCGCAGTCCTTGCACTTCCAGTGCGCTTTCGCACCGTCCTTGTCGCAGGTAGCGGGAACTTCAGCAACCTCGACGAGCACGTGCTTGTGCACACCGAAGCTTCCGTCGGGGTTCTTGTTCAGGCCGAAACCGGGGACGATGTAATCCTCGTTGGGAATGGCACCCTCGTACGTACCGCCGGAGACCTGCACGTTGTTCGACGTATTCTCCTTGCTATCGGTGAAGATGGCCTGCTGGCCGCCCGTGCTGATGAACGTTCCGCCGCTTACGACCACCTTGCCGTCCTCGAAGCCCTTGGCACCCATGAGGTTAAAGACACTACCCTTGGCGCCATCCGAAGGATCAATGGTGCCGCCAGTAATGGTCAGGTCGTTCCAGTTGAGGATGGCGGCGTTGGCGCCATTCTTCACCTCTCCACTCTTGATCACCATGACGCCATAAGAATCGTTCTTGATGTATTTACCGCCCTCAATAACACCGCCGTCAACCGTCAACCTTGCAACATAGCCGTCTTTCTCGGGCTTGCCGCTATACCAGCCGTTGTCGACAACGCTCGAGAATCCGGCAGGTTTGCCGTCCGCGAGGAGCAGCTCGACCCTGGAGCCAGCCTTGAGCGTCAAATCCCCGCGATTCAAAACGGTGTAATAGGAGTTTCCGTTGCCCGAATTGGGCTTAAGCGTACCCGCCTCGGCAGAGCGCTTGAACGTTCCGCCAGAAAGCACGGTAACGGACCCTTCCTCGGTTACCAAAGCGGCGCGCCCATGCGACACATTATCGACCACACCACCGCTGGCAGAATCCACAACCGTGAGCTCACCCTTGTTGGTGATGGTGTGCTTGCCGGCAACGTTGGTGATCTTGTGGCCAGCGAGGTCAAGGGTGATGGTCTTGTCCGCGGGAATGACAACGGATTCGGTCACGTCGGTCAGAAGCCGAACGGTCGCGCCGTCGGCGGCGGCCAGGGCGTCTGCGAGCTTCGCAAAGGTCGCAACGTCACCACTGGGCTTAACCACGGCCGCAACGGCCTTCTCACTCGGCTTGACGAGCGTGCCGCTCACCCACTCATGGCCACCGGGCGCAGCCAGCGCGACGGACGGGTCCTTAACGACCTTGATGGTCTCTGCGGATTCATCAATGCAAACAAGCGTGGCTTTGGAAAGGTTTCCGCCATTGATATTCAGGCCGATCGGGCCCTTGCCGGTCGCGCCACCGGAGACGCTCGTCTCGATAACGCCGACGATCTCACCCGCGCCTTTCTCGACCGTCACGACAACAGACTCGTAATCTGCGAAGCGACAAACATCGAATGCCGCCTTAGGGCCGGCCCCGCCGGCGTAAATGTTGGTACCGACGCCGATAGTCACGTTGCCATTGTTATTGGACAGCGTGTACGCGGTGTGCGGACCGCCCTTGAGCGTGACGCCTTCCAGCTTGAGATTGCTGTAGTTCTGAATAAGAATCTTTCCGCTCGCGCTTTCGGTGGTGATGACACCGTTCCGGAACGTCAAATTGCTACCCATGATCAGTTGGAATGCGTTGGTCTCGGTACCCGTCGAACCGACCGTGGGATCGGTCACCGTGTACGTGTGCCCGCCAAGGTCGAAGGTGAACTCCTGACCCCCGGCAACTTGAACGCCCGGTCCGGTCAGATCCTTCGTCAGCTTGATAGTACTGCCCTGTGGCTCCTTCTTGTCGACAATCGCCTTCACCGCTTCGGGCACCGAGGCGTACGCGCTGTCGCCAATCATGACGTCGCCCTCAGCCGCATGCGCGGCAGGCGCAAATCCTACGGCTGCGGCGATCATCACCGCGAGAAGCGATAGGATGCGTGGGGCCTTACTCCATTTTCTCATCGTTCGGTCCTTCCACTCGCTTGCTCGGCCTTCTGGCCGCTCAGAAACAAAATACCCCGTTGCAAACAAAGGAAATCCGACCCCTGAATGACCTATCGCCAATCGTCGCGTTTTGTCACCTGAACGGTGTGCTACCAGGCCTTTAACTGCTTGATATAGATGATGCCGAGAGCGGTACAACCACCCTCGGCATCACGCCTGGACCCATATCCGATTAACGAAGAGCATGACCTCTTGAAGATTTATTTCGACTTTCCCCGCATCTTGACCACGATGCCGGTAACGACGGCAATAGCTCCGATCACGCCCATGATCACGACCGGAATAGCGGAGTCATCACCCGTCTTCGGCAGAAGGTTCAACGGCGCAAGGACAACCTGCTGGGCAGTGGGAGACGTCGGCTGCATCGGGACGGCCGGCGCAGGCGCCTCAAGCTTCGGCAGCACCGTGTCGGCCTTCTCAATCACCTGCGCGAGGCCGGCATCGGCAAACACAAGGCCACAGCGGTCGCACTCCCAGTACTCGGTATTTCCCTCTGCCTGGGTCGTCGGCTCCACCGCGGGCACATGCTTGACCAGGTGCCCAGGATGCAAAATCACCTGCTCATCCAACCTGATCGTGTTGCGGCCCTCGGGATCGGAGAACGACAGCCCGCAGCCGTCGCAATGCCAGTACTCGGGACGCCCGTCCACCATGCAGGTCGCCGGCACCTCGGGCACAAAGGAAAGCGCATGCTTGTGCACGTCCATACCGCCGAGAACCTCGCCCTCGACCCTGACCCCGTCATGCGCGACGAACGTTCCTCCGTTTTGGATGACGGGGGTCGTAACGCCTTCCGCGCCTTTCACCGACCCACTCTCCATCACGACAGACGCTCCGGGTTCGATCACGAGTGCGGGAGTGCCGGGGGTCGGAGCAAAAAGCACGGCCGAATCGGTCGCCGAACCCTCAATGGTGAGCTTGGCGCCCGACTTGACGGTAATCGCCGGCTTGCCCGCCGTACCGTTCAGCCTGTGGGCGTACAAATCGATCGACAGCTCCTTACCCGCTGGAACCGTGATCGACTCCTCGACATTGTCTATCAGTACCGCGGTCCGGCCCTTAACCTCAGGATCGGTGCCAATGGCGTCGACGGCCTCCTGCAGCGTTTTGAAATTCCAGCCCGAAACCATGATGGGTCCGAGTTCAAAATCGGGGAAGAAATGCGTATCTTCGAGTGCCTGGGGATCAGCACCGGGCCCAGCCTGCCCGCCATCGGCATAAGCCGACGAGGGGAGCACAGACGGAGCGCACAGCGCACCGGCGAGGAGCACGAACGTTATCACCCGTGTCATTCTCGAAAACCTCAAGCTCGACTCCTTCTTTTTCTATCTCTTAGAAGCTCAGCTGCTCAAGACGATCGAACAGGACGTCGCGGCGAGTGAGGAAGTCCCACGGGTCGAAGATCTCGTCGAGCGTCTCGGGCGTCACGGTGCACTCGGGATCGGCCTCCAGGCGAGCGCGCAGATCCAGGCCATCCACGGCGGCGTGAACGTCATCCCACACGGCCATAGAGTTGCGCTGCACGATCTTGTACGCATCCTCGCGCGAAATGCCCGTATCGACCAGGGCGAGCAGCACCTTGGAGGAATAGATCAGGCCGCGCGTGAGATCGAGATTGGCCTTCATGCGAGCGGGATACAGGATGAGACCGTCCACGATGCGGATGAGGCAGGTAAGCATGTGGTCGAGTGCCATGAAGCTGTCCGCCTGGGCAACACGCTCGGCGGAGCTGTGCGAGATGTCGCGCTCATGCCACAGCGCGACGTTATCGAACGCGACCTGGGCGTTGGCCTTCACGACGCGGGAGAGGCCACAGACCTTCTCAAGCGTAATGGGATTGCGCTTGTGCGGCATAGCCGAGCTGCCCTTCTGGCCCTTGCGGAACGGCTCCTCCACCTCGAGGGTGTCGGTCTTCTGGAGGCTGCGGATCTCGGTAGCGATACGGTCGCAAGTCGCAGCGGTAGTGGCGAGCACGCCGGCCAGGTACGCATGGTGATCGCGAGAGATAACCTGGGTGGACAGAGGGTCGTGTGCCAGACCGAGATGCTCGCAGACATACTCCTCGACGAACGGGTCGATGGAGCTGTAGGTGCCAACCGCTCCGGAGATGGCTCCAAAGGCGACGTTCTTGCGGGCGTCCACCAGGCGGTCGAGGTCACGCTTAAGCTCCCAGGCCCAGCTGCCGAACTTCATACCGAAGGTCATGGGCTCGGCGTGGATGCCGTGGGTACGGCCCACGCACAGGGTGTTGCGCTCCTCGAACGCGCGGCGGCGGCAGATCTCTCCGAGCTTGCGCACATCCTCGATGATGATGTCGGTCGCCTGGACGAGCTGGTAGCACAGGGCGGTGTCACCCAGGTCGGAGCTGGTCATGCCGTAGTGGACCCAGCGGCTGGGCTTGGGCTCGCCCTGCGGGACCTCGGCGTCGATGTGCTCGCCCATGTTGGTGAGGAAGGCGATGACGTCATGATGGGTGACTGCCTCGATAGCGTCGACCTCGGCCCTATCGAACCCGGCGTGCTCACGAATCCAGGCAGCATCCTCTTTGGTGATGCCGCACTGGCCGAGTTCGGCCTGGGCCTCACAGGCGAGCACCTCGATCTCCTGCCAAACGGCGTACTTGTTCTCGAGCGAGAAAATGTGGGCCATCTCAGGACGGGTGTAGCGATCAATCATGACGAGGGCTCCTTTCATGAAAAGAGCCCGACACCTCCACGGTACCGGGCTCTTTTGGCTTCAATGGAGCGGGTAACGGGACTCGAACCCGCGAATGTCAGCTTGGGAAGCTGATGCCTTACCACTTGGCGATACCCGCGTGCGATTAATCCTACCACGCGCACTCCCGCACAGGCAACCGACGTCTTTGCGCTCTTTCTTTGAATGAAAACAGGCAAAAACGAAGGCCCTGTGAACTGCTCACCGCATGGCGTCGTCTTGAGCTGGGGGACGGCACGAATGGTCAGTTTTTCTCAGCTTCTTACCAAAGCGACGACAGACGAATCGAGATGCTCTCGGAATTTCGCATCGTAGCATCGCCCCACGGGCAACGCACCACAAACACAGCCGCCCGCGTTCAACCACGAGACCACGGGAGGGCACGATGATCGACAAGAGGAAGAAACCGACACGCGGGCTGATCGGAGGTGGAAACGCCAAAAAGGGACGTACGGCAACCGAAGGAGCCGCGGCGCGGCGGGCGCGCGGGCGACGACGGACTTATCCCCTGCCGGGCGCGACACTCAACGCTAGAGCTCGTACCATTCTCATATTCATCCTCATATCTGCAGCATTTTGCGCGCTCTCAGGTCTCATGGGACCCTGGTCGCGCAGCGCGTTCGCCGCAGATGGCTACACGCATACATTCCCCAACGGCAATACGGTTGAGGTGCATCCCGACGGGACGGTCACGGGCACCTGTGTGATGTCGGGCAACGCCGTTGTGGGGGGCAAATTCAGCGGAAAGGTCACCATGCCGGACGGCGCGACGTACCCCGCACTCTGTTACGAAGTGGTCATCGGGGTGCCGAATCACAGCCTGTACCCGGGTCCCTGCGACGGCTCATATCCTTTTGAGGCAAAGCGAAACCCAAACGGCACGTACTTTGTATTGATCAAAAGCCAAAACGCAGCAGCGGGTGCACCGGGCACCGTGCCAAGCACCTATCCTTACCAGCGCTGCTGCACCAGAGAATGGAAGCTCGTACTCGATGTGAACGTCGAGTTCTCTAAGCGCTCCGAGACGCCGAGCCTGACTGACGGCAACTCGGCATACACACTGAGCGAGGCCTCCTTCGACATATACGACGCCGCGGATGAGCGCAAGGTCACCTCCATCACCATGGACGCCGGCGGCAAGGCCCGCTGCAAGCTCGCCCCTAACAAGAACTATTACGCCGTGGAAACCAAGGCGCCACAGGGCTACAAGCTGCATCAGGGCCGCATCCCGTTCCATGTGGACCCCAAGGGAATCGCGATTGTATTCGAGGACGCGCCGGGGACCGTCTCCCTCACCGTTCGCAAACAAGATGCCGCCACCGGCGGCGGAGCACAGAGGGGCCTCTCCCTAAAGGGCGCCCAATACGAAGTGACCTCCTTGTCGACCCAGGGATGGAAAACGCATATGACAACGGATGAACGCGGCGTCGCCACGGCGACGAACATCCCTCTGGGCCGTATCTCCGTGGTTGAGACAAAGGCACCCGAAGGCTATCGGCTCGATCCTACCGTGCATACCTACGAGGTGAACGGCGGCCAGCTTGGGACATCGGGCGTGTTCGAACTCTCACCCAAAGAAGGTTACGGCGAAGTGCCCCGGGCATTCGATATCGAGGTGGTGAAATACCTCGAAAATGGCAACGAGGGCTCCGGATTGCAAAAGCCGGGTGCCAAAGTACGCTTTGACATCATCTCAAACTCGACCGGCAAAACCGTCGGCTCCATCACGACCGACGACCGCGGAAGAGCGTCGAGCGCGGGCAGGTGGTTCGGTGAGGGATCGCGCATCGACGGCATCAAGGGCGCCATCCCCTACGACCGAAAAGGATATACCGTCCACGAGGACCCCGACAGCACGCCCGCGGGCTATCAACCATGCCCCGATTGGGTCATTGGGACCGACCAGATGGTAGACGGAAGCACGTTGCACTACATCGTCGACAATGACTTTGTCGGATCGCGGGTGCAAATCGTGAAATGCGACGCCGCCAGCGGTCAGCCCATCCCACTCGAAGGGTTCGCGTTTCAGGTGCTCGACAAGCACAAGAAACCGATATCCCAGGAGGTTTGGCATCCCAATCATGCGGTGATGGACACTTTCACCACCGACGCCACGGGATGTGTTACGTTGCCCGAGCCGCTCGAACCGGGAACCTATTACATCCGGGAAACGAAAGCCGTGAAACCCTATCTGATCAACGGGGACGAAATCGAATTCGACATTGCCGACGACGCCGAAACGCAACCGCTGACCGTCGTGCGCATTTCAGACGAACGAGCGACGGGATCGGCGTCAATCGTTAAGCGCTGCGCCGATGACGCCTGCCCATGGTGCGAGGAGGGAAACGCAATCGAAGGCGCACGCTTTATCGTGGTAGCCATGGAAGACATCGTGAACCCGAGTGGCTCCGTCGATATGCCCAAGGGTGCGACGGTCGAGCTCGACCCCACCGACGAAAGCGGTGTGGCCTGTATCGATGGGTTGCCGCTCGGCAGCGGGAACGCTCGATATGCGTTCGTCGAGGTCGAAGCGGCGCCGGGACACATTCTCGACCCCACCCCCATACCCTTCACCCTGAGCTGGGTCAACGCGGAAACACCCGTGGTCGACATCGAAGTGACGCATTGGAACGCCCCCACCGAAACCGTCATACACAAGACCGACGCGTCGACGGGAACGCCCCTGGCCGGAGCATCATTCGATGTCTGGCCTCGGGAACTCGAATTCAAGCAGCAGATTGAGCCCGAGCGGATGGCCGACGATGGGAATCTGGGGTCGCTGCTGATCACGAACTGCATCGGCGCTCGCGACTGGGAGAACGTCGAGATCCGGCTTGACCAAAAGGTCGACTACGCACTTGCCAGAGCATCAATCCCCGTCGGCTACTCCTTACATCTCACCCGAATTACTGACAGCGGCGAAAAGGAGGTTAGGACCCCTGAACCCGATGTGACGCGGAGCGCCGAGCGCGTAACGCTCGGCGATACGGACGATATGCTGGCACCCGGCACGTATCGAATCGAGCTGCTTGATGCAGATGGGGCGGCCGTACACGCCGACAACGAAAAGGAACTCCGCATCGAAGCGGGCACGTCACACCTCATCGCCTACACTCCGGGCATATTCGGTATGAAGGGCAGGGTTTCCATCGAAACGAGAGATATCGAACTCGAATCATATGAGACCGACGACTTTGACCTGGATGGTGACCTGGCCATCATCAGAGACGTTAAACCGGGATCGTATCGGCTAAGCACAACATCGACCAGCGATGAGAAGCTGAGCGCAAAAACGGATGTGGAGCTTGCTTTCGGCGAACCGGCCCATGTGCAATGGCGTGAGTCCCAGCTCTATCGCACGGATCACACACTCGTACCATATGCCAAGAAATATCTGGATGCGGCGTTTTCCCGTGCGAGCATATCAACGGTGACAGACGAACATGGAGACATAGTCCTAACGCACCTTCCGATGTTGCCGCATGAACTCGACGCGCTCTTCAACCTGATTGCGCTCAAAGAGCAGCAGGATCAGCCCCGGCATATGGCTGAACCGAGCACCCGTGAGGCCGGGGAGAAACCGTTGACCTGGTGCGTTCAGGAAATGCACGCGCCCGCCGGATACGTTGCCAACAGAGAGGTTCACACATACACAACTCAAGTCCTACCGAACGAGGAGGGGGTCGCATCCCGGCGCATCGACATTGCCAATGACTACACCAAAGTCGAGATCACGAAGCGGGCATCTGAAACCGAGGAACCGCTTGCGGGTGCACTGCTCGAACTCACGGACGGAGAGGGCAACGTTATCGAAAGTTGGACAAGCACAACGGAGGCCCATCGTATCGAACGGCTCGAACCGGGATCCTACACGCTGACAGAACTCAGGTCTCCCCACACACATGAGCCGGCCGCGGCGCTCACGTTCAACGTGAAACCAACGACGGGCATCCAGATGGTCTCGCTCCACGACAGGCCGATTAGCGTATCGGGCAAAATCGATAAACGTCAGGAGATTGCGAAACCCGTTGCCCCGGACGCGGAAGCGGATGGAGATGGCCTCAGTCGCGCGAAGGTTCGGGAAAGCGAAGACGGTTCGTTCTCGTACGCTCTCGACTATCGAAATGACAGTTCGAGCTGGGTGGATGAGTTCACCGTTGAAGACAATCTCAATGCAGCCAAAAGCGGCATGGCTGAGCTGACGGGCATCACGACCGGGCAGGCGCATGGCGATTACGACGGGAGGCTGAACGTTTGGTATCGCACGAACCTCGACCGAGAAGACGACGCGGAGGAAGAGAACGCCAATGCAACGCTTGCAGATGGGCACGTGAACCCTTGGCTTGGCGATGCGGCAGTTGCGAACATCGTCGGCGCAGATGGTCGAGTGAAGGACTATGGGGGCTGGAGACTGTGGAAGGAGGGGGTCTCGGCCACTGAGAGCACCTTCTTGTCCGCCTCCGACCTGCCCCTTGAATCGGGCGAGGCCATCACCGACATCCGTCTCGAGTACGGGTGTGTGAACAAGGACTTTACGTCGAGACCGAGCCAATGGGATGGCGCGGACATCAAACATCCGCATGACGATTGGAACCCCGTTCCCCCAACACATGGGAAAAAGCAGAATGCAGACGGGGAGTCGACAGACGTATATGCGCCAACGCTGATCCATATGCGCGCGCTGCCCGCGTACACCGGCGGCAGTTCGATAGACAACCGCGCTCATGTTTCGCTCTACCGCAATGGAGGTGGTGAAGGCCTTGAAGCGCGCGACAGCGACACCGTCCATCAAGAGGCGGCAAAGGTACAGGCACATCCAATCATCAGCCTCGATCAGACAGGAGCCGCCCCTTTGCTCAGAACTGCAGTTGGCCTCTCCATCGCAAGCATCGTCGCCGCAGGATACGCATGGCAACGAAAGCGCTGGCGAAGCGGTCGAACGGCGAGTTCTGCTGGCTTGCGTCCTAAGCGCGATTGCGGGCGCGGGACTCTCTGCAGCCGAATCACTCGCATCCGCTGAATGGAAGACGAGAGACCTGCGTGAAAGAATTCGGTTTCTGCCAAAGTCTAAGGAGAGAGGATGCGCCGAGCTGGATTGGAGGTCCCTTGCTCAAATCAACTCCGAAATCGTGGGTTGGATCACGGTTTCGGGAACAAGCATCGACTTGCCCGTTGCCCTGCCGTCAAAGAACAAGGCGCGCGATTGGTACCTCGATCACGACGCATGGGGGAAGCGCAGCGAACTCGGCTGCCCCTACCTTGACGTGAGATGCAAGGAACGAGGGGCGCACCTGCTCGTGTTCGGGCACAGACTTGGCCGATCGCGCCACATGTTCACCGAGCTCGCAGGAACTCATGAGCAATCCACCTTCGATGCAATCGGAAACGCAACCTGGAATAGCCGCGCGGGAAGCGAGGTATTCGAACCGGTTCTCTCGCTTGTTGTCGACAAAGACGACGCCCTCATACAACGGTTCGAATTCGATTCGCCTTCGGAGCTGCGAGACTGGTTGACCGAGTTGCTGGCCCGCTCCGCCGCGCATACAGGAAACGCGTCCGACATCGCTCTGGAAGCTCGACGGGCTCTCACTCTTGTGACATGTGCGGAGGCACGGCGCGGCGGGCGGCGACGGACCCTTATTGTGTTTGCCACTCGATAAGGTATTGCGAACGGCCCCCCGATGCAACGAACCCCGGGGTTTCCCCGGGGTTCGCCCTTCGATGATTCGATGTCAGTCCCTCGAGGCGGCTCGCGTTTCGAAATCGATTTCGTCCAGCTCTTCGCCCTTCTGCTGTTCAGCTTCGACACGTTCGGCACGGATGCTCTCGGGCGTCGACCATATGCCGCCCAAAAAGAACGAGAGACCCAGACCGAGCAGAACGGCAACGGTGGCCCCTATGAGATATTGGACCCAATGTTCCTTGATGAACTGAATCACACGTCCCCCTCAGGCATAAACCGTTACGAACGACGGATGACTTCGGTCACCACGTCAGACACGACGGCGACGTTCTCAAGGTCGACGTTATAGGGCTGATCCTCCTCGGTGCGAGCAAGGGCGAAGCCGGTACCCTCCACACCGCCGATGGTCAGCGAGCGGAGACTCATGTTCATTGCAACCTGAGCATCGGTGGTGACATACGGCATATCAACCGTGGGGTACTCGTGATGGAAATCGGAGCTCACACGCTGGACGAGCTTAGTGATGCGCTTATCTCCCTTGAGAACTCGCTCCTCGCCCTCGGTGGAGAGCATCGCGACCTGACCGGCACCGACGCTCTCGAGGTTGATGAGGAACACGCCGCGAAGCTTATCGCGATGGGCATCAAGGAAGGCCTGCATACCAGCGTTCCCGTTTTCGGAAGCGCCGGTCGCGACGAACCAGATGTCGTGACCGAGCAGCTCGTCGTCGCCCATGTCCGCAATGGCCTCGCGCAGCTCCTCCTCAGACGCATCGCCGAACGGGGCGGCACCGCCCTTCCAGTCATCGTCGTCAAAGTTGTCCCAAGAGCCGATATCGTGACCGCTACGCTTGGCGTCGAAGGAATCGTCAACGCCGAGCCAGTCACTCATGCTGTCCTCGTCCTTCTTTTTGCGACCGAAAAGACGGGACAGACCTCGACGCGGCTTCTCAGGCTCGGGTGCCGGAGCGCTGATGGTCTCGAATGCACCCTCGGGAGCGTAGCCTTGCTCAAACGGAGCGGGGGAGCTGATGACCGTGAAAGCGCTGCGGGCCTCAGCGGCCTGCTCGTCGAGAACGGGGGCCGTCACAGAAGGAGCGGCGGGAGCGGGCGCGGCCATGGGAGCGGCGAAAGGATCCACCGGGGTCGCCGACGGATCGGGAAGATCGAACAGGGATGCACGATTGGCGGTCTCGGGCGTGCGGGGCTTGGGCGCCGATGCGGTGCTGGGGACGTTGATCACACGCTGGGGACGGGCGGGAACGGCACGGCTGACCTCGGCCATAAGCGAGTCGACCGTTTCGACCAGCTGCGCGGGCATGGCCACGGTACCGGAAAGATCGACCGAGCTTTCCTCCGCGGGCATGGTGAACATCTGCGTCGCACCGTCGGCGGAAGCCTCCTCGACCGATCCGTTCGGGGAGGGGGCGACAAAGGTGTCTTCGATTGCAGGAACGTCGTCATCGGAAGCGGAAGCGACATCGGGATTAGTAACATCCTCCATGTCGGCACCGGAGTCGAAGGAGTCATTCTGGGAGCCATCGTCCCCAGTCTCAGGCTGCTCGACCTCGGACTGGTCAACCTCAGCCTCAGGTTCGGACTCAGCCGCCGCATTCTCCGCGAGGGGCTCCTCCTCGATGACCTCATACTCGGCCTCGAGGATATAGTCATCCTCCTCGACGGGCGCGAACGCCTCGGCGAAAGCAGCATCGTCCTCAACCTCATCGGCGGACTCGAGAACGTCTTCCTCGACAAACACCTCCTCGGCGTCATCGATGCGCTCTTCCGCGACTTCCTCGATTGCAACGGGCGCGGATTCTTCAGCCTCGATGGACTCGTGCTCGGCGAATTCAGGAGCCGGGACCACGACGGAGGCAGCCGGGGCGTCGCTCTCATACACGAAGGAGCAGGACTCGGGCATCATTCCCAGGGCGCGAATGACATCGGCACCGAAACGGATGTTGCCCTCGGAGTTCACGCGGAACGGCGGCTCATCCTCAGCAGCGACGTCCAAGTCGAGCTCGACCTGGCCCATCTCATCTTCGGGAAGCTCATTTGCCACGACCTGCGCGGCGGCGGGCTCGTCGACACGAGCCTCCTCGGCGCTTTCGGCATTCACAACGGCGGTGTGATCGGATTCGACGATCTCGAAGACCGCCGTCCCCTGCTCGACGGGTTCCTCCTCGACGACAACCCCCTCGACATCCGCATCTTCGTCGGCGGGATCGGCCTCGGTCAGGTTGACAGCCGTCATCCCGGCCTCGAGCTCGGCGGCGCTCATTGTGGACGTAGAGCCGAAATCGACCGCCTCAGCTGTGTCCTCACCTTCGGACTGCTCGGGCTGCTCGCCCTCCACGCCTTCGACGGCCAGCTCATCCTCTGCGCCCTCCTCCATCTCATGCGGATAGGAGGCCTGGGCGGCAGCAGCGGCCTCTGCAGCGGCGATGGCCTCCTCGAGGATGCGCTGCTGCTCGGCAAAGTACTCGTCGGCCGGCTGATCGGAAGGGAACTCCTCGCCCATCTCGTACGGGGCAACGGCGTCCATGACGCCGAGCATGGCCGCGACGGAGGACTTGTTGCACACGGCGCCCGTGGTGTAGGGCAGGAAGAAGCGATTGGCGATGATGGCGATGCCGTTCGCAAGCGGAATCAGGGCCGCCACGATGGCGAGCACCCATAGGACGACCTTTGCCGGATCGGGCAGCGGAAGCATGCGCACGACGGCAAAGATAGCGGGGGCGACCATGCAAGCGGGAAGGAGCTTCACGATGAGCGGACGGTACGCGGCGAAGGGCTCGGAGCTCAGCAGATCGGCACGCGGAGAGTCGTAGTGCGCCACAACGACCACCGGACGGTTGCGGGGAGATGCGAGCGGACCCGTGGCCTTGTGGTAGGCGATGACGTTCTGGCTCAGACCGCCGGAACCGAGGTTGGAAAGAACAGGACGACCGGAGCGCTCGAGGACAAAGAGGACCGCAGCGGCGACAGCGAGCAGCAGGCCCACAATGCCGGCAGGCCCGCCGATGCCGGCGAGCACGGCGCCGACGAACACCGCGATGCCGAGGCCGGCCTGGACGACCTTCGCCGAACCGCTCGCGCTGAACTCCTGCACCTCGGGCGCGAAGCCATGGTCGGAAAAGATCTTCGCGATCGCATCCGCGGCGGCGCGCTCTTCCTCGCTGCAAGCAGGGGTGATACCGGTGTTCTGAAGCAGATGGCTCAGGTATTTCTTCGTATTCGCCATGTGGACTCCACATCGAACTCGTATGCGTGCAAACGCGCTGTAAGGACAACGCGCATGTATAGTCGCCAGTATACCCTTACTTGCGCCCTACCTGCCGAATTTTGACTTGGCAAGGCCTCTCGAACAGGTGCATCGCGGACCCTCCACACCAGCTGCAGGCCATTTGTCTTGCACTAAAATGGGTGGGTGGATACATAATTGTGCCCAAAGCAGTATCAAGCCGAAAGGGAAGCACCGCCGTGCACAGCACAACCGCGCACACAAGCGAAACACATCCTGACATGCCGAAGCCGTCCAGGCGGGTCGAGGGCGCGCGCAGGATGCTCAACCTCCTATTCTCCCTGCACGTCTCCCCGCGTCCGCTCACGACGAGCGAGATCGTCGATGACCCCGAAATCGGATACCTTGGCAAAAAATCGGCGACGCGCGACAGCCGTTGCAAGGCGTTTAGACGCGACCGAGAGACCCTCGCCGAACACGGGGTTCACATCCGTGAGGTCCTGGCACGGTCTGCGGGCGGCATCGCGGTAAACGAGGAAAGCGCCTGGGCGATCGACCGCGAGCGAACACATGCCGCCCAAGGAGTTCTCTCACCTTATGACGCCGAGGAGATCGTCTGCGCCATCGACCAGGTCTTCGAGCTCCACGCGGACGACCCGACCCTATGGCCGCTGCAGACGGCGCGCACCAAGCTGTGCGAACTCGCCGGCAGAGACCCGTCGTCACCCGAGCGGGCAAATGAAGGCAGGGCTGACTTGAAATCCATCTGGAACGCGTTCGACCGACTCAAGCCCGTCGAGTTCATCTATCGCGACGCACGCGGCATCGAGAAGAAGCGCATGGTGGACACCTACGGCATGTTCACACATGGAACGCATTCCTACCTTGTCGGATTCGACCACGATGCCGAAGACCTGCGCACCTTCCGCACCGACCGCATCCTCTCCGCGAAGCACGCCCCCGACACGCGCCCTTCCTATGCAATCCCCGCCGAATTCGATGTCACGGGTCACCAATTCCTGCCGTTCGACTTCTCCCGGGCGGCCGCGAGGCCTTGCACCTTCACGTTCCCCGCGGGAATCGCGGCTGAGGAACTCACGCTCATCACCCAGGGCAGGGGCGAACTGACACAAAGCGACGACGCATGGACCTGGAATATCGCGGTGCGAGACCTCAACGCCGCGGCATCCTTCACCCTCGAGCACGCCAACCTGGGCATGCGGGCGCAGGCCCCCAGCGAGCTCGCCGGGCTAGTTCGCGACCACATCGAAAAGGCGGTGAGCGCTCATGAGTAGCGTCAACAAGCGCGCCCTCTCATCCGAAGACCTGCTGCAGACCGCGCTCAACCTCATGGAGCGCCTAACGACCGCCTCAAACGCCAGCGTCGACGCGGCGTCATTCGCACGCGACGCATTCATTTCCCTCGAGCAGACAAATGAGGTTGTCGAACTGCTGCAAGGCGTTGCCGATGAACGCAGCGGATCGCACATAGCCCTCGACTATCAGGATGGAGCGATAACCCTCTCGGGGGACGCAGGCCGCCTGGACCCCGTGCGGCTCACGCCGGCGGAGTCGCTGGCCCTGCGCCGCGTACTCACGACCTGCAACATCGGCGACGACGTGCGCGGGCGCGTCGAGGCGGCATTGTGCGCCGGCCCCGAAGCGGACTTCGAGACCACGGTCGATAAAACCATGAGTGGCGATCGGCTGCTCGGCGGTTTCTACCCTGTTATATCCGAGGCCATCGCCATCGGAGCGCGTCTCGCCATCTCCTACCGCGCCAGCGACGAATGTAGCCCGAGCACGCGCCTGGTCGACCCCAAGTTCATCGAGGTTTCCGGTGACGCCGCGTATCTCGTGGCCTGGAATGTTGAAAAGGACGCCCAGCGCAGCTACCGCCTCGATCGCATCGCAAATGCCGAGCTCACCGACGATTCCATTGAGCGCCACGATTTCTCCCCGTATTCTGCCGCCGAAAGCCTGCGCGCCCATGGTGCAAACGCGACCTTGCGCTTCGTGAACAGCGGCGAGCTCGCATCTCGTGATTGGGAGGGCATCCACCGAGACACCGCGGACGAGCAAGAGGATGGCAGCGTACTGGTCCACATCAGCTACACGTCCGCGCCCTGGCTTTTCTCACAAATCGCGGCCGCGGCGGGAGCCATCGTCATCGAAGAGCCCAAGAGCCTGAAAAACGACTTCAGAACGTGGGCGAAATCACTGCTATAAGCAAATGGGGCGCTCATGGGCGCCCCATTTATTACGCAATTCCCAATGCGCCGTGCTCTTTAGCGACGCTCATGGCTCTCGCGCCACATCTCCAGATACCTGCCGACCTGACGCACCTCGATCCGCTGATGCGGGGCGGGCAGGGAATTCAGGAACTTCTTTCCGTACCCCTTGCTCACCAGACGCGAATCGGCCAGCACCAGCACGCCGGCATCGGTCGACGTGCGAATAAGACGGCCGGCAGCCTGCTTCACCTCGAGCACCGCCTCCGGCAATGAGTAACGCGCCCATGCGCGATCCTCGCGGGCACCGCGCTCGCATGAGAGCGGGTCGCTCGGGCTGGCAAACGGAAGCTTGGGGATGACGACGCAGCGCAGCGTGTCGCCGGCCGCATCAAACCCCTCCCAAAACGCCTTCAACGCAAACAGCGAGCTCTTCTCATTCGAGAGGAAGCGGTCGCGCAGGATCTTTGCGGAGGTCGTGCGACGCTGGCAGTCGAGCGCGAGGCCACGCTGCGCGAGCCGGGGCTCTACGCGGTCGTACAGTTCCTCCATGTCGCGTCGGTTGGTAAACAGCGTGAGCGTGCTACCGCCCATGGCGAGGTGAACATCGACGAGCAAGGTTTCGAGCGCCGAGAGGTACGCATCGCGGCTGCGCGGATCGGGCATATCCGATGCCACCACAACCGCCATGTTGCGCTCGAAGTCATAACTCGAATCGAGGTGCACGGAACGAGAGCTCGACGACGAAATGCGGTCCAGACCCACGGCGTGCTGGAAATGATCGAAGCTGTCCGAAACCGTCACGGTCGCAGAGGCGAAAATCGCGGTGTGAACCTCCGGCAACCACTCCTCCGCAAGAGCCTCGCCCACATCAAGTCGCTCGGCGGTCAAACATTCGCCGCCCGCTTTGAGACGACGATTGACCTGGCAAGAATATACGTAGCGGTCGTCCGCCCCATCGAGGATGAGCCTAAGGCCATCGCGAAGCTCGCGCATGCGACGCTGCCCATCCGCGACATCGGTCACCAGGTCGGGCTTCTCCTCGGCCACGGTCTCCACGAGTGATGCCAGGTTCTTGGTCGCCTCGTCCAGAGCGTCGAGCGCGGTGCGACCCACCTCCTCAAACCCAGTCCATACCATGGAATCGCGCAAGTCATTGCCAATCCACATGTTCGCGTTGTCGTAGCCGCCCTCGGATCGAGCGGCTCGGGCGAGCTCGCGCACCGCGTCGAACAGCTCGGCCATGGCAAGAGAGGCGCGCTGCGTGCTAGAGGACGCCTTCACAGTGAGGCCCATGAACAGCGTTGCTGCGTCGCTCAACGCCAGGTCACGGGCGATCTTGCCAAGTGCCCCGGCGCGATCGCCTCCCAGGCGCTCAAACACCGCACGGCTCTCGTCGGCAGACACTTTGATGGCCCATTGGCGGCGCGCTTCAGACTCGATGGAATGCGCCTCATCAACCACCCAGTGACGAATGGGAGGCAATATCTTGCCCTCAGCGGCAACGTTGCGGAAGAGCAGGGAGTGGTTCGTCACAACCACATCGACGCGGGCCGCACGACGGCGCGAGCCGTGAACCATGCATTTATCCGGGTAGAACGGGCACAGGCGGCGCGCGCACTCACGGGAAGACGTGGTGAGGTCGGCCTTGTTCACACTGCGCCAGCGAATACCCAGCCCATCAAAGTCCCCCGTGGGAGACTGGCAGGCAAACGCATATAGAACGGCGATGGCGGTCAGGGTGTCCGCCGGATCGCGGTTGGTCTTGATTTCCTGGGCGCGCGCAAGGCGGTCGAGCTTGCGCAGGCAGGGATAGTGGTCGTAGCCCTTGAGGGCGCAATAGGTGAGACCGCCGTCCATCTCACGAGCCAAACGCGGGAGCTCGTGGTAGATCAGCTGGTCGGCGAGGTTGTTCGACTTCGTCGCAATACCGACGGTCACCTTATTCCTTCGGGCGAGCTCCGCCATCGGCACGAGATAGGCAATCGACTTGCCAACGCCGGTGCCGGCCTCGATAACGCGATGTGTGGAGGTGGCGAGCGCATCGCGCACCTCGACGGCCATCTGCACCTGCTCTGAGCGCGGCTCGTATCCGGGATACATTCTGTTGACCAGGCCACCAGGCGCAAAGCGCTCCTCAATCTCCTCGCGCGAGGGGACTGAAACTCCAGCGAGCTCGTCTGCATCCGCGCGGGCCGCGGAGCCGATCTCCGCCTCCTCGTAACCCTTGAGAAGCTCGTATCGAGAATCGACAAGGGAGAACACCGCGTCGGGCTCCTCAGCGGCCAAGAAGCTGAAAATCGGACGATACGACCATGGAACGTCCGGATGCATATCCGCCAAGCGACGCATGAGACCGGCGGGAAGGTCGGCCAGACCGCACAGAAGAATGCGCCACACGCCGCACAGCGCCTCAACATCGGCATTTGCGCGATGTGACACGCTCTCGCAGCCAAAGAGCTCGGCCATGACGGCGAGCTTATGCGACGCCAGGCGCGGCAGCGCGATGCGGGAGAGCGCGAGCGAGTCGATCCAGATATCGGAAACATCGGCTCCACCTGGAACCTGCTCTATGAACCCTCGGTCGAATGCCGCGTTGTGCGCGACCACGGGACACCCGCCAACGAACTCCGCCAAGGACGCCACAGCGTCAACTGCCGAGGGTGCATGCGCCACATCGACATTCGTGATGCTCGTCAGCTTGGTTATTTCCTCGGGTATCAATCCACTCGGCTTCACGAACGTGTCGAAGCGATCCACGATCTCGCGGCCGCGCAAACGGGCGGCCGCGATTTCGATCAACTCGCTATCGCGGTGCGACAATCCCGTGGTCTCCGTGTCGAGCACGATGACGTCGTCCTCTATCAGACCAAACGAGCGTGTTTCAGCGCGCTGGGCGAGTGTCGCATAACGCTCCACAATCGCCGCCGGCGTGCCGGGCAATACCGCGGCAGCCATCTCGAGCGGCGTAGCCGCCGCGGCGACGCTCATCGAGCGGCTCGCTCGAGGGCCAGCTCGACCAGCTCGGCGCACAGGTCGCTAAAGGCGATGCCGGCGTGACGAGCCTCGTCGGGAACGAGGGACTCGGATGTCATGCCGGGAATGTTGTTCGTCTCGAGAATGATCGGGCCATCCTCTGTCACGATGACGTCGGTGCGAGAGATGCCGAACAGGCCGAGCGCCTCGTGTGCACGGCAGGCAATGTCCTGGACCTGGGCGTACACATCCTCGGGCAACTGAGCCGGAATGCGATGGATGTCGTTGGGGTCGGCGTACTTAACCTCGAGGTCGTAAAACTCCGACTGCTGCGGCATCATGATTTCCACCACGGGAAGCGCGCGCAGGGTCTCACCATCGCCCAAAGCGGCAACGGAGCACTCAACACCAAAGACACGATGCTCAACCATGACTTTGTCACCATGCTCAAAAGCAAGCTCAATGGCGGCCGTGAGTTCCGAGGGATCCTTCACCAGAGAGATGCCATAGCTCGAGCCGTTCACAACCGGCTTGACGAAGCTCTGGGGGCCCACGATCTCGACGATCTCGTCAATCGACGGCATATCGGCGCGAGTGAAGGTGACACTCGGTGCAACGGGCAGACCTGCGCGACGATACAGCAGCTTGGAAAGGTCTTTGTCCATTGCGATACCGCTCGCCAGGGAGTTTGACCCGGTGTAGGGGATGCCGAGGAACTCCAGGATGTGCTGGGTCATGCCGTCCTCACCACCAAAGCCGTGCAAGGCGATAAAAGCAACGTCGTAATTGCCGTTTTCCAAACGAGAGAGGAAGCCCCGCTCGCCGGGATCGACCATTTCAACCGTGCCGTAGCCAGCCTCGGTGAGGGCAGCAGCGGCGTTCTTGCCCGACGCAAGCGAGATCTCCCGCTCATCCGAGATGCCGCCTGCCAGAACCGCCACCTTCATCTCATGACGCTCTTTGCCAGCCATGTCGCCGCCTTTCACCATTTTCCCCGCGCAACCTGCAACGCGAGGTGTCTATTTCACGCAATAACCGTGCGCTTCGCCATGAAGCGCACGACAATACCCTATTGTATAGGGTAACTATGCACCTGGGGGCCGATCACCCCATCACCCGAAAGGCGACAAATGGAACGCACCAATCGTTCTCGCGATATTCGTCAATTCGACCTCGATGACCTCAAAGAGCTCATGAAGGAGCTCGGGCAGCCCGCGTTTCGCGCCAAGCAGCTTTACGAGTGGGTTCACGAGAAGAACGTCTGTTCGTTTGACGAGATGACCAACCTGCCTGCCGGCCTGCGCCAGTCTCTTACCGAAACCTTTGCTTTCAAAGTCCCTACCGAGCTTGTGAAACAGGTCTCCAAGGACGGTTCCCGCAAGTACCTGCTCGAATTCTCCGACGGTGTCTCTGTTGAGACGGTCGGCATGCCCAATCGCAACAAGCTTGCCGTCTGCATCTCCTCGCAGGCCGGATGCGCCATGGGCTGCGCCTTCTGCGCCACGGGTCTTGCGGGTCTTTCCCGCTCGCTCACCGCCCAAGAGATGGTCGACCAGGTCCTCCACGTCTCTCGTGACTTTGGCGAGCGCGTTACGAGCGTCGTCTTCATGGGCCAGGGTGAACCCTTTGCAAATTTCGACAACACCGTTGAGGCACTTCGTATGCTGAACGACCCCGAGGGGCTCGCGATCGGCGCACGTCACCTCACGGTCTCTACCTGCGGCGTCATCCCTGGCATCCGCCGTTTTGCCGAGCTGCCGGAGCAGTTCACGCTTGCCATTTCGCTTCACTCTGCGATTCAGACCACGCGCAATCAACTTATGCCCGGCGTTAAAAAGTTCACCCTTCTGCGCCTGCATGAGGCCATCCAGGAGTACGTCGAGAAGACCGGACGCCGCCCGACATACGAATTCGCCATGATCGACGGCATTAACGATACCAGCCCCGAGATGCAGGCGCTTGTCGACTTCTGTGCCGGCACGCTTTGCCATGTGAATCTCATCCAGCTGAACGACATTCCCGACAGCCCGTTCCGCCCGTCGCCAATCGATAAGGTCGAGGCGCTGCAGCGTCGTCTGACCATGCACGGCGTCGAGACCACCATCCGCAACTCCCGTGGCGGTGACATCGATGCGGCATGCGGCCAGCTCAAGCAGCGCCGCTTCCGCGCTCGATAGGGAAGAGCAACATCAATCAGACCGTTTCATGTGAAACCGTGTGACTCGCCTTCCACTCTCTCTAGTCATTCAGGTACGAAAAGACCACCCATATTTTGGGTGGTCTTTTTTCATGACGATAACCGCATGTGAAATCTGGTCATTTCCCTAGGCTCAGACAATGGCATGGAATATTGTTTAGGTACCTTAGTATCCTAGCTCCTCCCACTGTCGTTCGACCCAAGCCTGATTGATCTTCGGATTATGAGTTGCTTGAGCTGTTCTCATTGCAACCTCTTCACTCATCGTCTGCATCGCATCATGCGAAATCGGATTGAGCTGCTCAAGTTTCCCCTTAATAACTGATCCCAGCTCAGTCTTATTCACGAGATACAACCCGATTCCCAAACCGGCAACTATTGAGGTCGCAAAGATCAGTGCCTGGTGAGAGCGTTTCACAACAATCGCCTAGCCTTACTCAGATTCAACCATAGAGGCGAGAATACGCTGCAGATCGTCCTCGTCCCTAAACTCGATTTCAATCTTGTTCTTGCCGCGAGTCGCACGAACCTTCACGTTCGTGTTAAACACCTGACGCAAGACGCGTGCAGCCTTCTTGTACGATTGCGGAGTAACCGGACGAGGTGCCCGAGGCGTATCTCCGACAGAAAACAGTGGAGCAAGATTCTCAGTCGCTCGAACCGACAAACCCTCCGCTACGACCTTCTCAGCCAACTTGATGCGAGCCTCTTCAAATGGAACGGCAAGAATCGCGCGAGCATGCCCAGCGGTCAACTTTCCCTCATACATCATCTGCTGAACAGCCTCTGGCAGATCAAGAAGCCTCAGAGAGTTCGTGATGGCAGATCGTGACTTGGACACTGCCTTCGACAAAGCCTCCTGCGTCATCCCACTGGCTTTGATAAGCTGACGATAGCCCTTGGCCTCTTCAATTGGATTCAGATCGGAACGCTGAAGATTCTCAATGAGAGCAATCTCGAGCATCTTCTGATCATCGACGTCCTTAACAATAACCGGGACTTTATCAAGTCCAGCAATCTTGGACGCCTGATACCGTCGCTCACCGGCGATAATCTCGTACTTGCTTCCATTTTTGCGAACAAGCAGGGGCTGGAGAACACCGTTTTCACGAATGGACTCACTCAGCTCTTCCAGCTCCGACTCATTGAAGTGTGTACGCGGCTGATTAGGGTTCGGAAAAATCTCCTCTATCGACATCTGGGTCTCAGTGGCTGCATAACCAGTCTCAGACTGAGCTTCACCCATCAAGGAACCAAGACCACGGCCAAGAGCCGGCTTCTTCTTGGGGCTAGGCACGACGAATCACTTCCTTTGCCAGATCCATATACGCACGAGCCCCCTTGTTTGAAGGCGCATACTCAATCACGGGCATTCCGTACGAAGGAGCTTCAGAGACCTTCACGGAGCGAGGGATACAGGTCTTAAACGCTATATCGCCAAAGTAGTTCTGAACTTCCTCAACAACCTGGTTTGAGAGCGACGTGCGCGAATCATACATCGTCATCAAGACGCCATACGTATCCAGATCCTTATTAATGCGACCCTTAACCATGCGCATGGACTCAAGCAACTTGGTAACACCTTCAAGCGCATAGTACTCGCATTGAATGGGGATCAAAACGCTATCTGCTGCAGCAAGTGCATTGATGGTAAGAAGGCCAAGTGACGGCGGACAGTCAATAAAGATGAAATCAAACTCGTCTTTAACCGGTTCAAGGAGATCTTTCAATCGCGTCTCGCGCGCCATTGCAGAAACAAGCTCAATTTCAGCACCTGCAAGCTGGATGGTGGCAGGAATAATAAAGACACGCTCACTCACAGTATCGTGAATCAAGTTCTCAGCAGGAACATCATGAAGCAATGCATCATATATGCACTGAGACAATCCCTCTTTATCAACGCCGATACCGCTCGTACTGTTTCCCTGCGGGTCAAAGTCAACAATCAGAACCTTACGGCCTTGCTTACCAAGTGCAGCTGCCAGATTCACAGTCGTGGTCGACTTACCCACGCCGCCCTTCTGGTTGATGATTGCAATGGTATGAAGAGGTTTCGCACTTTTCGAGCGCTTTACGTCGCGAAATCCCACATTACCTCCTGTTATCTTCTATTTGTTCTGCATTTCAGGTCTCTTGTAGGTGAAGTTTCACGTGAAACCTAAGGTTGTATTCCATTATGTTTCACGTGAAACCAGTATTCAAGCTCTACTTTGTACCATGAGAACAAATCTCGCTTAACTCAACGTAACTTTACTGAGATCGTCAATCTAACATTGCGTGCGGACCATACAAAGTGACCGGTACCCTTAACACACTTACACGTCGTATGCCTGAGGCCGAACCGACACAGGCTCAATTCGTCCTAATCACCTCAAATACGAGCTTTTGCTAAGCAGCGAGAATGATCAACTGATTCTTAACGCTAATATGCATAGATGCTCTCGAGAACAGAATTATCCCAGGCATCCATTAACATGATGAAAAGCGAACTGCTCAATTGAAATCTAAACGCGTGTTACCCTTCAGAGCAACAGGCGTTTAATCATCATATAGAGTCACTCATTGTATGGATCACAGCCGCTCTTCCATACGACCACACACCATAAGTCGAAATATGAATCCAATTACAAGTGCATACTGTACCTGTCTATCAGCTTGCAATTCAATAATTGGTAGTTTGTTTGAAGTAGCACTGTATGTAAAAAATAACGACCGGGTGTTTCACGTGAAACACCCGGTCGTGGAACAACGTCAACAGAATTAATAGCGCTCTAGGAGACCAAGGGCTGCTTCTTAGCGAGACCAACTGCACGAGGCAACTTTATCTGAGGCTCAGAAACCTTCTGATAGAGGAAAACGGAGCGATGGCCAAGTCCGCGAGGCAAGTCAAATTCATCACAGCCAATAAGCTCTAAACCGCAAATGGCAGCAGTCTTCTCGGCAAGCTTCAACTCAGAGGCCTCAGGGTTTGCCTTTGCAACGACCAGATATCCATCATCCTCAAGGAACGGCGTACCGTACTCAATAATCATAGACATCTGACCAACAGCGCGGGCAAACACAGTGTCAAACCGACCGCGCATCTTCATCGCATACGATTCACAGCGATCATGAATGCCTTCAACATCTTCTATACCCAAAGCGTCAATAAAGGCATTCACGGCATCGATCTTCTTGCCAACAGAGTCAAGCAGAACACCAGAACATCCACTATAAAGAGCAAAGGGGATACCGGGAAATCCAGCGCCAGTGCCCATATCAAGGAAATGCTCAGGGTCAATAGGAAGGTCACGATACAGAGCAAGAGAATCGACAATATGCAGAATCAGGGCGTCATGAATATCCTTGATGCGAGTAAGGTTCATGACCTGGTTAACCTGGTTCACATATAGAAGGTGCTGCACACAGCGCTCGGCAGTCTCAGAATCAAGTTCGATGTCGAGCTCAGAGGCAAGGCCGACAACCTCAGTGACAAGAGCGGCGATCTCATCAACAGACTCGTCAAACGGACGCAGAGTAATGGTTCGGGACGTTTCATTAGCCATATGTATCAATCCAATCAATGACTGAAAACCACGGAACGTGAAGTTGAGTCAAAAAAGGGGCGCATAAGCGCCCCTTGCTGTCAGGTGTATATGAGCACCTTAGCGAACGGTAATCACAACGCGACGCTCAGGGTCAGTGCCCTCAGAGTGCGTGTCGATACGGTCATCGTCACGCAGAGCGATGTGAACCAGACGACGCTCATATGCAGACATAGGCGGAAGGTTTACGGTGCGGCCCTGCGCAACGGCGCGGGAAGCTGCAGAGTGTGCCATGCTAACAACCTTGTCATGACGGCGGCTCTTGTAACCCTCGACATCAATGGAAACCGGATAACGGAAACCAAGCTTACGACTCACCAGGAGAGAGACGATCGCCTGAAGGGACTCGAGCGTACGGCCATGGCGACCAATAAGAACAGCCAAGTCGGGAGCGGTGATGTCCAGAATCAGCTCGCCCTCGTCGCCCTCATACTCATCGATGGGAGAGTTGGCGGCATCGAAGAATCCAAGCAGGTCGCGCACAATGGAGATGGCCACGTCGGCAATAGTGTCGAGCTCCTCGTCAGTCAGCTCCTCGCCAGCCTTATAGCGACGAGCGATCTCGGGATACTCCCCGGCGATCTCCTCTACGGACTCCTCAGCCGGAATCTCTTCAATAAGCTCTTCAGACATGTCCAACTCCATCGTTAGGTACCTAATTGGTATATATACCAGGTGTGTGACTAGCGCTTCTTGTGCGGGCGCTTCTTGTGCTCGTGACGGACAACGTCAACCTCGATCGGGGCGTTGACCATGCGGGCCTCTTCCTCAGCCTTGGCCTTGTCGATGACCTTCTGGGTCACAAAGATCTGCTGAACGACCTGCCAGGCGGAAGAAACGTCGTAGTACAGCAGAACGCCGGCGGGCATACCCCAACCCATGACGAGCATCATGACAGTCATGACAACCATCATCATCTTGGTGCTCTGCACCTGAGCGCCCGTCTGGTTGCGGGTCATGTACATCTGGGGAATGAAGGTCAGGACGCCGAACAGAATCAGCGCGATGAGGTACGGCAGCGCTGCACCGAAACCGTCGGCAAAGGCCTGGGCAGGCGAAGTGACGAGGTTCGGCAGGATGTTGAAGAAGGAGAAGCCCTTCTCAGCCGCATCCGGGAAATAGTGACCAAGGTCGCGCAAAAGGTTGAACAGCGCGACCAGGATGGGCATCTGGATCAACAGGGGCAGGCAGCCGCCAAAGGGGTTGAACTTGTTCTCAGAGTAGAACTTCTGCAACTCCTCGGCCTGACGTTGCGGATCGGCAGCGTAACGCTCCTGAATCTCGAGAAGCTTGGGCTGTAGGACCTGCATGCGGGCGGTCGACTTGATGGACTTGAGCATCATCGGGGTCAGCAGCAGGCGAATGATCACCACCAGGATGATGATCGACAGGCCCCAGTCGCCTGCGAAGCGCTGAATGAGCTCGAGCGCCTGGAAGAGAATCTGAACAATCCAGTCCCACATACGAATAATCCTTACCTTAAGAATTTGATAGTTATGGCACGGGATCATAGCCGCCAGCATGAGTGGGAACGCAGCGCAAAATGCGCCGCAGCCCGAGCCAGCAGCCTTTGATCACGCCATATGCCTGTATTGCCTCAACAGCATACTGTGAACAGGTGGGTATGTATATACACGCATCGGGCAAAAGGGGCGAAACGCACCGCTGGTACCAGTGGATGGCGGCGATGACGGCGCGTTTAAACACGCCCTTCACAACCATCTTTAAGCCCGGACGTGCTCACGTGCGCGCGGCGGAGCAGCGACTGCAATGCAACTTGCATATCCTCGGGAGACGCCGTGCGCGTACGCGGGGTGGCGAACAAGATGATCTCGCGACCCTCGACCGGTAAGCAGCAGGCGCGCGCCGCCTCACGCAGCACGCGCTTGCTCCGATTGCGCACAACGGCATTTCCTAGCCGTTTGGCAGCAGCGAAGGCGACCCTAGCCGGATCGCCTTCGCTGACACAATCACATATAACCATGCGAATCAGAGGATGATTTAAGCGCTTCCCCTGAGTGAACACCCGCTCGAAGTCCTGATGGGACTTGATGGTCTGCATGAGAGCTTAGTTGTCGCTCACCGTGAGACGCTTGCGGCCCTTGGCGCGACGACGTGCGAGCACGGCGCGGCCGGCCTTGGTGGCCATACGGGCACGGAAACCGTGGGTCTTGGCGCGCTTGCGCTTGTTCGGCTGGTAGGTACGCTTCATGGTAAACATCCTCCTGGTGCGTTTTGACTACTCGACTACTCGAAAAAATACGCGTGAGCTAGGAGATTGTAGGGAATACGGTGCGCGAATGTCAATCTCAGAACCATGAAATGCGCATAGTTTACTGAGGAGCCTGGCGTGCTTTTCACAGCACCTCTCACCATTCGCCCATTCTTTCAGACTTTTTCATCGACTTTTCCACAGGTTGTTCTAGGTCTGTTGATAACTTTTCCGAGATTTCCAACACTTTTCAACACGGAAGGAAAACTTGTTGAAAGTTTTGAATACGCGGGCTGTGAGCTGGTATCCTAGGCTCACGACAATCGTGGAAAGAATGCAGCATGTCAGAAGATTTCTATCCCTTTGTGGATTCCGGGGACCCCGCCCCCGACAACACGCACCTCGTTGGGGGATCCGCGGCCGCGACTGCGGCCGATGCGGTGGAAAACGCGCCCAACCAGGTCTCTTACACCATCCGCATATCCGTGTACGACGACATGTTGTCCACCCCGCGCGTAATCGTGGTCGAGCAAAGCGACGTGAGAACCTACCTCGAAGACGTTACCAACACGGTTTACCGCACCATGAAAGAGCAGGGTGGAAAACTTTCACTCATGATCATTCGAGAGCTCGTGGAGAACTTCATCCACGCACAGTTCTCAGAACCCGTCATCTCCATCCTGGATAACGGCAACACCATCCGCTTTGCCGACCAGGGACCGGGCATCGGAGATAAAGAGCGCGCATTCGAGTTCGGCGTCACAAGCGCCGACCGAGAGAAGAAGCGCTATATCCGAGGCACGGGCGCGGGCCTGCCCATGGTCCAGCAGTATGTTGAAAACGCCGGCGGCGCGATAGCCGTGGAGGACAACCTGGGCGCCGGGACAGTCGTGACCGTAAGCGTCGACCCCAAACGCGCAGCCGAGCTCGAGCACGCTGTTTCACGTGGAGCGGCCGTACGCAGCGGCTGCGCGCACGAGGCGGAACCCACAGCGGCGCCCATGCAAAGCCCAACGGATCCCTGGGGCGCCGGGGCGTATCCGGCTGGAACCTACCCGGCTCAAACCGGATATCCGCAACAACCCTACGGAGCCGGAGCGTACCCAGGGCAGATGCCTTACGGCATGATGGCCGGCCAGATGCAGGGCGCAAGCCAGGCCCAACCCGGCGGTTTTCCCGGAACTCAGGTTCCGGCAGGAGTGGTGCCCGGTGCGCAATTCCCGGGCGCGATGATGCAAAATCCGCAGCCCTCCGCATCCGAGAACCAGCCCGTCGAGACCCAGGCCCCGTATCCCCCACAAACCCAGGCAGCACCTGGTTATCCCGGAGCTATGCCAGGCTACGGCCAGATGCCCGGGGTGCCAGGCGCATTCCCGCAGCAACCCGCCTACTACCCCGGATACCAGCAGGGATATCCCATGCAAGGTTTTCAACAACACCAGGGTTACCCCCAGCCCGGGTTCCCGCAGGCAGGCGCGGCAGGCCAGGGATACACGCAGATTGCAGCCGCACCCGCGCAGCAGGGTCCATACGTAAGCGAGCGCGGCGCGGCGGCACTGCTGTTCATCTACCAGAACGGCAAAGGCGGACCAACCGACCTCACGCGCGCGCTCGGGCGCTCGGACGCCACGTGGTCACGCGAGCTCGACGCGTTGGCGAGCACGGGCCTCGTGCATAAGCCCCGTCAGAAGTATGTGCTCACCGACATGGGTAAGGCCTGGGTCGAGCAGAGCACGGGGGCGCAGTAGCGCCCAATGCACACCGCAGGGTTCAACCGCGAGCAACCGCGACACGAGAAGGAATCGTGAGACATGGATAACGAAGCGCGCATCCTCTTGGACGACGTCATAGCGTTTTGCCGCCGCGATGGCCGCGAGACGCGCCTTATCAACATGCTCGAGCAGTGCGGGGCAACGGGATTTGACGACGAATCCCTGACCATCCAGGTCCCCAGCCGATTTGCCTATAACTACCTCGTCAAACAGCGCGAGCTCATCGAGCGCTATCTCGAGGAGATCTCGTTCATGCCCATGGTCCTCAACGTAGTGGTAGCCGAGGGCGGAGCGCCGAGTGAGACGCAGGCGCCCACGGCGGCGGCCACACCGACCGTGCCGGTGACGGCGGCAGCAGCGCCGACGGCGCCGGCAGGCGATGGCCTGCCGCAGAGAGCCGCCGAAGTGCCGACGAGCTTTGCCGAGGCCCCCGCAAGCCCGATTGCGCCGGCGGAACCCGTCACAGCCAGCGAGCCCACGGTCGCCGCCCCCACCAAGTCCGAGCCCACCTCCAAGTCCGGAGTCACGGTGCGCAACACCGTCTCGCCCGAAGCGTTCCGCAAGATGATGGACGAGATGCGCAGCCAGGACCCCACCGGCAAGCGCCAAAACGTCACCGCGCCGCAACAGCCTGCTGCGACCCATACCCCCGTGGCGGCAGCGCCCGCCGCAACCCCAGAACCCGACGCCGCTGCCTTGGATATCAACGCCAAGTACACGTTCGCGAGCTTTGTCGCAGGTGACGAGAACCGCCACGCCTTCAACAGCGCCATGCGTTTCGCCGCCTACGCCGAGGAGCCGCAGCAGTGCCCGAGCCTGTTCATCTACGGCAACTCGGGCCTGGGCAAGACGCACCTGCTCTTCGCCATCCGAAACTACCTGGCCAAGGAAAAGCCCTACATCCGCGTGAAATACGCGAATTCCCAGGCCTACCTCGACGATTACATGAACGAGCTCGGCGCCCAGCGCGGCCCCGGCAACCTCATCATGCGCGAATACCGCGATGCGGACATCCTCATCATCGACGACGTCCAAAACATCGTGGGCAAGCAGGCATCCGTCGAGTTCTTCTTCCAACTCGTGGACAGCTTCATCCGCGAGGGCAAGAAAATCGCGCTGGCATCCGACCGCGCGCCCAAGGACCTTGCCATGGACGAGCGCCTCACCAGCCGCTTCAGCAGCGGCATGCTCTGCCTGGTGTCCGAGCCGGGCTTTGAGATGAAGTACGTCATCCTCAAGCGCTACTACGAGAGCATCATCCAGCAGGACGAGGACCTCACCTCCATGAACGTGGACACATCGCTGCTCCAGGCCCTGCCCTCATCCGAGGGCAGGCTCACCGACGAGCACCTGCGCCACATGGCCGAAATCTCGGGCAACAACATCCGCTCGCTGGAGAGCTTCTGCGAGCGCTGCGCCAACCTCTCCTCGGAGCGCGAGGCCGCAGGCGCCGAGCTCACTGCCGAGGACATCGACCGCGTGGCCAAGATCTACTTCAACACCGCGCACAAGATCATTCACGTCGACACGGTTCAGCGCGTGGTGGAGGAGTTCTACCACGTGAGCCATGAGGAGCTCGTGGGCAAGCGCCGCACGGCCAACATCGCCTTCGCACGCCATGTGGCGGTCTACCTCGCCAACAACCTCTGCGAGATGACCACCCCGGCCATCGGCGCCGAATTCGGTGGGCGAGACCACTCCACGGTCCTCAACTCCCTCAAGGTGGTTGAGAACAAGATGCGCGAGGACCGCCGCATCGTAGAGGACATCCAGAACCTCAAGAACACCATCCTTTTGAAGTCGTGAGAACACGTCGTGAAAACATGGGTGAAGCCTGTGGAAAACCTGGGTGGAAAACTCGTAAACCGGTGGAGGGAAAATAGGTGGATATCTCGCGGGGGAAAACAAGCGTGTTGTCTACAATGGATTGTTGAAAGAAAAACGGCCCAACACCTGGGCAAACGAGAGTAGTCCACACCATCCACTGCGTTATTACTGTTATTACCTATATATATTTAAGAGAGGAATAATAAAGAGATGAAGTTCACGGTCAGCCAGTCGGCCCTTTCCGATGCCATCGCCGTCGTGATGAAGGGCATCGCCCCCTCATCTACGCTCCCCATCCTCTCCGGCGTGCTCGTGCGCGCCGCCGACGGGGTCCTTGAGTTCCAGACGTCCAACTACACCATCTCGATCCGCCACCGCATCGCGGCCCGCGTGGACGAGGAGGGGCAGGTCGTCATTCCCTGCAAGATGCTCTCCAACATCGTCAAGACCCTGCCGGATGCGCCGGTGTCCTTTGAACTGGCCGAGCGCCAGGTGACTATCACCTGCGAGCGCTCCACCTTCCGTCTGAACACGCTCGATGCCGGCGACTTCCCTGAGTTCCCCACGTTCGCCCTCGAGCGCTCGGTCGAGCTGCCCGCCAACATCCTGACCGAGATGGTCGGCCGCGTCTGGCGCGTCACCTCGACGGACAAGAACCGCCCGGTCCTCAACGGCGTGTACATGACCGTCGAGAACAACACGATTCGCCTCGTTGCCACCGACTCCTACCGTCTGGCCGTGTGCGACACGCAGGTCGAGACCTCCTCGCTGGAGGGCAGCTTCGAGTTGAACGTCCCCGCCGACGCCTTCAACGACGCGCTCGCCATCACCGGTGGCCAGGGCTCCATCTTGATTGGCTCCACGGATACGCAGGTCGTGTTCGTTGCCGGCAACACCACCTACGTCGCCCGCCGCATCGAGGGCATGTACCCCAACTACAAGGCGCTTTTGCCCGCGTCCTGCGCCACCACGGTCAAGATCGACGTGGCCGCCCTGACCTCCGCGCTCAAGCGCGTCTCCACGGTCGCTCAGGCCAACTCTGCCGTTAAGTTCGACATTTCCGTCGAGACCGGCCAGATGATGCTCTCCGCCATCTCCAACGACCAGGATGCAGCAACGGCCACGGTCGAGGTCGAGGCCGAGGGTGCCAGCGGCGTTATCGCGTTCAACTATCACTACATCTTCGGTTGCCTGAACGTGCTCTCCCGCGAGAAGGAGATCACGCTCGAGCTGCAGAGCTACAACCAGGCGGGCGTGTTCAAGTCCTATGACAAGATCAACTACCTCTACCTGGTCATGCCGGTCCGCATCTAGTCCCCGCCGCCCATGTCCATCGCCGCGACGGAGCTTTCCGTTCTCCATTACCGCAGCTTCGATGACCGCAAAATCGAGCTGGACCCAGGCATCACGGTGTTCGTGGGCCGCAACGCCGTGGGGAAGACCAACCTCGTCGAGGCGCTGCAGTTGCTCACGGCGGGAGCCTCGTTCAGGAAGCCCACGGCCTCCGAGCTGCTGCGCGATGGCGAGGGCTCGGGCCGTATCCGCCTGATGCTCGAGGGGGAGGGGCGCCTCATCGAGATGGGGCTCGATTTTTCCGAGGGTAAACGCTCGTTTACGCGTAACGGGAAGAAGGCTCGCGCCGCGGGTATCCGCGGCGTGCTGCCGAGCGTGCTGTTCTGCCCCGATCACCTCGACATGGTCAAGCGGTCCGCATCGCGACGCCGCGAGGCGCTCGACTCCTTTGGCGTACAGCTGAACGAGAACTACGCCAAGCTGCTGGCCGCGTACGAGCGAACGGTCGAACAGCGCAACAACCTGCTTCGCGACGGCTACGCCCCCGGTTTGCTCGAGGTGTGGGACGAGTCGCTCGCCACAACCGGCGCCCAGCTGCTGCTGCATCGCACGGCCCTACTCGAGCGCATCCGCGAGCATTTCATCGAGGTCTACCGCGCCATTGCTCCGCACGAGGAGCCCGACGTCCGCTATGTGCCGAGCTTTGGGGAGCTGGCCGGCGGCCGCGAGGCGATCGCGGCGCAGTTCTTGGACGCGCTCGCTCAGCGCCGTGAGGACGAGCTCCGCCGCGGCTGCACGCTCGTGGGACCGCATCGCGACGAAGTGCTGTTCACCATCGACGGCCGCTCCGCCCGTGACTTTGGGAGTCAGGGACAGCAGCGCTCGATCGTGCTCGCGTGGAAGATCGCCGAAGTCCAGGTGACGCGCGATATCCTGGGGCGGTATCCGCTCCTGTTGCTCGACGACGTGATGAGCGAGCTCGACGCCGCCCGCCGCGACGCCATCGTGGGCTTCATTGCCGACGAGATTCAGACGGTGATCACCACCACGAACCTCGGCTATTTCGCCGACGACATGCTCGCTCGCGCCCGCGTGATCCGTATCGGCGATGTGTAAATGGGGACGGGTGCAAATTGCACATCCGCACGTGGAGGCGAAGGGAAACGATATGGGCAAAGTGACCAAGAAGGGCCGCCTCAAGGCCACGGCCGGCCTGGGCGAATTCATCAACTCCGAGAAGATGCGCCTGTTCGACGGTGCCACCCCCGAGCGCCAGGCGCAGTTCCGCCGTGCTGAGCGCCGCCATGTCATCTTCCAGGCGTGGAACAGGGTGTGCGCCGGCACGCGCGAAGGTAAGCATGTCACGGGCCTGCACTACGTCGCCGAGCGCGATGAGCTCATCGTTTACACGGACGGCGCCTCTTGGACCCAGGAGCTCACCATGATGCGCGAAATCATCCGCGCCCGCATGGACGCGTGCGGCGGCGCTGTGGGCAACATCGTGGTCAAGACCACCCGCCCCGGCTTCGCCAAGGGTCCTCGGGAGTAGCGGGACCGTCCCCGATTACACATCCGAGCTAAAGTCCCCGCAAACGGCCTCTCAGGGGCTTGTAGAGGTATTTGGAACCTCGTCCATCGCGCGTTTTACCTTCGTTCCATGCGATAAACTGTAAAGGTTAGCCATACTTCACACTAAAAAGGGAGAACCACGTGGCGAATGAGAACGAATACGGCGGAAGCGAGATCAAGGTCCTCGAGGGCCTTGAGGCCGTTCGCGTCCGCCCTGGTATGTATATCGGTTCCACGAGCTCGACCGGCTTGCACCACCTTGTGTGGGAGATCGTCGACAACTCCGTCGACGAGGCCATGGCCGGCTTCTGCTCCAGCATCGAGGTCACGGTCCATCCCGACAACTCGATCACCGTCGTGGACAACGGCCGCGGCATCCCGGTCGATATGCACCCGGTCAAGAAGATCCCCACGCTCGAGGTCGTCATGACGATCCTCCACGCCGGCGGCAAGTTCGACAACTCGGCCTACAAGGTCTCCGGCGGTCTGCACGGCGTGGGCGTCTCCGTCGTCAACGCGCTCTCCAAGAAGATGAACGTCAAGGTCCGCCGCGACGGCAAAGTCTACGAGATGGAGTTCTCTCGCGGCAAGACCACTCAGAAGATGCGCGAGATCGGCACCTCCAGTACGACCGGCACCACCGTCACCTTTTGGCCGGATGACGAGATCTTCGAGACCACCGTCTACGACTTCGACATCCTGCACGACCGTCTGCAGCAGACGGCGTTCCTCAACAAGAATCTCAAGATCGTCCTGCGCGACGAGCGTTCGGTGGAGCCCCAGGTCGAGGAGTTCTGCTACGCCGGCGGCATCATCGACTTCGTCAAATTCCTGAACGAGGGCAAGACTGTGCCCGACGGCCTCAAGGATCCCATCTACCTGGCCGGCGCGTCCGAGGACGGCGCCCCGGTTGAGAAGACCGGCGAGGTCGAGGTGGCCATCCAGTGGAACACCTCCTACTCCGAGAGCGTGGTCTCCTTTGCCAACGACATCCGCACCATCGAGGGCGGCATGCACATGGAGGGCTTCCGCGGCGCCCTCACCAGCGTGATCAACGAGTACGCCCGCAAGAACGGCATCATCAAGGAGAAAGAGGGCAACCTCACGGGTGACGATATCCGCGAGGGCCTCACCGCCGTCGTTTCCGTCAAGCTCGCCGACCCGCAGTTCGAGGGTCAGACCAAGGCCAAGCTCGGCAGCTCCTTCATGCGCACGCTCACCCGCAAGATCGTCTCCGAGGGCCTGGCCGAATATCTCGAGGAGCACCCCAAGCAGGCGCGCGAGATCATCAAGAAGGCCCAGCAGGCGAGCAAGGCCCGCAACGCTGCCCGCAAGGCGCGTGAGGCGACCCGCCGCAAGTCGCTGCTGGAGACCGCGAGCCTGCCCGGCAAGCTCGCCGACTGTTCGGAGCGCAATGCCGAATTGACCGAGCTCTTCATCGTAGAGGGCGACTCGGCAGGCGGTTCGGCCAAGGACGGCCGTCGCCGAGACATCCAAGCGATCCTGCCCCTGCGCGGCAAGATCCTGAACGTCGAGCGCGTGGGCGATCACCGCGCCTTCTCCTCCGAGACAATCCAGTCGCTCATCACCGCCATCGGCTGTGGCGTGACGACCGGCAACGGCGACGGTGGCGATTTCGACATCACCAAGGCCCGCTACCACAAGATCATCATCATGACGGACGCCGACGTCGATGGCGCCCACATCCGCATCCTGCTGCTGACCTTCTTCTACAAGTACATGCGCCCGCTCATCGACGCCGGCTACGTGTACGTGGCCTGCCCGCCGATCTTTGGCATCAAGGTCCGCAACAAGATCCACTACGTCTACCCCAACGGCCGCCAGGCGGAAGACGAGATCCTGCGCGACTCCATCGCCGCGCTTGGCCTCAACCCCGACGAGTCTGAGGACGAGCAGTCCAACGGCAAGGTCACCAAGAAGCGTAAGGGCTACACCGTCCAGCGCTACAAGGGTCTGGGCGAGATGGACCCCAAGCAGCTGGCCAGCACCACCATGGATCCCAAGACCCGCATCCTGCAGCGCGTGACCATCGAGGACGCCATCGTGGCCGATCGCGCCGTCCGCGAGCTTATGGGTTCTGAGGTGGGGTATCGCCGCGAGTACATCGAGAAGCACGCGCACGACGCCCGCTTCCTGGACGCCTAGCCCGTTCCCAATTACGCATCTGCGACCACGACCGATAAGGAGAACCCGTGGCTGACGATATGAACAACGACGAGCTCGAGCAGGGGGCCGCGTCCGAGGGTATGCCCGAGGACCTCAAGCGCTTGCTCGCTCGTGCCAACGAGGACGACGCCTCCGCGTACGACCCGGACGCCGAGTCAGACGAGGACGAGGATGACGACGAGGAGCTCGAGGAGAGCTTTGGCGCCAACGACCGCGGCGAGGCCGCCGGCACGGATGTGAACGGAGGCTCGCTGCAGATCAGCGAGTTCGGCCGTGAGATGAAGCAGTCCTTCATCGAGTACTCGATGTCGGTCATCACTGCCCGTGCCCTGCCGGATGTGCGCGACGGCCTCAAGCCGGTTCACCGCCGCATTCTGTACGCAATGAACGAGAGCGGCATCTTCCCCAACCGCCCGCACAAGAAGTCCGCCTGGACGGTCGGCGAAGTTATCGGTAAGTATCACCCGCACGGCGACTCCGCGGTCTATGACACCATGGTCCGCCTCGCCCAGTGGTTCTCCATGCGCACTCCGCTCATCGACGGCCACGGCAACTTTGGCAACATCGATGGCGACGGAGCCGCCGCCATGCGCTACACCGAGTCCCGCCTGGCCAAGCCCGCCATGGAGCTCCTGCGCGACCTGCAGAAGGACACGGTCGACTGGCAGCCCAACTACGACGAGTCCCTCGCCGAGCCCACGGCGCTGCCCGCCCGCTTCCCCAACCTGCTGGTGAACGGCTCCCAGGGCATCGCGGTCGGCATGGCCACCAACATCGCTCCGCACAACATGGGCGAGGCCGTCGAGGCCACCTGCTATCTCATCGACCACCCCGACGCGACGGTCGACGAGCTCATGCGGATCATGCCCGGGCCCGACTTCCCCACGGGCGCCCTCATCATGGGCACCGACGGCATCCGCCAGTCCTACGAGACCGGCCGCGGCTCCATCACCGTGCGTGCCAAGGCGCATGTCGAGTCCACCAAGACGGGCCGCAACCGCCTGGTGTTCACCGAGATCCCCTACATGGTGAACAAGGGCACCCTGCAGGAGAAGATCGCGAGCCTCGTGAACGAGAAGCGCATCGAGGGCATCTCCGACATGCGCGACGAGTCCACCCAGAAGGGCCTGCGCCTCGTCATCGAGCTCAAGAAGGGCGTCATCCCGCAGGTCGTGCTCAACAACCTGTATAAGTACACCTCGCTGCAGACCACCTTCGGCGCGAACAACCTCGCGCTGGTCAACGGCATTCCCAAGCGCCTGTCGCTGCGCGAGATGCTGCAGCACTACATCGATCACCAGGTCGACGTGGTGACCCGCCGCACCCGCTTCGACCTCAAGAAGGCCCAGGCCCGCGCGCACATCCTCGAGGGCTATCTCAAGGCCCTCGACCATATCGACGAGGTCATCTCCATCATCCGCTCCTCGCAGACGGACGCCGAGGCCAGCAGCCGCCTCATCGAGCGCTTTGGCTTTTCCCCCGAGCAGACCACGGCCATCCTCGAGATGAAGCTCCGCCGTCTGACCGGCCTGGAGCGCGACAAGATCGAGGAAGAGCTCGAGGGCCTGCGCCGCGCGATCGCCTACTACGAGGACTTGCTTGCGCATGAGGAGAAGATTCTCGGCGTGATCAAGGAGGAGATGCGCGAGATCGCCCGCAAGTTCGGCGACAAGCGCCGCACCCAGATCACCGGCGCCGAGAAGGACCTCAACGTCGAGGACCTCATCGCCGACGAGGACATGGTCGTCACCATCACCCACACCGGCTACGTCAAGCGCATCCCGGTCGAGTCGTATCGCGCCCAGAAGCGCGGCGGCAAGGGCGTTTCCGGCGTCAACCTCAAGGAAGACGACGTCATCGACGAGATGTTCATCGCCAGCACCCATGAGTACGTACTGTTCTTCTCCACCAAGGGCAAGGTGTACCGCCTCAAGGTGCATGAGCTGCCCGAGGGTACGCGCCAGGCCCGCGGCACCGCGATCGTGAACCTGCTGCCGTTCGAGGACGGCGAGAAGATCGCATCCGTGATTTCCTGCCGCGAGTTCCCCGAGGACGAGTACCTCATGTTCGCCACCGCGCACGGCATGGTGAAAAAGACGGCCATGGCCGCCTACGACCGCTCCCGCCGCGATGGCATTATCGCCATCAACATCAAGGACGGCGACCGCCTGCTCGGCGTGCGCCGCGTAAAGCCGGGTGACAAGATCATCATGGCAACCACCGCCGGCAAGGCCATCATGTTTAGCGAGGACCAGGTGCGCGCCACCGGCCGCGACACGAGCGGCGTCCGCGGTATTGGTATGAAGGCCGACGCCGAGGTCCTGGGCATGGAGATCACCAACGGTAGCGGCGAGCTCTTTGTGATCACCGAGCGCGGTTACGGCAAGCGCACCCCGGTTGCCGACTACCCCGAGCAGAATCGCGGCGGTCAGGGCGTGTACACGATCCAGATGACCGATCGCAAGGGCGCGCTGGCCGCCATGAAGGTTGTGGGTCCTCAACACGAGCTGCTCATCATCACCGAGGGCGCAACCGTCCTCCGCGTGAAGACCGCCGAGATCTCCCAGACCGGCCGCGCCACCCAGGGCGTGAAGATGATGAGCGTGGATGAGGGCGACCGCGTCACTGCCGTGGCTCGCATGACCGCGGCCAAGAAGAAGGATGGGGATTCTGCCGAGGGCGAGGAGTCCGTTGAGGCCGAGGGTGGGGAGCCGACCGCACAGCCGGCTGACCTGCCGGACGGCGCCGTTGCGGAGGTCCCTGGTGATGAGGGCCGCGCGGACATCGGTTCTGGCGACGAGGCGCTGGAGGACCTGCTCGAGGAGTAGGGTTTTTCGCGGGAGCATATTCGTTGACAAGGCGGCTTCGACCAAATGGTCGGGGCCGCCTTTTGCCTTCGGCGGGTGCGCCGTGGGCCTTCCGGCCCTCATGCGGGTATAAGGCTGGGGCCAGGCTGCATATCGCGGCCAGCAGTTTTGGGAGATGGCGCGATGACGTGGGACGGGCAACGGGATAACTTGACTGATCGCCAGTCGGCGGGCCATTCGCGTGCTCGCGAGCTCACGCTCGAAGAGCGGGTTCAGTTGCTCGCCGGCGAGTCGCATTGGAAAACCCATGCCGCCCCAAGTGCGGACATCCCGAGCCTATTTCTCTCCGACGGACCTCACGGACTGCGCAAGCAAGAGAGCGCCCAGGATTGCATGGGCATTGCGGAAAGCCGCCCGGCGACGTGTTTTCCCACGGCTTCTGCGCTTGCCTGTTCGTTCGATCCAGAGCTGGTCGAGCGTGTTGGCGCCGCGATTGGCGAGGAGGCGCGTCGGCAGGGCGTTGACGTGGTTCTCGGCCCAGGGGTAAATATCAAACGCCACCCACTGTGCGGTCGCAACTTCGAGTATTTCAGCGAGGACCCGGTTGTTTCGGGCGAGCTCGGCGCGGCAATGGTGCGAGGCATCCAAAGCCGCGGCGTTGGCGCGTGCCTCAAGCACTTTGCCGCCAACAGCCAGGAGCATGCACGCATGGTGTCCGACTCCGTCGTCGATGAGCGGACGCTGCGCGAGCTGTATCTCGCGCCGTTCGAGCATGTGGTGCGCCGCGCCCGTCCGTGGAGCGTGATGACGGCGTACAACAAGTTGAACGGCGTCTACTGTTCCGAGAACGAATGGCTGCTGCGCGAGGTCCTGCGTGGCGAGTGGGGTTTTGACGGCGCGGTTGTCAGCGACTGGGGCGCCATGAGTTCGAGCGTGGCGTCGGTTCGCGCTGGACTCGATTTGTGTATGCCCGGACCGCGCGGGGACCATGCTCGCGCCCTTGTCGAGGCTGTTCGCTCGGGGGATCTGGAGGAAAGCCGCGTGGGCGAGGCCGCGTCGCAGATCGAGCGGCTCGCCCGCAGGGTGAAGGCCTGCCAGGCCGAGGGCTCAATCGGCGGCGCCCCCGCCCCCTCTCTCACGGACGAGGAATTCTACCGTGCGCACGCGGATTTGGCTCGCGAGGCAGCGGTCCAAAGCGCTGTCCTCCTCAAGAACGATGGCGTGCTGCCGCTGAACCCGGATGCAAAGGTCGCGGTGATTGGCGCGTTCGCCCGCATGCCGCGATATCAGGGTTCGGGTTCGTCGCGCATCAACCCAAAGATCATCGACAACATCTGGTATCGCCTCGAGCAGCGCGGCGTGGCTGCCGAGTATGCCGACGGCTGCGATCCCACGACGGGTGATGCGGATGAAAGACAGCTGCTCGAGGCGGAGACGCTTGCCGCTCGTTCGGATGTGGCGGTGGTGGTTGCCGGGCTTCCCGCGCGATACGAATCCGAGGGGTTCGACCGCAAGCTCATGGTCATGCCGCGCGGCATGCGTGAGCTCATCGACCGCATATGCGCTGCAAACCCGCGCACGGTGGTGGTCCTGCAGGGCGGCGCGCCCATGGAAATGCCATGGTGCGATAACCCCGCCGCGATTCTGCTCATGTACCTATCCGGATGCCAGGGAGGCGGCGCTGCCGTCGACGTGCTGGTGGGCGACGTGAACCCCAGTGGCAAGCTTGCGGAGACCTGGCCCGTCGATTCGGCTCAGACCGCGCTCGGCACGACGTATCCCGATATGGACAACGAGGTCTTCTATCGCGAGGGCCCGTTCGTGGGATATCGCTATTACGATGCGGTGGACGTTGAGCCGGCGTTCCCGTTCGGTCATGGCGAGTCGTATACCGAGTTCGCGTATGAAGGGCTCGAGGTGAAAGCGCACGAGGGTGCGTCGACCGAGGGCCCTCTCGAATTCGATGTCTCGTTCACGTTGCGGAACATCGGTCCCCGCATCGGCGCCGAAGTTGCCCAGGTGTACATCGCGCCCACATCGGAGGTTGTCCCACCGCCGTGCCCAGTGCAATGGCTCGCCGGGTTCGCCAAGATTGAGTTGGAGCCCGGAGGGGAGCGCCAGGTGGTGTTGCACCTGGATGAGACCGCCTTCCGGAAATGGGACGCGAGCCTTCACCGCTGGCGCGTGTATCCGGGTGAGTACGAGGTCCGCGTGGCGTCATCGAGTCGCGATATTCGCCTAACGGCGTCCATCATCGTCGCCGACGGTCAGTCCGCGTTCAATCTGGAGCAAGCGCTGCATCGCCTCAGCATCGCCGAGGAACAGCTCATGTTCGAACAGGCTCCTATGCCAAGCCCGCAGGTTCCCGAGATGTATCGTCAACCGATCCCTGGCTGCTTCTCGCAGCTGGAATCCGCCCAGGCGTTTGCGGAATTGTATGCCCGACCGCTCCCTGAGCGTCCGCCCGTCACACCGTTTACCATCGATTCGACTGTGAGCGACATGGGTACCTGCTGGTTGGGGCGTCGTCTATATCGAATCATCGATTGGGTCATGGCCGAGCCAGCAAGCAAGATGAACCGCGATCAAAAGGCGATGATGCAGGAGATGGCGGCCGACATGCCATTGCGGTCTCTTACCACGAGCGGCGTCCCTTTGGAGTCAGTGAAGGGTTTTGTCTCGATGCTGAACGGCCATTATCTGACGGGATTTATCTACGCAGTGAGAAATCTCTTTCGCAAGTAGCCTTGCCCGCCGCTCTTGCGCCAAAGAAAAACCGGGGCTGGCAACCCAGCCCCGGCAAAACGGCTCAATTTGTACCTGTCCCCAAGTGAGACTTAGAAGTCATCGGGGGATAAGCCTTGCACGAACTCGTCGAAACGCTCGAGCTCCTCTTTTGCGGAGTCCGGGTCGGTGTCGGACTGGAGCGAGATGCTCCCTGCGCGGTTCATGACCTCGTCCTCAACATAGATGGGGGCGTTGGAGCGCGCCGCCAGGGCGAGCGCATCGCTCGGGCGCGCGTCGATCTTGATCTCGCGAGCGCGGCTCTCAACAGTATCGCCATCGCCCTCGCATCCCTCAGCGCTCGAGTCGCCCCCGCGGTCCAGCACCACATCGGCGTAGAACACGGGCGCCTCCCAGCGGTTGATCTCAACGCGCTCGATCTTGGCGCCCAGCTCCTGCACCGTGCGCAACATCACGTCGTGCGCGATGGGCCTCGGCGCGGCTTTGTCGGAGTCCATGCCGCCGCCAATGGCGGCTGCCTCGTACGCTCCCGTCTGGATGGACAGTGCGCGCAGCGGCGCGCCCGACCCGGCTCCGCCCTTGCGCTCGCGCAGCACAACAACGGAGGGCACGGGACCGGCGGCCATCACAATGCTTTCGATATCAACGCGAATCACAGTGCTACTCCGCGTCAGCCAGGATGTCGCCGATCTCGCCCTTGCGCGCATGCTGCGCCGTGGGGGTCACGCGGACGTCGAGTTCCTCGGCCGCCTCGGCAGAGACGGTGACGGTGTAGGTGACCTGGAAGCTCTCGCCAGGCATGAGGCGAACATCCTGGTAGTACACCTGCAGGCCGTTGTGCGTTGCTTCCTTCATGCTGCCCGAGCTCGTAACAACGTCGGTGATGGTGCCACCGGCCGGGGCGTACAGCAGCGTGCGGAGCATCTCCTGAGTGGGGGCGTCGGCCGTGCCGTTGTGCGCGGCGATGTAGGCCGGCAGTGCGGCTGCGTCGGCGGCGCTCATCTCGTTGGTCAGGGTGACGGTCATGGGGTAGGACACCGTGCCGTCGGCGTTCTTCACGCCCTCGCCCTTCACGGCGTCGAGGTTGAGGTACCAATCGAGCTTGGAGTAGCTGTAGTTGTTCACGAACACGCCGGCCTGGGGCTTGGTGGGGTCGGCGTTAAGGGTGCCGCCAAAGCCCATCTGGACCACGGCGTTCTCCTCGGCTTCGTTGGCCATCCACATGAGCAGGCGGCCCTCGTCGCCACCGCGCTTGATAACCTTGAAGAGGTTGGTAAAGCCAACCTCACCTAGGCCGCCGAGCAGCTGGTTGAAGGCGCCGGAGGCAACGGACGCGAACACGGCATCCTGGGCGTCGCCACCCTCGGGGTATCTCCAGTAGGAGCCGGAAAGCAGCTCGTTGGCGGCGTTCGAGCCGTCAACCACGGTACCGTCGGCAGCGGTCACGCCGCCGCAGAGCTGCAGGAGGTACTGCAGAAACACGGGGTCGAGCGCTACAACGCCGTCGATGTGCTGACCGCCGTGCTCGAGGGACCACAGGGTGCTCACGTTGCTCGCGCCCTTGGGGAAGTCGGGCGTGAAATACGCGTCGCCCGAGATGAAGTTCATGGTGGGTTCGTAGGGCTGGAAGAGCGTCATCTCCTCATCGGTGATGGTGATCTGAGGCTTGGGGCCGTTGCTCGACCGCAGCGTGCCTTCAAAATCTCCGAGGGAGATTTTGCCGTTGTCCACGTTCATGACGCCGAGGGAGCCAATAAAGCCGCCGCACGCGCGGATCTCGGAGTTGTTCTCCGCGGTGATGAGGTAATTGCGCGGGCCGTCAGCGCCGAGCATCTGGGGGAGCAGCGGCAGAATGCCGTTGACCTGCTTGAGGGCACCCTTGGCAGTGTCCATAGGACCGGTGACCTTGTCCATGAGGCTTTTGATCTTGCCAATATGCGGCTCGGGGAGGGCATCGATGGCGTCGATGCTGGAGACCACAACGGGCTCGACGTCCTGGATGGTGGTGATGAGTCCCTTGAGCATCTCGATGTTCACGGCGCCGTCGGTGAGTAGGTTGCCAAGCTTGAAGTCCTCGAGCTGGGCGCATGCCGGCAGCATGGCGTCTTGCGCCAGAATATCTGCCTGCTCCATCATGCCGCGCACGAGCTTGATGTCGTTGCCGTACACGGGGATGAAACTCGCGATGGTCCATGCGGGGCCGTTCACGGTCTTGCGCATGGAGGAAATCTGTTCGGCAACGGTGCCAGCGGTGGCGTTGAGCTGCTCTCCCTCGCCTTCCTTGAGGTAATCCTTCATGGATTTGACTTCAGAGATCAGTGTTCCCGCCTGTGCCTGAAGATTCTTCGCGTCCTTATAAAGGAAAAAGCCCGTGGTGCCGCCAAACGCCACGATGGCGAGGATGACGAGACCCACAACCAGGGCGACAATTTTGCCCTTACCCTTCTTGGGCTCAGAGTCGCCACCGGTGGAGTACGCGTTTCTGGTCGAACTAGCCTGGGCGGCGCCGTACGGTGAGCCGCCGGTCGCGTATGCGCGGCCCTGCTGCTGGTACGTATTACTTTGCTGATGATAAGAGCTCTGCCCGCCCATGCTCGCCCCCGCGCCGGGGTTGGCTACGGGTTGCGCCGGAGCCGGTTTGGCGGTCCTACCGCTACGGCTCGCCATCATAAAAGCCTCGGTGGTATCCGGAGCAGGCGTATGGCGATTGCCGTTAGCGCTTGATCCCGCGCTGCCCGGACGCGGTCCATTCGAGGCAAAGTGGTTGCCGTGAGGCATGTTGTTGTCAACAGGCATAAGTCCTCCACACTGATATATAGGTGTCAGACATTGTACTCGCTCATGTAGCTGCGCTTTCGCACGATATGTGTGGACGCGCGGTTACATATTTCCCCCTCGGATGGAAAAAAAGGAAATACTGCCCTATGAGTTACACTATTTCTCACACATATCCCGATTGCCGGTAATCGTCGCTGAGAGCGCGTTGCTGCGAGTGGTTGGGGGTTTGAATATGTATCGCTGCAGTATGGCAGTTCGAGCTTGTGGTTTCACGGGCTCGGGCGCAGCCGTACGGAAATGGTGTTGCTGCAATGGGTGTTTTTGTAGTTCAGGTGGTCGGTGGCCAGGAGGACAGGGCCGCGGCGCTGATAGCCAAGATTGCGCAAGGGGCTGTTGATGACTGCTTTGTCCCCAAGCGTGAGGTCACGCATCGAAAGTCTGGCCAGTGGCATCGCATATTGGAAAAGCTGTTTCCAGGTTATGTGTTTGTGCGGACGAGCGCACCGAAACAAATCCGCGAGGCCCTCGGGCGCGTGCCCGCATTTACCCGCATGCTCACATCTGCAGGCGATACGTGTTTGCCCCTTACCGCCGACGAGGTCGCCTGGATTAACGCCATCACAAACGTGGACACCCATGTGATGGAGATGAGCGAGGGCGTCATCGAGGGAGATTGCGTGATGGTGATTCGTGGGCCGCTCAAGGGTCACGAGGCACGGATTACGCGGATAGACCGGCACAAGCGCCTGGCATGGGTGGATATGGACATGTTTGGACGACATAAAGCGATTCGAGTCGGGCTGGAGATTGTATCCAAGAAATAGGGCTTGAATTGATCAAAGGGGGAAGGGTCAGTGGCCGAATCGAGAGATCTAGCGAGGGGTGAGGGCATGAGTGAAGAACAAGCCACTCGCTCCCGCGTGGCAAAGCGGGGAGATTTCTGCGTCCCGCCGCCTGACGATACGGTCCCCGCGCCCAAGCCTGGCGGCGCGGGATATCGTTTTGTAAAGCGCTTGTTCGACATTGTGTTCAGTGCTGTGGTCTGCGCGGTTCTCGCCTTGCCCGTCGCGGTTCTGTGCTTGTTCGTGGTGCTCGATTCTCCGGGTGCTCCGTTCTTCCGCCAGGAGCGTATAGGTCTGAATGGCAAGAAGATTCGCATTTGGAAGATCCGCACCATGGTGACGGACGCGCATACAAACCCCCAGCGTTATATGACTCCCGAGCAGTTGGAGCAGTGGGAGCGCGAGCAGAAGGTCGATGACGATCCGCGTATCACGCGCATTGGCAGATTCCTGCGTAACACCAGCTTGGATGAGCTGCCCCAGTTTCTCAACGTGCTAACCGGCGATTTATCTGTGATTGGGCCCAGGCCGGTAACGATTGAGGAAACGTACGAGTTTGGTAACGCTCGCGACGAGTTTTTGTCGGTGAAGCCCGGCATTACCGGGTGGTGGCAGGTGACCGAGCGAAACAACGCAACATGGGAGAACGGCGACAGGCAGATGCTGGAGTTGTTCTACGTGAGGCATGCAAGCCTCGCACTTGATATGCGCATCTTTGTCAGAACTTTTAAGGCTATGGGGAGGGGGCAGTGATGGACAGAATCGCCTTAAATCGAGACGTCGTCATCGGCATTGCCGCCCATAAGCCCTACCGCATGCCCGCGGACGCGGCCTATCTGCCCGTCCACGTCGGTGCGGCGCTCAACCCGGGGGCATGCCCCGGTTTCCAGCCCGACGACGAGGGAGAGTCCATCTCGGCACTCAACGCCAGCTACTCCGAGCTCACGGGCCTCTACTGGCTGTGGAGGAACGTCGACGCGGACGTGAAGGGACTCGTCCACTATCGCCGCCTGCTCGGCAGCCCGGACCCCGCCCGCCGCCGCGCCGAGGACCCGTTCGACCGTGTTGCGACGGGGGAGGAGCTGAGGTCCCTGGTCGAGGCCAAAGGGGTTGTCCTGGCGAAGCGCCGGAACTATTACATAGAGACCGTCTACGACCACTACTCTCACACCTTCGACGGATCGCAGTTCGACGCGTGTCGCGGTGTGCTCTCCGACATGTGCCCGGAGTACGTCCCAGCGTGGGATCGCCTCATGCGATCCCGTTCGGCGCATATCTACAACATGTTCGCCATGAGGGCGGATTTGTTCGACGCCTACTGCGCCTGGCTGTTCCCCGTCCTAGAGGAGCTTGCCCGCCGCGTCGACGCGTCCGGCATGACGTCCTTCGAGGCGAGGTGGCCCGGTCGTGTGAGCGAGCGCCTGCTCGACCCGTGGCTGGAGGTCAACGGGGTAGGGTACGCGGAGCTCCCCGTGGTGAGTCCGGAGCCGGTCGATTGGCCTTCGAAGATTAAGGGCTTCTTGGCTGCGAAGTTCCTCGGTAAGAAGTATGAGAAGAGTTTTTAATGGGTCTGTCTACCTTTGATGTTTTCAAACAAGTCGACTCGGAAGGCCTGATTGAGGTCACGGGGGAGAAGCTGTGCGCTCTCCAGGGGGTGCTTCTGCAGATGCTCCGCGATGTAGACAGCGTGTGCTCCAGGCACGGCATCCCGTATACGCTCGGCGGGGGCAGCTGCCTGGGCGCCGTGAGGCACCAGGGATTCATTCCCTGGGATGATGACCTCGATATCAATATGACGCGTGAGGGCTACCGGCGTTTTGCGGAAGCATATGGAGCCGAACTCCAAGAAAAGTACTGGCTGCACGATTGCGAGCGCACCCCTGGTTACGACCTTGCCTTCCCGAGGCTTCGCCTTAAGGGCACTACGGTGAGGACGCGGGACGACTTCGACAATCAGGAATGCGGCGCCTACATCGACATCTTTATCATCGACAACGCGCCGTCCAACGCCTTGCTGAGAAACGCACACGGATTCATCTCCATGGCGCTCGGCTTCGCCTATTCGTGTCGCCGGTTCGCCGCGTACGCCGCCGATTACCTCTCACTCGTCGAGGGAGACGCCGCGGCGACCTCCGCGTTCAAAAAGAAGATCGTCATCGGTAAGCTGCTGTCCTTCCGTTCCGTCGAGGCATGGACGAGGACATGGGACCGCTGGAACTCCCACTGCCATGACGAGAGTTCCAGCCACGTGACCGTCCCGGTGGGCCGCAAGCACTATTTCGGTGAGCTTCGACCTCGCAGCGATTACTTTCCCGTGTCGCACGGGAGCTTTGGTGGTCTGACGGTTCCGTTGCCCAAGAACACCGATTCGTATATGAGGTCTCTCTATGGGGAGGGCTACATGACCCCGCCCTCCGAGGGCAATCGTGAGAAGCACGTCGTCTACGAGTTCGACTTGGGCGACTACTCTGCAGATTGCGATCTATGCTCTGGTCGAGAAGAGGGCTAATGGCTGAGAAGAATTTTATGCGTAGCACCGGACTGCTTGATCAATGCGCTCGTGCAGTGAAATACTGTGGAGCAAGGGTCATTTCGCACGTTGCCCAAATGGCGTGTTCGCGCTTTGGGATTGAAGGGAACACCGTTCTTTTCGAGAGCTTCTTGGGAAAGCGCCTCGACTGCAATCCCAAGGCGATATATGACTTTCTCAGAGAAGAATATCCGGGCAAGTATAGGTATATTTGGGTTGCCGAAAGACCTTCAGACTGGATAGATTTATATGGTTCTGAAGACACTGAAGTCGTTCGCTTTCGCTCGGCGGATCATTTGAAATATGCCTGTATAGCCAATGTTCTAATTACGAATAGCCCAAGATCAAATGAGCTTCCTTTCCCAAAGAGCCAGTTGAAGATACAGACGTGGCATGGAGGGGGCTGCTACAAAAAAGTGGGAACTGCCCTCAATGAAGGCGCCCCAGTAAATCGCTTCATCACGTCGAGACAGTTCGCTCAATACGATTACTTCATATCGAGTAGCAGCTTTTTTTCCCAAACGGTTGCACGCGGGCACTACCGCTTCACGGGAAACCTGCTCGAATGCGGGATGCCTCGGAATGACCGGCTTGTGAACGGCGATGAAATAGGGAGAAGGTCGATTCGCACCGCTCTTGGGCTTGCCGAGTCAGATTGCTTTGTGCTGTTTGTTCCCACGTGGCGTGACTTTGGGGATGACCTCCCTTGTCTCGATGTCAGGGGGGTCAAGCGGGCGTTCGAGCGTTTGGGCGGCAGCAATGCCGTCATGGCTAAGCGTGGACACTATTTTTCCGGCAGGCAGCAGGGTTCTTTCGACATGGACCTTGATGACTACCCGGACATGCAGGGGCTTCTACTTGCGGCCGATGCCGTCATCACGGATTACTCATCGGTGATATGGGATTATTCATTTACTTATCGCCCTTGCTTTCTGTTTGCCCCCGACCTTGCCAAGTACGAGGTTGATCGCGGGTTCGATGTTGATATCCATGAGTGGGGTTTTCCGGTTTGCGAGAGCAACGAAGAGCTTATCGCAGCAATTGACAAGTTCGACGAACGGGGATTCCGCTCCGCAATGGAGACTCACCACGCTCAGCTAGGGTCGTTTGAAAAGGGCCATGCATGCGAAACGGTAGCAAAGTTAATTGAGACTCATTGCTTTGGCAATGAAGAGAAGGAATAGATGATGAATATTGCAGTGCTTTTTGCCGGAGGCGTCGGCAGTCGTATGCGCTCGAAGGACGTTCCAAAGCAGTTTCTGGAAATTCACGGCAAGCCGATCATCGTTCGGACGGCCGAGTTGTTTCAAAATCACAGCAGCATAGATGCAATCGTCGTCGTGTGCGTGCAGGATTGGATCGACCATTGCTCGTCACTTCTTCGCGATTTCGGCATAACGAAGTTGAGTGCCGTCGTTGAGGGCGGGGAAACCGGGCAGGATTCAATTTACCAAGGGTTGCTTGCCGCCAAGCGAGTCGCTGGCGACGCCAACGCGGTGGTTCTCATTCACGACGGGGTGCGTCCTCTTATCAAGGCCGAGACCATCACCGACAACATCGAATCGGTTGAGCGGTATGGCTCGGCTATTACTGTCGTGCGGGCCAAAGAAACAATACTGTCCGTTGGAGATTCGGGTGATATCGAGGAGATACCTCCGCGCGATTCAATCCAGCTTGCTCGGGCGCCCCAGAGCTTTTGGCTCGATGATGTGCTCGATGCGCAGGAATGGGCGCGCGCCCAAGGCAGGCATGACTTTATCGATTCGGCGAGCCTCATGCAGGCAAAGGGGAATGCTTTGCATACGGTGGTTGGACCGGACGAGAATATGAAAATCACCACTCCGGGGGATTTCTTTGCCATGCAGGCGATTCTCAATGCCCGGGAAAATGAGCAGATTTACGGCCTGGAGTAGATATGAAGAAGATGGATCAGGAAGTGGTTTGGAGCGAGGTCCTCGATGAGGACTTCCGTTCGATTCCGAAGGGGCTTGCCGAATCGTTTTCCGACACAACATTGCTGGTGACGGGTGCTACGGGACTTGTCGGGTCCCTGTTGCTCAAATACCTTCTGTATGTTCGCGAGACAGGCGGATTGAATGTCGAGCTCGTCGCCGTTGCTCGGAATCAGGAGAAAGCTCGCTCAATTTTCGGGCGATTTTACGGCGATATCGAGTGGGTCTTTGCCGATCTCGCCTCCGATGAGATTGAATATTCCGGCTCTATTGATTTTATTGTCCATGGCGCGGCGGTAACGACGTCGAAAACAATGGTGGAGAGACCCGTCGAGGTCATTGATCTTTCGATTCAAGGAACACGCGCCATGCTCGAGCTTGCGCGGGAAAAGGGTGCGGTGCTCCTCTATCTTTCATCGATGGAAGTATATGGGACCATGCCCGACGGTGGACGTACGACAGAGCGTTCGCTCGGCTACATCGACCTTTCTAACGTTCGCTCATGCTATCCCGAAAGCAAGAGGCTCTGCGAGAACCTGTGCGTTGCCTACGGTGCCGAATTCGGGGTCGACGCGCGTGTGGCGAGGCTCGCGCAGACGTTCGGCGCTGGCGTGCTTCCCGGGGAGAATAGAGCCGTGGTTGCCTTCTCCCGCGCGGCTTCTAAGGGAGAGCGCGTTTGCTTGAAAACCAAGGGCCTTTCTGAGGCGAATTACGTCTATGCTTCCGACGCAGTGAGCGCGCTGCTTACCATCTTGCTCCGCGGTAAAGAGGGCGAGGCGTATAACGTCGCAAACGAGGCCTGTCATATGACGATTGCGGAAATGGCCCAACTTGCGATCGATACCGTCGGGACTCCCGACGCGAAGCTCGTGTTCGACGTGGACGAATCGAATGCAAGCGGTTTCGCGGCAGACGCCAAGCTGTTCTTGAGTTCCGAGAAGCTGCGCGCATTGGGATGGGAGCCGCGGGTTGATTTGCCGACCGCAATGACCAGGCTCGTCGCCTATCTTGAGGAATCGGCGCATGAGTAAGGGAAGCTTGAAAAAGAATTTTGCCTTCAACTCCGCTTACCAATTGCTGCAGGTCATCACTCCGCTCGTCACCACGCCGTATCTCGCACGCGTCTTGGGTCCGGAGCAGAGCGGTGTGTTTTCCTACACGCAATCGATTACAAACTACTTCGTTCTGTTCGCAACGTTGGGAATCTCGACCTACGGGGTGCGCGCGATCGCTCAATGTGGTGACGACAGAAGGCTGCGCTCCAAGGTGTTTTGGGGCGCTTATGCCTCGCAGTTGATTTCCGGTGGTCTGGCCGCCCTCGTGTACGTCGCCTATGCCGTGTTTATCCATGAAGGCGGCATGCTCATCACGCTTCTGTGGTCGCTTTGGCTGATTTTTGCCGCGATGGATGTGTCTTGGTTGCTGTTTGGGTGCGAGGAATTCAAGGTTCCGACTATTCGTAGTACGGCGACTAAGCTGCTTTCCCTCGTATTCATCTTTGCGTTCGTGAAGACGAGGGATGATCTTTGGCTCTATGTTTTGGCGATATCGGGCAGTTTTTTCCTGAACGGAATCATCGTTTGGCCCTTTGTAAGACGGTATGTTGACTATGTCCGACCGTCCGCCAGCGAGGTTAAGCGCCATCTGAGGGGCAATATCGGCCTGTTTGTGCCCGTTATCGCGGTGTCGGTCTACACAACGCTGGATAAGATCATGCTCGGTGTGATGTCCTCAGAGGAGCAGGTCGCCTTCTTCTCATATTCGGAGAGGATTTCTCGCCTGCCGCTTAGCGTGCTCCAGGCGCTCGGGGTGGTCATGATGCCCCGGATGTCCTATCTACTCATGGAGGGGCAGCGGGAGAAGGCGCTCGGGCTGCTTAAAAACTCGATTTGGATCATGCTCGCCGCATCAATGGCGCTGGCATTTGGCATTTCTGCGGTCGCTCCCGAGTTCGTACCCGTTTTTCTTGGTGAAGGGTACGAGCCGTGCGTTGGCATCATGACGTTTCTCGTCGTGATTATCCCTGTAATATCGATGACAAACGTGATTGGAAAGCAATATTTGTTGCCGCTTTCGAGGGATCGGGAATATACACTCTCTCTCATTGTGGGTGCCGCACTAAATGTTGCTGTTAACGTGCTCCTGATTCCACGCGTGGGTGCGGTGGGTGCTGCAATCGGCACCATTGTTGCCGAGGTGAGCATTTTGATCGTGCAGGTAATTTGCGTTCGCGGGGAGCTTCCTCTGCTGGTCTATTGGCGTGACTCAATTCCTTATGTTGCGATGGGCACGCTTATGTTCATTGCGATACGAACGCTTTCTCCGGTGATGCATGCCTATGTGCAGTCAAGTGTGGTTGGGCTTGGCCTTGAGGTAATTATCGGGGCAGTCATTTTCTCTATTTGTTTTTTTATTTATGGGTTTGCAACGAAAAACAGTTCATTTGAACAAATCTTTTGCCGCCTAAGCCGGAGGGGGAGATAGATGAAATTGACAAATTTCAAGGGGACTGGAAGGGCAGTAAATGTCGCGAGTTTAGATCGAGAGAATTTATCGCGCCTTTTATTCTATATCGGCTATGTTGTCTGGTTAGTATGGAAGCTAATTTCGATATCGATGTTTTCATTTGCCGAAGGGTCTATGGTTAACACAATCCTGCACGGCATCTCACTGCTATGTTTTTTCGCATCATCAATATCATTGAGAATATTTGATAGCAAAACAATTTTCGCTTTGGTGTTTTGCGCATTCGGCTTACTTATAAAAGTCAATTCTGGCAACATCCTGTTTATTGATCTTGCTCTCATATTCTATGCTTCCCGCTGCACGCAGTTCGATAGGATTGCTCAACTTTCACTTGCCTTGCTTGGCGTTGGTTCGATTGCCATTGTTTTTTGTTCGGTAATCGGCATCGTACCCGACTACTTATTTAGCCGGGGCGAGACGATCCGTCATGGCCTTGGGTTCTTATACAGCACAAACTTAAGTCACTTGTACTTAAACATCATCCTCCTGTATTTATTTGTAAGAAGAGATAGTATCCGTTGCTCTGAGTGCTTGCTGCTGTTCTCCATTGATATCTTGATTTTTATTCTTACTGATTCGAGAAATTCATGCGGACTGGTTGCGATTGCACTGGTTATCTCTTGTGTATTCAAGATGGTGAGAAATGAAAAGCTCGACCGTTTGCTGGCAATGATTTCTCGATGTTCTTTCGGCGTCTTTACAATCCTGCTGCTCATCGCAGCTCTGGCATACGACCCTGGGAATGAGGCATGGAGGAAGCTTAACAAGATTACGAGCAATCGGATAGCTCAAGACCACGCGTCACTTATAAAATATGGTGCCGCTCCATTCGGTCAGGAAATCGAGTTTTCGAACCGAACGATTGCGATGGGGGAAAGGGATAAAACGGAACAACAGACGAACCCAGAAGGCGACCCCAACATTGTCGAAAGCTCATTCCTTAACATATTAATTACAAAGGGCTATGTGACCTTGTTGCTTGTCCTGTTGGCTTTCTGGATAGCGATGCGGTATGAAAGTGACAGGTGGATAAGCTTAATCCTGCTGATGATTTCTATGCATTCTGCCTTTGATTTTCAGCTAACAAATCTGCTGTATACAACATTTTTGATATGGGTTTGGGATAAGGTCGCTTCTACCTTCGTTTCATCCAGTCTTGGATTGCGCCTTGATCAAAGGCTGTCTCTAGATAAGGAAAGATGAACGATGTCAAAGGAGGATTCCATAGAAATGTGCAAGAGGTTCATGTCGGATGCTGGATGATTCCTGTTTGAAATCGCTTCGGGATAATGAGATGGAGTGCAGCGTAAGAATGACGGAGCGAATGGATAGAATCTGTGTATTCGATGGAGTACGTGTGCTTGCGATGATTGGCGTTTTCGTTTGGCACACATACCCTCCGCGCGCGTTTCTCGGTGTTCAACTTCCCGATTTGGGGGCTCGATGCTGTGAGCTGTTTTTTCTGGTCTCGGGATTGTTGGAGGGTTATCGACATCGGGATGAATTTGATTGTACGGTTGCAGAGCAGGCCAGTATCCTAAAAAGGAAATTGGTTATGTTTTACCCGTTGCATATCGCCATGTTTTTGACATCGTTTGTCATGAAAGCTGCTTGGACAAGTTTAAATTCGGCGCCGCTGTTCTCCGTCTTGTTAAATCTAACTTTGACGCAAGCATGGAGCCCCAAGCTTATGTTCTCCTTTAATGGTGTCTCATGGTTTCTGTCAGCACTCATATTTTGCTATGCAATGATGCCGATGCTCGCATACATATCGAAGATCGTGAGGGCGCGATTTCGGTATTATCCGCTCGTTTTGCTGGTAATTGGATTTCTTTCGCTCAGGGTATATATAGAATTTGTTTCAGTAGAGAATCCAGGTTTGCTCACGTTGAGTTTCCATGCAAATCCATTTATCAGAATGCTCGAATTTGCCAGCGCCTACTATGCTGGCTCAATTATCTCCGAATATAGGGATGGTCATGAGGTTGCTTGCGAGCGTCCCCGTTTCTGTCACGGCATTCTATCTTGGACGATTTGGGAAGTGCTGATTGCTTTAATAGTGGTGTGGTGCGTCTGTAAGTTCGATTCGACTTGGCTGCGTGGATATTACGTAGTGCTGCTTCTTGTCAGTCTTGTCCAGTTTTCAGCGGAAAGGGGTGGTTTGTCTCAGTTGCTCGGATCAAGGCCCTTTACTCGTATCGCTCATTATCTCCTGCCTTTTTTCATGAGTCATCAATTGATATTCATGCTTGTCCGCAAGGTAGCTCCATCAATTTCGGTTGAAATGCAAATGTGTTTAACCTTACTGGCGGTTATCGTTTTCTGTCTTGCTTGGGACGGACTGGAGAGAAGGGTTCGCGTTGGCATAAAAAAGACCGGTTAAATACAACATTCCATGGTGCCAAGCTCATCTGTCCGTCCGCCGTCCAGGTGACTATCTGGTATACGGTGCGATCCTTGCGTTCGTCACCTGTGGAAACAACCTGTTCAACCTGATTCGTCTCCACAAGCCGCTCGATCTCAAGAGCGTTGGCAAGCTGGATGTCCGTCGTCACATCAGACCGCTCATGGTGTTTGGCGCTCGGGCAATCGGTGTATCTCGCGTTCAACAGCACGATGTTTGGCGTGTTGTCGCATAGGAATTACCAGGTTGGGCTGCATCAGCTCGCGGTGAAGATCGAATATGTGCAATGCAGTGTGGTCGGTGCGGTGACGGGGGTTCGTTACCCGGATAGCGCACGACCAAATGGCTGACGGCGTAGCGGGGTTTCGCAGGTTGGTGCGCACGGGCTTTGGTTTCACGATGAACATCTGCCTGGCGGTGATGTGCTACCTGCTGGTGTTCGCCGAACCCGTGGTCCTGTTCGTGTCCGGCGAGGCGTTTGCCGGCGCGGATTATCGGCGCGGTGAGCCTCATGTCGTGCGTCAGCTACTTCGTGGCGATGTGCATTCTGTCCCCGCTGGGCCGCGAGAGGCAGATGGCAATGTCGAGCATCGCGGCGGACCCGGTGAGCGTGGCGCTCAACCTGCTGTTGGACGGCCCGTTCGGGGCGGTGGGCGCGGGCGTTGCGCTTTTGGCCACCGAGGCTACCGTCCTGTGCATCGAGCTCTGGTGCGCCCGCGACGTGCTCTCGTCTTTCGTGCGTCCGCGCGACCTGGCGCGCATGGCGGCGTCCAACGCGGTCGCCGTCGCGGTGTCCGCGGGTTGCGCATGGTTGTCCGCGACCGCGTTCTCCGCCGGTCCCGGAGCGATCGCGATTGCGGGCCTGTTGGCATACGGTGCCGTAGATATCGCCGTTGCAGTTGCCCTCCGAGACGAGACGGCCCTCATGCTGGTCGGAAAGGTTCGGGCAGTCTTGCAGCGGTAATAGCAATGGCTCCGACCCAACGTTCGGGTCGTTTGGCGTTGGCTCTCCGACCCCCCCCGGCTCGGGCGCCTCGTGACGCCGAACCTGCACCGTCTGAGCAACACCTACGGCTCGTCAAAAGAGTCGATGGACGTGCTCGTGCACACTTGAATGCGAACTTGTAGCTCTCGGGCCACAGTTTCCATCCGCTCGGATAGAACCGGTCCCTAGTCAGCTCGTGAAGGAATTCGTTCTGTGTCAGGTGATGAGCCTAATCTGCGGTGAGCGTCCCGCGTTGCCGCGGCGACCGTCTCAACGTTCGCAATCGGATTCATATCGAGGCAATTGACGTTTTGCGGGAAACTTCACTGCTCATCAGCATGAGGTCCTAGTCGTGATCGAGGGGGCTGCAGCGAGATTGGCTTCCGCCCGAGGCCCTCGAGTCACGAGGCTGACGACAAGCCGTATATGGTGAAGGCTTGTCGTGTGGGTAGTACCGCGGCAGCGCGGCGCGCATGGGTGTTGCCTGATTATCGTTCCTTCTCGAGATGGTCGGTTTGATATTCGAGACGCTTTGGTGTGTCGAGTATGGGTTGCTCCCTGGTGTCGCCGTTGCGGGCGAACATGCCCTGCCCGCCCTTATAACCCTGTGAGTGGGATCCCGCCGCTGACTATGCCGACCGCATCTTCAGAAACACATCGTAGGTTGTCTCCTTGCCTTTCGACGTGGGTCCCATAAAGCGCCACGAATCCCGCCTTCGCTCCATACCGTTCTGCGGTCGATGCCGCTGAGCCTCGGCAGTCAACGAGCAATTCAACGTAGGGGGTACGTTATCGAGTGAGACTCATCAGGGCTACGCTCGCTGCGAGTCGGTCTTAGGCTCTTTTGACGGCATGGTGATGCTCTTGCGATTCGCCTGGGCCAGGCTCGAACACGTCCCCCATTTCTATACGCCTTCTTGCTATGAGGGGTGGATTGCGGTGTCCGGGTGAGTTTCATTCGGAGTATCATAAAAAGTGAAGGTAAGAGGTGTCTTGTGGCGATGCACGACCCTCCCCGATATTGGCAGACGTCGTGTTCTATGATGCCGAGACTACCCGTGGCCTTGGCGGATTCAGGGCGCGTCTCGCCGTAATCGTGGTCAGTCGTCAGAGTGACGGCTTTATTGACATTGCCGATAGGGCTAAACGAGGGGTTTGCTCCGACGAGTTTAGCCATTTCTTATCAGTTTTGGCGTTTCACGAAGATGGGGAAGACCATGGTGATTTTGGAAGACCCTGAGATCTGTGTTTCCGAGGACCTGCGCTTTTATCTGGGCATGATTCAAGGCTGCATAGGCCGCATGGCGAGTTATTCCTGTGCTTTCAAGGGTGGATGCGGTGCGTTTTTGCTGGCGCTTTTGGCGCTTTTACAGCAGGCGGAGCTCACCGTGGCCGAAGTGCATTTTTCCTTCCTTGCCATTCTTCTCTCAGCTCTGCTGTTTGCGATGATTGATGCATATTACCTTTCTCTCGAAAGGAGGTATCGCGTTCGATATGCTGAGGTAGTTGATAACAAACGTGCAATCGAACTATTTGATATGGCGCCGCCCGCCGCTTCCCATGTGGAGCGCTCTAGGGTTGTTGACGCGTTGTTCAGTTGCTCTGTTGGTGGGTTCTATCTTTCGTTGGGTTTTCTGAATATCGGACTCTCCGTTCTTTTGCTTGTTTAATAGATGGATTTAAGGAGGGGCAAATGGCTCGCAAGACTTTTATATCCTACAAATTCAGCGATGCTCGTGGCGTTCGCGATAGGATTATCGAATCTTTAGGGTACGATGCATCTTACTACCGGGGTGAGACCTCGGATTCCCCGAATCTTGCTGACTTGAAAACCGAGACAATCAAGAAGAAGCTCAAGGATATGATCTACGGCACATCCGTGACTATCGTTGTGCTTTCTCCGGACATGTTGGATAGCGAGTGGATTCCTTGGGAAATCGAATATTCCCTGAAGGAGCAAAAACGAGGTGACTTGCATTCCCATGCAAATGGGATTGTAGCAGTGATAAAGAAGGTCAACGGCTCGTATTCATGGATAAAGACCTCAAACTTGCAGGATGATGGTTGTAACACCCTGTCATATGATTTGGACAAGGTTCCCGACATCATTAAAGAGAACCGCATGAATCAAACCCCAATAGTTTACGCATGCGAGAATTGTAAAAGTGTTGACCGTCTAACCGGCTCCTATATTAGTTTTATTTCCGAAGACGATTTTCTTGCGAACCCGTCAAGATATATCGAGAATGCGTATAGCAAGAGCAAAAACCTTGATAATTATGATGTGACTAAAACGGTTTAGCTAATCAAAGCAATGCGTTCGGCGAGCGGTATGTCATGTGGAATTGCCGTTACTGCAGCGCGAAGCCGTCATTGCGAAAGGACCCATCGTCTTGGCGTGTTCTCAATCGCCCGACGAGGAGAAGCATTTGGGCGACAGGCACTTACTTAGCCACGAAGATATTCCCGAGTCCGGGTCGCCTGAACTCCTCGATGTGGCTAGAGAGGGTGTATGTTGCTCATTGGAAATTCCGATGAGTCGATAATTGGATTGCTGATTACGAGGGAGCACGGTGCACCTCCTGTTAAACTGTTCGTTTAACAGGAGGTGCACCGTGCATAGTGATAGTAAGACAGTTCGCTTGCACATTGATGATGAGCAGCTGGATTTGGATTCCTTCAAAAAGTGCGTCGACTCTTTCGCGGAAATGATTCAGGCCCTTTCGGACGATGCTGCCCCGTTTGCGAGGTGGCTCTTTTCTGTTGAGCGCGGATCGATGATCTTCAACGCGGAACTGGTCACTGAGGAAGAGTATGATCTTGGGCCCTGTTTTGAGGTGATATCTGGATTTGTTGATCGCTTGGCAAGCGGTCGAGATGTTGCTGTGTGTCCTAAGAAGGCTAGGGATGGGTACCTTAAGCTCGCATCCGCTCTGGATGCGGGAGATGAAGGTTCTGCTAGAGCACATATTAAAGTAATTAACGGCGGCTGCTCTGTGAAAGAGGTTCCTGTTTACCGTGCGTTTGAAGTCGTCGACGAGCCGCGGGATTATCAGGTTGTTGGTTCTGTCACAGGTGCGATTTGTACCCTTAATTCGAAGCGTGGCAATAAATTCGGAATGATAGACGAGGGGACCGGCAGGTATATCAAAGGAAAGTTTCAAGACAGGATGCTTGATGATATTCGGTCTTCTTTTAAACGTCGCGCTACGGTGTCTGGCATCTTAACCTATAGGTCCGATGGTACTATTGTGTCTATTGACGCGCGCAAGATTGTCGTGCTGCCCGAAAAGCTGCCTAGCCTTTCCTCTCTGCGCGGCATTTTGGAGGCCTAGCGATGAAATACATCTACTGGGATTCAAATTGCTTTATCGGCTATTTGAAAGATGAAGAATACGGCCGTGATGCGCGTAATGGTGTGGTTCAGGCTGTTGGGCGCGGTGAAGCGAAGTTGGTTACATCTGTATTTACCATGGTCGAAGTGGTGAAATGCAGAATTAAGGAAAAAGGTGAGCTTTCGGTTTTTGATCGCAAACAGCGACAGGATCTTGAGAACTGTTTTAGTCCAGACAACGGCGTGCTGCTCATCAATGTAGATCGTGAGACTGCTTCGATGGCCCGGTGTGCTGTATGGGATTACAACGTCGATCCAAAGGATGCGATTCACGTTGGGTCTGCATTGCAGTTTTGCGAAGTGATGGTTGGTGAAGACGATGAGCTTGTCTTCCAGACGTTTGACAAAAATCTGATTAAGCGTGCACAGGGATGTGGTGGAATCAAGTTCGAGGAGCCCAACGTTGCCGACTATCCATATCAGTTGTCGGCTGATTTTACTGGATAGGCTTGGCATGGGCAGGGTCGTACTCGCTACATTTCCGGCTGTCGACATGCGCGTGCTTTGGCCGCTCTGAATGCTTTAACTCCGAGCTTTCAAAATGCTCTTTCAGCGGATAGGGCCGGTAGCGGCATGGAGATGATCTGGTCTGTGTGGGGCGACTTCTTTAATGCTTCGCCAACGATCAGTGAATCCCATGGTCCGTCAGGGGCGCTTTTGATTCTGCCTATCGAGCCGCACCAAGACATTGCCTCTGGCTCCTCTGAGGACGAACAACGCATCAGGCATGGTGAGAATGACGTCTTGAGGTGCTTTGAATCGACCGGGGCGGAGCTTGGTGTCGGTGATGTGATGGCGATGCTCCCAGGCATTTCGAAAAGAACCGCCCAGAAGAGGCTTAAGGCGCTATTTGAGAAGGGAGAGGTCGCCGCCGTAAAGAGGGCAGCGCTTTCATGTACTTCAAGGAGTAGTTTTCGGCCTGACGCCACGTTCGCGAATCGTTCGTATTCCCCGCCCCTCGGAGCGATCGCGATTGCGGGCCCTCTGGTCTACACCGCCGCAGACACCGCCGTCACCGTAGCCCTCCGAGATGACACCACCCTCATGCTGGTCTGAAAGGCGTCAATCGTCTTCTTCGGCAGTGCGGATCGCGGCTGAGCACTGGCGCGCGATCGAGATGGACATGAAAGATGGGAAGTGCTCTTTCATCTAATGGAAAAAAATAGCTTCTAAAAGAAAAAAATGGCGATTTCTTTCTTTTAGAAGCGCTTCTTGCTATCAGGGGTTTACCCGCACCAGGAAATCGAAGAGATGGCGAGCGCGTTTCCGTGGTGTCGGGCACATCACAGTGTCACTCTCAAGTTGAGACTGATATTGTGAGCGGTGTGACTGATATTGTGACTGATGAGAGTGCGTCTTGTCTGATGCACGCGTTGCCCAGTGGTGTCCGGAGTGGACATTTGTGCAGTCCAATGGGCGTCACATTCTTTGGGTATCCTGAGATTAACGGAAAGGAGATTGCATGCCGGAGCTAAGTCGCTTTTTTGGAATCGTTATCAAGATGATTTACATGGATGATGAAAAGCATCACAAGCCACACGTTCACGTTTATTACGGAGAGTACAAGGCATCCGTTGCCATAGACGGTGAATTGCTCGCTGGCTCTCTGCCCGCCAAGCAGCTTCGCATGGTTTCCGGCTGGCTTGCTCTTCATGAGGATGAGCTGTACAGGGCCTGGAACCACGCCGTTGCGGGCATGCCGTTCGACAAGATTTCGCCGCTTGCATAAGGGGGGTCCATGTACGTTGTGGATGGAATTGCATATGCGGGAGAGCCCGTTGAGGGGATCGAGGTGGCATCTGCTCGCTATGTGGGCAACTCGATTATTCTCGTTACTTTCTCCACGGGGGAAGTGCGCCTGTTCGATGTGACCCGTCTGCTCCACATGCCTGTGTTTAAGCCGTTGGAAGATGAGGCGGTTGTGCAGGACTTTAAGGTCGAGTTCGGAATCCTTACATGGTGCGATGGCGAGGTTGATATCGCGCCTGAGGCCTTGTATGAACGGAGTTATGAGTATCAGCAGGTTGCCTAAGGGCAACGCCGGGCACCGCCCCCTCTCATGCCCATTCCGTTCAGTTTCCGCGTTCGGCATAAAAGCGTAGGAAAATGATGGCAATTGGAAGGGGGTCAACATGCCCAATGACGATTACCCGTTTGACTATGGAAACGCGCCGACTGATGGCTATCTGCCCGCTTCGCCGGGGAGCACCGCTCCGCAGCCTCGTATCGTTCAGGATGTCCCAACGGTGCAGATGCGCCGCCCCGCCGCCCCGCAGCAGGATCCTTCCACGGTGCCTGCGGCGTATCCGCAGCGCGGGCGGCAGCCGTACGCGTATTCTGTATCGCCGTACGACCCCGACACCTACGATCCCTCGCCGGCAAAACCCGATCGCCAAGCTCGTCAATCATCCCGGCGGGATGCATCTCAGCAGCCTGCGACTGCGCAGCCTCGTCGCGGCGCATCCGCGCTCCGTTGGATTGCACGCCTTCTTTGCCTGGGCCTTCTCGTCTTTGGCGCGATGACCATCTACTATCTCACGGAGCAGTCGGCGTCAGATAGCCTGGCACTATCTTCGGAGGCCGGTTCGTTTGCCGAATACGGTGCCTATCTGGTTCAATCCGGCCAGCTTCCCACCTTTGAGGAGAATCCAATCAAGTGGACGGCCGCCCATATCCTGTTGCTCTCGGTTAAGTTCTCCAATCACGGCCTCTCGGTCCGACAGCAGGCGCACGTGGTGGAATTCGCGTTGATGGGCGGCGTTGTTGCGCTCAACGTGTTGGCGTGGATGTCGGGCTGGGCCCATCGCCGTAGCCCGCGCGGACACATCCGCATCTGGCGGACGTGGCTCATGTACGTTCTTGGCGTGATGGCTTGCGCGGGCGTTTCCTTTGCAGATCAGTATCACAAGCTATTTGTGCCCGCGAGACACTTCGACAAGCTCGATTTGCTTCTCGACGCATCCGGCTACATACCAGCTATTACCTGCGTGTTCATTGCTTGGAGTGTGGGCTCGGCCATCTATCGTCTCATCTTTCGAAAGTAATTTGAAAAAAGTTGTTGACGAGGCTTCCCCCTGTGGGCTATATTAATCCCCGCGTTGGACCTGTAGCTCAGTTGGTCAGAGCGTCCGGCTGATAACCGGGAGGTCACAAGTTCGAACCTTGTCAGGTCCACCACTTCTTTCGCAATAAACACCCCAGCGAGAGCCGAGTCGCCGCTGGGGTGTTTATTACTACGTGGGGGTTTAGCTCAGCTGGGAGAGCGCGGGCTTTGCAAGCCTGAGGTCAGGGGTTCGATCCCCCTAACCTCCACCACATAGACTTAGAGAGCCGGGGCATATGCTCCGGCTTTTTTTACATGGGTTAAGGCAAACGATAGCTAACCAACAATGAAGCAAACCCATGGCGAATCCGCGGCGCGTAGCGAACCAGCGGCGAGTGAGGCTCGTTGAGCTTTTTCGTATGCGTTTTCGAAAAGGCCAAGTACAAAGGGTGTTGCCGCAGGCAAAACAGCAGGTGACGAAAGGTCGCAAAGCGACGCTACTTACCAAGTACCGATCTGAATACGAAAAAGCTCAACTTTGCCCCAATCCTCCCGCATCGGCATCCCAAAACATTGCGCCTTCTGAAGGAAAGCAACTTGCCCAGGCTGTCATGTCGAGGAAGAACGGCATTTTGATAGCAAGCTGAAGCGAGCCCCATGTGTATACGTACATATATAGGTAGATACCGCGGGCATGTATAAAGTAGATATCGCGGGTGGCGATGAGCCATACTGCGGTCCGCAATGCTTCGATCGTTCTTGTGAGTCCACTTGCCCTCAAGAAGGTGTCATGTTCAGACTTATTGAGGTGAGGTTGAGGTTAATACGCAGCGGCAGAAGTGGCCTCCAAATACGAGTTCTAAATAAATCAAATGGTCCAAGAGGTGCTGTCCTCTTCGGCAATCGGTACTAATAGGGCGGTGAGCGTCTTAAGAACACTATATGTAGTGTAAGAAGACGGTCAACGATTGTAAGATATGTGCAAAATATGGATACGCAAATAACCCTTTGCGAGGCGGCGGGACTCTGGCAATATATCTCTTCGCCGCGCGGGTGGCCGAGAGCGAACGAGCTCGGAAGACCCGCGGCGGGTACCTTGAGAACCGGATACCGCGAAGAGACGGAACAAGTGGAGACACCATTTAGAAGGTGTCAGCAGTGATGTACTTTTCAAGAACAGTTGTGTAAGGTCTGACTTAGTCAGGCCCCGTTCAACTTTTTCCTTAACCAGTTTACAGAACG
>NZ_GG692710.1:1301255-1371655 GCF_000156175.1 Collinsella intestinalis DSM 13280
GGGCCCTCCAGGGCACGCGAGGATCCCGGGTGGGAGGGTATGAAAGCCGCCCACCGGTCAGCGGCCATTGCGTGCGGGGCACGCCCGGTCCCATTCCGAACCCGGAAGCTAAGCCGCACCGCGCCGATGGTACTGCGGGGTCAGCCCGTGGGAGAGCAGGGCGCCGCTGACCGGTGGACGGCTTTCGCGCTTTCTCGGCGCGGGAGCGCAAGGGGGTCCCCTCGGGGCCCTCTTTTGCTATGTCGATAGGTTGTAACGAGGTATTGGTCTATCATGTACCTTTGCACTGGCTCGAGGGCATATGCCTAACCGGATAGGAGATCCCATGTCTGAGGAAATCTACAACAATGAAGCTTCCCAGGACGAGGTCTCTGCCGAACTCGATGCCATGGTCTGCGACCTGATCGACGACATGCTCAACAGTTTGGCCGATGGCGAGGATCTTGGTGTGGTTCTCATTGCCGAAGATGCAAACAGCAATCGGTATCAGGCCTGCTTTACTGAGGATGGTCCCGAGGCTTGTCTCGAGGGTGCGCAGCATTTTATCGAGGCCAATGCTGCTGGAATTCAGTCTGATCATGTCGGTCCGCTCGATCGCTATGCGATTGCGTATACAGGCGGAGTGGAGCTCGACTGCGAGTTCCAGGATGCCGTCATTGTGAGTTTCTACCAGCGTGGAATGTCGATGGGCTACTCTGCATATGTGCTGTATGAGGGTGCCGGCATGGGTGAGGACTTCCGTTGGTGCGACCCCGAGCCCGCTGGCGAGGAACCCGCCCTTCTTTAGGATCGGGATACACTGTCTACCTCTCTGGTGAACCGTTTTGCCAATCTTGCAGAGTAGTTCTATAGCTTCAGATTATGTGTAGTGCCAGCAAACCCGCTGGTGAGGCATGTTTGTATCAGTGACAACGGCTACAATACCGCCGTTACGATTTCCCGTATACCGACAAATTATCACGCTCATCGATACTGGCTTGCGTGAGGCCGAATTATGGATAGGGGACGCCCATGCGCGTAGACAACCTTCGAGACATTGCCATCATCGCTCACGTCGACCACGGTAAGACCACTCTGTGCGACAAGCTGCTGCGCGCCGCTGGCGCCTTCCGCTCCAATCAGGAGGTCCAGGACCGCGTGCTCGACTCCAATGACCAGGAGCGCGAGCGCGGCATCACCATTCTGGCTAAGAATATCTCCATCGACTACAACGGCGTGAAGATCAACATCATCGATACGCCCGGCCACGCCGACTTCGGCGGCGAGGTCGAGCGCGTGCTGCGCATGGCCGACGGCGCGTTGCTGCTCGTCGACGCTTTTGAGGGCCCCATGCCCCAGACCCGCTTCGTGCTGCGTCACGCCATCGACACTGGTCTTTCCATCATGATCGTCATCAACAAGATCGACCGTCCCGGCGCCGATCCCGAGAAGGCGTACAACGACTGCCTCGACCTGATGGCCGACCTTGGTGCAACTGATGAGCAGCTTGAGTTCGCGATGGAGCATGTTGTGTACTGCTCTGGCGTGAACGGCTATGCCCGCCTCGACCCCGAGGATGGCAACATGGACATGTATCCGCTGCTCGATATGATCGTCAACGATCTGCCGGCTCCCGAGGTCGATGTCGACGGCCCGCTTGCCATGCAGTGCGTCACCATCGACCACTCCAACTTTGTGGGTCGCATCGGTATCGGCCGCGTGTATTCCGGCACCATCCACACCGGTGACCAGATTCTCGTTGTCAAGAACGACGGCGAGCGCAAGACCGCTACCGTGAAGCAGCTCTTCACCTTCGACTATCTGGGCCGCACTGAGTGCTCCCAGGTCAGTGCCGGCGACCTCGCAGCCGTTGTGGGTGTGGACAACACCGATATCGGCGACGTGTACACCAATCCTGAGAACCCCGTCGAGCTCGATCCCATCGAGATCGACCCGCCGACTCTCTCCATCGTGTTCGAGGCCTCCACGTCTCCGCTCGTCGGTCGCGACGGCGACATCGTCGGCGCCCGTCAGCTCAAGGAGCGCCTGTTCAACGAGCGCGAGAACAACGTGACCATGCGCATCGAGGAGCTGCCGGACAAGACCGGCGTTGAGGTGAGCGGTCGCGGCATCCTGCACCTTTCCGTCCTGATGGAGACCATGCGCCGCGAGGGCTATGAGTTCCAGGTGGGTCGTCCGCGCGTCCTGTTCAAGAAGGACGAGAACGGCAACCTGCAGGAGCCTGTCGAGCAGGCTGTTGTGGAGTGCCCGGACGAGTACGCCGGCAAGGTCATTGAGATCTTCGGCAATTCCGGTGGCACCATGACTAGCATGGAGACCGGCACTTCTGTCACGCACGTCGAGTTCCGCATCCCGACTCGCGGCATCATGGGCTTGAAGAACCGCATTCTGAACGTCACGCATGGCGAGGGCGTGTTCTACCACACCTTCCTGGAGTACGGTCCGTATGCCGGCGAGATCGGTGGCCGCAAGAACGGCGCCATGATCGCCATGACGACCGAGAAGGCCGTGGCCTACGCTCTGGGCACGCTGCAGGAGCGCGGTGCGTTGTTCGTCGAGCCCGGTACCGAGTGCTACGAGGGCATGCTCGTGGGCGAGCGCAATCAGCCCGGCGACATGGTCGTGAACATCGCGCGTACCAAGAACCTGGGTAATCAGCGTTCCTCGACCGCCGATATCTCCGTGCAGCTTGTGCCTCCGCGCACGTTCTCCCTGGAGGAGGCCCTGGAGTACATCATCGACGACGAGCTCGTCGAGGTCACGCCCAAGAATATTCGCATGCGCAAGCGCCTGCTGAACGCCACCGACCGCAAGAAGGCGGCGAACCGCGCGGCCAAGTAGCGCGCTGTTCGGGTGGTGCCCGCCCAAGGTCGCTCGTGGCTTACCGGGTTGATTAGGCGCCGTCGCTGGCGCCGCGTTGGGAGATCGGGTTGTCCCACGCCGGCTGGGTCCGGCTTCTTTGGGGTCAATCGTTCGTGAGGGGACGGGGTCTATCTGCATGCATGCTGGTAAACTGGCATGCGTACGGATTGACCCCGTCCTTTTTGCGTTCGGGGCTGATAAGTTGAGGTAATGCATGAGCGATGAGATTGAAATGAGGGCATCCGAGGAGATGTCGCCGACTGATGCACCCATTGCGGTGGGGGAGAAGGGCGGCCCTGCCGCGTCCGGTACGCCCGCTGCGACCGGTTCTTCCGCTGTAGGTGGTACTTCTGCTGCGGTTGGTACTTCTGCTACATCTGACGTTTCGGCTGTTGCTGAAGATGCGGAGGCGGCTCGAGCCCCTGAAGAGGTCGCTCGGATCCATGCTCGCAACGACTGGTTGATTGCGGCCGATCAGGCCCTTTCCGATCTGCGACGCCGCTCGCGTGATGGCAAATTAACCACGTCCGATCGTTGGATCAAGTGTGCATTCGCCCCTGCGGGAACCGATGCCCGCGCTTTTGCCGAGGAACTCCTTGCGTTCATAGAGGAGCGCCCGCACGCCGAGGACACCCCCGCCATGGGAAAGCAGGATCTTCCTTTGGGGTACGACGATCGCCCCGAGCTCGATGAGCTCGGCTTGGACGACCCGCTTCCCGAGCCGGAGGTGACGGACATCGTCATCCTCTACGGCAAATCCGGCATCTACCTGTATTCCAAGCCGCTCATGTCGCATAGTTTCGCCCATGCGCTGTTCAACACGGCGGAGGGCGACGATTTGGCGACGTTTGCCGACGTGGTGCGCACCGAGTCGCGCGTGTATCCGCGCCCGGTGGCCGCTTCTGATTTCCTGAACCAACCGTACCTGTGGCCTGCATCCAAGGTTGCCGATCTGTTCGAGCGCGCCATGAACGACGAGGCATATGCGGATATCGAGATCACCACGACGAGCCTGAATGAGTCGTTCTTCTATTCCACGCGCCATCTGAGCCCCGCGCAGGGCAAGGCCCTGGCCGAGTGGTACGGGGTGGAGAAGTTCCGCAACCCGTAATGGTTCACCGCGGGGATGGATGGTCGTAAAATGCCACCCTGTAGCAGCGTGGCATTTTACGACCGAAATCTAGGTTATTTGCACTTGGGAATGGTCGAAATTTGCCGGTGTGAGACAGCGTGGCAGATTGCGACCAAAAGTCCGAATGCGATGCCGTGCGAGATCTTGCAGCATGACAAAACCGCCTTCGCGGAGGCGCGTTGACAGGGATAATGACAGGGAAACCCGATAGGAAGGAACCATCGCCATGGCCAAGCGCCGCCTGACCGAAGACACGCCGTTTTTGCGCACACCCGATATGTATCAGATCGAGAATGACGCCCCGATCACCGAGTATTCCGAGCGCACGCTCGATTTGATTGCCGACGCCAAGAACGGCGGTATCCCAGACGGTGCCAACGCATTTTGCAGCGTTGGCAAGGAGAAGCGCGGTACGGTTCAGATGCAGCTGTTTGCCGAGATCGACCCCGAAACCGAGACGTTTGTCGAGGTCGGTTTCCGCAGCCACGGTTGCCTGGCCGCCATTGCTTGTGCCACGGTGCTCGCCACCATGTTGCGCGGGAAGACGTTCGACGAGGCCCTCGCCATCACCAAGGAGGAGATCCTGGAGGCGGTGGGCGGTCTGCCGAACGGCCGCAAGTATACGCTCACCTATGCGGTGGAGGCCGTCCGCGCGCTGATTGGCGACTACCTGCTGCGTATCAAGGGATACGAGATCGCTCAGCTTAACGAGGTTGTTCGCTGTGAAAGCATGTGCCCGAACTGCCTTCTCACCGAGAATTGCTCCCTGCGTGACGAGCGTGTCGACCAGGAGCTGCGTGAGGCGGGAGAAATCGAGTAGAGTGTGCGGCCGCCGTGGTGGCCATCGGGTGTGCACTGCGACGGATGCGCGTTCCGCCAAAGCCCTGTGAATCAAGGCATTATTCTCCAAATAGAATAATGAGCATCTGGGGTTTAAACGTTTTATTCAGGCATAATTGAACCTGGCTGTATGTGCGCATTTTCGCCATGCGCGCAGCTTTTACGTTCCATGGGCGCAAGCGCGCCCGTGAAGCCTTTTGGGGAGGGAACTATGAAAGAGAACACCGCCATGGAGCAGGTTGGCTCCGGTGCGGACCGTCTCGACTCCTTCTTTACCCGTCGTGGGTTTGTGAAGGTGTCGGGCGCGTTCGTGGCGGGCATGGTGGCGCTGGGGCTGCTCCCGGATACCGCCGCTGCTGCCCCCACGAGCTCCAAGGGCGAGGTCGACTACTATGCGACCCCGGCCCACGTGCTCAAGGTCAATCGTGCCCGCTGCACCGGTTGCCAGCGCTGCGAGATGATGTGCACGCTCGAGAACGACGGCGCCTCTCAGCCCGCTGCCGCCCGTATCCACGTGCATGACGGCCTGCAGTTCGGCTCCGACTGGGAGTCCTGCGACGGTCTGTTCTACTCGTGCGAGTGGCAGATCCGCGCGTGCCACATGTGCACCACCGCTCTGTGCCAGACCTCGTGCCCGCACGCTGCCATCGTGACCCTCGAGGACGGCACCCGCACCGTCGACCCCGAGAAGTGCGTTGGCTGCGGCACCTGCGTCGCCGCCTGCCCGTGGCACATGCCCGTGGTCAACACCGAGACGCACAAGTCCACCAAGTGCGTTGCCTGCGGCCGCTGCGCCGAGCAGTGCCCCAACGGCGCTCTCGAGCTCATCAAGTGGGAGAACGTTAACCACTCCTCCGGCCCCACCCGTTCCGAGATCAAGTGGCCCTACGTCAGCGAAGTCCAGGACTTCGTCGGCGGCGGCAAGAGCGCCCAGTAAAGGAGAAGCGCAATGGCTGAAACCTCTTACGGTTGGGCTGGCTGGATCGCCCGCGTCAACCTCACGAGCGGAGATATCACCGAAGAGTCCGATGTCGAGATGCAGAAGGACTACATCGGTGGCATGGGCTTCGCGAACAAGATCATGTACGACGAGGTCGGCCCCGAGGTCGATTGGATGGACGAGGAGAACAAGGTCGTTCTCGCCGTCGGTCCTCTGACCGGTTCCGGCGTGCCGCTGGCGGGTCGCTCCACCTGGGCGTCCCTGTCCACCTTCACCACCGACCACCTCGTGGTCGACATGCACTGCGGCGGCCAGCTCGGCGCTATGCTCAAGTACTCCGGCCACGACGGCCTGATTATCGAGGGCAAGGCCGACAAGCCCTGCTACATCTTCATCGATGACGACAAGATCAGCATCGAGGACGCCTCCGCCCTGTGGGGCAAGGGCACCCGCGAGACCACCGAGGCCCTGTGCAAGAAGCACGGTGCCGAGTGCTGCGTGGCCGCCATCGGCCTCGCCGGTGAGAACCTGCTGCCCTACGCCTGCGTGATGAACACCCGTTCCCACTCCGCCGGCGCCGGCCTGGGTGCCGTCCTCGGCTCCAAGAACCTCAAGGCCGTCGTCGTCCGCGGCACCAAGGCCTGCCACGTCGCCGACCCGCAGATGGTCGCCGACCTGTCCGACTACATGATCTCCCAGGTCATTGGCTCCAACAACAACCACGTCGTGCCGAGCACCCAGCAGTCCTGGGCCGAGTACTACGACGCCGGTTCCCGTTGGACCGCTCGCAAGGGCCTCTACTGGGCTGCTGCCGAGGGCGGCCCCATCGAGACCGGCGAGCCCAAGCCGTTCGAGCTCAACACCATGGGCTATCGCTGCATGAAGTCCACCAAGGACATGGGCCCCGCTGCTGAGAAGTACACGGTCAAGATGGCCGGCTGCCACGGCTGCCCCGTGCGCTGCTACGCTCAGGTCCACGTGCCCTACGTGCAGGAGAAGACCGGCTACGAGTCCCAGGGCAACACCTGCGTCCCCGGCTTCCCGTTCTCTGCCTACATGCAGTCCTTCCTCAAGGCCGAGGGCATCTTCGAGGAGGACGGCAAGACGCTGTCCGACCTCTCCGTGAGCTACAACATGCTCATTTCCGCCACCGTCGACGATCTGGGTCTGTGGTGCAACTACGCCCAGCTCTACCGCGACCTGGCTTACACCTACTCCGCCGGCATCCTGGACAAGCACGTTCCGGCCGAGCAGATGGCCGAGTACAACTTCGACGCCATCATCCACGGCCAGGATCCCTCGAGCTTCGTCAAGATCCTGCTCGACATTGCCTCAAACGATGTTGAGAACAAGCCGATCTCCCTGCTCGGCCATGGTCCCATCGTGTGGGCCAAGGAGTGGGATTGCATGGATTGGTTCGACAACGCCAAGTCCGCGCTGATCAACTACCGCGGTTGGCCGGTCCACCACTCCATCGAGACCTTCGGTCAGGTCGGCGGCCTGTACAACATGATGTTCAACCGCGACGACATGATCCACTCCGCCGTCAACTTCCACGGCTGCGGTTTGCCGTACGAGCTCAAGGAAGAGATGGCCACCGAGATGTGGGGCAAGGGCGCCATCGACCCGGTCAAGGATTACACCGAGATGAACGAGGCCAAGGCCGAGTTCGCCTGGTGGAGCATCGTGACCGACGTCCTGCATGACTCCCTGGTCCTGTGCAACTGGGTGTGGCCGATGGCCATGGCCCCCGCCAAGGAGCGCAACTACCGCGGCGACCTGGACCTCGAGGCCCAGTTCTACACCGCCGTCACCGGCCAGAAGGTCACCATCGACGACCTGTACAAGGCCGGCGAGCGCATTATGACCCTCCAGCGCGCCAACACGGTCCGCGGCATGAAGGACAAGGACGGCAACGTGGGTTGCAACGACCTGCGCGGCGTCCACGACGTCATCACCGAGTGGGTCTTCGAGAAGGATCCCGAGATCGAGCCCTTCACCCCCGGCACCGACAAGATGGAGCGTAAGGACTGGAAGAAGGCCCTTACCATGCTCTACAAGCGCTTCGGTTGGGACGAGAAGCTCGGCTGCCCGACCAAGGAGTGCCTGAAGGACCTCGGTATGGACGACGTCGCCGAGGACCTCGAGTCCCGCGGTCTGCTCACCGAGGGTGGCGTTGCCTTCGACAAGCGCACCCGCACTTACGACCACATTCTCGAGAAGTACTGCGGCGACAACCCGGCGCTGTCCGCTTAAGTCGCTTGAGGTAGAGGAGCAACTATGGCTGATGAGACCAAGGAGACGAACGTGGCCGAGACCGCGTCCGAGACTCCCAAGAAGAAGCGCGACTGGAAGGGCAAGCGCCTTCCCATCGTGATCGCTGCCGTCGTGGCCGTGACGGTTCTCGGTGTCGCCGGCTGGGCTTGGCGCGCCACCCCCGGCTACTGCGACGCCCTGTGCCACAGCACCATGGGCAAGTACTACGACACGTTCGAGAATCAGACTGATTCCCTGGCGTTCGCCCACAAGGGTGTTGTGAACGGCAAGTGCCTGGACTGCCACGAGAACACGCTCGGCACCTCCGTGCGCATGGCTCAGTCCCAGCTCACGGGCAACCACGAGACCCCGCTCGCCAAGGTGACCTACACCAACGAGTTCTGCCTGCAGAGCGGTTGCCACGCGGGCGCCGGCATCATGCCCGGTGCGAGCGAGTCCTCCACCAAGGACCTTGCCTTCGACCCGCACAGCGACTTCCACGGCGTGCAGCAGTGCAATTCCTGCCACCGCATGCATGACCAGAGCGTCTTCACCTGTGCCGGCTGCCACCAGGTCGGTGCCTGGGAGGGCGAGGGCGGCATCCCTGAGGGTTGGACCAAGCAGGATCTTGGCGACGGCCAGCAGGGTGCCGTGCCGGACGGCTGGACCACGCCGTTCCTGTTCGAAGCCGCCGAGTAATTTCGGAAGGCTGCTATTGAGCACCAAGAAAGGGCGGGCCTTTGGGCTCGCCCTTTTTCTGTGCGGCGACTGCGGTCCGTGCGCTCCGGGCGAGGTAGCACGCATCGCAAGGCGATTGCGGTGCCACACGGGGATTGCCTATGGATGTCTGCCGTTTGATTCACGTAAAAGGCGGACATCCATAGGCAATTTCGCAGCGGGCATAGGTATTGTCGCGGGGCTGGACGGGGATGGCGCATCCCCAAACTGCACATATGGGTATGGCATACTTTTCCAGCAGAAAGACCGATAGTGAGGGGCATGACCATGACCAAGCTCGATTTCAAGCCGCGCGGCGTTTGCGCCCGCATGATCCACGTGGAACTGTCCGAGGACGGCCAGACCATTGAGAACGTTTCGTTTGAGGGCGGCTGCAACGGCAACCTCAAGGCGATTGGCAAACTGGTGGCCGGTCAGCCGGTCGACCGTGTCGTCGAGATGCTCGAGGGCAATACGTGCGGCCCGCGCAAGACCTCCTGTGCCGATCAGATGACCCGCGCCCTGCGCGAGGCTCAGGCCCGGATCGCCGAGTAGCTGCGGCGGGCCATGCGCCGCGAATCGACGGGCGATGAGGCGCCGTCCCAACCGCCCATGCGGCGCTGACGCGACAGTTCGACAGCGCGTTATACGAGGAATCCCATATGAGCAGTAAACATCGCGAAAAGTTGAACCAGGGCCCTGCCGCCGGTTGTAAGGTCGGCGGCGGTTTCTCTCGCCGCTCTCTATTCAAGGGTGCGGCCGCGGCTACGGCGGCACTTGGGGCTGTTTCTCTCGCGGGCTGCGGCTCGAAGGGGGATGAGCAGCAAGTAAGCGGCGAGCCTCAGGTCATCACGGACGACTCTAAGATTGTGAACGTTACCGAGGAATTTAAGAGCGTCGACAATCCGATCGCCGTCCAGTCTGCCTGGGACCTGCCCCTCGGCACGGTGCCGTTTCACTCTGAGGGTGCATGGGCCGCGCTGCTCGAGGCGCCCTCCAGCGCTCGTTCGGTAAACACGCTCGGTATCATCTCCCTGGCGTCGGGCGCGCGAACCACGCTGATTCCGCAACCCATCAAGGGTGGTGCATGCGGCTTCCACGACGTTCGATGCAGCGAGACGGTTTATGCGTGGATCGAGATGAACTACGCAGAGGCGTCGTGGGTGCTTCTCGCCCAGGAGCTGCAAAACGGTGCGCTTGCGGGCGAGGCGGTCGAGCTCGACCATGGCAACGCCGATTGGGAGCCCGCGCGTTTCACGGTGGCCGGCGGGAATGTCATATGGCAGAAGATGCCGCTTGCCGCCGGTTCCAAGCGTGCGGAGTTCTCTCATTGCTATAGCTGGGCGTTCGGCGATGCCAAGGCCAAGGACCTTTACGAGAGTCCGGGTCGCTTTGCCACATGGCCGCGCGTGAGCGGGGGGTACCTCACCATCGCGCCGCGTGTGAACACCGAGGAGGGCACGTTCTACGGGATAACCGCGCTCGACCTCGACGGCGGCAAAATGGTCGATCAGCTCGTCATGCCGCAAAACGTGAGCCCGTTTGAAGCCGTGTACATGAACGGGACGTTCGCGTTCTCTGTTGAGGCGAACTATGGGTACGGCGGAGGCTTGGGTAACATGGGCACGTTCATCGGTTGCGAGGGCGGTCCGTTCGTGTACCTGAGTCGCGAACCCCTCGCCTGCGCGGCGGGGAAAGGCAGCCGCTACCTCATCAAGGCGCGGTCGTCGCATTTTGTGGTGGACACCGAGGCAAAGACCTATGCGATCTTGCCTGCGCCCGACAAAGCCACCGACTACGGCGATTACCCCGCGAGCGAGGGCGAGACCGATCGTTTTGTGACGTTCGCAACGGTCCGCGGCGATAACGGCCTGCCCGCCGCTGTGCAGGTCAGGGTGTTCCCGCTGGCATAGTGCGGGATGCCGTACCAGATTCCGGGCGCTTGATTGAGCGTCCGGCATATTGGGCATACTCCATCTAAGATATGCGTCGCGCTTGTGCGTTAAAATGTAATGACGCTTGATCACGAGACGAGGAGGCCGCCCATGGCTTCAGATGCACGTAAGATTTTGTTGGTTGAAGACGAGAAGGCCATTCGCGACGCGGTGGCCGCTTACCTCGAGCGCGAGGGTTACTGGGTCGTGGGCGTTGGCGACGGCCAGTCCGCTGTCGAGGAGTTCGAGAAGCATCAGTTCGACCTGATCGTTCTCGACCTTATGCTCCCCAAGCTTTCCGGCGAGCGCGTCTGCCGCGCCATTCGCGATACCTCGGATGTGCCGATCATCATGCTCACTGCAAAGGGCGAGGTCGAGGACCGCATCATCGGTCTCGAGCTCGGTGCCGACGACTACCTCATCAAGCCGTTCTCCCCGCGTGAGCTCGTTGCTCGCGTGCGCGCGCTGTTCCGTCGCGCCCATCAGGCCGATGAGCCTCAGGTCGAGGTGCTCGACTTCGGCGACCTGGTGATCGATATCTCCGGCCACAAGATCCTGGTCGAGGGCAAAGAGGTCGACCTCACCGCCTCCGAGTTCAAGCTCCTCACCACGCTCGCCCGTCATCCGGGTCGCGTGTACAACCGTATGGAGCTGGTGGAGAAGGTCCTCGGTTACGACTTCGAGGGTTACGAGCGCACGATTGACAGTCACGTCAAGAATCTGCGCGCCAAGCTGGGCGACGATCCCAAGAAGCCCAAGTGGCTCTACACCGTCCACGGCGTGGGCTATCGTTTCGAGGCTCCCGCGCAGTCGGACAAGGCCGACAAGTAACACGTCTGCAGACGGGCGCCGCGAATGGTCGTGGCGCCCGTTTTTTCGTTTAACGGGTAGTCTCAAATGGGGACCAGTCTCAAATGGGGACAGGTACAATTTGAGGCGCTTCTGCCTTAATCGGGGGCGGGTGCGATTCGAGATGCGCCGAGTGTCGCAATTGGTGCCTGTCCCCATTTGAGACCCAACCACGAGGAGGGTGAGATGGCGCGTTTGGTCATCGGGCAAAAACACGGGTACGAGGGCGATCAGTCCTCGAGCCGCGCGAGCTGGAACACGCCGCACGCCACGCCGAGGGTGGGCATCAGCTACGGCGGCAGGATGGCGCTCTCCTTCGCCCTGACCTCGCTGGTGACGGTCATGATCTTGGCCTTCGTGGTCATGGTGGTCTGGGGCGGTGCGTTCTCGGACTACACCCGTGCGAACGTCGAGGAGATCGCGAACGTGGTGGCCGCCAAGATCGCCGAGACGCACCGGGCGGACGGCGGCTGGAAGCGTGAGTCGCTCGCCGCCATTGCCGAGTCCAGCGCCCTGTCCGACGATATTGGCCTGCAGGTCATGGATGTCAACGGCAAGATCTTGTACGACGACACCCTGCCAGCGCGCCATGCCAAAGAACACAGCCCCGTTTCCACGGCCCCCACGGATCCCGAGTCCGCTGTGACGGTCCCCATCATCGCGGCGGATGGCGTGCGCATCGGCGATGCCCGCCTATGGGTGCTCGGCAGCGACGCCCTGCTCACCAAGGCCGATACGGCATTTCGCGAGCGCACCTTCAACGCCATGGGGCTCGCGGCGTTCATCGCCATTTCCATATCGGTCATCGTGGGCTTCTTGGTGTCGCGCATGTTCACCAAGCCCGTGGGCACCATCACCGATACTGCCCGCCGCATCCGCGAGGGCGATCTTTCGGCCCGCACCAACATGCGCGGTGACGATGAGATAGACCAGCTCGGAGAGACCTTTGACGAGATGGCGGCCAACCTTGAGCGCGACCTCAAGCGCGAGCGCCGCCTCACCTCTGACGTGGCGCACGAACTGCGCACCCCGCTCATGGCCATGCAAGCAACGGTGGAGGCCATGCAGGATGGCGTGTACCCCACCGATGCCGAGCATCTCGAGACCGTCGCCTCCGAGACGCGCCGCCTGGCGCGATTGGTGCAGCAGACGCTCGACCTTTCCCGCCAGGAGAACCACGCCGCGCCGCTGCGCCTGGATCAGGTCGACATCGTCCAGCTCACGCGCACCATCGTGAACAACCAGCACCAGCTCTTCCACAACAAGGGCCTGCACTTGCGCTTCGCCGACGAGATGCAGGGACGCTCCGCCGTGATCACCTGCGATGCGGACATGATTACGCAGTGTGTCATCAACCTCATGAGCAACGCGATGCGCTATACGCCCGAGGACGGTTGGGTCGTGGTGTCGGTCCATGGGGATCGAAAGCACGTGATGGTCTCGGTCTCCGACACGGGCATCGGCATCGCCAAAGACGACCTGGCGCGCATTTTCGGCCGCTTTTGGCGCGCCGATGCGAGCCGCGCTCGCGAGGCCGGCGGCCTGGGCGTGGGCCTGGCGGTGACGAAGACGATCGTGGAGCGCCATCACGGCTTCATCGCCGTCGAGTCCGAGCTCGAAAAGGGCACTACGTTTACGTTACATCTTCCGCGCGAGCAGGAAGAGGAGAAACAGTCTTCTACAATGAGGTGCTAGTCGCGCACGATGGCGGGGAGCGAGGAGTTCAGCGCCATCCGCACGGCGCAACGGCTGGCGCCGGGTGGCCCCGGCGTCGTATCACAGCGTTAAGGAGAGGGCGTTTATGACAGCAATGGAGCTTCGGCCGGATTCCCAGGGTAAGGTTCGCGACATCTACGATGCGGGCGATTCGTTGCTTATGGTCGCTTCGGACCGCATTTCGGCATTCGATTACATCCTGCCCGACGAGATCCCCTATAAAGGGGAGGTTCTGAGTCGCATCTCGGCATTCTGGTTCGAGAAGCTCGCCGATGTCGTGCCGAACCATCTGGTGTCCATGGATCCGCGCGACTTTCCCGCGGAGTTCTTGCCCTATGAGGAGTATCTTTCCGGTCGCGCGATGCTGGTGCGCAAGGCCGAACCCATCAAGATCGAGTGCGTGGTCCGCGGCTATCTCACCGGGTCGATCAAGGAAGCGTATGATGCGACGGGGGAGGTCGACGGCATTGCGCTACCGGCCGGCCTGGTTGAGGCCTCACCGCTGCCCGAGCCCCTGTTCACCCCGTCTACCAAAGCCGACGTGGGAGATCATGATGAGAACATCTCCTATGAGAGGTGTGTCGAGCTCATCGGCGAGGACTTGGCAAGCCAGATTCGAGATCTGTCGATCAGCCTGTACACGGAGGCCGCGCGCTATGCCCGGACGAGAGGCATCATTATCGCGGACACCAAGTTCGAATTCGGCATCATCGACGGCCGTGTCACGCTGATCGACGAGTGCCTCACCCCCGATTCCAGTCGATTCTGGGATGCCGCCTCCTATGAGGAGGGCAAGGTTCAGCCCGGCTATGATAAGCAGTACGTGCGCGATTGGCTCAAGGACAATTGGGATTTCACGGGCGAGCCGCCGCGCCTGCCGTCTGAGGTTATTGAGAGAACATCGGCACGGTATCGCGATGCATATGAGATTATTACTGGCAGCACATTTTTGCCCATGGCATCCAAGAAGGAGCGATTGAGTGAGTACCAGAAGCGCAAACAACAAGCGTAATCAGGAGAAATTGCAGGGCGCGTCCGGCTCCGGCATGGCCCGCAAGTCGACCTCTTCCGCCAAGCCCGCCCGTCCCGCGGGCGGTTCGGTCCGCGTGGTCCCGGCAACCGCTAAGGCCAAGCGCGCCGCCGCCGAGCGCGGCGAGGACCTCTCCAACCTGTCCAAGGAGGAGAAGAAGGCCCGCAAGGCCGAGTTGCGCCGTGAGGAGGACCGCATTTACACCGCGTCCAGCCAGCTCATGAAGGAGGACGAGGATTATTCGCGGTATCGCCGCATCTGGTGGGTCCTGCTTGTCATCGGCATCCTGGCGCTTATCGGCACCTGGGTGCTTCTGGCCGTTCTCGGCCAGGATGGCATGGCCGACAAGGGCGCCCAGGCCGCGCAGTTTGCCCTGATTGTGGCCGCCTACGCTGCGATCATCGTCGCCTTTATCTTCGACTTCATCAAGATTCGCCCGATCCGCAACGCCTGCCGCGATAAGGCCGCTGGCATGACCGCCGCCAAGCTCGACGACGTCATTGCCCGCTCCATGGCGCCCAAGGACAAGAAGCAGGGCAAGTAGCATATGTTCAAGGCCGAACTTACCGTGGAGGATGCCCGCGCCGGCATGCTCAAGCTGCAGCCCAAGATCGAGCGCTATGCCGACCTGATCGTTCGCAAGGGCGTGAACGTTGAGGCGGGGCAGGAGGTTGTCATCCAGGCTCCGGTCGAGGTTGCGCCGTTCGTGCGTACGCTGGTGGCACGTGCGTATGCCGCCGGCGCCGGCCACGTGACTGTGATTTGGAGCGACGACGAGATTGCGCGTTTGACGTATGAGAACGTCGAGGCTTCCTGGTTCGAAACGGTTCCTTCCTGGCAGCGCGAGCAGCTCGATTCGCTTGCCGAGGGCGGTGCGTGCTTCATCTTTGTCGAGGGTGCGGACCCCGAGGCCCTCAAGGGCATCGATCCGGCCAAGCCCGCGGCTGCCTCCAAGGCGCGCAACACCCAGTGCAAGGCATATCGCCGTGGCATGGATTTCAACATCAACCCGTGGTGTATTGCCGGCGCTCCGGTGGTCGCTTGGGCCCGCCGCGTGTATCCGGGCGTTGAGGACGAGGTCGCCGCGTACCGTCTGTGGTGCGCGATCCTCTCCGTTGCCCGCGCGGACGGCGATGATCCCGAGTCCGCATGGGAGCTGCACGACGCCACGTTCGAGAAGAACTTGCGTCTGTTGAACGACCGCCACTTCGATCGTTTGCATTACACCTCGGCCAACGGCACCGATCTGTGGGTTGGTATGACCGATCGCCATGTGTGGGAGGGCGGCTCGAGCATGACGCCCGAGGGGCGCGAGTTCTCGCCGAACATCCCCACGGAGGAGGTGTTTACCTCGCCGGATTGCGATCGTGTGGACGGCATCGTGTATTCGGCCCTGCCGCTCGTGCGCCACGGCAACAAGATTGACCGCTTCTGGCTGCGTTTTGAGAGCGGCAGCGTTGTGGAGTTCGATGCCGAGGTTGGCCGCGATACGCTTGAGAGCATTCTTGAGACCGACGAGGGCGCGCGTCGCCTGGGTGAGGTTGCGCTGATCTCGAAGAACACGCCGATCCGCGAGACGGGCATTCTGTTCTACGACACGCTGTACGACGAGAACGCGAGTTGTCACCTGGCGCTTGGATCCGCTTTCCCCGAGTGCTACGAGGGTGGCTGCGACCTGTCTGCCGAGGAGTTGCGTCGCCGCGGCCTGAACAAGAGCGCCGCGCACGTCGACTTTATGATCGGTGCCGACGACCTGGACATAACGGGTATCACGGTCGATGGCGAAGAGGTTCCGATCTTCGTGAACGGTCAGTGGACCTGGGAATAGGCTTTTTGGCCGCCGATGAGAGTCGGCGGCCTTTTTTATGCGAGGTTCAGCTGCGTGAGATGCAGACTGGGTGCGCTGCCCGGCGGATTTGGCCAGGGCTGGGGCTTTTGGTTGGCCTGTCTTGCGGGATGATTTGGGTCGGCTGTAACGAAGTTGAGGTTTTTCGTATTAAAAACCGGTTGTGCCGAGTAGACGCGTATGAGGCAGCGCAAAAAGCGCAGGTCGCAAGATGGTCGAAAACTTGCCTACTCGATGAATCACAATATGAGTACGAAAAACCTCATCCACTTGCAGGCCGGTGGCCGCACTGGCCCCCTTTTGCTGCGGGACCGCATCCTTTGCAGGCCCCGCTGGATAACGCCCGTGCGCTTCCACGGGCCTCCGTGCCCCTTGCGGGCTTTGCTGGAAAACGCTGCGCGTTTCCTCAGCTTCGCACCCCCAACGGGGTTCGAACCCATGCTCGTAAAACAAAAACGCGAGGGGCATATGGCTCCTCGCGTTCATGTTGAAGGGTGGGTCATCAGGGGTTCGAACCCTGGGCCTTGGGATTAAAAGTCCCCTGCTCTGCCAGCTGAGCTAATGACCCGCGTGCTGCATTGTACCACGGGCGGGGAATGTAGCAATCGCATCGTCGCGGGATGCGCGAAGAGGGCACGCTGTTTTATCTTTCGCGCATAGAGGCCCCGATCGATTTGTGCAAATCGGTGACGGGGTCGTGGCGGCGGTGAAGGGCGTTTTGCCGCCCTCAGATCTCTTGTTGACGCTATTGGTTTCTGCAATGAAATACCACCCTATACCGCTGGTGGGTAATATCTGCCGTTCACCGATAAATTCACATCGAAGGGATGAGGATAATAGCGCTTTTTTACAGTTGTCTCCAGATTATGCGTGGTCTGCTGGTTATATCCACTGTCCACTCGTAGGCCTCATCAATTGGCATCTCCGGGGAAGGAGACAACGTGAGCGAAGATTCGATTTTCAAGCGCAATTGGGTGAAGGGCTCCGCAGTTTTGGCCACAGCGGCGCTTTCGCTGGTGCTTGCCACGCCTGCTCAGGCCGCGCCGCTGGCTAAGGTCAAGAGCGCAACCCAGGGCGCGACAGAGAATGTGGTGGAGGTGACGTTCCAGGGCGGTGACGGTGCCGACGTCAAGGGCCGCATCACGTTCCTCGAGGAGGGCGTTTTCCGTTATAACGTCGACCCGTCGGGAACCTTTGACGAGTACGCAGTGCCGACCAATTCGAGCCACACCGCTCATATCCAGGCGCAGCCGGATTCGGACAAGGATGCTTACAGCCATCCAAAGGCGACGGTCGAGACAAGCGGCGGTAGCATTCTCATCAAGTCCGGAAAGACCACCATCACCCTCGATAAGGAAACCGCCAAGATGAAGGTTTCCGTGGGTGATAGGGAGGTGCTTTCCGAGGCGTCGCCGATTGACCTGTCGAGCTCGTCAACCGTTCAGACTCTCGACACCGATGCTAAGGAGTTCTTCTTCGGCGGTGGTACCCAGAACGGTCGTTTTACCCATAAGGGCAAGACCATCAAGATTGCCAATACCAACAATTGGGTCGATGGCGGTGTTGCCTCGCCGAACCCGTTCTATTGGTCCAGCGACGGCTATGGCGTGCTTCGCAACACCTTCAAGCCAGGCGCCTATGACTTTGGCGAGGCTGATGCCTCTCAGGTAAAGCTCTCCCACGAGGAAAATGAGTTTGACGCCTACTATTTCCTTTCGGACGGTGCTTCGCGCGCAGCGGTTGCTCAGGATGTTCTCGACGGCTATTTTGACGTAACCGGCGACCCGGTGCTTCTGCCGGAGTATGCCTTCTACCTGGGACATCTGAATGCATACAACCGTGACGGCTGGAGCAAGACCGGCGGCGGCGCAAAGTGGGAGACGAAGTACGGCAAACCAGCGGGCGAGGCCGGAGAGGTCAAATACGAGAAGGGCTATAACGCCAATGACAACCGCCCCGACGGCAGCATGGCGAGCGAGTCCCTGAACGGCCACGGCCCTTCCTTTGAGGCTGACGGTTTCAAGCCCAAGGAGTTCTCTGACGAATTCTCCGCGCAGCAGGTCATTAGAGATTACGAGAAGGCCGACATGCCGCTCGGTTGGTTCCTGCCCAATGATGGTTATGGTGCGGGATACGGACAAAACGGTTATGGCAAGACGGAGAACAACGAGGCGGAGCGCAACAAGGCGATCGACGCGAATGTCCAGAACCTGCGGGAGTTCACCGACTACGCCAATGCGCGCGGTGTTGAGACCGGACTGTGGACGCAGTCAAACCTCGAGCCGGTGGATAACGAGCAATGGCATCTACAGCGCGATTTCAAGAAAGAGGTCGAGCAGGGCGGCATTTCGGCACTCAAGACCGACGTCGCTTGGGTTGGCTCTGGTTATTCGTTCGGCCTGAACGGCATCAAGAAGGCATATGACGTTGCGACGAATGACAAGTTCGCCGACCGTATGCGTCCCAATATCGTCACGCTCGACGGCTGGGCGGGAACGCAGCGTTATGGTGGCATCTGGACCGGCGACCAAACGGGTGGCAACTGGGAGTACATTCGCTTCCATCTCCCCACGTACATCGGTCAGGGTCTTTCGGGTAATCCCAACGTCGGCTCCGATATGGACGGCATCTTTGGTGGCGCGCCCATCATTGCGACCCGCGATTACCAGTGGAAGACCTTTACCCCCACCATGCTCGACATGGACGGCTGGGGCGCTCATCGCAAGAGCCCGATGACTCACGGCGATCCGTACACGGGCATTTCGCGCATGTATCTGAAGCTCAAGGCTCAGCTCATGCCTTATATCTACACGAGTGCGGCGTCGGCGGCGAACATCGATACGAAGAATGGCGATACCGGCCTGCCCATGGTCCGCGCGATGATGCTCACGGACGATTCTGAGTTCGCGAGCGGTACGGACACGCAGTATCAGTACACCTTCGGTAAATACTTCCTGGTCGCGCCGGTGTATCAGAATACGGGCGATGCGGGTAACACGGGTAATGACGTTCGCAATGGCATCTACCTGCCCAATTACAACAAGACCAAAGACGGCGCGGTGGATGAGCAGAACCCGACCATCTGGATCGATTACTTCACCGGCAAGCAGTATCGCGGCGGACAGGTTCTCAACAACTTTGACGCGCCGCTGTGGAAGCTGCCCCTGTTCGTTCAGGCGGGCGCCATCGTTCCCATGTATGAGGAGAACAACAACCCCCAGGCAATCAGCGAGACCAACAAGAAGGGCCTCGACAAGACTCGTCGCATTGTCGAGTTCTGGCCTGCCGGCGACTCTGAGTACACGCTGTTCGAGGACGACGGCAAGACCATCAATTCCAACCAGAAGAACGTCGAAGGCTATGGCGTGGTTGAGAATGTCAACTACGGCGACCATGTTTCTACCAAGATCACCTCGAAGGTCGAGGGGGATACCGCAACGTTGACCATCGGCAAGTCTGAGGGCGGATACACCGGGTACAACTCCAAGCGTTCCACCACCGCCGTGGTGAACGTGACCGCCGCGCCGACCTCGATTACCTATGGTGGCCAGCAGGTTGAGAAGGTCAATGACAAGGCCGCCTTTGACAAGGCCAAGAATGCGGGCAAGGGCACGAAGGCCGTGTGGTACTACGAGCAGGCGCCCGACCTGAATACCACTCCGGAGAGCGAGAAGTTCGGCGAGCAGAAAATCACCACCACCCCGAAGGTCTACGTGTTCCTGCCTGAAACCGACGTGAAGCAGCATGAGCAGGTGCTTGTGGTCAAGGGTTTCGCGAACGATCCCAAGCTCGGCGGCAACACGCTGCAGCAGGATCTCAAGGCTCCTGCCAAGTTGGAGTCCGCCGAGGAGAACAAGACCCCCACGAGCATCAAGCTCACCTGGGACAAGGTTGATGGTGCAACGGGCTACGAGCTTCTTATCGATGGATCGCTGAACGCTGTTGGCGACGTGGCCGAATTCAACCATACTGGCCTGCCGTATCACTCGACGCACACGTATCAGATTCGCTCGCGCAACGAGAAGGGCTTCTCTGCGTGGAGCGAGAAAATCACGTCGACGTCTCTCGAGGACCCGTGGCGCAACACGCTGGCGCCGGCCAAGAGCGGCAACAAGCTCGCTGTCGACTGGAGCGGTGGAGACAACTGGGGCGCGCTCAGCTTCGCCTTCGACCACGACAAGAAGACCATGTTCCATTCCGGAGACATCCCAGGCCTGAACGTCCCCATGACGATCGATTACGGCATGGTGTACGAGCTCGAAGACTTTGTGTATGTTCCGCGCGAGAACGCCGGCAATGGCAACATCTCCAAGATGAAGATCGAGACGAGTGTCGACGGTCAGCATTGGACCGAGCCGATTGAGACGAATTGGACGACGGACAATTCGGAGAAGACCGTCGAGCTCAAGGGCCGTTCCGCTCGGTATCTGCGCCTTACGCCGCTCGCGGGCAAGTCGGATCACTTCTCCGCCAACGAGCTGATGTTGAACAAGAAGGACAACTCCGCCGGTAAGCCGCTCGGTTCTCTGGTCGGCAAGGAGACGGTGTGCGATGAGGACTATGTCCACCTGAAGGGCAATGCCTTGGGCATCGAGCAGGGCGACGCATCGTGGGACAGCCATGTCGCCGGCCGCGGTGCTGACTTCAACATGAACGGCGCATACGATGCGTACGACATCTCGATTACTATGTCCAAGCTCAACGGCGGTACCAAGAAGACCGACAAGGTGTCCGGTGGCATCGCGTTGATCCCGAATAAATCCGAGGCCAAGCGCGGCGAGGTCATCACGTTTGACGTGTACGCCGGCGATGCCCGCGCGGTGAACGCCCTCGGTGCGCTCGTCCACTACGATACCGCGAAGTTCAAGGTGGTAGATGGCAGCGTTGCCCAGGGTGCCGGCACTTTTGGCATGGAGAACTTGAATACGGTGAAGCGTCCCGGCTCGGTGAATCTTACGCTTGCCAATAAGGGCGATCAGGATCTGTACAGCGGGTCTGGCTCGGTTCTGACGTTCCAGCTCGAGGCGCTGCAGGACGGTCCGGTCGAGTTGAAGGACGCGACTGGTTGGCTCGTCGGCCCGCAGGGCGACTTTGTCGAGTCCGATTTGCTCGCCAAGGGCGAGCTGCCCGAGGCCCCGCAGACCAGCGTTCATGAGCTCGGGCAGCAGGACTTCGATATCTCCATCACCAACAAGGCGCTGGCCGAGGACGACGGTTCGAATGTCTCGCAGATGATTCAGGGCGGTAAGTTCGACCCGCTGTTCGATGGCGTCGAGAATCACGACGGCGGTTCGGGTGCCGGCTGCTTCGAGCTCAAGTGGTCCACGACGACCGATGTGGTGTCCATCGATGGCATGAAGATCTCCTTCAAGCTCAAGGAGCCTCGCGCGCTCAAGGATGTGGAGCTTGTCAACCGTCGCGATGCCAAGGGCGAGGTGAATGGCAACGGCTTCGTGAAGAAGGTCGCGGCGACCATCACATTCGAGGACGGCACGCAGGAGTTCGGCGGCGGCGAATATGACACCGTGCGGGCAAAGTACATGTTCGCGCCGTCGGCGGAGAACGCGAACAAGAAGGTCAAGCAGGTCGACATCAAGCCGCTCGAGGCCAATAACGGTCCTCATATGCTGACGATCTCCGAGGTCAATTTCCACTACGAGAAGGCGGGTGTGACCGCCGACGCCATCGAGCTCGGCGAGAACCAGACGTCGCTGCACGTTGGCGACCTTGCTCCGGTGAGGGCGAAGGTCTTGCCGCAGGACGACCGTTACCCGTATTTCACGGTTGAGTCCGGCAACCCTGCCGTCGCTTCGGTTGTTTCCCGTACGGACGCCGCTGGTAAGCAGACGTGGTACGTTCGTGGTGAGTCTGAGGGCACTGCCAAGATCACGGTGAAGGCCGCGGTTGATCCTTCGAAGACGGCCGAGTACGAGGTGACGGTGAAGGCCGGCGCGGACACCAAGCCCCTGGAGGACGCTATCGCCGAGGCCATGATGTTTAGCGCGGATGCCTATACGCCCGAGAGCTACGCCCAGCTGGATCAGGCTGTGAAGGAGGCTCGCGCTCTCTTGAACGGCAACCCGTCCAAGAGTCAGATTCTTGCTGCCGCGAATAAGGTTGAGAAGGCGATTTCCGCTCTGAAGATGCGTCCGGTTGATGAGAAGGCCCTCATCAACACCGAGAAGAACAAGGATGCAGTGAAGGTTGCGTTTGCAACGAGTGCGGCTGTCGAGCATCCGGTTGAGTACGCGCTCGACTACGATGACGCGACCACCTGGCATTCGAACTACAGTGGAGCGTACAAGCTGCCCCAGGGATTGATTTTCGATCTCGGCGCTGAGTATGACCTGACCGACGTAACGTTCCTCGCGCGTCACGACGGCGGCACCAACGGAGACGTCTTCGAGGCTCAGGTGTATGTCGGTTCGAGCGTTGACGAGCTCAAGGACGGCGGCACGCTGGTCGGCACGTTCAAGTTTGACAACAACGGCAAGGTGCTCAATAACCGCGATGAGTTCAAGCAGATGGCGTTTGGCGCCCGTCGTACGCAGTTCGTGAAGGTCCTCGCCACCCACGCTGGCGGTGAGAAGGCCGACGCGTATGCTTCCATGGCGGAGGTCCGTTTCTATGGGGCTAAGCCTACGGTGCCTGGCAAGGTCGATGTGTCCAAGCTTGAGAAGCTCGTTGCCGATATCGACGCCGAGAAACTCGTTGCCGAGGATTATACGCAGACGACCTGGGAGCCCTTTGCCAACGCGCTTCACGATGCCAAGGAGCTGCTCAAGAACCCCGGCGACGACCAGAAGGTGGTCGATGAGCTGACGGAGCGACTGGGCAATGCCCGCAAGGCTCTGGTGAAGAGCGACGTCGCCCCGCAGGAGAAGCCGGACAAGTCCGCGCTCGAGGCGCTGGTCGCCGAGGCGCGCATGCTCGACACCGAGGGCAAGACCCCCGCTCTGGTCGAGCGCCTGAACGCGGCCATCGCCGGTGCGAACGCCGTGCTTGGGGATGACGCCGCGACTGATGAGCAGGTCAAGGCCGCCTTCGACGAGCTGAAGGCCGCCATCGATGCGCTCAAGGGCGACGCTGGGTCCGAGGGCAACAACGGTTCCGACAACAACGGTGGCAGCGACAACAACGGTGGCGGCAACAACGGCACCACGGGCAACGGTTCCACCGGCGGCCAGGGGTCTGGTAACGGTACCGCAGGTGGCCAGGGTGGTTCGAACGCCTCCGGTCTGCCCCAGACGGGCGATCCCGCGACGGTCGCTGTTGCAGCGACCGGAATCTCCGGAGCAATCGCCGCCTTCTTCGGCGCTTTCCGCCGCCGCAAGGACAAATAACGCGAACGTGCGCTGAGTTGCATGTGATGATCGCGCATGAGCCGGGTGCCTCGTGGCACCCGGCTTTTTTGTTGCGGTTCAGGTTTCATAATGTATAAAAAACCCACTCAGCAACCAAAACACGAATATAAATTATTACCTACGCGAAACTCTGCAAAGTCGCGTACAATACCCCGAGACCATACGGCCTTTAAGCCGGTACCGAGAGACCGAAAAGGAGACGAGATGGGTTTGAATCGCCCTGCGGACGTGTGTGCGCCCGCGCCTTCGCGCGCTGATGCGAGCCCCCTGGCCCAGCGCATCATGGCATCCACTTCAAAAGGAAATACCAGCCCGGCAGTGCTGCTGCTTGCCGACGGCACCGTGTTCTACGGCCGCTCTTGCGGCGCTGCGGGCACGGCGACCGGCGAGGTTTGCTTCAACACCTCGCTCGAGGGCTACTTCGAGGTAATGACCGACCCGAGCTACGCCGGCCAGATCGTGACCATGACCTATCCGCAGATCGGCAACTACGGCATCGACCTCGCCGATGTGCAGAGCGCCTTCCCCGGCGACGGCTCGCGTCCCGCGAACGCCCCGGCGATGCGCGCCATGGTCGCGCGCGACATGTGCCCCACGCCTTCCAACTGGCGTAGCGCAACGAGTGTTCCTGCATATCTGCAGAAGCTCGGCATCGTTGCCATCGAGGGTGTCGATACGCGCGCCCTCGTTCAGCACCTGCGCGACAACGGTGCCCAGATGGGCATCGTCTCGACCGAGGAATTCGATCTGGACGAGCTCGCCTCCCGCCTGGCCGCCGCGCCCCAGCTGGTGGGGGAGAACCTCGTGAAGACCGTGAGCTGCCCCGAGCCTCACCCCTTTACCACGGCAGACTTGCCTGCTGCCCATGATTTCGCCCTGACCTCCCCGGCGGGTGAGGACGCCGCGAATCCGGCTGCGCATCGCGTGGTCGCCTACGACTGCGGCGTGAAGCGCGGCATTCTTGAGGGCCTTGTCCGCGCCGGGTGCGAGCTCACCGTCGTGCCGTGGGACACCCCCGCCTCCGAGGTGCTTGCGATGAACCCCGATGGCGTCTTCCTCTCCAACGGCCCCGGCGACCCGGACGCCGTCCCCGAGACGTACACACAGGTGCAGCAGCTCATCGGCCGTGTGCCCGTATTCGGCATCTGCCTGGGCCACCAGATGATCAGCCTGGCCGCCGGCGCGCAGATCGAAAAGCTCAAGTTCGGTCATCGTGGCGGCAATCAGCCGGTCATGAACCTCCTCACGCGTCGCGTGGAGATCACCGCGCAAAACCACGGCTTCGGCCTGGTGTTCCCCAGCCTGGGCGCGCTCGTGCCCGAGCTGTCCGGCGGCGTTGCCGAGCATCCGGCCGATGGCGACCTGCGTTTCTGGGTCGAGCGCGGCATCGCACCGGTGGTGGAGAACGAGCGCTTCGGCCGTATCCGCCTCACGCATGTGAACCTCAACGACGGCACCGCCGAGGGCATCCAGCTCCTCGACGCCCCGTGTTTCAGCGTGCAGTATCACCCGGAGGCCTCGCCCGGCCCCACCGACGCGCACTACCTGTTCACCGCGTTCGCGCGCCTCATGGCGGGTGAGCCGGATTATCTGAGCATCGACATCGCCGCCGACCGCCTCGCCGGCTGGAATTTTGCAACGGAGGAGAACTAGCATGCCCAAGCGCGAAGACATCAAACGCATCCTGGTCATCGGGTCCGGTCCGATCGTCATCGGCCAGGCGTGCGAGTTCGACTATTCCGGTGCCCAGGCCTGCAAGGTCCTCAAGGAGGACGGTTACGAGGTTGTTCTGGTCAACTCGAACCCTGCGACCATCATGACCGACCCTGGCCTTGCCGACCGTACCTATGTGGAGCCCATCACGCCGGAGTTCATCGAGCGCGTTATCGAGCGCGAGCGCCCCGACGCGCTGCTGCCCACGCTCGGCGGCCAGACCGGTCTGAACGCCGCCGTCGACCTCGCCCGTTCCGGCGTGCTCGAGCGCTACGGCGTTGAAATGATCGGCTGCGACCTCGCTGCGATCGAGCGTGGCGAGGACCGCAAGCTCTTCAACGAGGCCATGGCCGAACTCGGCCTCGAGGTGGCGCGCTCCGGTTACGCCTACTCCGTCGAGGACGCCCTGGCGATCGTCGAGCGTACGGGCTATCCGTGCGTGCTGCGCCCGAGCTTCACCATGGGCGGCGCGGGCGGCGGCATCGCTCATGACGAGGCCGAGCTCATCCAGATCGTGACCCAGGGCCTCGAGCTGTCCCCGGCGGGCGAGGTGCTCGTCGAGGAATCGATCGAGGGCTGGAAGGAATACGAGATGGAGGTCATGCGCGACCGCGCCGGCAACGGCATTATCGTGTGCTCCATCGAGAACCTCGACCCCATGGGCGTGCATACGGGCGACTCCATCACCGTCGCTCCCGCGCAGACCCTGTCCGATCTCGAGTACCAGCGCATGCGCGCCGCCTCCCTGGCGATTTTGGAGAAGATCGGCGTCGAGACGGGTGGCTCGAACGTGCAGTTCGCGGTCAACCCCCAAAACGGACGCCTCATTGTCATCGAGATGAACCCGCGCGTGAGCCGCTCCTCGGCCCTCGCCTCCAAGGCCACGGGCTTCCCCATCGCCAAGGCCGCCGCGCGTCTTGCCGTGGGCTATACCCTCGATGAGATCACCAACGACATCACTCGCGCCACGCCGGCGTGTTTCGAGCCGTCGATCGACTACTGCGTGGTCAAGGTGCCCCGCTTCGCCTTTGAGAAGTTCAAGGGCACCGACACGACGCTCACCACGCGCATGAAGGCCGTGGGCGAGGTCATGGCGATCGGCCGCACGTTCGAAGAGTCGTTCGGCAAGGCCATGCGCTCGCTCGAGGACGGGGCCTGCGGCTTCGGCGCGAACGCGAAGGTCGCGGGCGAGCTGGCATCCCTGGACGAGAGCGGCCTTGCGGCGGCTGTGTCCCGTGCGAGCGAGGGGCGCATCGCCTATGTCGCCGAGGCGCTGCGCCGCGGCTGGAGTGTGGAGCGCCTGCACGACTCCACGCGCATCGATCCGTGGTTCCTCGACCGCTTGCACGACATGATCGCCGTGCAGGAGGCGGTGCGCGGCTTGCGCGTGGAGGACATCGATGCCGACGCCATGCGTCTGCTCAAGCAGTACGGCACGAGCGATGCCCAAATCGCGCTGCTGACCGGCAGCGATGAGCGCTTCGTCCGCGCGTATCGCAAGGGGCTGGGCGTGGTGCCGAGCATGAAGACGGTCGATACGTGCGCCGCCGAGTTCGAGAGCGCCACGGAGTACCACTACAAGACGTACGAGAACCTCATGCGCCCGGCTCCCGCTGCGCGCCGCGGCGTAGCTGCCGATGAGGTGCGTTCCTGCGAAAAGCCAAAGGTCATGATCTTGGGCGCGGGCCCCAACCGCATCGGCCAGGGCATCGAGTTCGACTACTGCTGCGTACATGCCTGCTACGAGCTGGCCGAGCGCGGCTTCGAGACCATCATGGTCAACTGCAACCCCGAGACCGTGTCCACCGACTACGACACCTCCGACCGCCTGTATTTCGAACCGGTCACCTACGAGGACGTGATGGACATCGTGGATGCCGAGCGCCCTGTGGGTGTGATCACCACGCTGGGCGGCCAGACGCCGGTCAACCTCACGCGCGCGCTGGCCGAGAGCGGCGTGAAGATCATGGGCACGCAGCCCGACGCTATCGATTTTGCCGAGGACCGCGAGCGCTTCTCGGCGCTCCTCGACCGACTGGGCATCATGTATCCGCCGGCGGGCATGGCCACCTCGTTCGAGGAGGCCGAGGCCGTGGCGGCGCAGATTGGCTATCCGCTGCTCGTGCGGCCGAGCTACGTGCTCGGCGGCCGCGGCATGATGATCGCCTACGACGCCGAGCGTCTGCGCGAGTACATGGCCGAGGCCACGCGCGTGAGCCCCGATCATCCCATCTACCTGGACCGCTTCCTCGAGGGTGCGTATGAGAGCGACGTTGACGCCCTGTGTGACGGCGAGAACGTCTACATCGGGGGCATCTTGGAGCACATCGAGGAGGCGGGCATCCATTCCGGCGACTCGGCCACGTGCATCCCGCCGTTCTCCTTCTCCGAGTCCCTGCAGGAAAAGCTGCGTGAGACGACGCGCCGCATTGCGCTGGCGCTCGGCGTGCGTGGCTTGGTGAACGTGCAATATGCGGTTAAGGGTGACGCTATCTACGTGATCGAGGCGAACCCGCGAGCGAGCCGCACGGTGCCGTTCATCTCCAAGGCGACGGGCGTGCCGCTGGCCCGCTGTGCCGCCCGTATCATGGCCGGCGCCGCTCTGAGCGACCTGGACCTGCCGGATGATCGTCGCAAGCTCGATTACTTCTGCATGAAGGAAGCCGTGATGCCGTGGGGTCGCTTCCCCGGTGCCGAGGTCATCTTGGGGCCCGAGATGAAGTCGACGGGCGAGGTCATGGGCATCGCCAAGAGCTACCCCGAGGCGTACGCAAAAACTCAGCTGGCAATCGATTACCAGCTGCCGACGCCCAAGGACGGCCGCGTATTCATCTCGGTGTGCGACCGTGACAAGCGCCACATCCTGAGCCTCGCGCGCATCCTGCGCTACCTGGGATTCGAGATCGTGTCCACCGAGGGAACGGCGCGCGTGCTGCGTGGCGGCAACGTGCCGTGCGAGATCGTGGGCAAGGTTGGGGCCTCGAGTTCGGAGGACGGCGGTTCCTCGATCCTCGACCTCATCGCCGGCGGGGAAATCGCGTTCATTGTGAACATCCCCTACGGCCCGGGTTCGCGCGGCGACGGCTACGTGCTTCGCACCGAGGCCGTGCGCCGCGGGGTGACCTGCCTGACGGCGCTTTCCGCCGCCAACGCGTACATCGCTGCGCTCGAGGCCCGTCAGTCGGGCGACGGCATGGAGGTCGTGGCGCTGCAGGACCTGGCGTAGGCCGCGGCGGCAAAGTCGCCGGTGCGGTAAGCGTTGCGGGCCGGTTTCATAGTGCGGGGGAGGGGTCTTCCTCGAGGAGGGGTGCTTCGGGCTCAGGGCCGGGCACCCCTTTTGCATGGCGAGGTCGCGTTTGCCCTAAATGTGAAGATGTGGGTTAAAACCGGTCATATCGAGTCACTTTACAAACCGCTGACAGAAAAAAATTGGGGGGGGGGTTGCTTAGGCTCTTTGGGAGCGATTCGAAGGAACGGTGCGAAAAGGGGAACGTCTCTTCATCAATAAAGTAACGACATGATAGCTCTGGCAGCTCAACGAACCTCTTGAGTTGAGCGTGTTAAAGCCGCTTGAGCTGCGCCCGCTCGCAAGCTCCTCATCTGCGACGATAAAAACCCAGGCACAGGCTCTAAAAGTGACACCCCTGACACAAATTGATAGCTGCCAGGTAGAGATAAGGTGTTATGGTTCTCGGGTGCAAGTCAGGCTGGATGACGTATGTAGATGCGAATCTGGCCTCCCCATGCGGGCGCGCGCTGAGCGTCCGCCGCAGTGCGGAGGCCGCGGCGCAGGCGTCCATCCTGGGGCAGATGCGTATTTCGGGGAGGTGCGCCAACATGAGCAAACGAGTCCGGGTCAATATTCCGGGTGTCCGGGTCAACGAGACCGGTTGCCGTGTGCTGCGCATCATTGCCGAGCGCTCCGGCTGTGAGCACGGCCGCCGCTGCGCCGAGGTTCAGCTCGCCCATCGCGATATCGCCCAGGCCGCCGCGGTCAGCGTTCCGACGGTGATTCGAACCCTCGCCGCGCTGCGCGATTGCGAGCTCGTCATCGTTCGCGACAACGTTCAGCCCAACGGTGCCCGCCTGCCGAACGGCTATGAATTGACCGCATTGGGCCTGGAGGTCATCCGCATGGCCGAGGAACTCGGGACCTTCGCGGAATAGCGCCTCCAATCGCGTGTGAAATGGGCTGAGAGCGGTCTCCCCCTCGTGCCAGTAGGTATACTAAAGCCACTACCACCGCGACTCCCTGGAGGCACCATGGAAACCACTGCAACTGAAAAGGCCCCGCTCGTCGGTATCATCATGGGCTCTAAGTCCGACCTCCCCGTCATGGAGGGCTGCACCGCCGAACTTGAGCGCCTGGGCGTTCCCTACGAGCTGGTTATCGCCAGCGCACACCGCAATCCCGCGCAGGTGCACGAGTGGGCCGAGACCGCTGCCGACCGCGGTATTAAGGTGATCGTGGCGGCCGCCGGTAAGGCCGCGCATCTCGGTGGCGTCGTTGCCGCCTTCACCCCGCTGCCGGTCATCGGCGTGCCCATGAAGACGAGCGACCTGGGTGGCCTGGACTCCCTGCTCTCCATGGTGCAGATGCCCTCCGGCGTGCCCGTGGCCTGCGTTGCCATCAATGGCGCCAAGAACGCGGCCATTTACGCCGCGCAGATCCTCGGCGCCACCATGCCCGAGTATCGCGAGGCCATCGCTCAGCTCAAGCGTGAGATGGCGGAGGCGTAGAGGCGTATGGCGAGCGAAGGGGGAAAGCACTTCAAACCTAAAGGCCAGCCCGCGCCCGGCCCCGGTGGGGTTCAGGCGCCGCGACCGGTGAGCTCGCGGCCCGTTCCCCCGTCGCCGTACGCGCGTCCTGCGCGCGGTGCACAGGCCGCCGGCGGGCAGCGTCCGGTCCAGGGCGTGCGTCCCATCCAGGGTGCGCGACCTGTGCACGGTGCGCAGGCGGACGCTTCCGCTTCGTCCGCGTATCGCGCGCCTCGGGGCGGTAAGTCCGGACGTTCCGGCAAGCGCCGCGGCAACGTGCTCTCCAACATCCTGATTGCGGTGGGCGTGGCGTTGCTTCTCGTGGCGGGCGGCCTGTTCGTCAAGGCGCAGATCGGCTACAAGAAGGCCAATGATTACTACAACGGCATCGCCGAGATGGCCGTGAAGGATTCCTCGGGCGAGGACGGCATCCCCCAGATCGATTTCGACGTGCTCAAAAAAGAGAGCGACGATATCGTGGGTTGGATCTACGTCCCCGGAACGCGCATTAATTACGTGGTCGCGCAGGGCGAGACGAACAACACCTACCTGCGTCATCTGCCCAATGGCGAATACAGCGAGAACGGCACCATCTTCATGGACATGGACGGCGCCGCCCCGGGTATGGTCGACCAGCAGACCACCCTGTACGGTCATCACATGAACGACGGCGCCATGTTCGAGCCCATCGATGCGAGCATGGACCAGAAGGTCTTCGACACGTTCAAGAAGGCCTACTACATCACGCCCGAGATGACCTACGTTCTCAAGCCGATGTTCACCATGCAGGTGCAGGACGATTACGTGGACGCCCGCCGTACCAATTTCGATAGCGAGAAGGCCTTTGCGCAGTACCTGCAGGCTTCCCTCGCCCAGGCGAAGGCAAGCGCGAAGGATGCCGCCGCCGAGGTGGAGAAGGCCGACAAGGTCCTCACCCTCGTGACGTGCGCCGGCCAGATCATTCCCCGCACCACCCGCGCCGGCATGGTGTGCCGCGTGGTCGACACCATTCCGGCCCAGTAAGTCTCAATTGAGGGGGCCTCAATTGGGGACAGGTACAAATTGAGACATGTTCGCGCCGGCTTGCCGGGGATGCTTCCCCGCTGGCCGGCGCGCTATTTGTAGTCAAGGCGATGTCCCGTGCGCGCCTGTTCGCGGTTGGGCATTGCCGGAAAGAAAGGATCGACCATGGCAGATATGCCTTCCATCGACGCTTGGCTGCGTGAGGCCAAGGCCGACCCGAGCTTCCGCGCATGTGGAATGTATCTGGTTCACAACGGAACCGTGCGCGAGACGCCTAAGGCCGAGGCCCGTGGCATCGAGACCGATGGCGTCCAGCCTGGCGACAAGGTCACCGGCATGGTGTTCAGCTACGACGAGGCCAAGGTGGCCGCCGCCGTGGAGGAGGCGCGCGCTTTGCCGGGCATTGGCTACGTGCGCGTGTGGCTGAACTCCGGCGAGCTCGCCGTGGGCGACGACATCATGCTCGTGCTCATCGGCGGCGACATTCGCCCGCGCGTGATCGACGGTCTGCAGCGCTTGGTTGCGACCATCAAGAACACCTGCGTTGTGGAGCGCGAGCTCTCCGAGTAGCGGGTCGTGACGGTTTGCGGGTCTGGTTTCCGGTCGAGATTTGCCACTCTGCAACAGCGTGGCAAATCTCGACCATTTCTCATATAGGACGACCATGGGACGGCCGGAAAAATGGTCGCGAAGTGCTACGTTGCAACAGCATGGCAAATTGCGACCAAAATCCCGTCTGAGATCGGCGTCCGTATCTGGCAGAGCGTCTACCTTGGGCGTGTAACCGCTTTCGGCCGGCGCCCGGCGCGCGGCGCGAGTTTGAAGCCCGTGTTTACTCGGCCGCCCGCTTACGCCGCTGGCTTGGGGGAATCCACGCGACTTGATGTATCCGGGTGGATCGTCATGGTCTGGAAGCGGTTTGCCATGTAGTCGTTATCGAAGTGCTCGGCGTAGAACTCCTCGACCGGGGAACTGGGCTGAATGCCGCTCACGCGGCAGAACCAGCAGTCGAGCGCCTGGAGCGTCATGACGCCGTTCACCAGCATGAGGGCGGCGACCACGGTGGTCAGCGAGTAGCGCATCTTCCACGGAATCAGGTTGATGAGCTTGAGCAGGCGCGGCAGGCAGACCTTGATCCAGAACAGACCGAGGGTGCCCCACATGAGCATGAACGGGGTGGACGTGCGCCCGGCGAACAGAATCGCCATGGGATCGGGGATGCCGGGCAGCAGTTCGTAAGAGTACGCCCAGGCGATCGCGCCGAACGAGGTCTGCATCCACCAGCCCACAGCAGCTTCGAACACGCCGCCGATCAGGGCGCTGACCAGGAAGATCAATACAAAACCGCGCTTATAGAATCGGTTGAGGGCAACGGTGAGCAACACGGCGCCAAAGCCGTAGATGGGGCTGAACGGGCCGAACAGAAGGCCGGCTCGATCCTGGTACACGCCCGGATCGACCCACACCATATGGAAGATGACCTCGATGATCAGGCCGAGTACGCAGCAGACCATGAAGACCCAGAACAGGTTGAAGAAGTTGAGCTTGATATAGCCCTCGCCCGTGAGGTCTCGGCCCAGCATGCCCTCGGCGGCTGCCTCGCGGTCCTCGAGATCGCGCAGGCGACGCTGTAGCTCGCGCTCCTGGCGCAGCGTGGGGTCGATCGTGGCAGAGAGTGCCGTGAGGATACCAAGCTGGATCATGGGGCGGATGAGGTGCACGCCGATGCCCTGGAGCATGACGTCGATCAGGATCTGTGCGACCGTCATCACGATAAGGGCGTATGCCCAGCGGCCCGCGTCGCGGCGATAGCTCTTCATGAGCGTCCAGCCGAAGATGATGAGCGCAACCGAGGCGACGAACGCCAGGACGGAGCCGATCGCCGTCATGGTGACGGTAAGGGTGAGGTTGGAACCGATGAGGACGGATTCCTGGCCGAGCACCAGTCGATAGACCATGATGCCAAAGTAGGCTCCCATAAGCGGCAGCGCCACGACGCCGTCGAGCGCGCACAGGGCGCCATACACGCGCACGATGAGCGGGATGGCTTTGCGCTGGTCGGCGGTGGTGTTCTTGGGATCGAGATCGTTGCCTGGAAGGTCGTAGTCGGGGTTCGTGGTGGCCGCGCGGCTGGTTGGGTCGCTCACAGATGCTCCTTGCTCGCAAAATGGCACAAACCGAATATTTTTTCATAGTACCCGTTTTGGCCGAACGTACTCCCGCACCGCCATACCTCAATTCAGGGACAGTCCCTAAATTGAGGTGGAGGTGTTTCAAATCGAGGCAGTTCATGTGCATGCATGGGGGCGGGGCCGAATGAGGGGTTTGCCAGGCGCCGGGCGTTGGTTACTTGCTCAGCTTCTTGGCGGCCTTCCACGTCTTGCTCTCCATGAAGGCGGAGACGACGGCGTTGTCCTTGCGGCCCTCGGCGACCTGCATGAGGGCGCGCAGCTCACTGCGGTCGGGCTCCGTTCGGCACTCCTCGTTCGTGGCGATCAGGTTGGCCTTGGCGCGCACGAGGTCCACGATCTTGGCGGCGTTGCAATCGGCGTTGGCACCCTCGGCGTCAAAGGCGATGGTGGTCGGCAGGCCGTAGCCGCTTGTGAGGAAGTGGTTGCCCACGAAGTCGTTGGGGTTGGCGACGTTGTCCAACACGGGGCTGTTCTTGGCGTTGGTCAGCAGCACGACCGAGATGTGCTGTACCGGGTCAACGACGGTCAGCGTGCCGGTCCAGCCAGTGTGGCCAACCGTGGCCGGATCGGAAAGCGGGGAGAACGCCCACGCGTAGGCGCTTTGGGCCTTGCGGCGCCAGCCGAGGCCGTAGCTCGGGTTGCTGTCCTTGGGCTTGATGAACTGATCGGCCGTGTCGCCATCGAAGAAGCGCAGGTTGCCGTAGCCGCCGCGGTTGATGATGACCTGCGTGAGCACGGCCAGGTCGCGCGCGTTGGAGAACAGGCCGGCATGTCCGGAAATGCCGCCCATGGCGTAGAACGCCTTCTCGTCGTGCACCTCGCCTTGGACGGTGTCGGTGCGGATGTTGTCAAAGTTGATGATGTTATCGCGCGTGTTGCCGTTCAGCTCGGTGGCGGCGCAGTCGTCTTTGGCAAAGCCGTTGTCGAGCGGGTTGAACGTCACGTGCTCCAGACCCAGCGGCGCGTAGTAGGCGTCGCGCATGAACTCGTCCAGGCGCTGGCCGCTCACGCGCTCCACGATGAAGCCGAGCAGCATGTAGTCGACATCGGAGTACTTCGTCTCGGTGCCCGGGGTGTACTCCAGGGGCGTCTCGATGATCTTTTGCAGCACCTCGTCACGGTTCTGCGTGAACAGGGCGGCGTTGGCGCGGCTGCCGGGGATGGTCTTTTGCTCGGCCGGGCTGTAGTCGGGGTTGTGATACTGCGGATCCGCCGGGAAGCCGGCCTGGTGCTCCAGGATCTCCTGGACCGTGAGGGCGTCCTTGCCGGGGATGGTGTCGCCCGGACGGTCGTGGAATTCGGGGATGTAGGTGCTCACGAGCTCGGTGACGTCGACCTTGCCATCGGCCACGAGCTTTTGGATGGCAAAGTTCGCGGCGTACATCTTGGTGTTGCTGGCCAGATCGTACAGGGTGTCGTTGGTGACCTTGGCGCCGCCGGAGAGGCGCTTGCCGTCCGGCGCGTAGGAGTTGCACAGGCCGTAGGCCGCCTGCTTGAGGATGCGCCCGTTGTGCGTGACAACCAGCTGCGCGGAGGTGAAGCCGTTGTCGATTTCGGTTTGGATGATCTCATCGAGCAGCTTGAAGTTGTCGTTGTCCTTGTTGGCGTCCGTCTCATCGATCAGCTCGGGGTAGCCGATGCGCACCTCGATCGCGCCGACGGACTCGTCGAGGCAGCTGGCCTGGAGGCGGTTGTCGCCGTCAACGGTGATGCCGGAGATGTCGATGGATGCCCAGTCGCTGCCTTTGACCTGGTCGAGCGGCAGTTCCACGCCGTTGACGAAGAGCTTGAAGGCGCTCGGGTCCTTGGCCTTGACGAACACGGTGCCCTGGCCGGTAAAGCCGAGGAAGGTCGCGGTGGCGTTGGTGATGAGGGAGTCGTCGAAGGCGTCGGCGTCGGCAAGGACGGGGAAGCTCTGCTCGAGCTGGAAGCCGCCCTTGACCTTGACGCCGTTGCTCACCTTGCCGACCTTGCCGCTGCCGGCGGCCGCCGCACCCTGGGCGCTGCCGCCCTCGGTGCCCGCATCGCTGCAGCCCGTGGTGGCGATGGCGGTGCCGGCGGCGGCAAGCAGCGCGCCGCCGAACAGAAGATTGCGGCGGGACATGGTGGTGGCGGTCGAGAGGTTGCTCATGGAAGTGCTCCTTTGCGCATGGGGACGTGTCTGTTGTGTGGGGGCGGAGCCGTTTCGTATATGCGGTATATGCGCTTGGTATACGGCAAATGCTCGAACCGGTTCCGCGTCCGGTTGCGGGGTCGGGGCCAGTTCGCATGGGGTACCGCATGCGGTGCGCCCGGTGTCTGCATGCGCGAAATGGCCCGTCCCATATGGTGGGATTGGGATGTGACGGCATGGCATGAATCATGACCTTTGGCACAACCGGTTCGCACCGCGAGGCTGCAAGTTGGTACGAATCGGCAGTGCCAGTGTCGCCAATGGCCGGTTTTCAGCGCCGAACGGTCAAATTGCGCGCCCCGTCTATTCAATGATGAAACAACGTTTTATGTTTACTTGAAACTCGTGACATGTTTGTTCTGCGAGTGTTTAATGAAGCGTGAACGAAGGGGGCAACAGCGATGCCAACGAGAGGCCTTTTGTTGCGGATTCGCGAGTGCGGGCACAGTTCGAGTCCCGCCATGCGGAGACTCGCCGAGGATATCGGCCGAGATCCGCACGCGGCGAGCGTGTGCAGCATCCGCGACCTTGCGGCGGCAAGCCACACGTCGGCTTCGACGGTTGTCCGCTTCTGTCGGAAACTCGGGTGTGACGGCTACAAGGAGTTTCAGCGCGAGCTGGTCTACGAGCTCGCCTCGACAGACGACACGAACGATATCACGTTCGAGGACATCGTTCCCGGCGATGTCGCAGAGCATGTGTTAAGGAAGGTGATGCAGAGCAGCATACGGTCGATGGAGGCCACGAGCAGGCTGATCGACCCCGTTGCGTTGGAGCGGTGCGTGCAGGCGATTATGCGTTGTCGCGTGGTGAACCTGTACGGCGTGGGCGCCTCGCTGCTGGTTGCCCGCGATCTGGAGCAAAAGCTCACGCGCGTGGATAAAGAGTGCCACATGCGTGAGGACTGGCACGGACAGCTGCTCAGTGTGCGCAACATTCACCCTGACGACCTCGCTATCGTGTTCAGCTATTCGGGTTTGACGCACGAGATGGTCACCCTCGCGCGCAAGGCCCGCGAGCGCGGTGCGAAGGTGGTGGCGGTGACGCGCGCTATGGGCGGGCAGCTCGCCGATGAGGCCGACCTCGTGTTGGGCGTGGCATCGAGCGAGCCGCTGGTTCGCAGTGGCGCCATGGGCTCGCGCCTGTCTCAGCTGCTGGTTGTTGACGCGCTGTTTGCCCTGTATGTGACGAGAGATTACGAGCGCTGCACCAAGATGATGCTGCGCAACTTCGACGAAAAGAAACCGGAGGGAGTTACGAGTGCTTGATTTGGCCAAATTGTCCACCGAAACACGCAACCCCGAGACGATGAACCTTGACCAGATGACCCCGCTTGAGATCGCTGAGGCCATGAACCGCGAGGACGCCCGCGCCGTGGCGTCCGTCACCGAGGTGCTGCCTCAGGTCGCCCAAGCCATCGAATGGGCGACCGCATCGCTGCGCGCCGGCGGGCGCATAATCTACATGGGCGCCGGTACCAGTGGCCGCCTGGGCGTGCTCGACGCCGTTGAGTGCCCGCCGACGTTTGGCGTGTCGCCCGATATGGTAGTCGGCCTGATTGCCGGCGGCGAGGGAGCATTCGTCAAGGCGGTCGAGGGCGCCGAGGACAGCGCCCAGATGGGTGAGGACGACCTGCGCGCCATCAACGTGAGCGAGCGCGACGTGGTGATCGGCCTGGCTGCGAGCGGTCGCACGCCGTATGTCATCGGCGGCCTCACCTACGCCCGCGAGCTGGGCTGCAAGACCGTGGCAATCGCCTGCAACCGCGAATCGAAGATCGGCGCCGCCGCCGAACTCGCCATCGAGCCTGTGCCCGGCCCCGAGGTCCTCACCGGTTCCACGCGCCTCAAGGCCGGCACTGCGCAGAAGCTCATCCTCAACATGATCTCGACGGGTTCCATGGTGCAGATCGGCAAGGCGTACCAGAACCTCATGGTGGACGTGCAGCAGACCAACGAGAAGCTGGTCACGCGCGCCCAGAACATCGTGATGGCGGCCACGGAATGCACACGCGACGAGGCAATCGCCGCGCTCGAGCAGGCCGCCGGCCATGTGAAAACCGCGGTCGTCATGATCATGGCGGGCCTCGATGCAGAGGGTGCCGTTGAGGCGCTCGCCGGCGCGGCCGGCCACGTGCGCGAGGCCATCGCCCCGCGCGCATAACATTCGGTAGCTCCGTCGGAACAAACCGGCGAGGTATACAGCAAGGTGGAAGGTAAGTCGCAGTCAGAAGAAGGAGAGTGACATGAGCGACAAAGAGTTAAGTGAGAAGCTGCTCGAGCTACTCGGCGGCAAGGGCAACGTGACGTCCAACGCGGCGTGCATGACGCGCCTGCGCGTCGGCGTGCGCGATGCGTCCAAGGTCGATGTGGCGGGCATCAAGGCGCTTGACGGCGTGATGGGCCTCGTTGAGAGCGACACCATGCAGGTCGTGCTCGGCCCCGGCAAGGTGAACAAGGTGCTGGAGGAGTTCTCCAAGCTGACCGGCATCGCCAAGGGCGAGGTCGCCGAGGATCTGAGCGTGACCGACGCCGCCGCCGAGAACAAGGCGGCCCAGAAGGCCAAGTACGAGCACAAGCCCGTCCAGGCGTTCATGAAGAAGATCGCCAACGTGTTCGTGGCGCTGCTGCCCGGCATCATCGCCGCCGGCCTCATCAACGGCATCTGCAACGTCATCAACGTTTCCACCGGCAACATGTTCGCCAACGACTGGTGGTACCAGGGCATCCGCTCCATGGGCTGGGCGCTGTTCGCCTACCTGCCCATTCTCGTGGGCTTCAACGCCGCCCGTGAGTTTGGTGGCTCCGCCGTACTCGGCGGCATCGCCGGCATGATGTGCATCGCCAACGCCGGCATGCCGTTGCTGGCCCCCGGCACCGCCGATCCGGCCAACGCCATCCTGCTGCCCCTGACCAACGCTGCGTACAACCCGGCCGCCGGCGGCATGATCGCCGCCCTCATCGCCGGTGCCTTCTTCGCGTTCCTCGAGAAGAAGATCCGCAAGGTCATGCCGAGCGTGCTCGACACCTTCCTGAGCCCGCTGCTGGTGCTGATCATCGGCGCGTTCGCGATGATGCTCGTGATCCAGCCGCTGGGTGCTTTCCTGACGCAGGGCATCTTCACCGTCGTGACCTTTGTGTACGAGAAGCTCGGCGCCGTGGGCGGCTATATCCTGTCCGCTGGCTTCCTGCCGCTCGTGTCCGTTGGCTTGCACCAGGCCCTCACCCCGATCCACGCGCTGCTCAACGACCCGAACGGTGCCACCCAGGGTGTCAACTACCTGCTGCCCATTCTCATGATGGCCGGCGGCGGCCAGGTCGGTGCCGGCATCGCCCTCTATCTCAAGAGCAAGAACAAGAAGCTCAAGAAGTTCGTTGCCGAGTCCATTCCCGTCGGTATCCTCGGCGTGGGCGAGCCCCTCATGTACGCCGTGACGCTGCCGCTCGTCAAGCCGTTCATCACGGCCTGCCTTGGTGCCGGCTTCGGTGGCGTGATTGCCGCCCTGTGCCACATCGGTACGGTGTCCCAAGGTGTGTCTGGCCTCTTTGGCCTGCTCATCGTGGTGCCTGGACAGCAGCTGGTGTACGTTCTCGCCATGCTGGCCGCCTACGCGGGTGGCTTCGTCCTCACCTGGTTCTTCGGTGTGGATGAAGAGAAGATCAACGCCTTCTACGGCGAGTAGTCTGCATGGGTCCGGCGTGCCGTGTGCGTGCGCGCCGGATGTCTCAGATGTTCCCCACGTTTCGGCCTCCCTCGCATGCGGTGGGAGGCCGTGTGCTATGACGGGCGTGCGACTTGGCACGGCGTGCGGTTTGGCTGCGGGTCGCGGCTTGGCTGCGGATTGCGGGACATGGGCTGCGATCCGCAGGGTGTGGAGCGCAGGTTGCGGGCCTCGGCCCGCGCGAACGACAGAATGCTTTGGAAAGGATTGCGGCATGCAAACGGGCGTATCGGTGTATTTCAGCGCGGGTATGGAGCGCAATGAGCAGATCATCGCGCGCGCGCGCCAGGCGGGTGCCACGATGGCGTTCACTTCGATGCATATTCCCGAGGAGGAGGGCGTTGATTACGAGCGCGATGCGCGCCACCTTCTGGGGTTGCTGCGGGATGCGGGGATTTCACTCATTGTGGACGTGGGGCCTGAGACGTACGAGAAGCTCGGCTGCTCGCGCATCGAGGAGCTTGCCGACCTGGGCATCACACACGTGCGCCTCGATTACGGATTCTCGCCGGAGGAGACGGTGCGTCTTTCGGAGACGTTCCACATCGTGTGCAATGCCTCGACGGTGACGAAAGCGGAGATCGTCGCGTGGCGTGCTGCCGGCGCAGACTTCTCGCGCTTTGCGGCGTGCCACAACTACTATCCCAAGCAGCACACGGGCTTGGCGCTTGAGGACGTGCGGGCGATGAATGACCGCTTGAGCGCGTATGGGTTCGAGACGATCGGGTTCGTGCCGGGCGATGCCGAGCTGCGCGGGCCATTGCACGAGGGCCTGCCTATGATCGAGGCGCACCGCGACCGCAAGGACGACGTGGCGCTCAACATGCTTGAGACGGCGTTCGCAGCGGGTTGTGATGCCGTGCTGGTGGGCGACTCCGACCTGAGCGATGCATCATGGGGGCGCTTTGCCCAGGTTTCGGCCGGGTATGTCGAGCTTGGCTGCGAGCTCGGGGATGGCTATGGGTACCTGCGTGGCCAGGTGCACCACGACCGCCCCGATTCGAGTGCCCGGATCATTCGGTCGCAGGAGTCGCGTACGAGCTTGAAGCCGGCGGTGCCGCTCGCGCCGGATGCCGGGGCGGGTGTCGCTCGACCGGCGGGCTCCATCGCCGTGTCCAACAGCGATTACCTGCGCTATATGGGTGAGCTGGAAATTGCCCGCATCGATCTGGCGGGTGATGCGCGGATGAATGTCGCAGGTCAGGTGCATGCCGAGGACATGCGTCTGCTGCCCTATATTCGCGATGGTTTTGGGTTCAAGTTGGTGTAAGCGAGCGGTAATTTGGCGAGGCGGGGCCATTTCGTATGTGCGCTGGTGCGCAGCGAATACGAAATGGCCCCGCCTCCCATTTGGCGTGAACGCCCCTGCTCGTTAGCTGTCACGCGGTGCGCATTCGGGAACGACGGGCAGAACGGTGGGCCGTGCTCGGATGCTCCGCAGCCATTTGTACCAAAAAACCGAGTTTTGTATGCTCTATTTGGATGATCGACCCAAGCAAAGCGGCTACAGGTAGCGATTTACGATACGGGTAGCCAAAAATGATCGTTTTCCACTATTCGGGGTGGCTCTTGTTGGTGGTTCCCGGCGCTCGGGGTATACAAAACTCGTATTTCTGGTACCAGAGACTGGGGTGGGGCCGAGTAAAACGGCCCCACCCACCAGATATACGGCCTACTCGCCCAGCAGCGCCTTCTTCATGGAAGCGGCGGCCTTCTTGCCGGCGCCCATGGCGAGGATGACAGTGGCGGCACCGGTCACGATGTCACCGCCGGCCCACACCTTGGGGTTGGAGGTGCGGCCGTCCTCATCGGCTTCGATGAGACCCCAGCGGTTGAGCTCGACGTCGGCGCAGAGCTTGGCGAAGGGGTTCGCCATGGTGCCGATGGCGGTGATGGCCACGTCGCAGGGAATCTCAAAGGCGGAGTCGGCCACGGGGACCGGGCGGCGACGGCCGGAGGCGTCGGGCTCGCCGAGTTCCATGCGCTCCAGCTTGACGGCGGACACAAAGCCGTCCTCGCCCTTGATGAACTCGAGCGGGTTGACGAGCTCGAGGATGTGCACGCCCTCTTCCTTGGCGTGATGGACCTCGGCCAGGCGCGCGGGCATCTCGGCCTCGGTACGGCGGTAAGCCAGCGTCACGCTGTCGGCGCCCAGACGCAGAGCGGTGCGGGCGGCGTCCATGGCAACGTTGCCGCCGCCGAACACCACGACGTTCTTGCCCTGGCGGATCGGGGTGTCGTAGACGGGGAAGTCGTACGCGTGCATGAGGTTGGTGCGGGTGAGGTACTCGTTGGCGCAGTACACGCCGGGCAGGTTCTCGCCCGGGACCTTGAGGAAGCGGGGGAGACCGGCGCCCACAGCGAGGTACAGGGCGTCAAAGCCCTCCTCGTTGAAGAGCTCGTCGGCGTCGAACAGGCGGCCGGCGACGGAGTTGTACTCGAACTTGACGCCGAGCTGCTCCAGGCCGTCGATCTCGCGCTTGACGATCTTCTTGGGCAGGCGGAACTCGGGGATGCCGTAGGTCAGCACGCCGCCGCCAGTGAAGAAGGCCTCGAACACGGTGACGTCGAAGCCCTCGCGGGCGAGCTCGCCGGCGCAGGCGATGCCGGAGGGGCCGGAGCCCACGATGGCGACCTTCTTGCCGTTCTTGGGCTTGCACACCGGAGCGCGGCCGACCTCCTCGGCCATGTCGCCCACCATGCGCTCGAGTTGGCCGATGGCCACGGCCTCGCCCTTGCGGCCGAGGATGCACTTGCCCTCGCACTGGTTCTCCTGCGGGCACACGCGGCCGCAGACGGAGGGCAGCAGGTTGTCGCCCTTGATGGTCTCGAGTGCGCCAGCCCAGTCCTCGTCGCGGATCTTGGAGATGAAGCCGGGGATGTTCACGCCGACGGGGCAGCCCTGCATGCACAGGGGCTTCTTGCAGTCGAGGCAGCGGTTGGCCTCAGCGATGGCGTTTTCCTTGGTGAAGCCCGTGTCGACCGGGCGGAAATCGCACGCGCGCTCAGCGGCCGGCTCCTCGTTCGGAGTGGTGCGGGGAGCGCCGATGTTCGGGCGATACTTTTTTACTTCTGACATGCGCAGGCCTCCTCATGACGCTTGGTGGAAACGGCCTCTTCGCCGCGGTAGCTGGCCTGGCGCGCGGCCAGGTCGTCCCAGTCGACGGCGCTGGCGTCGAAATCGGGGCCGTCGACGCAGGCGAACTTGGTCTCGCCGCCCACCTCGACGCGGCAGCAACCGCACATGCCGGTGCCGTCGACCATGATGGGGTTGAGGCTGGCGATGATCGGGATGTTGTGCTCGTGGCAGGTGAGGGAGGAGAACTTCATCATCGGCACGGGGCCGACGCAGAAGGCGTGGTCGATGGAGTCGGTCTCGCACAGGCGCGCGAGCGGCAGGGTCACGACGCCCTTCTCACCCATGGAGCCGTCGTCGGTGGTGACGAACAGGCCGGCGAGCGGCAGCGCGTCGAACTGCTCATGCAGGATGAGGAGGTCCTTGGTGCGGGCGCCCATGATCACGTAGACGTTCTTGCCCTGCTCGCAGAGCATGCGCGCCACGGGGTAGGCGATGGCGAGACCCACGCCGCCGCCGATGACGGCCACGGAGTCGCCCTCGACCTCGGTGGGCTGGCCCAGCGGGCCGGTGATATCGCGGATGAAGTCGCCCTCGTTGAGCTCGGAGAGGCACTGCGTGGTCTTGCCCACCACCATGAAGATGAACTCGATCCAGCCCTCCTCCGCGTTCCAGTTGGCGAAGGTGAACGGCACGCGCTCGCCCGTCTCGTCGATGCGCACCATGAGGAACTGGCCGGCGTGAGCCTTCTTGGCCATCCTCGGGGCGTGGACGCGGAACTCGAAGACCTTCTCCGAGAACTGCGTCTTCTTCAGGATTTCAAACATAGAACCCCTCTCTGATTGGCCGGAGCATCGTATGCGCAGGTCACGCAAGCAAAATGCCCCGATTGCAACCTCTTGCGCATGCGCATAAGGCGAATATGCGCATGCGCTGTCAAGTATACCCCGCGGCCTTGCGTGTAAGCCTTGTTCGCGCGTCTTTCGGGCAAGCGGTAAAACGTTTTTCGGTGGGCGAGGGGGCGGTGAAAAGGAGGGCGCCGACCTCAATTTAGGGACAGTCCCTAAATTGAGGTCGGCGCTTTTGGGTGCGATGCGGTTTTGCTCCGGGTTGTCAGTGTTTGCCGTTGGCGTTCGCGCCGCCGTTGACATGGTCGCGCGCGAATACGACGCCGCGGGTCACGGCGAGCGCCGCAGCTTCGGCGGCCTGGTGCGTCATGACCTCGAAGTCCTCGGCCTCGCGGGAGCGCAGCTGCTTCAAGACGAAGTCGGCCACGGGCATGCGACCCGGGGGGTTGCCGATGCCGGCGCGGATGCGGGAGAAGTCGCGGCTGCCGAGCTTGTCGATGATGGAGCGCAGACCGTTGTGGCCGGCGTGGCCGCCGCCGACCTTCACGCGCACGTCGCCCGCAGGGATATCGAGCTCGTCGTGGATGACGAGCAGCTCCTCGGGCTTGACCTTGTACTGCGCGCAGAGCTTGGAGATGGGGCCGCCGCTCGTGTTCATGTAGGACTGGGGTTTGACCAGGACGACCTCGCGCTTACCGCCTTCGGCCTCGGCGTCGTTGACGTTGATGACGGCGACCTCGGCGCCCGCCTGGTTCTTCCAATAGCTGACGCCCGCCTTCTCGGCCAGGACGTCGATCGCGCAAAAGCCGGCGTTGTGACGGGTTGCGGCGTATTCCTCGCCGGGGTTGCCGAGTCCGGCGACCATGCGGATGGGCTTGGGCTGTGCTGCGGCCATGGGGCTCCTTGCGTTCGTTATGTACCTGCCGAGTATGGTGGCGGTGGGTGGATGAGCTGTCAAATCGGGGCGCGCGGGATGTGGAGGGCGGCGGGGGTGTCGACTTGGGGGCGGTTTGGCTTCTTGCTGTGCGGTACTATCAATTCATGGGCGTCGTCGTCCGACGTCCGATTTGATACCGAACATCAAGGAGTCCCCATGGATGTCACCGCGATTGTAATGGCCGCAGGCGAGGGCACGCGCATGAAGTCGAATCATGCCAAGGTGTCCCACCAGATTCTCGGCAAGCCCATGGCCTGCTGGGTCATCGATGCGGCACTGGCCGCTGGATGCACCCGCGTGGTCGTGGTGGTGGGCAGCCACTCCGACGAGGTGCGCGCGCTGATCTCCGCTGCCTACGAGGGCACGCCTGCCGCCGACGCCATCGAGTGCGTCGAGCAGGTCGAGCGCCTGGGCACCGCGCATGCCGTCCGCACCGCGCTGGATGCGACAGGCATCGACGCCGGCCCCGTGGTGGTCTTGAACGGCGACCTCCCGCTCATCCAGGCCGATACCATCGCCGCCTTCGCCAACACCGTCGCCAACGGTTCGAACGCCGGTGCCGTGCTCACCTTCACCCCGCCCGTGCCCTTTGGCTACGGCCGCATTGAGCTGGCCGAGGACGGGACCGTCAACCGCATCATCGAGCAGAAGGACTGCACGCCCGAGCAGGACGCCGAGCTCCTCGAGTGCAACGCCGGCTGCTACGCCTTCGACGGAGCGCTCCTTGCCGCCCACATCGGCGAGGTCGGCAACGACAACGCGCAGGCCGAGTATTACCTGCCCGACATGGTTGAGATCCTTAAACGCCACGGCCATGCCGTGACCATCTCCCACTGCGAGGATTACCGCGACGGCCTGGGTGTGAATAGCCGCGTGCAGCTCGCCGAGCTCACCGCCATCGCCCGCGACCGCATCAACGAGCGCTTCATGACCGAGGGCGTCACCTTTATCGATCCCGCCCAGGCCTGGATCGGCCCCGATGCGCAGATTGGTCGCGACACCATCGTGTGGCCGCAGACTCACCTCATCGGCGCCTGCCGCATCGGCGAGGGCTGCCAGCTCGGCCCGAACAGCCGCCTCACGAATGTCGTGGCGGGCAACGATTGCTCGCTCGACGAGACGGTCGCCATCGACGTTGTGATTGAGAACGGCGTGACCTGCGGTCCGCGTGCCTACCTGCGCCCGGGCACGCACCTTTTGGACGGCGCGCACGTGGGTACGCATGTCGAGATCAAGAAGTCCACGATCGGCGAGGGCTCCAAGGTCCCGCATCTCTCCTATATCGGCGACACCACGATGGGCGCGGGCGTGAACGTTGGCGCCGGCTCCATCACCTGCAACTACGATGGCAAGAACAAACACGCCACCACCATCGGCGACCGCACGTTCATCGGCTCCGACACCATGATGGTCGCCCCCGTGAACATCGGCGCGGACGTGGTGACCGGCGCGAGCAGCTGCATCACCCGCGACGTGCCCGACGGAGCCCTGGCCGTGGAGCGTTCCGACCAGCGCATTGTCGAGGGCTACACCGAGCTGCGTCGCGCCCGCCTGTAGCCCTTTCGGATGTGTAATTGGGGACGGGTGCGTTATCGGTGGTCAATTAGCTGGCAAAGTGGCTAATATATAGAACGTGTAAGGAAGTTGTGGCGTATAAAGGAGAAGTCATGCCGACAACCGATCCCAAAAAGACCGTGGATATGAGCAAGATCCTGCGAGTGTACTCCGGTTCCTCCAACCGTCCGCTCGCCCAGAAGATCGCCAATCAGCTCGGCGTGGAGCTCTCCGGCCTTACGCTCAAGCAGTTCGCCAACGGTGAGATCTACGCTCGCTATGACGAGACCGTCCGCGGCGCCGACGTCTTCCTGATCCAGTCCGTTGCCGGCGAGAACGTCAATGACATGCTCATGGAGCTCCTCATCGCCACGGATGCCGCCAAGCGCGCTTCCGCCCGCTCCATCACCGCCGTCATCACCCACTACGGCTACGCCCGCCAGGACCGCAAGGCCGGCCCGCGTGAGCCCATCACCGCCCGCCTCGTCGCTAACCTGCTCGAGTGCGCCGGCGTGGACCGCATCATCACGCTCGACCTGCACCAGGGCCAGATCCAGGGCTTCTTCGACATCCCGGTGAACCACCTCTCCGCCCTGCCGCTCTTCGCCGACTACTACGACGCCATGGGCTTTGACACCGACAACCTCGTCGTCGTCTCCCCCGACGTGGGTCGCGCCAAGGCCGCCAAGAAGCTGTCCGACATGCTCGGCTGCTCGCTGGCCATCGCCCACAAGGGCCGTCCGCGCCACAACGCCGCCGAGGTCATGGGCATCATCGGTGACATCAAGGGCAAGACCTGCATCATCAACGATGACATGATCGACACCGCGGGCACCCTGTGCGCCAACGTGCGCGAGCTCAAGGCCCTCGGCGCCGGCGACATCTACGTGTGCGCCACCCACGGCATCTTCTCCGGCGAGGCCGTCCAGCGCCTGAACGACGCTCCGATCGTCGAGTGCGTGGTCACCGACGCCATCCCCGTCGAGGAGGGCGGCAAGATCAAGACCATCTCCGTGGCCGGTGAGTTCGCCGAGACCATTTCCGCCGTGTACTACGAGCAGTCCGTGAGCACGCTCGTGGGCGGCGACTTCGCGATGTAGCGAACATGTTCAATGTGAGCGGTGGCTCGTCCGCCGCTCGTGCAGCCGGGTCCTGGCGGGCCCGGCTGTTTCTTAAAGGGGCGATTTGCAGAAGAGGGGGAGCGGATGGCGCAGGCGCCCAGGCATACGGCATTTGGAACTATGCACCCCGCGGTGCCGGCGGCGTTTCTCGCGTGCACGCTCGGCCTGACCATGTTCGCCCCGCATCCGGTGCTGGTGTCGCTGTCCCTCGCGGGAGCGCTCGCGTACGGCGCCGTTGCCCGCGGTGTTCGTCCCACGCTGCTCGCCTTGCGTTGGCAGCTTCCGCTCATCGCGCTGCTGGCCTGCGTGAACCCTCTGTTCGCGCAGCGGGGGAGCACGTTGCTGTTCTCGCCGTTCGGCATGCCGGTGTACGCCGAGAGCCTGCTGTACGGCGTTGTCATGGCGGCGATGTTCATGGCGAGCGTCCTGTGGTTCCAGGCCGCACGCGATATCTTGCCGCAGGACAAGGTGCTCTCCCTGTTTGGTAGCGCGGCGCCGGTCATATCGCTCATGGTCTCGATGACGATGCGGCTCATCCCGCGCTTCGTGCGACAGGGGCATGTGATCGCCGACGTGCAGGATGTGGCTCTGAGCTGTGCCGATGAGAGTGGCCGCCGACGTGCCGGCGAGCGTCGCGGTCTTGTGCGCCGCCGCATGCGGCAGAGCTCGGTGCTTATGGGCTGGGCCATGGAAGACTCCCTGGAAACTGCCGACGCCATGCGTGCGCGCGGCTGGGGCGCCGCGGAGCGCCGAACCACGTACGTTCGCTATCGCTTCACTTCGCGCGACATGTTCTGCCTGGTACTCGTCGCGGCCTTCGGTGCCCTCTGCATCGCGGTGGCGTGGCGGTCCGCGTCCTTTGCGTTTTATCCACAGCTCTCGCCCTTGGGTCCTTGGCTGAGCTACATTCCCTACGCCGCTTGGATGTTCGTTCCCGCGGCGCTGCACGTGTATGAGAGGAGCGTGTTCGCATGAGCGGTGAAGGCATCGCGCTCGCGTACGATGACGTGACGTTTCGCTATCCGGGCCCTCGTGGTGACGTGCTGAGCGGCGTGTCCATGGCCGTTCCCGCCGGTGCGTTCGCGCTGCTGGTGGGAGGCACCGGTTCGGGCAAGTCGACGCTGCTCTCGCTGGCCAAGCCGCAAATCGCCCCTGCGGGGGACCGCGCCGGCCAGGTGCGCGTGTTCGGCAGACCCGTGGATGACTTGGATGGGGCCGTAGCATGTGAGGTCGGCTATGTGTTCCAAGACCCCGATAACCAGATCGTGTGCGACAGCGTGTGGCACGAGATGGCATTCGGCTTGGAAAACCTCGGTACGCCCCAGGGCGAGATGCGCCGTCGCGTTGCCGAGGCGAGCTACTTTTTTGGCATGGGGCCGTGGTTCCACAGCGATACGGATTCGCTTTCGGGCGGCCGCAAGCAGCTGTTGGCGCTTGCCTCGACGCTCGTCATGCAACCGCGCGTGCTGCTGCTCGACGAGCCGACGGCGCAGCTCGACCCCATCGCGGCGCGCAATTTCCTGCATGCCTTATTCCGCGTGAACCGGGAGCTGGGATGCAGCGTGGTTGTTGCGACGCACGAGCCCGAGCTGATGGCTGATTACGCGACCTGTGCGTTCGAGCTGGTGGATGGTGCTGTGAGGGAGGTTGAGAGCCTGGGGCGCTTCAAGTGCGAGGCCACGTTGGCAGAGCGTGGCGCGCTCTGCGACGCGAATGCCCCGGCCGCCGTGTCGGCGCGCGGTGCGTGGTTCCGGTACCGCCGCGATGACGACTGGGTGCTGCGCGGTTTTGATCTTGAAGTGCGTCAGGGCGAGGTGCATGCTCTGGTTGGCGGTAACGGCTGTGGCAAATCGACGCTGCTCGCCCTTATCGCGGGCACGCGCCGTGCGCAGCGGGGCGAGGTGCGTTCCGCGATTTCGGCCAAGGCGATGCTCCCCCAGGACCCCAAGGCCCTTTTTGCCGAGGAGCGCGTGGATGAGGAGCTCATGGAATGGGCGCATATCGGCGGATATGGTGCAGATGAGGTTCAGGCCATGATGGGGGAGCTCGGTGTTGCCGACCGTGCCGACCTGCATCCGTACGACCTGTCCGGCGGTCAACGCCAGATGCTCGCCTTGGGCAAGCTGCTGCTCGTTCATCCACGGCTTCTGTTGCTCGACGAACCGACCAAGGGTCTCGACCGCACCGCCCGCGAGCGTGTGGCCGGCATGATCGAGGCTGCTCGCCGCGACGGTGTTACGGTCATCGTATCCACGCACGATCTGGCGTTCGTGCGTCGCGTCGCCGACCGCGTGTCGCTTATGTTCGACGGCGAGCTTGCCTGCACGGAGCCCGTGGGCGAGTTCTTCCGCAACAACCTGTTCTACCGGCCATGATGGTGGGGGATGAGATGCGTTTGAGCGGCACGTGCGGACACGTTCTCGAAATTGCGCTGCTGACTGCAGTTCCCCTGGTCATGGGCGCGGCATTGCTGACGGGGACGGCAAACGCCGCACTGCTCATGATGGTGGTCGTGACGCTGGTGCTCGTTCTGTTCTTCCTGGGGTACGAGCGGAGCCAGCCTGCGCTGCGCCAGATCATGCCCACGCTGGTGCTCGCCGCGTGCGCGGCGGCGGGGCGCATCCTGTTCGCGCCCATTCCGGACTTCAAGCCGCTTTCCGCGATCGCCATCATCGCCGGCGCGACGTTGGGCCCGCGCAACGGCTTCATGGTCGGTGCGCTCGCGGCGCTTACCAGTAATTTCTTTTTCGGCCAGGGGCTGTGGAGCCCATGGCAGATGTATGCCTGGGGCGTGGTGGGATACGTGGGCGGCATGCTGGCTCGGTCCGGCGTGTTCGATGACCGCACGGCTGGCCGCCCGCGCGTATGGGCGCTCGTGCTCATGGGGCTGGCATCCGGCGCCCTATACGGCGTGATCATCAATGCATATGGCGTGCTGGGGTTCGTGCGTCCGCTCACATGGGCCGGTGCGCTGGCCTACGTAGCCGCATCCCTGCCCTTTGACGCGATGCACGGCGTGGCGACCGCTCTGTTCCTCGCGGTTTTGTACGGCCCGTGGACGCGCCGCATCGGTCGAGTCGTGCGCAAGTACGGGCTGTAGCGTCTGCGCGGCGGCCCTACAGTTCGATCTCCAGCGTGACGGGGCAGTGGTCGGAGCCAAAGATGTCGTTGCGGATGCCGCAGGCGCGCACGCGGTCGGCGATCGCGTCGCTTACCAGGAAGTAGTCGATGCGCCAGCCCGCGTTGTTCTTGCGCGCGTTGAAGCGGTAGCTCCACCAGCTGTAGGCGCCCTCCAGGTTGGGGTTGGCGGCGCGGAACGTGTCGGTGTACCCCGCATCCAGCAGCTCGCCGAACTTCGCGCGCTCCTCGTCGGAAAAGCCGGCGTTGCCGCGGTTGGACTTGGGGTTCTTGAGGTCGATCTCGTTGTGCGCGACGTTAAAATCGCCGCAGGTCACAACCGGCTTGCCCGTTTCGTCCTCGAGCGAGCGCAGGAAGGCGCGGTAGGCGTCGTCCCAGGCCATGCGCGTGCTCAGACGGGCGAGCTCGCCCTGCGCGTTGGGGGTGTACACGTCCACGAACCAAAAGCGCTCGAACTCCAGGGCGCACACGCGGCCCTCGGTGGCGGCGACGGCGACCAGTTCGAGTTCGTCGTCGGAGAGGCCCGCGGCGCGCCCGGCTGCGAGCACGGCATCGGCGTGACGTACGGAAAGGGGCTCCTCGCGGCAGAACACGGCCGTGCCGGAGTAGCCCTTGCGCTCAGCGTAGCTCCACACCTGGTGATAACCGGGAAGGTCGAGCTCGACCTGACCCTCCTGCAGTTTGGTCTCCTGCAGGCCGAGGATGTCGGCGTCGAGTTCGGCCACGATGTCGGTGAAGCTCGGGTCCTTCTTGAGCACGGCGCGCAGGCCGTTGACGTTCCACGAGGCGAGCTTGAGCGCGCGGGAAGCGGTGTCGGTCATGATGGTCTCCTTCGGCGGCGCACAGCGCCGGATATGTCGAAGGGCCCGTTCGGCGCTGCGCGCGCCGACGAAATGGGCCCAGTAGGGTATCGCATGGCTAACTATACTAGATGGCGGTGGCGCTGCGATTGCGGTTCGGCGAAAGCCTCGCCTGGTTGCCGACGCCCCAGGATGGGCGCGCCGTACTGCTCATCTTCTGCGATATCGGGCGGGCATTCGAGTTTTAGGGCGTTCTCGGCCTCTCTATCCCCGCGTGCCACGACATTCGCGCAACGTAAAACGAGTGGGCTGGATACAATAGAACGAGTTTGTCTGTTTCGAAAGGATCCTCATGGCACGCGATTCCAAAGTTTGGCGCTGCGGAAAATACGAGCTGAAGTTCGATCGCCCGCGCATCATGGGCGTCCTCAACGTCACGCCCGATTCCTTCAGCGACGGTGGCGAGCACCTCGACACCGACGCCGCAATCGCGCACGGCCTCAAGATGCTCGACGATGGCGCCGATATCATCGACGTCGGCGGCGAGTCGACCCGTCCCGGTTTCACCCCGGTCGATCCCGACACCGAGGCGCGCCGCGTGCTGCCGGTCGTGCAAGCGCTCGCCAAAGCCGGCGCCGTTGTGTCTATCGATACCCGCCATGTGGAAGTCGCCAAGGCGGCCGTCCGCGTGGGAGCCTCCATCGTCAACGACGTGACGGGCTTCACCGACCCGCGCATGGTCGATTTCGTCAAAGAGAGCGATTGCGGCCTGGTGGTCATGCATGCCGGCGAGGTTGCCGACGTCGAGCGTCCCCGCACGCACACCGAGGTCCAGCTCGACACCTCCGCCGCCGCATTCATGGCGCAGAAGGCTCGCGAGGCCGAGGAGGCCGCTCGCGCGCTGGGCGCCACCGGCAAGTCCAAGCGCGCCGCCAAGGCAAAGCTCATCTCCGGCATGGTGCAGCCCCTGCAGCCGCAGCTGCCGTTCGACGCGCCGGCTCCCGCAGCCGATGCCGAGCAGGCCGCGCCGGCCCCCGGCGCATCTGCCGCCGTGGCGTTCGATGCGACCGACGCGGATGCCGTGAGCGCATCGGTCGAAGACGCACCTTCCAGCGACGATCTTGCGTCCGTGATGGCGCGCTCCGGGGCCACCGCATACAACGGCAGCCGCTCCGCGCAGCTCCGCCGCTTCACCCTGCCCGATTCGGCCCCGATCATGCGTCGCGTCATGGGCTTCCTGTCCGACCAGGCCCGCGCACTCATACACGCAGGCGTGGCCCGCGAGCGCATCTGCCTGGATCCGGGCTCGGGTTTTGGCAAGGAGGCCAACGAGGACATCGTTATCCAACGCGAGCTGGGCAAGATCGCCTCGCTGGGCTATCCCACGCTGTGTGCCGTATCGCGCAAGCGCCTGGTGGGCGCCATCTCGGGCGTGGCAAACGCCAGGGAGCGCGACATCGCCACGTTCGGCGTGTGCCTGGGCGCCATCGAGCAGGGCGCAAACATCGTGCGCGTGCACAACGTTGCCGGGTTCGCCCAGTTCCTGAATGGTTTTTGGGCGATCGCCCGCCCGCAGCCGCGCCGCGCCTACGTGGCGCTCGGCTCCAACGAGGGCGACCGTTTGGAGAACATCCGCACCGCGCGCGACCTCATTGCCCAGATCCCCATGACGTGTGTGTCGAGCTGCTCGCGCATTTACGAGAGCGAGCCCGCCTACGAAACGGATCAGGATGCCTTTGCCAATGCGGTGATCGAGATCAAGACCGAGCTGGCGCCGCTCATCCTGCTGGATGAGCTGGGCAAGGTGGAGCTGCAGCTGGGCCGCGACCGCTCCGGCAAGGCCAAGGCAAACGGCCCGCGCCCCATCGATTGCGACCTTTTGTGGATGGACAACGAGATTCACGGCGGCAACAAGCTGCGCCTGCCGCATCCCGGTCTGGGAGAGCGCGACTTTGTGCTGGTGCCGCTCGAGGACCTCATGCACAACCCGGCGCGCTTCTTCCGCTACGAGGGTATCGACGTCAAGGAGCCCGAGGACCGCGTGGGCCACGTCGTCGCCGAGCTCGGCACGCTGTAGCGTTCGACCCTTTACGCCAGGCGGCGGTAGATCTCGCAGATGCCCTTGATGGTGAGTTGGGGGTCGACGTGGTCGAACGCGTCGGTGGCCTCGGCCACCACGCGCGCAAGGCCGCCGGTGGCGATGACGGTCGCATCTTCGCAATCGAGTTCGCGCTTGATGCGCGCGATTAGGCCCTCGGCCATCGCGGCGGCGCCCACCACGGTGCCGCTTTGCACGGCCTCCACGGTGGTGTGGCCGATCGTGGCCTTGGGCGCTTCGAGCGGGACGCTTGCCAATCGGGCGGCGCGCGCGGTTAGAGCGTCGAGCGAGATGCGGATTCCCGGCGCGATGCACCCTCCGATGTAGGCGCCGCGCTCGTCGACCACGTCGATGTTGGTGGCGGTGCCAAAATCGACCACGATGCTCGGTGCGCCGTACAGCGCGGCCGCCGCCGTGGCGTTGGCGATGCGGTCGGCTCCCACCTCCGCCGGGTTGGGCGCGTCGATGCTTGTAACGGCCGCGGTCTCACGGCCCACGACCATCAGGCGCGCGCCCATGTCTCGGGCCACGCCCTCCCATTCGCGCATGAGCTGCGGCACCACGCCGGCAAACGCGATGGCGTGGACGCAGCCCAGGTCCAGGCCGTCTTTGTGGAAATAGCCGAGCAGGCGGACGTGCAGTTCGTCTTTGGTGAGCGTGCGGTCCGTGGGCATGCGCCATGCGTGTACAAGCTCGTCGCCGTCAAAGAGGCCGAGTGCGGTTTGGGTGTTGCCCATATCGATGGCCAAAAGCATGGTCGTCTCCCGTTGAATGTCATGCGGACGCTGCGGAAATAGGGTCGACAGGGTGTCCTGAGCGACAGCGCACATTGTATACTTATCGCTTGCACGTGCGCTCCGCGGCGCACAAACGTTTTCGGTTTCCGAGGAGTCTCATGAACAAGAAGGCCAAGCGCCGTCTGGTGGTGACCGGCGGTATCGTCGCCATCGCCATGCTCGTGATCGTCGCCATCGCCGGCTCCGGCGGGGCGGCCTCGTCGCTCACGGTGGGCGACCTGCTCACCGGCGATTACGCCGGCAAGAAGGTCCAGGTCACCGGCTCGGTTGTCGACGGCTCGATCGAGACGGACGGCACCGCGGTCCGTTTTGACATCACCCCCGAGGAGGGTGACGGGAGCGAGTCGGTCCGAGTCGTCTACGAGGGCGCGCTGCCCGCGACCTTTGGCTCGGGCGTCGTCGCCATCTGCACCGGCACGGTCGAGAACCCGCCCATGCTCAGGTGCACCGAGATGGTCACCAAGTGCCCGTCCAAGTACGAGAGCGCCGAGGGCTCCCTCACCGTCAAGGGCCTCATCGATCAGGCCGACACCATGATGTTCGAGGACACCAAGGTGTGCGGCTACATCCAGGGCGAGGTCAACGATGCCAGCGCGGATTACCGCTTTGTCATCGAGTCCCAGGGCGCCACGTTGAAGGTGGTGTATGACGGGGGCCTCGACGAGCAGGTCGCCGACGGCGTTGCCGTCGTGCTCTCGGGTCACCTCGATTCCGATGGCATCTTCGTCGCAACGGAGCAGCCCGCCATCGACTCCTCCATCTCAAAGTAGTTCACGGCGTTGCCGGGGCCCCGGATGTGAATGCGCGTCCGGGGCCTCGACGCGTCGGTCGGGCGCCCGCCTCGCATCGTCGGCGATGCGCGCGGGCGCCCCTTCGCACAAGAAAGGTTTCCCATGACCTCAACTCTTGGCAATACCCTGCAGAGCCTGGCGCTCGTGTTTTCCGTCGTTTCGGCGTTGATGCTCATCGCGGGTTCAAAGCGTCCGAGCTCTCGTCCGGCGCGCACCGGATACGCGTTCGTGTACGCCTCCTTCGCGCTGCTCACCGCCTGCGTGGTTATTGTGCTCACGGGCATGCTGACCGAGGATTACACCCTGGCCTACGTGGTCTCGAACTATCCCGCGACCGATAGCCCCCTGCAGCCGCTCTACCGTGTGAGTGCCGTGTGGGCCGGCCGCCAGGGCTCGCTTTTGCTGTGGACGTGGCTCATTTCCGCATTCGCCGCGGCCCAGGCGTACCGTCGCCGCCGTGCGAGCGAAGAGCTCACGTGCGCGGCCCTCGGCGTGACCGAGATCGTGGTCGCGTTGTTCACCGCCACGCTCGTCTTTTCGGCGTCCAACAATCCGTTTATGGCCACGGCCGCGGAGTACCTCAACGCCGACGGCACCCTGGTGTCCAAGATCGGCGGCATGAACCCGCTGCTCATGCATTGGGCAATGATCCTGCACCCGCCGGCGACCTTCATCGGCTACGCCGCGATGACCATCCCGTTCGCCTATGCCATGGCCGCGCTCATCACCGGCGACCTATCCGCGCGCTGGGTCGAGCTGTGCGACCGCATGGCGGTGTTCGGATTCATCTTCCTGTCCATCGGCATGGGCCTGGGCGCGGTGTGGGCTTACGTCGTGCTCGGCTGGGGCGGCTTCTGGGCGTGGGACGCCGTGGAGAACGCCAGCCTCATGAGCTGGCTCACGTGCGTCGCCATGATCCATAGCTTCACGATGTACCGCAAGCGCGGCATCTTCAAGCGCTGGAGCATGCTGTCGGCCACGATCACCTTCGTCTTCGTGGTGCTCGGCACCTTCATCACGCGCTCCGGCCTGGTGCAGAGCGTGCATGCGTTCGCCGAGGACCCGGTGTCCACCTATTTCTTCCTCGCCATCATGGTGGTGAGCGGCTTGGCGTTCTTGCTGGGCGTCGCGTACCGCCATGCCGAGTTCGGCGAGGACGACGGTGAGATCGAGTCCATGATCTCCAAGAACGGGTCGTACTACCTGACCAATATCGTGATGCTCATGGCCGGCGTGCTCGTGGCCTACCTCACGGTGTCGAGCGCCCTGCCGAGTTGGATGCCGCTCGGCGGCGCGGTGGTTGCCGCCGGTGCGTACAATGCCGTGGCCCGTCCCGTGGCCGTGTTCGTGGTTTTGCTCATGGCCGTGTGCCCCATGCTGGGCTGGCGCAAGACCGACCGCGCCAAGTTCGCCCGCCACATACGCGTCCCCGCCATCGCCGGCGCGGCGGTGTTTGTCGCGCTCATGGCGTACTTCGCGCTGGTGCTGGTCCCCGAGTATCACGAGATCATCGCGGCCGGCGGGGCGGCGGGCGAGGCGCTTGCCGAGCAGGGCCCCGCGGTTTATTACTTCGGTTTGACGGCGCTCGCCTTCGCGTCTGCCGCCCTGCTGTTCACGAGCTCGCTGTATCTGTTGGGCCGCGGTGTGCGCGGCCGCATGCGCGCCAAAGGCGAGGGCATGCCGCTCGCGCTGGTCAACCTGTTCCGCCGCTCGCCCGCGCAGGCCGGCGGCTACCTGTGTCACCTGGGCGTTGCCATCGTGGTGGTGGGCCTGGTGGGTTCCATGATGTATGTGCGCGAGGCCACGGTGAACCTGGCGGGCGAGGCCGGTGAGTCGGTGCGCGTGGGCGCCTATGAGCTTACGTTCACGGGCAGCGAGCGCTATTCCGACGATCAGAACAACGAGATCATGCGCGTTGAGCTCGACGTGACGAACGCCGAGACCGGGCGGCCGCTCGGACACGTGGCGCCCTCTATGAAGGTCGCGGCCGCCACGAGTCAGACCACGCTCGACGCAGCCGTCATCACGTTCCCGCTTGAGGACCTTTTCGTGGCGTTCCAGGGTCTGAATCCGGACGGCAGCCTGTCGCTCAACGTCAAGGTGAACCCGCTCATCCTGTTCACCTGGGCGGGTGGAGCGATCTCCACGCTGGGCATCGTGCTCGCGTTCGCGCCCCGTCGCGCCACGCCGCTTTTGGCAGCCGACGAGCGCGAGCGTGCGGCCGCATCTTGTGCCGAGGGTGAGCTGCATGAGTAGCCCTGTCCCCGAATCCGCAGCGCCGTTCGCCATTGAGGCCAGAGGGCTCGTCAAGCAGTTCGGCGGCCGTCGTGCGCTCGACGGCCTCGACCTGGAGCTGCCACAGGGTGGGTTCCTCTCCATCTTTGGCCCCAATGGCGCCGGAAAGACCACGCTTCTGCGCGAGCTTGCCCTTCTGGCGCGGCCAACTGGTGGTGAGCTGCGGATTCTCGGTGTCGACGCCCTTGAAGAGCCCGACGTTTTGCGCTCCCGCATCGGTCTCATCTCGCACAAGTCCATGCTTTACGGCGATCTGACCGCGCGTGAGAACCTGGCGTTCTTTGCGAGTCTGTACGGGCTGGAGGGACCGGAGGCGGGCGCTCGCATCGATGAGCTGCTGCGCCTGGTCGAACTCGACCATCGCGCGAACGATTGTGCCCGCACCTTCTCGCGCGGCATGCAGCAGCGCCTCTCCATTGCCCGCGCCCTCATCAACGACCCTGAGCTCGTGTTGCTCGACGAGCCGTATTCGGGCCTCGATCCGCATGCCGCGGAGCTCTTCGATCGCCTGATCGCCCGCGTTCGCGACGGGCGCACGTTCGTGATGGTCAGCCACGACCTCGAAAAGGGCTTTGACCTGTGTACTCACGCGCTTATCATGGCGCGCGGACGCGCGGTGGTGTGTGCCGAGACGGCCAAGATCGATCGTGCGGCCTTCCGAGACCTGTATTTGGCTACCGTTGGAATGGGGGTGGCGTAAATGGCCGGAACGCATCGCGGGAAATCCGGCGTCGATCGGGTCGAACGTCTGCGCCCCTCTGCGTTTGCGCAGTACAGGGCCCTACTTGCCAAAGACGTTCGGCAGGAGCTCCGTACGCGCGAGATGCTCACGTCGATGATCGTCTATTCGCTGCTCGTGCTCACCATTTACGGCGCCGCGCTCGCCCAGGTGGGGGATAAGTTGCAGGTCGTATCTTTCGCGGGCGGCCTGCTGTGGGCGCTCATCGTGTTCACGAGCCTGCTGGGGCTCAACCGCAGTTTCAGTCATGAGACCGAGTCGAGTTGCCTCGAGGGCATTTTGCTCGCGCCGATCGACCGCGCGGTGGTGTTTCTTGCCAAGGCGACGTCCAACTTGCTGTTCCTTCTGATGGTCGAGTTGGTCACGGTTCCGCTGTTCTTCGTGTTCTTCCTTTCGGGTGCCGAGCTGCCGCCCACGACTCCCATGATCTTGCTGCCGCTGTTGGTCGGTACGATCGGCGTGGCGGGGGTCGGTACGCTGCTGTCCACCATGGCGATTGACACGCGCGGCCGCGACGTGCTGCTCGCGATTTTGTTCATCCCCGTGGCATTTCCACTGCTGTACGCTTGCGTCTCCGCGACCGGTGTTGCGCTGATGGGCGTCGAGGGAGCCTTTGCCACGTTCTGGCGGAGCCTGGCGCTCGCCGCCGCGTATGACGTGGTGATGGTCGCTGCCGCGTGGGGCTTGTACGAATTCGCCCTCGATTCCTAGCGCTCCATGATCTGCCGGTTTCCATCGAGACCGTGCCCGCGCGCCGTGTGCGGTGCGTTGCGTGTCGCGCGCCGAGTGCCGTGCGTTGCCTCCGCCCCCATCTATCGGGGTTGCGCCCGTGCGGCATGCGCTAGTATGTAATGACAAAAATCGCAGGTTCGTGGCGTAAGCGTCCGATGCCTGCCATATGCATGGAAGGGAGCAAGATGCGTGAGAAGCTCGCCGACAGGCTGGTGCCCGCATTGCTCGCGATAGGCGCCGTGCTCACTGCGATCGACGTGGTGTGGACGTTCACGGTGGCTCCGCTGGTACAGGGAGCGAGGCTCTCAGAGCCCGCGATCATCGCCGGTCAGGTGGTCACCACCAAGTTGCTGCTCAGCCAAAAAATCTTTTATCTGCACGTCCCTGTGGCCGTGGCGTCGTTCGCGGCGATGGCCGTTGCCGCCTTTTTCGCCGCCCGCTTCCTTGCTACGAAGGACCGTGCGCACGACCGCGCGTCTCGCACGGCAATGCAGGTCACGCTCGTGTTCATCATCGCCACGATGATCTCGGGCGACGTGTGGACGCGTTTCGAGTGGGGTGTCTGGTGGGTCTGGGAGCCGCGCCTCACCACGTATTTCATCCTCATGTTGCTGGTGATCGGCTACTTCATCCTGCGTAACGCGCTCGACGATCCCGAGCGTTCCGCACGCTTTGGCGCGGTGTTTTGCATCATCGCCTTCATCGACGCGCCCATTTCGTTCTTCATCACGCGCTTGGTGCCGAGCTCCGTGCACCCCGTGGTGTTCCGGACCGATTCGGGCTTGCCGCCGGCGATGCTCATTCCGTTCTTGCTCGGCTTGTTCGGCATGTGCATGATCGCGTTTGCCCTGTATCGCTATGCCCTGCGGGTCAATACCGCCGCGGATGAGGTGGAGGAGCTGAAGGAGCGCCTCGAGGAGCTCGATGCCTCGGCTCAGCGCGCCGCGGCCGATGAGGCGCTCGAGCGCCTGCAGGCTCAGGCCGCCGCGCTGGTTGCGACCGACCCCGCTGCCGACTCTGCCGCTGACCCCGCCGCCCACGTGGGCGACATGCCGCCTATCCCGTCCAAGGAGGATTAAATGGATCCGATTCTCTCCGAGGTCTATTCGACCGTGTTGCCCGCCGCCCCCTACGTGCTCGCTGCGTATGCGGGCATCCTGCTCGCCCTGTTCGCCTTCGTCTTCTCCCTTTGGCGTAAGTCCAAGCGCACCGAGGCCGATATCGACGCCCTCAAGCGCGCCCTCGAGGATCGTGAGCGCCGTGCGGGTAAGTAGTCGTGCCTGGCCAACGCGTGCGGGCGTGAATGGCGCGGCCGCTCGTGAGGCTATGAACGATTTGCCGCCAAGAAAAGGAGCTTATGAACCATTCGTTCATAAGCTCCTTTTTTGTTACACGTATCTACCTGCGGAAATAATGCACTCAAAACAGGTGGCAGGGAGTTAATCGTTCATAACCTCCAGCAGTATCCAACGGCTTCCGACAGCCCCGACAGCCACCAACGGCCTCCGACGGCCACCAACGGCTTCCAACGGCCGCGAACTGCGCTGCCAACGACCTGTCCGGAGCGGGGCGTCCGGGCCGCTCGTCGGAAGCGCCCGTCTCGCCCCGCATCGAAGGGCGGGCCTACTCGAGTTCAAACGCGCCGGTGTAGAGCTGGTAGTAGTAACCGCGCTTGGCGATGAGCTCGTCGTGCGTGCCGCGCTCGATCACGCGTCCGTGGTCCAGGCAGATGATGACATCGGAGTTGCGCACGGTGCTCAGGCGATGGGCGATCACGAAGGTCGTGCGGCCCTGCATGAGCGCGTCCATACCGCGTTGCACGATGGCCTCGGTGCGCGTGTCGATGGAGCTCGTCGCCTCGTCCAGGATCATCGCCGGCGGATCGGCAACCGCGGCGCGCGCGATGGAGATGAGCTGGCGCTGTCCCTGCGAGAGCTGCGAGCCGTTGCCGGTGAGCATGGTGTCGTACCCCTCGGGCAGGCGACGGATGAAGTCGTCGGCTCCCGCGAGCTCGGCGGCATGGATACACTCCTCGTCGGTGGCCTCAAGGCTGCCGTAGCGGATGTTGTCCATCACGGTGCCGGTGAACAGGTTGACGTCCTGGAGCACCACGCCGAGCGAACGGCGCAGGTCTGCCTTGCGGATCTTGTTCACGTTGATGCCGTCGTAGCGGATCTTGCCGTCGGCGATGTCGTAGAAGCGGTTGATGAGGTTGGTGATCGTCGTCTTGCCCGCGCCCGTCGCGCCCACAAAGGCGACCTTCTGACCGGGCTTGGCGTACACGGACACGCCGTGCAAAACCTCGTGGTCCGGGGTATAGCCAAAGTCGACGTCGTCCATCTGCACGTCGCCGCGCAGGGGCACATAGGTCACGGTGCCGTCCGCGCGGTGCGGGTGCTTCCAGGCCCACAGGCCGGTGTGGTGGTCGGCCTCCTCGATCTCCCAGGTATCCGGGTTGACCTGGGCGTTCACGAGCGTGACGTACCCCTCGTCGGTCTCGAGCTCCTCGTCGAGAAGAGCGAAGATGCGCTCAGCGCCCGCCAGGCCCATGACCACGGCGTTGATCTGCTGGGAGATCTGGCCAATCTGACCGCAGAACTGCTTGGTCATGTTGAGGAACGGAACCACCACGGCGATGGACAGCGGCAGGCCCGAGATGGACAGATTCGGAACGCCGAGCGCGAGGAACACGCCACCTGCCAGGGCAACCATCACGTAGATGAGGTTGCCGAGGTTCATGAGGACGGGCATGAGGATATTGGCGAACATGTTCGCCTTCTGGGACACCTCGAACAGGCGCTCGTTGCGCTCGTCGAAATCGGCCTCAGCGGCCGCCTCATGGCAGAACGCCTTCACGACTTTCTGGCCGCCCATGACCTCCTCGATATGACCCTCGACCACGCCGAGCTCGCGCTGCTGCGCGATGAAGAAGCGGGCGGAGTTTGAGCCGAGCACCTTGGTGAGCGCGACCATGCACAGCACGCCGATGACGATGACCAGGCACATCCACACCGAGAAGTAGAGCATGATGCTGAACACCGTGGTCAAAACGATGACGGTCATGACCAGGTTTGGCAGCGATTGCGAGATCATCTGGCGCAGGGTGTCGATGTCGTTGGTGTAGTGCGACATGATGTCGCCGCGCTGGTTGGTGTCGAAGTAACGGATCGGCAGGTTCTGCATGTGGTTGAACATCTTCTCGCGCAGCTTCATGAGCGAACCCTGCGTGACGACGCCCATGTAGCGGTTCCAGAAGAGCGAGGACAGGTTGCCGATGATGTAGATGACGGCGAGCGTGGTCACGAGGCCCAAGATCTGCGGGCGCGCTGCGGCCCAATCGCCGGTCTGCCAAGAGGTCGAGATGACCTCGAGGGCCTTCTGCAGGAAGACCGAACCGATGGAGTTGATGAGGGCGCACAGCACCACGCCGAGCATCACCAGCGGAAGCAGGACCGGATAGAACGAGAAGAGCATCTTGACGAGGCGCTTGAGCGTGCCGGGCCTGGAGCCCCTGGCGCGTGCGTTGTTGGCGGGCTTACTCATGGGCCTCACCCCCTTCCTGCATCGTGGTTTCGAATGCGTGGGTAAGTTCTGCGGCGGTTTGACGATCGGCGTCGCTGGTCTCGCGTGTTGCGGACGCATCGTCATCGGCGTTCTGGGAGCCGTCGCCGTCCACGGTCTCCTCACCCATCTTGTTTTGCGAGGTGAACGTCTCGCGGTAGATCTCGGAGGTCTCGAGCAGCTCCTCGTGCGTGCCCATTGCGGCAATGCGGCCGCCCTCCATCACGATGATGCGGTCGGCGTCCTGCACGGAGGCGATGCGCTGGGCGATGATGAGCTTGGTGGTCTCGGGCAGGTAGGCGGCGAGGCCCGCGCGGATCTTGGCATCGGTCTTGGTGTCCACGGCGCTCGTGGAGTCGTCCAAGATCAAGATCTTGGGACGGCGCAGCAGGGCTCGCGCGATGCACAGGCGCTGCTTCTGACCGCCCGAGACGTTGGAGCCGCCCTGTTCGATCCATGTGTCGTAGCCCTTCGGGAAGCCGTCGATGAACTCGTCGGCGCAGGCCAGATGGGCCGCCTCGCGGACCTCCTCATCGGTGGCGTTCTCGTCGCCCCAGCGCAGGTTCTCCGCGATGGTGCCGCTGAACAGGACGTTCTTCTGCAGTACCATGGCCACCTCGTGGCGCAGCGCATCGAGGTCGTAAGAGCGCACATCGCGCCCGCCCACGCGCACGGTGCCCTCGGTCGCGTCGTACAGGCGTGCGATGAGGTTCACGAGCGTGGACTTGGCGGAACCGGTCCCGCCGATGATGCCGACGGTCTCGCCGCTTGCGATATGCAGGTCGATGTCGTCGAGTGCCTGGCGCTCGGCGTGCTCGGAGTACTTGAAGCTCACATGGTCGAAGTCGATCGAGCCGTCCGCGACCTCGTGTGCGGCCTCGGCGGGGTTCGTGATGGTGGGCTCGGCGTTCAGCACCTCGACGATACGGTTCGCGCTCTCCTCGGACATGGTGACCATCACGAAGATCATGGAGAGCTGCATGAGGCTCATGAGGATCTGGAATCCGTAGGTGAAGGTGGAGGAGAGCTGGCCCACGTCGAACAGAGTGCCCTGGCTGGTGATGATGAGCTTGGAACCCAGGTAGATGATGACGACGAAGGCGCCGTTGACGCACAGGTTCATCATCGGGTTGTTGAGGGCGAGCAGCTTCTCGGCGCGGGTGAAGTCGGCGCGGACGTCTTCGGCGGCGCGGGCGAACTTCTCCTTCTCGTAGTTCTCACGCACGTAGCTCTTGACCACGCGCATGCCGGTCACGTTCTCCTCGACCGACTCGTTGAGCGCGTCGTACTTGCGGAATACGCGGGTGAAGATCGGCCCGACCCTGTGGATGATGAATCCCAGACCGCAGCCGAGCAGCGGGATCATGGCCAGGTAGACAAAGGAGATGTAGCCGCCCATGGCGTAGGCCATGGCAAAGGCGAATACCAAGACGAGCGGCGCGCGGACGGCGATGCGGATGATGAGCATGAACGCCTGCTGCACGTTGGTGACGTCGGTGGTGAGGCGCGTCACGAGCGACGAGCTCGAGAAGCGGTCGATGTTGGCGAACGAGAACGTCTGGATCTTGTAGAACAGGTCGTGGCGCAGGTTCTTGGCAAAACCGCAGCTTGCGTAGCTGCAGGTGACGCCCGCCGCCGCACCGAAGAACAGCGAGACGAGCGCGAGGCCCACGAGAACGCCGGCCGTGGGCATGATCTGTGCGATCTGCGCGCCGTCTTTGATGGTGTCGATGAGGTTGGCCGTGACGAAGGGAATCGCCATTTCGCAGGCGACCTCGCACAGCACCAGGATCGGTGTGGCAATGGACGGCAGCTTGTAATCGCGAACGGATGACACGAGGGTTTTAATCATCAAGTTCCTCCCAGGTGACGCGGATCTTCTCGAGCATCTCGGCGAGCTGCTCCTGTTCCTCGACGGTTAGAGCGGCGAAGGCGCTGCGGCGGAAGCGGTCGCGCTTCTCGTGTTCGAGGTGGGCGAGGCGCGTGCCCTCGTCAGTGAGGTGGACGAACAGCTGGCGACGGTCCTTGGTGTCGCGCGTGCGCTCGATCAGGCCGGCAGTCTCCATCTTGGAGAGGATCTCGGAGAGCGAACCGGGCTTGATCTCAAAGCGCATGCCGAGCTCCTGTTGGGAGAGCGTCCCCCCGCAGCGGTCGAGCATGCATAGGATGGGGATCTGGCCGGATCGGCCGCCGCCGTGGAAATGCATGTAGTGGCCGCAGAAGCCGAGCCCCCTGAGAATGCGCTTGGCGCGCATGATCGTCTCGTCCTGCTGTGCCTCGGGTGTCTCGATGCTGCTCATGGCCCGGCAGATCGCGCTGGGCGTGGGTGTTTCCATGTCTGTTCCTCCTACTCTCGAATTCGTCCACTCGAGGGTACGAGTGCCCGGCATGATAGTCAAGGTACCGAACAATATGGAACCGAACGTTAATGTGCCCGTCGCACGACAGGGCCAAACGGGGGATAATGGGGTGTGCAATGGCGTCGCAAGCGCCGTTCACCATGGGCGCCCGGTGCGCCTCCGTCTTCGTCCGAAAGGTTTCGCCATGTCGAACACGACCATCTCCAAGGGCGGTCTTTCCGCCACCATCAGCTCCAAGGGCGCCGAGCTCACGAGTCTTGCGCTCGATGGCCGCGAGTATCTGTGGCAGGCGGACCCGACGTTTTGGGGCAAGCACGCCCCTGTGTTGTTCCCCATCGTTGGCTCCCTGCGCGGCGATGAGGCCGAGAGCGCCCAGGGCACATGCCGCATGCCGCGCCACGGTCTCGCCCGCATCAACGAGCACCGCGTCGCCGGGGTGGCCGAGGATGGCTCTGCGGTGACCTTCGAGTTCACCAGCTCTCCCGAGACGCTCGAGGCGTATCCGTACGAGTTCAAGCTCAACATGACCTACGCCATCACGGGCGAGGCGACGCTCACCCAGACCTTCTCCGTTACCAACACGGGTGCCGCCGCTATGCCCTTCTCCGTGGGTGGCCACCCTGCGTTCAACGTCCCCGCGCCCGGCGCCGGGGATGAGGCGTTCGACGAGTACGCGATCGAGTTCTCCGAGCCGTGGACCTGCGTTGCCCCCACTATCGCCGAGGGTGGCCTGCTCACGTTCGACGAGACAACCGTCCCGGTTGAGAACGTGGACGTCCTCCCCGTCACCCGCGAACTGTTCTCCCGCGATGCCGTCATGCTCACGGACGTCCCGGGAGGCACGTTGACCCTGCGCGGAACCAAGAGCGGTCGCGGCGTGCGCATCGACTTCGCGGATTTCAAGTACATCGGTATCTGGTCCGCGTGCCAGGGCAACTCTCCTTTTATCGCGCTCGAGCCCTGGACCGGCCACGCCACGCTCACCAGCGAGGATGACGTGTTTGAGCACAAACGCAACGTCACCGTCATCGCTCCGGGTGAGACCCGCGACTTCTCCTTCAGCATGACCGTGCTGGTAGGGGGGGCGTTGTTGCGAGCGCGCGACGCAATGTGAACAACGACATATATATATGTGTGGCGGGGCGCGACCGGGGTTTCGGTGCGCCCCGCTTTTTCTGCCGCCTCGCATAGACCACTGGTATTGCATCCGAATAACAACTGCTGAAACGATTGACCGTCTACCGACGATATTGAACGTTTGTCGCTCCGACAGGCGCAATTACCCATCACTCAACTATGGTGGGTAATTCGTAAGGTGCCGTCGGAATGCGCCGACATGCGCATGGGGGCACATCATCTAATCGAGGAGGCAGGATGAAGCAAAGTACGCGTCGCAGGATCGCCGCGCTCGCTGTAACGGCGGCGGCCTGCGTGGGAACGCTGTTCACGCCCGTTGGAGTTCATGCTCAGGAGGGCGATTATCAAATATTCCCAACACCGCAAAAGGTCGCCTATCAGGAGGGCTCGGTCGAGTTCGCCGATAACGTGACGACGGTCGTCGAAGACGGCATCGACGCCGAGACCGAGGCGCGCCTCGAGGAGGCGGTCAAGCTCAAAGCCAAGAGCGTTGAGAGCGCGGACGCCGTGCCGGCAAACGGCACTGCGGTGCTCGTCGGCGTGCACGGTTCGGGCAAGCAGGTTGACTCTTATGTCAAGCAGCTCGTGGATGCGAAGAAGCTGTCCTACGATGCCGGGCTGTTCGAGCAGACCGATGCGAACCTGGTCGCGCTCCTGCCCGCCGAGGATGGCGCCGCTAATCGCATCATCGTCTTGGGCAAGGACATCGATTCGGCGTTCTACGGCTTGTCGACGGTCTTCCAGATCCTGCAGCAAGATGCCGATAGTTCGCTGCGCGCCCTGGTTGCCAGCGATCACGCCGACGTGATCACCCGCGGCTTCATCGAGGGCTACTACGGCAACCCCTGGAGCACCCGCGACCGCGTGGCGCTGATGGAGTGGGGCGGCCACTACAAGCTGAACGCCTACTTCTACGCCCCCAAGGACGACCCCAAGCACAACGCTCAGTGGCGTGAGAAGTACACCCAAGCGGAGATCGACGAGAAGATCAAGCCCCTCGCAGAGGCGGGCAACAAATCCAAGGTGCGCTTCGTTTATGCGCTGCACCCCTTCATGCACAACCCCATCACCAAGGACAACTACGACGAGACCTTCGAGATCATGAAGGCCAAGTTCCTCCAGGTGATTGATGCGGGCACGCGCCAGATCGCGATCCTCGCCGACGATGCCGGGTATCAGCTCGGTCCTAACGAGAGCGCGAATAATCACACGGGCGAGCTTTACAAGAGGCTCCTCGACGATACGACCGCGTGGCTTCGCACGCTCCAGAACGAGAAGAATTCCGACGGGACCTTCAAGTACTCCGGTCTTAAGGACACGCTGATCTTCTGCCCGGTGGACTACATGGGCCACGGTGAGAACTGGTACGGCACCCTTGGCGAGAACGTCCAGGTGATCAACACCGGCGGCCGGGTCTGGGGCAAGATCGACAACGCCTTCGCCACCACCTTCAAGAACAATTCGGGCGTCGCTCCCTTCATGTGGATCAACTGGCCCTGCTCTGACAACGACAAGGACGCCCTGCATATGGGCGGACACAACAACTTCCTCGGCTCCGATCTCAAGCCGGGCCAGGTCAAGGGCGTCGTCATCAACCCGATGCAGCAGTCCGAGCCTTCCAAGCAGGGCATCTTCATGACCGCGGACTTCACTTGGAACCTGTGGGGCTCTACCGAGCATGCCGACCAGGTGTGGGAGAAGTCCTTCAGCTACATCGATCACAACTCGGGCAAGGAGACGGAGGGCTCCAACGCCCTGCGCGAACTGTCCGGCCACATGAAGCGCATGTACGGCGGAGGCGCGACATGGGAGAACGACGAGTCTGCCGATATCAAGCAGGAGCTCGCGGACTTCCGCGCCAAGCTCTCCTCCGACACGGTGACTGCAGCCGACGTCGACAAGGTGTCCAAGGTCTTCTTGGACCTGCAGCGCACCGCCAAGACCTATCGCGAGAACGCCGGGACCAAGGCGATGGCGGAGCAGATGAAGCCCTGGCTCGACACTTGGGATGACTTGACCGCCGCGGCGCTCGCCGAGCTCGAGGCCGTGAAGGCCGGCATCGAGGGGGATGCGTCCACCCTCGTCTCCAAGTACGCCGAGGGCGCCGGGCTCTTGGAGCGTGCCAACGGGCACGCCCTGTGGTACATCAACCATTATGAGTACGCGCGCGTCGGCAAGGCGCACATCACCCCGATGGTCCTTGCTCTCGACGCCTATACCGCCGAGAAGGCGACCCTGGCGGCCGACCCCGACGCCGTGGTCACCAAGCTGGTGACCAGCCGCACCGACACGCCCGCGGGCAGCACGGCCGCCGTCTTCGACGGCGACCCCAAGACCGGCGCCGTCTACCAGAGCCCGAACAGGTTGGTCGAGGGTGACTACTTCGGCATGGTGAGGAGCAAGCCCTTCGATCTCAAGTCCGTCACCTTCATCCAGGGCGGCGGCAAGGACTTCATGGACGCCAGCAAGGTCCAGTACCTCAAGGGCGGCCAGTGGACCGACGTCGAGGGCTCCCAGGAGTTCAGCACCAGCAAGGTTTCCCTCGCCGGCCTCAACATCGAGGGCGTCGAGGGCGTGCGGATCATCGCCGTGCGCGACAACCGCCAAGACGCCTGGCCGACCATCAACGAGATTACGGTGAACAAGCAGCTCGAAGAGAACGCCGTGTTCACCGGCGCCGTGAGCATCGCCAACCAGGTCTCCGCCGACGGAAGCAAGCCCCTTCAGCACGCTTCGGACGGTAAGGACACCGAGGCGTGGTTCAAGTTCAAGGACGAGGGCGAGGACAGGGACACCACCGCCGTCGACGCCGCCGTCCAGGTGACGTTCGACTCGCCTAAGACCATCACCTCGATCACCTTCAAGCAGGGCGGCGGCTCCGGCGACGTCATCGATTCCGGTAAGGCCTACTATCAGGACGTCGACGACTTCTGGCACGAGGCCGGCGTGATCACCTCCGCCAAGTCCCAGACCATCCAGCTGGCCGGTCCCGTGAGCGCGAAGGCCATCAAAGTCGTCAACGGCGTCAAGACCGCCAAGTGGTGGCGCGTCGTCGACCTCCATGCTGGCTTCGGTAAGATCGAGGCGACTGCGACCGCGACCACGAACATGCCGCAGTATCAGAACAACCCTATCGTCAACGTTGTCGACGGCAATGCGGATAGCAAGTTCTGGAGCAATCGGAAGACCCAGGCAAACGATTACGTGATGCTCTCGTTCAGTGCTCCCAAGTTCATCGATACCGTCTACCTCAAGCAGGGCGATGCCGACAAGTTCACCGCCTCCAAGCTTTACTACACTACCGACGCCGCACCTGCGGCGGACGGCAAATGGACCGAGCTCCCCGCGCCGACCTCCGCTTCCGAGCAGACCATCACCTTCGACCGCGTGGAGGCAACGGGCGTGAAGCTCGTCTCTACCGCCGCGACTGACAGCTGGTTCCAGCTCTTCGAGTTCAACGCGTTCGAGAAGTTCTCTTATAGCAAGGACAGCCTTTACGCTTCCTTCGACCTTGCGGGTGTGAACCTCGCTGCCCGTGTGGGTGACGGCTCCTTCAAGACAACCGATGGATCGGTGACCCTGCCCAAGAAGGGCGACGTCATCGCCGTCGACCTCGGCTCCGTCCGCCGCGAGGTTGTCCTCGCCAACGCGGATGCCCAGGTCGCAAAGGGGGCGGAGCTCGTCTACTCCCAGAACGGCATCGAGTGGAGCCCGCTCAAGGGCGCCGACCCCGTCCGCGCCCGCTATGGCGGCTACCGCGCCACGGCGGATGCTGCATCCGCCGACTTCAAGGCGCTCACCGGCAGCTACCTGCACTCCCTCGCACCTAGCATCGTTAAGAGCGAGCTGCCCGGCGCCCAGACCCTCGACGCCGCCAAGATCTTCGACGGCAACGTCGCCACCGCCACCAAGTCCAGCGGTGGCCCTTCCGAGGGCACCAAGGTCGTTTTCGACCTGGGCCAGGAGCGCTCGATCAAGAGCGTTGAGTACTTCGTCCCCGAGACCAGTCTCGATTACATCCGCAATGCCGTGATCGAGGTCGCCGATAGGGCCGACGCTCCGGACGCCGAGTGGAAGACGGTCCTCGACATCAACAGCGATGGCAAGATCGCCGCTCCCGGTAAGGACGTGCCCGCGAAGGAGGCCAAGTGGATGACGCACTCCACGGACTTCCCGGGCAACATGTTCATCAAGTCCGGCGAGGGCGTCGACGAGACCGCGCGCTTCATTCGCATCCGCTTCACCAAGGCCTACGCCGAGCGCTGGTTCGAGATCGGCGAGCTGCGCATCAACGGCGGCGAGTACGTGCCGGTCTACGCCGGCGGCGACTTTGAGACCACTGCGGTTGAGCAGCAGGGCAAAACACCCGATAACCTGCTCGACAAGAGCGTGCTGACCGCATGGCAGCCTGCTACCGACGAGGCGGGAACGCTGACCTACCACGTGTCCGAGCCGTTTGGCGCCGACGGGGCGCCCTTTGACGGCGTTCGCGTCATCTCCAAGGCGGCCCAGCCCGCCGTCAAGGTGAAAGCGGTCGTCTACAGCGGGGACCTTCGCGCGGGCGAGCCCGCGACCAAGACGGTTGAGCTTGGGGTTCTCGATAGCGTCCTCAAGGACCTGTCCTTCGGTAAGGGCGTTTCCGCGGTTAAGGACATCGTCTTCGAATGGCCCAAGGGCACCGTCCCCCAGATTTCCGAGATCTTCCTGACCCGCGGTGTCGATGCTTCCCTCGATGGCGATATCGAGGCGCTGCGCGACCTCGTCGCCAAGGCGAAGACCGTCGATACGGCGGCGTGGACGACCGATTCCGTGACGGCGCTCGACAAGGCGGTCGTGGCAGCCGAGGAGGCCCTCAAGGCTCCTGAAAGCCTGACCTACCAGCAGATCGTCGATCTCAAGGCCGGTATCGAGGGCGCCCTTTCCAGCCCGGTGCTCAAATATGCGGGCACTGAGCTGCAGCAGCTTATCGACAACGCCGTTGCCGATGGTTCTAAGTTCACGCCCGAGAGCTGGAAGGCATATCAGGATGCACTCGATGCCGCCAAGGCGGGCCTGGAGAACGCCGACAACCTGTCCCAGGCTGAGGGCGATCGCCTCGCCCGTGAACTCAAGGACGCCCTCGCCGCGCTCGTTGAGAACACCGACCAGGGCGGATCGGGCTCTGGCAACGGCGGCTCCGGTAGCGGTGGCACCGGCAACGGTGGCCAGGGTGGCAATTCCGCCGGCAATGGCGCAAACGGTTCCGATGGCAAGCCTGGTTCCAGCTCCGATAAGCTGGTGCAGACCGGTGACGACTCGCTGATGCTCATCGGCGGCACCGCGGCCGCCGCGGTCGCCCTCGCCGGCGCCG
>NZ_GG692710.1:1371755-1371919 GCF_000156175.1 Collinsella intestinalis DSM 13280
TCAAGCGCCGCCGCAGCAACGCTTAAGCCCTCGCGTTCCAGCGAGAAGGGCACATGCGCTTCGGGCCGCATCTCTCTTTGAGGTGCGGCCCTTTTCATGCCCGGCGCCGACCGTGCCGGGTTGCTTTCGCGCCGGACGCGCGTGGCAGCCGTCGTGCCGGATGC
>NZ_GG692710.1:1372019-1406651 GCF_000156175.1 Collinsella intestinalis DSM 13280
GGGGCGGCCGTCGCGCCCGGTCATCTGCCGAGCCTATGGGAGTTTTGCAGGTACGTTGGCGTGGTGGGGCATTGCGGGGTATGATGCCTATCTGGAAACTACGGGAGGAACCATGCACATCGCGCTCGATAAGCTCTAGCTACGTTTGACGCCATGGCCGCCGCTTCGCCGGCAGGCCCTCTTTCACATTTCGCCAACAGCCAACGCATAAGGAGCAACCATGCGCGACAAGCTTGAGAAGATCATCATCGCTTTCGAGGAGCTCGAGAAGAAGCTCTCCGACCCCGCCGTCGCCAGCGATATCAAGGAATTCACCCGCCTCAACAAGGAGTATGCCCACCAGACCGACCTGGTGAAGGCCGCTCGCGAGTATCTGGGCGCCCTCGACGACATCGATGTCGCCAAGGAGATGCTGCACGACGCCGTCGACGCCGACGAGAAGGAGATGCTCCAGATGGAGATCTCCGAGAACGAGGCAAAGCTGCCCCAGCTCGAGGAAGACATCAAGATCATGCTCATCCCGGGCGACCCGATGGACGAGAAGGACACCATCGTCGAGATCCGTTCCGCGGCGGGCGGCGACGAGGCGGCCATCTTCGCGGGCGACCTCTTCAAGATGTACCAGCGCTTCATCGAGTCCAAGAAGTGGAAGATGACGGTGCTCGACTCCAGCCCCTCCGAGGCCGGCGGTTTCAAGTCCATCGAGTTCAAGGTCGAGGGCGACAAGGTCTACTCCGTCATGAAGTACGAGTCCGGCGTGCACCGCGTGCAGCGCGTCCCCAAGACCGAGTCCCAGGGTCGCATCCAGACGTCCACCGCGACGGTGGCCGTGCTGCCCGAGGCCGATGAGATCGATATCCAGATCAACCAGGCCGACCTGCGCGTCGACACCTACTGCGCCTCCGGCCCCGGCGGTCAGTGTGTCAACACCACCTACTCCGCCGTGCGCATCACCCACCTGCCCACGAACACCGTGGTTCAGTCTCAGGAGCAGCGTTCCCAGATCCAGAACCGCGAGGTCTGCATGCAGATGCTGCGCGCCCGCCTGTACGAGATGGAGCTCGAGAAGCAGCAGGCCGAGCTCGGTGCCGAGCGCTCTGCCCAGATCGGCCACGGCAACCGTTCCGAGAAGATCCGCACCTACAACCTGCCGCAGGATCGTGTGACCGACCACCGCATCGGCTTCAACTCCACCTACAACGGCGTGCTGCTGGGCGATCAGCTGTCCGACGTCATCGACGCCCTGGCGGCCGCCGACCGCGCCGCCAAGCTCGCAGAGGCCGTGTAAGCGGGTTCTCGGCTGTTGGGCAAGAGCCGCGCGGTATGATGCCCCAGCTGCAACATGGGATGCCCCAGCTGCAAACGTGCCTGTTCGGGCCGTCGTCCTTCGGGGCGGCGGCCCGTTTTTCAAGCAGTCAGGTTTTGGTCAGACGGACTGTTTTTGGACGGGAAATGCTGTAATTCGGTGTTCTCGACGGGGTGCATGTCGGCCGTGCCGTAGAATCGCGGCTATGCAATACGAGGGACGGAGGCCGCTATGGCGAACGAGACGTGGACCATCAGGCGATGCCTGGATTGGACGCGCGACTACCTAAAGGACCGGGGCGACGAGCGTCCGCGTCTGTCCGCCGAATGGCTGCTGTCGGGTGTGACCGGGCTCTCGCGCACTGAGATATACGTGAACTTTGACAAACCGATGTCGAGCGAGGAGCTTGCCGCAATGCACACGGCCGTTGTGCGCCGCGCGAAGGGCGAGCCGCTGCAGTACATCATCGGTGAGACGAGCTTCCGCACGATCGATGTGATGTGCGAGCCCGGCGTGCTCATCCCACGGCCCGAGACCGAGCTGTTGGTTGAAGAGGTCTTGGCCTATCTCGATCGAGAGGTCATCGGAGCCGCTCCCGCAGTCGAGCGCGGGCGTGTGGAGCTGCCCTGGAACGCCGAGGTCGAGGCTGCCCTGCAGGCCGAGATCGCCGCGGCAAAGGAAAAGGATGAGGCGCCCGTCGTCGAGCGCGAACTGCGTGACGATGATTTTGACACGCTTGAGGACGGCGAGGGGACCATTGAGACGGCCGATGGCGCCGAAGGGGATGCGGGCGTATTGGGTGCCGCACCTGTCGAAGGGGGCGAGTTCTCCGAGGGTGCTCCTGCTCAGGATGGGGAGTCGGGTCAGATTCGATGCGCGCGCGTTCTCGAGGTTGGGTGCGGTACGGGTTGCATCTCGCTTTCCATTGCGTCTGAGCGCTCGGGGCGTGCTCAGTGCGTCGCAATCGACATTGAGCCCCGTGCAGTCGATCTGAGCATCCGCAACCGCGATGCGCTGGGCATTTCGCCCGCCGACGTTGATGTGCGTTTGGGCAATCTCGTGTCACCACTCAATCGTGAGACCGAGTGGGGAACGTTTGACGTGTTGGTCTCCAATCCTCCCTATATTCCTTCCGCCGTCATGGAGTCGCTGCCGCACGAGGTTGCCGACTTTGAGCCGGCGTTGGCGCTGGATGGAGGCGCAGACGGTCTCGATATCTTCCGCAGGCTCGTCAACGCCGCCCCGCATATGCTTCGCCCGGGTGGCCTGCTCGCGTGCGAACTTTACGAGGGTCACCTGGACGCAGCTGCCGATCTGTGTCGCTCTGCCGGCATGCATGATGTCCGCATCGTCGATGATTTCACCGGTCGCCCGCGCATCGTCCTTGCTTTGGTGGGATAGGCGCGGAGCGACATGGCGCAATTAGTATCGTTTGACGTTAATAACGAATGGCGTTACTATGATTGTACCTTACAGAGATAAAGACGTCGAGAGGCTCTCGCGCGGTATGCGGATTCCCCGATACCGCGCGTTTGAGAGGCAGGCGCTCCGTAAGTTGCGCCAATTGGAAATCGCTGGAAACCTCAATGACCTGCGTATTCCTCCTGGCAATCATCTTGAGGCCTTAAGTGGGGACCGTGAAGGGCAATATAGTATTCGGATTAACGAACAGTTTAGAATTTGCTTTTCATGGACTCCGATGGGGCCTCAGGATGTGGAGATCGTCGATTACCACTGATATGGAGGGGCAATGGCTGGGGAGATGCGTCCGGTTACTCCAGGTGAGTTGCTGAAGGAGGAGTTTCTTGAGCCACTGGGGCTTTCGCAGTACCGGCTGGCGAAAGAAACGGGTATTCCCGCACAGCGTATAGGTCAAATTGTGCTTGGACGACGCAGGATAACGGCCGATACCGACCTGAGGCTCTGCCGCTATTTTGGATTGACCGATGGCTACTGGATGCGCGCTCAGGTTGCCTACGACACCGATGTGGCGCGACGGGAATTGGGCCCGGAGCTAGATAAGATCGTGCCATATGGCGAAATGGCCGTAACGGCCTGAGTGGAACTCTGGGGGCAAGGCTGAATGTTCAATTTCACGGACGTTATCGATCGCATGGGACACGATTCGATTGCCGCGGATGCAGCCGGAGCGATTTCCGGCGGCTCTTTGGGCCCTGTCGACGCCGTTGTGCGCGAAGGGTTTGACGTCATCCCCATGTGGGTGGCCGATATGGGATTCGCCACCGCTCCTTCGGTGCTGCGCGCCATGCGAGAGCGGCTCGAGCATCCGTGCTTCGGATATTTCGAGTATCCGCAGGAGTATTACGATCGCATCGCCTGGTGGCATGAGCGTCGCAACGGGGTCGTGGGGTTGAAGCCCGAGAATATCGGCTATGAAAATGGGGTGCTCGGCGGTGTTGCCAATGCCCTTGCCGTGGTGTGCTCGCGTGGGGACAAGGTGCTTGTTCATGCCCCGACGTATACCGGATTCACCAACACGCTTAAAAATGCGGGGTATGACCTGGTGACGAGTTGGCTACAGCGCGACGCCGAGGGCGTGTGGCGCATGGATTACGAGGACATGGAGCGCAAGCTCGCAACGAGGGAGGTCCACGCGGCCATTCTGTGCTCGCCTCATAACCCGACAGGGCGCGTGTGGGAACGCTGGGAGCTCGAGCGGGCGATGGGCCTGTTCCGAAAGTACGATGTCTACGTTATTTCAGATGAGATATGGTCGGATATCGTTTTGGGAGGCAGTGTCCACATCCCCACGCAGAGCGTGAGCGACGACGCGCGGATGCGGACCGTCGCGCTGTACGCCCCGAGCAAGACGTTCAACATCGCGGGACTCATCGGTAGCTATCGCGTTGTCTACAATCCGTGGCTTCAGGCTCGCTTGGCCAAGCAGGCGAGTTTGTCGCATTACAACATGCAAAACGTGCTCTCCATGCATGCGCTTTTGGGTGCATACAGCGACGAGGGCGCTGCCTGGGTCGACGAGTTGCGAGAAGTTCTTGGTCGCAACGCACGGATTGCCTCGGAGTTCTTTGAGGAGATTGCTGGTGTCGATTTTGCGCGACCGCAGGGGACGTACATGCTCTTCTTGGATTGCGACGGTTGGTGCGCCGCTCATGGCATGGATATCGACGAGTTGCTGCGCTCCGGCGTCGAGGTCGGTGTGCTGTGGCAAGACGGGCGCCCGTTTGGCGGAGACAAGACGATTCGCATCAACCTAGCGTTGCCGACTGCGCGCCTACGCGAGGCACTGGAGCGCCTGGCCGCTTACGTATTTGTGAGATAGGGGAGAAGCTCGTTATGGCGAATGTGATTAAGGCCCACGACAATCTCGGACCTGCCGCCGACTGCCTGACGGCGGGAGGCCTTGCGCTCGTTCCGACCGAGACGGTCTACGGGGTGGGGGTGGCCATATCCGCTTTCGCGGCGAATCTGGAGACCCCCGGGCCCGATACGGGCTATGGGCGCATATTCACCCTCAAACAGCGTGAGCTCACCCAGACGGTGCCGTGGCTGGTCGACGGTCCGGCGGCCCTCGAGCGCTACGGCAAGGATGTGCCTCATTCGATATGTGCTTTGGCGGAAAAGCTCTGGCCGGGTGCCCTCACGCTCGTGGTCCCGGCAGCGGACGACGTGCCGTCGTTCATGCGGGCTGCGGATGGGACGGTCGCCCTGCGTGCCTCTGCGTCACCGGTTGTCCAGGAGCTTATCGCGCGTTGCGGATCGCCGCTGGCGGTGACCTCGGCGAACACGCATGGCAAGCCGGCGCCGATCTCATTTGATGAGGTTGAACCGCGCATTCTGGCTGGTGTCGACGTTGCCGTCGACGCGGGGGAGACCCCGTGCCGAGATGCCTCGACCATTGTGGCCGTGCGAGACGGGGAGCTTCAGATCCTGCGCGAAGGGGCATTGGCGGTGCGGGAGATCAGGGCCGTACTGGAATAGCGCGTGTATCGGTGCGGAAACGCATCGCCGCTGACGGATCCGCCGCGAATCAGAAGGCGCTCATAGTCGCTTAGGGGACACATGCCTTTTGCCCGAGAAAACTGTTCATACACCGACCAGTTATCCCGTCTGGCGGGTAGGTAACTGTCCGTCGGCGCGGGACGGGCTTGCGCGTGAAACAATGCTAGGGCGGCTCTGTGCGCCTCCGACCGTATCGACGGCGGGGGCATACGTAAGGAAAGGTCCCCGATGGCGGTTACTCTCAAAGATCTCAGCAAAGTGGATGTGGCATACAACCCCACGGGTGGGCGGTATGTCATGGCGCTCGACTCGGGCACCACTTCGGTCCGAGCCGTCATCGTCGATGAATACGATTGCATCGTCGCGCAGGCCTCACGCCGTATTAAAACCTTCTATCCGCGTCCGGGCTGGGTCGAGCAGGATCCCATGGAGATCCTGGCCTCCCAAATCGCGGTCATGATGGAGGTTCAATTCAAGAGCGGCATCCATTCCGACCGCATCGCCGCCATCGGCATCACCAACCAGCGCGAGACCACCGTGGTGTGGGACCGCGATTCCGGTTTGCCCGTGCACAACGCCATTGTGTGGCAGTGCCGCCGCACGTCCGAGATCACGGATGCTCTCATTGCGAACGGCATGTCCGACATCATCCGCGACAAGACCGGCCTCATGCCCGACCCGTATTTCTCGGGAACCAAGATCAAATGGATCCTCGACAACGTGGACGGCGCCCGCGCGGCGGCCGATGCCGGCGAGCTCATGTTCGGAACCATCGACACTTGGCTCATCTACAACCTGACGGGCGGCATGGTGCACGCCACCGACTACACCAACGCGAGTCGCACGATGCTGTTCAACATCCACACGCTCGAGTGGGACGACGAGTTGCTCGAGCTGCTCGACGTTCCGCGTTCGATGCTGCCGGAGGTCAAGTGGAGTTCCGACGATTACGGCAGCGTTTCCAACGAGATTATGACGTACGGCCCCTCGATCACCGGCGTTGCGGGCGACCAGCAGGCCTCACTGTTCGGTCACTGCTGCTTCAGGCCCGGATGCACGAAGAACACCTACGGCACGGGCTGTTTCATGCTCATGAACACCGGCGACACCTGTGTTAAGTCCGAGAGGGGTCTCGTTTCCACCATCGGCATCGCCTTGGATGGCAAGATTTCCTACGCGCTCGAGGGTTCGATTTTCCACGCCGGGGCCACCATTCAGTGGCTTCGCGACAAGCTCGGCCTGCTTTCCAGCACCAAGGAGGCAGCCGATCTATGTAAGAGCCTGGAAGACAACGGCGGGTGCTATCTCGTGCCGGCTTTCAGCGGCTTGGGCGCCCCATGGTGGGACCCCGACGCGCGCGGTCTCATCTGCGGGCTCACCGGCGCGGCAGACCGTGCGACGATTGTACGTGCTGCCTGCGAGTCCATGGCGTATCAGAGTTTTGACGTTCTGCACGCCATGCAGCTCGATGCCGGTGTCCAACTGGAGATTCTTTCGGTTGACGGCGGCGCCTCGCGCAACGACTTTATCATGCAGTTTCAGGCCGACTTGCTGCGCATTCCCGTTGAGCAGACGGAAAACGTGGAGACCACGGCTCTCGGTGCGGCCTATCTCGCCGGGCTTGCGGTCGGGTACTGGGAGGACCTCGAAGAGCTCGAGCAGAACCGCGTGCCCGGCCGACGCTTCGAGCCCCAGATGGCCGAAGGCGAGGTGGCTCGCAACCTTTCCGGCTGGCACAGCGCCGTCGATCGCGCGCGCTCGCGCTAGGGTGCATCCCCAGCGGCCATCAGGCCGACCTCTCTGTGTTGAACCGGCCCTGCATCCCTGTTGCCCGGATGCAGGGCCGGTTTCGTAAACGTCCCTCGCGACGGCGCGAGCGCCGTCCCAACCTGCTAGAGTGGAGTAGGTTCGCGCGACCAAGCGGGCTGATCATATGTATAAGAGAAAGGACGTGCACATGCGCATCGCCATCGCCTCCGACCACGGTGGATTTGAGCAGAAGCAGGCTCTGGCGGCCTATATCGCCGATGAACTGGGCTTCGATGTCACCGACATGGGCCCCGACACCGACGCTTCTGTCGATTACCCCGACTATGCCGCTCCCGTGGCTAAGGCCGTCTCTGCCGGCGAGGCCGATCGCGGTGTTCTCGTGTGCGGCACGGGTATCGGTATGGCGGTCGCTGCCGACAAGGTCGCTGGCGTGCGCGCCTCCTCCATTACGTCCGTTCCGTTTGCGGAGCTCTTCCGCCAGCACAACAACGGCAACGTGGTGTGCCTGTCCGGCCGTTTCGTCGACCTCGAGGTCAACAAGGAAATCGTCAAGACCTTCCTTACCACCGAATTTGAGGGTGGCCGCCACGAGGCGCGCGTCGCCAAGATCATGGCCCTCGACTAACTCTTCGTCTAATTTAAGGAGTACAGTATGTCCGTCGATTTCGATCGCAGCCGGGTGACCCTCGTCGACCATCCGCTCGTCCAGCACAAGCTGACCATCATGCGTGATGAGAACACCGGCTCCAAGCAGTTCCGAGAGCTCGTCAAGGAGCTGGCCCTGTTCGAGGGTTATGAGGCGACCCGCGATTTCCCGCTCGAGGACGCGCCCGTGACTACTCCCATCTGCGAGACCACCGGCAAGCGCATCGCCGGCCGCAAGGTCGCTATCGTGCCCATTCTGCGCGCGGGCCTCGGTATGGTCGACGGCCTGCTCGAGCTCATCCCGGCAGCGCGCGTCGGCCATGTGGGTATGTACCGCGACGAGGTCACGCACGAGCCGCACGAGTATTATGCGAAGCTGCCTTCCGACGCCGACCAGCGCATCTGCCTGGTTGTCGATCCCATGCTCGCCACCGGTGGCTCGGCAACCGCCGCCATCGATTACCTGCGCGCGCAGGGCGTGAAGGACATCCGCCTGCTTGTCCTGGTTGCTGCTCCCGAGGGAATCGCGACCGTTCTCGGACACGACCCCGATGTCCGCTTGTATACCTGCTCCATTGATGAGAAGCTGAACGATGCTGCATATATTGTCCCTGGACTGGGCGATGCTGGCGACCGGATTTTTGGCACTCTATAGCGTTTCTCTCAAGCGGCGCGCACCCGTGGCGCACGCCGTGTCGATTGGTGGCGCAAAACGGCAAGAACTTGCCGTTGAGGCGATAAAATATTGCCGTTAATTCGTGAAGGAAAAGAGACATCTGCGCGTATATGTGTTGAAACATATTTCACGGATGTCTCTTTGTGAACAGATGTTCATAATCATAGTCCAGTTGTCAAAATTTCCTTGCGCGTGAAACGCCGAGCGATATACTGCCAGTCACTGGTAATCGTGCGGTTAAGGGCAATTTTGCCCCGTGTTTCGGACATGGGATGAGATGGCCGCGACGGTCATGATTGTGCAGTGGAAAGGCGATCGATGGTCGATTCCAGTGACATCGGCGTCCTCGTGGCGGGGATGGGAATCGGCGTTGCCGGCTTCATGCCAATGTTGACGGTGGTCTTGCTTGCGCGGAAGAAGCGCATGCGACCGACGGTCGGCAAGGGAATGGCGGCGCTTGCGATATCGTTTGTCTTTCTGATGGCGGCATTCGCCCTGATGTGGGCTGTGGCGCCAGCGGATTTGGTGGTGTTCGCGATCGGGTTCCTCGGAGGGTTCCTGGTCATGTGGGCGGTTCTCGCCGTCATAACGATGAGTCGTAGACTCTAGGAGGGTTAGCGTTGGAAGCATTCGATAAGCTGCCGGCCGAGATTAACCACCTTGTGTCGAGCTTCAGCTCGATACCGGTGGTCGGCGACTTGGTTTCAGGCCTGACGCAGTACACGTTCTGGCTGATCGTTTCCTCGATCGTGCTGCTCATCATCATGTTCGCGTTCGCAAAGCGCGTCGCCGTGGTGCCTCGCGGCCGTTTCGCCAATGCCGTCGAGTATGTGATCGAGTACCTCGAGAACGACGTGGGCGTGGGCATTCTGGGCAAGGACTCCTGGCGTCGTCACCTGCCGTTCCTGGGCACTCTGTTTATGTTCATCGTGGTGAACAACATCATCGGCATCATCCCCGGCATGAAGCCCGGCACGGGTACCATCTCCACCACCGCCGCCCTGGCGCTCGTGGTGTTCATCTACTTCGTCCGCGTGGGCATGAAGAACCATGGCGTCTGGGGCTACATCAAGAGCCTTGCGCCCAAGGGCGTCATGTTCCCGCTCAACATCCTCATCTGGGTGATCGAGCTCATCTCCACGCTGCTTCGCCCCATCACGCTCGCCGTGCGTCTGTTCTGCAACATGTTCGCCGGTCATATCGTGCTCGGGTCGTTCGCCCTCATGGTCTCCCTGTTCGCCGAGCCGCTCATTTCGCAGCTCACCGCCGCGAACGTCCTGGGGGCCATCCCGTCCCTGGTGTTCGGCGCGATCCTGTTCGTGATCTATGCGATCGAGATCTTCGTCGGTGTCATCCAGGCGTACGTCTTCACCGTCCTCACCGCCGTGTACATTCAGGGCGCCGAGGCTGAGGGCCACTAATATTGGGTACCAAATGCCCATATCCCATACGGGGCATTTGATATAGGTATCGTGTTCAAGATGCGCCGGTAGGCGGCGCATGAACTCAAGGAGGAATTGTGGGAGTTATCGGTTACGGTCTTGGTGTTATCGGCGCGGGCGTCGCTATCGGTCTGGCAGCATACGGCGTCGCGAGCGCCATGGCCCGTCAGCCCGAGGTTCAGGACCGCGTCTTCACCGTCTTCATCATGGCTGCCGCCTTCTCCGAGGCTCTGGCCCTGATCGGCTTCGTCGTCGCACTGGTTGTCAAATAAGTTCGGTCTTCGCAAGAGTACCGGGCGTGAATCCCGAGGGGGAGTCATGAAAAACGTTAAAAGCGCAGGTATCGCACTTGGGGCCGCTGCCTCGGTGCTGTTTACCCCCGCCCTGGCTTTTGCTGAGGGAACCGAATCGGGTGGCGCGGATATCCTGATCCCCAAGATGGCCGAGTTCATTCCTGCACTCGTCATCTTCCTGATCATCTGGTTCCTGCTGTCCAAGTTTGTCTGGCCTAAGGTCATTTCCGTTCTGGATGCCCGTGAGCACAAGATCGAGGACAGCCTCGAGCAGGCCGACGCCACCAAGGCCGAGGCGGCCGAGATTCGCGAGCAGGCCGATGCCATCGTCGCCGAGGCCCGTCGCAAGGCTTCCGAGATCGTTCTCGAGGCTCGCGGCGACGCCGAAAAGGAGCGTTCGCGTATCGTCGCAGCCGCTCACGCCGAGGCTGAGGACATCATCGCCAAGGCGCAGGACCGCGCCGAGGACGAGAAGAAGCGCGCGTACATGAGTGCCACCGACACCATCGCTAAGATGTCCGTCGCCGTGGCCACCTCCATCGTGGGCGATACCCTCGCCAACGACGAGGCCAAGCAGCGCGAGCTCATCAAGAAGTATCTTGCGGAAGTGGGTAAGCTCAATGCCTAATCCGTCCATCAGCGATCGCTTCGAGAAGCGCAAGCTGGAAACCTACGCGCGCACCCTGCTTGAGGCGGCCAAGACCGAGAACCGCGTTCTCGAGAACATCGAGCCCCTCAAGGCCGACGCGAATGCGAGCCCGGAGGTCCTCTCCGTCCTTTCGCAGATGGCCGCCAACGGCGACCTCGATAAGCTCGGAGCCGTTCTCGACCTCTATAGCGAGATGGCCGAGGGTGACGAGGCCACGGTCGGCGTTACCGTCACCACGGCGGTCCCGCTCGACAACGAGCTGCGCATGCTGGTCACCCAGAAGTGCGAACTTGATTTGGGTCGCAACGTGTTCCTGATCGAGCATGTCGATCCGTCAATTACCGGCGGCATCATCTTGTCCGTCAACGGACACCGCCGCGACGCATCCGTGCGTCACCAACTTGAGCAGGCCTATAAGGTCATGACTCAACCCGGAATGAATTCGGAGGTATAGCCACATGTCCGAGGCAATCAATGCCGAGAACATCGAGCAGATCCTACGGCAGCGCCTGTATGATCTGTCGGCTACCGTCGATACCCAAGAAGTATCCCACGTAGCCGAGGTGGGCGATGGTATCGCTCACATCTTCGGTCTCAAAAGCGCGATGGCCGGTGAGCTCCTTGAGTTCACTAGCTCCATCACGGGCAAGACCGTGTACGGCCTGGCTCAGAACCTCGACCGCGAAGAGGTCGGCGCCGTTCTGTTCGGCGATGTCGACTCCATCAAGGAGGGCGACGCCTGCCGCACCACCGGTCGTGTTATGGACATCCCCGTGGGTCGCGGCATGCTCGGTCGTGTCGTCAACCCGCTTGGTCAGCCCATCGATGGCAAGGGCAGCGTCGGCGAGACGCATCGTCGCCCCATCGAGTTCAAGGCCCCTGGCGTCATCGAGCGCACCCCGGTGTGCGAGCCCGTGCAGACGGGTCTGCTCGCCGTCGACGCGATGATCCCGATCGGCCGCGGCCAGCGCGAGCTCATCATCGGTGACCGAAAGACCGGCAAGACCGCCATCGCCATCGATGCCATTATCAACCAGCGTGGCAAGGGCATGATCTGCGTGTACGTGGCCATCGGCCAGAAGGCCTCCACGGTCGCGAATATTCGCGAGACGCTTGCCCAGCACGGTGCTCTCGACTACACCGTCATCGTGAGCGCTACCGCGGCAGACTCCGCACCGCTGCAGTACATCGCCCCCATGGCGGGTGCCGCCATCGGCGAGTACTTCATGTACAACGGCGAGGATGGCCAGCCCGCCAGCGCCACCAACCCCGGCGGTCACGTGCTCGTCATCTACGATGACCTGTCCAAGCAGGCCGTCGCCTATCGTCAGATGTCGCTGACGCTGCGTCGTCCGCCCGGACGCGAGGCCTACCCCGGCGACATCTTCTACCTGCACTCTCGCCTCCTGGAGCGCGCTTGCAAGCTCTCCGAGAAGAACGGCGGCGGCTCCCTGACCGCCCTGCCGATCATCGAGACGCAGGATGGCGACGTTTCCGCCTACATCCCGACCAACGTGATTTCGATTACCGATGGTCAGATCTACCTGCAGTCCGAGCTGTTCCACCAGGGTCAGCGCCCCGCTGTCGACGTCGGCATCTCCGTGTCGCGCGTCGGTGGTTCCGCGCAGACCAAGGCCATGAAGCAGCAGGCGGGCAACCTGCGTCTGGACCTTGCGTCCTACCGCGAGCTCGCCGGCTTCACCCAGTTCGGCTCCGACCTCGACGCCACCACGCAGAAGCAGCTCACCCACGGTGCTCGCATGACCGAGCTCCTCAAGCAGGGTCGCTTCAAGGCACTGGACGTCGTCGATCAGGTCGCCGTGCTGTACGCGGGCAACAAGGGCTACCTCGATGACATGGCTCTCGAGGACGTCGTGCCCTTCCGCGACGGTCTGGTGGAGTTCCTGAACGGTGCCTATCGCAAGCTCCTGGAGGAGTTCCGCTCCGCCAAGATCGACGATCGCATCGGCAAGGAGCTCGAGCAGGCGATCAGCGATTACAAGGATCAGTTCCTGGCGTCTCGCGACTCCGGGAAGGCGCCCGTCAAGTCGGGCGCCGACGAAGCTGGAGAGTAGTAAGCCCTATGGCCAACCTCCGCGAAATAAAAAAGCGCATCGGTTCGGTCTCCACGACCCAGCAGATCACGCGCACCATGGAAATGGTCGCCACGGCGAAGATCGCGCGTGCCCTGCAGCGCGCCAAGAACAGCGAGCCGTACTCCGCCGCGATTACCGACGTCATGCTCACCGTGGCGACCGATCCTGCGCTCAACGTCAACTCGCCGCTCCTCGTGGACCCCGAGACCTACGAGCGCGCGCTGGTCATTGCGATCAGCTCCGACCGTGGTCTTGCCGGCGGTTTCAACATGCAGGTCGAGCGCGCCGCTGAGCAGCGCATCAAGCACTTCCACCGTCACGGTGCGAAGGAGGTCGAGCTCATTACCTGCGGCCGTAAGGTGACGGAGTACTTCCGCAAGTACCCCTGCAAGGTGATGGGCATCGTCGGCGAGTCCGACGACCCCACGCTTGAGAATGCCCGCGTCGTGGCCAACTACGTGATCGACGGCTTCTCTCAGGGTCGCTTCGGTCGCGTGGACATCGTCTACTTCCATGCGAAGAACCGCGTGGAGCAGGTGCTGCGCTCCGAGCGCATCCTGCCGTTGGACGATGAGGTGCTGCGCACCGCTCGCGGTCCTCGTGCGAACGAGGATGAGGCGCCCACGCGTCTCGCCTCGCCGTTCGAGTTCGTCCCCTCCGCGGAGCACGTGCTCGACAAGCTGATCCCGAGCTACGTGCTGACCGTCGTCCACCAGGCCATGATCGACTCCGCAGCGGCCGAGCAGGGTGCCCGACGCAAGTCGATGCACTCGGCCACCGAGAACGCAAGCGCGATCATCGCCGACCTCACGCGCACTTATAACCGTGTACGCCAGGCCTCCATCACCACCGAGATCAATGAGATCGTGGGCGGGGCCGCTGCATTGGAGGAACATTAATGGCAGATTTCATTGATATGGACTCCGCGAAGACTGCCGGTGTCGGACATATCGTCCGTATCATCGGCGCCGTCGTGGATGTCAAATTCAAGGGCGGTGTGCCGAACATCTACAACGCCCTGACCGTCGACGTCGATACCCCCGTGGGTCACATCGACACGATTCTCGAGGTTGAGAGCCAGCTGCCCGGTGACGTGGTTCGCTGCGTCGCCATGACCTCCACCGACGGCCTTCAGCGCGGCCTCGAGGTCGTCGACACCGGCGCCCCGATGAAGATGCCCGTTGGCAAGGGCACCCTCGGCCGTATCTGGAACGTGATGGGCCAGCCTGTCGATGGCAAGGATATGCCCGAGGTGGATGCCTGGTACCCGATTCACCATCCCGCCCCGAGCTTTGACCAGCTCACCACCAAGACCGAGATCTTCGAGACCGGCATTAAGGCCGTCGACCTGCTCGAGCCCTACATCCGTGGCGGTAAGACGGGTCTGTTCGGCGGCGCCGGTGTTGGCAAGACCGTTCTGATTCAGGAGCTCATCAACAACCTCGCCCAGGAGCACGGCGGCACTTCGGTGTTCACCGGCGTCGGCGAGCGCACCCGTGAGGGCACCGACCTGTACCTGGAGATGAGCGAGTCCGGCGTTATCGACAAGACCTGCCTGGTCTACGGTCAGATGAACGAGCCCCCGGGAGCGCGTCTGCGCATCGGCCTGGCCGGCCTGACCGAGGCGGAGTACTTCCGCGATCGCGGCCAGGACGTCCTGCTGTTCATCGACAACATCTTCCGCTTCTCTCAGGCGGGTTCCGAGGTTTCGGCCCTGCTCGGCCGTATGCCGTCCGCCGTTGGCTACCAGCCCACGCTGGCTACCGAGATGGGCGACCTGCAGGAGCGCATCACTTCGACCAAGACCGGTTCCATCACCTCGGTCCAGGCCGTCTACGTCCCCGCCGACGACCTGACCGACCCGGCTCCTGCCACGACCTTTACCCACCTCGACGCCACGACCGTTCTCTCGCGTTCCATCGCCGAGCTCGGTCTCTACCCGGCCATCGACCCGCTGGCGAGCTCCTCTGACGCGCTCGACCCCGCGATCGTGGGCGAGGAGCACTACCGCGTCGCCGTCAAGGTCCAGGAGCTTCTCCAGGAGTACTCCGACCTGCAGGACATCATCGCCATTCTCGGTATGGACGAGCTGTCCGAGGAGCAGCGCCTTACGGTCAACCGTGCTCGTAAGCTGCAGCAGTTCCTTTCCCAGTCCTTCCATGTCGCTGAGCAGTTCACCGGCAACCCCGGTGTCTACATCCGCGTCGCCGATACGGTCCGCTCCTTTGCGGCCATCGTCGACGGTGAGTGCGACAACCTGCCCGAGCAGGCATTCCGTTATGCCGGCACCATTGACGACGTGCGTGAGCGCGCCGCTAAGATGGGGGCGTAGGAACCATGGCAAAGCCCATGCAGCTGCGAATCGTTTGCCCCGAGGAGTGCGTGTATGAGGGGGCCGTCGCGTACGTGGCGGTGCCCTCCACCGTCGGAGAGTTCGGTATTCTCCCGCATCATGCGAGCGAGATTTGCACGATCGACGGTGGCCATATCCGCGTCTCCGAAACCAAGATGGGCGTCGTCGACCATGTCTTTGCGGTGACGGACGGATATGTCCAGGTTGCGAACGACGAGGTCATCGTGCTCGCCGAGCGCGCCATCGACACCGAGAAGGTCGATGTCGACGAGGTGAACGCCAGGCTTGCAGGTTTTGAAGACCAGCTGGGGAATATGGCGGAGGGCGACGCTCGTCGCGCCTACCTCTATAATGAAATCGCATGGTGCAAGCTGCTGCTTGCTCAGTAGGCGCAGGCGAACAAACCGTTCGCGCGCACAGCGATTGACATCATGCCCGGGGAACGGCCCCGGGCATGTTTTTTTGAAAGGGAAACGCTTGGATATCATCCGCGTTGAAGGTGGTCATCTCATCAGCGGCACGGTCGCCGTCTCGGGTGCGAAGAACTCCGCGCTCAAGCTCATGGCCGCAACGTTGCTCGCGCCGGGTGCCACCACACTCGAGAACGTGCCCAATATCTCGGACGTCCATGTGATGGGCAAGGTGCTCAAGCGCATGGGTGCCACTATCGACGTGCTCGATGAGCACACGCTGCGAATCGATACCTCTGCCGTGTCCTCCTGGGAGGCGCCGTATGACCTGGTGGCCAAGATGCGCGCATCGACCGCCGTCATGGGTCCGTTGCTTGGGCGCTTTGGCTGTGCCAAGATCGCGATGCCCGGTGGCTGTAATCTCGGTGCACGCAAGATCGACATGCACATCCTGGGCCTTGGCGCCTTGGGCGTTCAGTTCGACACCGATCACGGCTACATTCATGCCGACGCACCCGAGGGTCTTACCGGTACGGCGGTGACGCTCGAATTCGCCAGCGTCGGTGCCACGGAGAACCTCATCATGGCTGCGGTCAAGGCCAAGGGCACCACCGTTATCGACAACGCGGCGCGCGAGCCCGAGATCGTGGACCTCGCCAACATGCTCAACGAGATGGGCGCCAAGATCACCGGCGCCGGCACTCCCGTCGTTCAGATCGAGGGCGTGGAGGAGCTGCATCCCGTGACCCACCGCGTGGTGGGCGACCGTATCGAGGCAGGCACCTTCATTACCGCTGCCGCCCTCATGGCCGATGAGTCGGGCGTCGAGGTCACGGGCTTCAACCCGATCAACCTCGGCATGGTCATCAAGAAGCTCGAGCTCATGGGCGTGCGCATCGATCGCATCGAGAACGGCGTCCGAGCCTATCGCGCCGATCGCATTGAACCGGTTGACATCCAGACCTTGCCGTTCCCCGGCTTCCCCACGGATATGCAGGCCCAGATCATGGTCCTATCCGCCCTTGCCGACGGCAATTCCATCATTACGGAGAACATCTTCGAGAACCGCTTCATGTTCGCCTCCGAGCTCGTTCGCATGGGCGCGGACATCCGCGTGGAGAGCCATCATGCAATGGTGCACGGCGTGGACGGGTTCTCCGGAGCCCAGGTCACCTCGCCCGATCTGCGCGGCGGTGCGGCCCTCGTGGTCGCCGGCCTTATCGCCGAGGGCTACACCGAGGTGTCCGCCATCCATCACATCGACCGCGGGTATGAGCGCTTCGTTGAGAAGCTCTGCTCGCTTGGTGCTCATGTCGAGCGTCTGAGCGTACCCGATCCCATCGACGACTAGCGTAGGTACTCTATGAGCCACAGAAAGATCCCGGTCCAGCAGGGCCGCCAGCCCTCCACGGGTGCCAGCAGTAGGATTTACAGCCGCGAGAACGTGAGCCGTTATTCCGAGCGCGCCCGCCAGCGCCGTAAGAGCCGCATGATCAAGCGCGGTATTCTCGGCGCGGTGCTCGCGGTGCTGCTCGTGGGCGTTGTGGGCGTTGGAGCTTGGTTCTTCCGCATTGCGGGCAACCTGAGCGGCAACGGCTTCATCGGTGCCAACGTCCTGCAGATCCTGAACGACTCCGATGTCGCGCGCGAGCCGTTTTACATGCTCCTGCTCGGCACGGACGGCCGTCCGGGCGAGGACGTGTATCGCTCCGACTCGATCATCCTGGCGCGAGTCGACCCCGTCGAGAAAAAGGCCGCGCTCATCTCGATCCCGCGTGACACCCGTGTGGTCTACAAGGGTGAGACCATGAAGATCAACGCAACCCATTCCATCGATGGCCCCGAGGGCGTGATCAAGGCCGTGAACGACCTGTGCTTCGACGGCGAGCAAAAGGTGTCGCACTATGCCGAGGTCAACTTCCCCGGCATGGAGCAGCTCATCGACGCCGTCGGCGGCATTGACTTGGAAGCCACCGAGGAGGTCGACGATCCGGCGCACCTCGACGTCAAAGTCGAGAAGGGCTGGCAGCATATGGACGGCAGGACCGCCCTTGCCTACGCCCGTTGCCGCTACACCTACGCCGACGGCGACTATACCCGCATGCGCCATCAGCGCCAGGTGCTCGGCGCCCTTGCCTCCAAGATCTTGAACGACCTTGACCCCGCCAGCATCATGGGCACGATCGAGTCCCTTTCCAACGTGGTGATCACCACCTTGAGCCCGCAGGACATCCTGGCGGTCGCCAACGCGATGCGTGGTATGGACGTGGGCAACGACATGTACGTCGCCAACATCCCGTCCTACGCCGATGGCACGACGTATGTGAACGGCGTGAGCTACGTGTTCGTGTACGAGGATAAGCTCGCCGAGATGATGGCCAAAGTGGATGCCGGAGAGAACCCCGATGGCCCCCAGACCATGGGCAGCGAGACGGGCAACGGCTCCACGCTGAGCGACATCTCGGGTTCCGCGTTCGCATCCGGTGACACCGAGGACGGGTCGGCAGCCGAGTAGGAGAGCGCGATTAGCTTTCGTTACGGGCTCGCAAATACATATACGTGTCTTTGACTTGCAAGCACCCCTGGCATACGCTGGGGGTGTTTCGCGTATCGGCCTCCTCACGTGGGGCGCCGCCCAACTAGAAAGGAACATCCATGTCCGATGTCCTCAACCGCTTCTTGAGATATGTCCAGGTGGACACGCAGTCTGCCGATGAGCACTGCGATCAGGTTCCCTCGACCGCCATTCAGTTCGACCTTGCCAACATGCTCGCCGATGAGCTGCGCGATCTCGGTGCCCGTGATGTCACGGTGACCGGGAACGCCTATGTCACGGCTTGGATCCCCGCAAGTGAGGGTGCCGAGGGCCGTCCGCGCCTTGGGCTGATCTCGCATCTCGATACCACCGAGCAGGCCCCCGGTTTTGGCGTGAAGCCTCATGTTATGACTTACGAGGGCGGTGACCTGGTGTGCGCCATGGTCGATGGCAAGGCGATCTCCATCAGCCCCGCGTTGCTGCCCGCCCTGAACGACCTGGTGGGCGAGGAGCTCGTATGCACCGACGGCACCACGCTGTTGGGCGCAGACGACAAGGCCGGTATCGCCGAGATCATGGCGCTCGTCGCCCTCATTGCGGAAAACCCCGCCCTGCCCCATCCCGAGCTGGGCATCTGCTTCTGCCCCGACGAGGAGATTGGCCATGGCGCCGAGCTGCTCGATCTGGATGCCTACGGCTGCGCGTACGCCTACACGGTTGACGGCGGCCCGATCGGCGAGCTCGAGTGGGAGTGCTTCAACGCTGCCGAGGCCGTCGTGCGTTTCCAGGGCTTCTCCATCCATCCCGGCGATGCCAAGGGCCGCATGGTCAACGCCGCCGAGCTCGCGCATCGCTTCCACAGCTTGCTTCCCGCCGTGCAGCGCCCGGAGTACACCAGCGGGTACGAGGGTTTCTATTATCTCGAGGGCATCAGCGGCACGGTTGAGCATGCGACGAGCCGCTACATCATCCGCGATCACGACGCCGGCAAGTTCCAGGCCAAGATCGATCACCTGCTGTCCGCCGTGTCGTTCATGAATGAGGAGCAGGGCTGCGAGCGCGTGACCGTCGAGATCAAGCAGCAGTACCGCAACATGGCCGAGAAGGTGGCGCAGTATCCTGAGCTCATCACCCTCGCCAAGGAGGCGTTCGCCGAGACCGGCGTCGAGCCCAACGTCATCCCCATCCGCGGTGGCACCGACGGCGCTCAGCTGTCCTTCCGCGGGTTGCCCTGCCCGAACCTCTCTACGGGAGCCTATTGCTGCCACGGAGTGAACGAGTTCATTCCGGTGAAGTCGCTCGAAACCATGGTCGATGTCCTGACCCATCTGGTGGCCAAGTTCGCCGCATAAACTATCACGAAATCTGTTGCAATTGCGCAGAAGTACGCCGAGCTCCCCGTTTGTCCGTTCGGGCTTCGGGGCGCTCGGCGTCTTTGGGGTAGAATGCAGCGCAGAGAACCGAAGTGAAGGGAACAAACGTGGAAGCAGCTGATCAGGGCGCCAAACCACATCTCACCATGGCAAATGAGGATTACCTCGAGTGCATCGTGCGCATCGAGGCGGAGGGGCCCGACCAGGGTACCGATGGCATCCGTTCGGTCGAAATCGCGCAGCGTCTAGATGTCTCCAAAGCTTCGGTCAACAAGGCGATCGCATCGCTCAAATCACAGGGCATGGTCGAGCAGGCGCATTACGGAAAGGTTCGCCTAACCGAGGAGGGAAGGTCCATTGGAGCCGCCGTGTGGCGTCGCCACCGTATGCTGCGTGCTTTCCTGACTGATGAGCTGGGTGTTGAATTCGATCGCGCAGATGAGGAGGCGTGCAAGATGGAGCACGCCCTGTCCGAGGACACCATGGATTGCTGGATCGCCCACATGGAGCGCGACGGAATCAAACTCGTTGACTGATGTCTAACGCTCCCCACGCATGAGGACCCCCTGCAAGTACGCCGGTTATGGCCTCCTTGCAGGGGTTTTGCGTTTGGTTGATATCATCTCGAGAGGCGCTTGCCGAGTGGGCACCTGTCGTTATGCGCAACCTCAGGTGAGCGGGAGAATCTTACAGTTTGCTTAGAAAGGCGTGACGCTGGTTGGCCCGTCGCGGTTCGGGTATACCGAGCTATGCAGAGACGTCAACCACAGACCACCGCAAGGGGTGCATGCGCGCATGGGCGCGATACTTCATTTTGGCGCTGACGGCTGGCGAGCCCGGCTTGATGGCGATTTTAACGACGACAACGTGATCCGTGTGGCCGATGCCGCGGGTGAGATGTGGGCGCGTCGCGCACCCGGCGCCTTGGTGTATGTCGGATACGACATGCGCCCAGGTGCCGATCATTTCGCGCGGTTGGCGGGCAAGGTCCTTGCCTCGCATGGCTTGCACGTCAAAGTGTCCGATCGATATGTCCCAACACCCGCATTGTCATGGACTGTCGCGCAGGATGTGCGGGCCGTAGGCGGCCTCATGGTGACCGGGTCGCATAGCCCCAACGATTATCAGGGCATCAAGCTCCGCCAGGCGGATGGCGGTATAGGCTCGGACGAAATTTATGAGGAGCTCGAGCGGGCCATTCCCTCCGACCCAACTCCCGAACGCGGCGCAATTGAAACGTGCGATTTTCTGACCAGGTATTTCGATCATCTCTATACGCTGGTCGACACCGAAGCGATTGCGGCGGCCCATCTAAAGGTTGTGTATGACCCGCTGTATGGGTCCGCAAGCCGCTATTTCGCGGATCTGTTGCGTGCAATGGGAGTCGACGTCGTTGAAATTCATGGGGTCACCGATGCGGAGACGGACGAAACACATCCTGAGCCGGTGGAGCCCTGGGTCGACGATTGCGAGTGCGAGGTTCTGGCACAGGGAGCACATGCGGGCCTGGTAAACGACGGGGATGGCGATCGGGTAGGCGCCGTAGACGAGCGCGGACACTTTGTGAGCGCACAAAAGGTGCTTGCTCTGGTGCTGGCCCATCTATGCGTCAATCGAGGGATGACCGGACGAGTGGTGTTGAACCAGTCTTCGTCGGTTGTCACGCGCAAAACTGCGAGGATGCTGGGATGCAAGTTGAACATCAAGCCCGTGGGATTCAAATATATCTATGGCGAGATGCTCAAGGGTGACGTACTGCTAGGTGGGGGAGCGGCCGGGGGCATCGGCTTTGCGAGCCATATGCCCGAGCGCGACGGCCTTCTCACCAACCTGATGCTATGCGAGGCCATGGCTACTATGGGAATGCCTCTGGGTGAGTTGGTCGAAGAGCTCGAGGGAGCGTGCGGTCACTATTATTATGCCCGCCGCGACGTGCGCCTCGACCAGGAGATCATCGAAATGCTCAGGACGATCTTGCCGGGATTGAATCCACCGGTTATCGCGGGGCGCGTGCCCTCGTCGGTGAGTCATATGGATGGCCTGCGCTTCGAATTTGCCGATGAATCATGGTTATTGTTGAGGCCGTCGGGGACAGAACCCGTGGTCCGCGTGTATGCGGAAGCCCAGACGATTGAGATGCGCGATGAATTGTTGGGAGCCGGGTGCGCCATAGCGCGCGGAGACTTTGGATAAAACACCACGTTGACGGGCTGTTTCGCATCAAGGATCAATGCATATATCTAGATAAGGAAATGAACAGCCGAGAGCTAAATATGTGCAAAATATGGATACGCAAATAACCCTTTGCGAGGCGGCGGGACTCTGGCAATATATCTCTTCGCCGCGCGGGTGGCCGAGAGCGAACGAGCTCGGAAGACCCGCGGCGGGTACCTTGAGAACCGGATACCGCGAAGAGACGGAACAAGTGGAGACACCATTTAGAAGGTGTCAGCAGTGATGTACTTTTCAAGAACAGTTGTGTAAGGTCTGACTTAGTCAGGCCCCGTTCAACTTTTCCTTAACCAGTTTACAGAACGCTAATACATCGAATGGAATCCGATCCAGCGAGAAGCTGGTCGGGACGGGCACTCCGCGCCAACCATGATCGCGACCGGGCCTCCTGGCCCGGCCATCATATTGGACGGAGAGTTCGATCCTGGCTCAGGATGAACGCTGGCGGCGCGCCTAACACATGCAAGTCGAACGGCACCCACCCTCGGGTGGAAGCGAGTGGCGAACGGCTGAGTAACACGTGGAGAACCCGCCCCCTCCTCCGGGATAGCCTCGGGAAACCGTGGGTAATACCGGATGACCCCGCAGGGCCGCATGGCCCCGCGGGCAAAGCCCAGACGGGAGGGGATGGCTCCGCGGCCCATCAGGTAGACGGCGGGGTGACGGCCCACCGTGCCGACGACGGGTAGCCGGGTTGAGAGACCGACCGGCCAGATTGGGACTGAGACACGGCCCAGACTCCTACGGGAGGCAGCAGTGGGGAATCTTGCGCAATGGGGGGAACCCTGACGCAGCGACGCCGCGTGCGGGACGAAGGCCCTCGGGTCGTAAACCGCTTTCAGCAGGGATGAGACAAGACGGTACCTGCAGAAGAAGCCCCGGCTAACTACGTGCCAGCAGCCGCGGTAATACGTAGGGGGCGAGCGTTATCCGGATTCATTGGGCGTAAAGCGCGCGTAGGCGGCCCGGCAGGCAGGGGGTCAAATGGCGGGGCTCAACCCCGTCCCGCCCCCTGAACCGCCGGGCTCGGGTCCGGTAGGGGAGGGTGGAACACCCGGTGTAGCGGTGGAATGCGCAGATATCGGGTGGAACACCGGTGGCGAAGGCGGCCCTCTGGGCCGAGACCGACGCTGAGGCGCGAAAGCTGGGGGAGCGAACAGGATTAGATACCCTGGTAGTCCCAGCCGTAAACGATGGACGCTAGGTGTGGGGGGACGATCCCTCCGTGCCGCAGCCAACGCATTAAGCGTCCCGCCTGGGGAGTACGGCCGCAAGGCTAAAACTCAAAGGAATTGACGGGGGCCCGCACAAGCAGCGGAGCATGTGGCTTAATTCGAAGCAACGCGAAGAACCTTACCAGGGCTTGACATGACCGTGAAGCCGGGGAGACCCGGTGGCCGAGAGGAGCGGTCACAGGTGGTGCATGGCTGTCGTCAGCTCGTGTCGTGAGATGTTTGGTTAAGTCCAGCAACGAGCGCAACCCCCGCCGCATGTTGCCAGCACCTCGGGTGGGCACCCATGCGGGACCGCCGGAGTCAATCCGGAGGAGGGCGGGGACGACGTCAAGTCATCATGCCCCTTATGCCCTGGGCTGCACACGTGCTACAATGGCCGGTACAGCGGGATGCGATGGCGCGAGCCGGAGCGGATCCCTGAAAGCCGGCCCCAGTTCGGATTGGGGGCTGCAACCCGCCCCCATGAAGTCGGAGTTGCTAGTAATCGCGGATCAGCATGCCGCGGTGAATGCGTTCCCGGGCCTTGTACACACCGCCCGTCACACCACCCGAGTCGTCTGCACCCGAAGTCGCCGGCCCAACCATCTGGGGGGAGGCGCCGAAGGTGTGGAGGGTGAGGGGGGTGAAGTCGTAACAAGGTAGCCGTACGGGAACGTGCGGCTGGATCACCTCCTTTCTAGGGAGAATCAGCTTACTAGAAAGCAACAGAGAACCAAATCTCACAATGTTACGGCGCAGGTGTGCCCGAGTCTCCGCCCGCCCCTTCGCGTGTCCGGTCCCCGGGGTAGCCCCGCGTACCTTGAGAGCCGCATAGCGACAAGACGGATCTATTACGATCTGATCGATTCTTCTATATTGAGATATGAGATATATCTTCCAATCTGCAAATATAGTAAGTTGCATGACGATCGCCGGTGACGAAAGTCACCGAGCGTATGCGACACCCAGACATTCAAGTGTCTAGATACGGCGTCCCGCACGGTCGTGCGGGAAGATATCTAGGGCGCACGGCGGATGCCTTGGCACATGGAGCCGATGAAGGACGCGGCAAGCTGCGATAATCCGCGGTTAGGGGCACACACCCTTCGACCCGCGGGTCTCCGAATGGGCGAACCCGCCAGGAGAAGTCCTGGCACCCTCAGGATGAACACATAGTCCTGAGGGGGACAACCCGGGGAACTGAAACATCTAAGTACCCGGAGGAGAAGAAATCAACCTCGAGATTCCCCGAGTAGCGGCGAGCGAAAGGGGACCTAGGCCAAACCGTGGAGCGGGCGGGCGCCAGCCCTTACCGCCCACGGGGTTGTAGGGCCTCCCGCCCGGGAGCTGGCGCTCCCGGCGGGCATCCATCCAGGGGAGCCGAACGGCATGGGAAGGCCGGCGGCACAGGGTTAGGGCCCCGTAGGCGCACCCTGGGATGGAGCCCGGTGGAGGTACCTGAGTAGGGCCGGGCACGTGAAACCCGGTCCGAACCCGGGGGGACCACCCTCCAAGCCTGAATACTCCCATGTGACCGATAGCGCACCAGTACCGTGAGGGAAAGGTGAAAAGCACCCCGGGAGGGGAGTGAAACAGTACCTGAAACCGTGCGCCCGCAAGGCGTCGGAGCGGGCTTCGTCCCGTGACGGCGTGCCTTTTGTAGAATGAGCCAGCGAGTTGCTGGCACGCGGCGAGGTTAAGCTGGGAAGCGAGCCGGAGCGAAAGCGAGTCCGAAACGGGCGATCTGAGTCGCGTGCCGCAGACGCGAAGCCGGGTGAGCTATCCCTGGGCAGGCTGAAGCGGGGGTAAGACCCCGTGGAGGGCCGAACGGACGTACGTTGAAAAGTGCGCCGATGACCTGGGGATAGGGGTGAAAGGCCTATCAAACCCGGAGATATCTCGTTCTCCCCGAAATAGCTTTAGGGCTAGCGTCGAGAGTTAACCGCCGGAGGTAGAGCACCGGATCGATGAGGGGGCTTCGCCGCCTACCGATTCGAACCGAACTCCGAATGCCGGTCGGTCCATATCTCGGCAGTCAGAGCATGTGGGCTAAGCTGTGTGCTCGAGAGGGAAACAGCCCAGACCGCCCGCTAAGGCCCCCAATTCTCAGTTAAGTGGCAAAGGATGTGCGTCCGCGCAGACAACCAGGAGGTTGGCTTAGAAGCAGCCACCCCTTCAAAGAGTGCGTAACAGCTCACTGGTCGAGTGGACATGCGCCGACAATACACGGGGCTAAACTGAGAGCCGAAGCGGCGGCAATGAGATTTCATTGGGTAGGGGAGCGTCCCCAGCGGGGCGAAGCCGGAGGGTCACCGACGGTGGACTGCTGGGGAGTGAGAATGCTGGCATGAGTAGCGAGAGACGAGAGAGTAACTCGTCCGCCGTAAACCCGAGGTTTCCTGGGCGAGGCTAATCCTCCCAGGGTCAGTCGGGGGCTAAGCCGAGGGCGGAAGCCGTAGGCGACGCGCAGCAGGTGGACATTCCTGCACCGGAGATGCACCGTCACGACCGACGGGGCGACGGATTGGGGTGGCTCGGCGGGGTTCTGGACGTCCCCGTGATGGAGCGCGGCCCGGAGACCAGGCAAATCCGGTCTCCGCGAGGGCGAGGCTCCGGACGAAGCGCTCGAGCGAAGCGAGTGAGCCCGTGGTCCCCAGAAAAACCCCTAGGCAGGGGCATCTCCGCCCGTACCGCAAACCGACACAGGTGGGTGGGTAGAACATACCGAGGCGATCGGGTCAACCATGGTCAAGGAACTCGGCAAAATGGCCCCGTAACTTCGGGAGAAGGGGCGCCGGCGCGTACGTGGACCCACTTGCTGGGCGAGCGGAGGCCGGCCGCAGTGAAGAGGCCCAATCGACTGTTTACCAAAAACACAGGACTCTGCAGAAGGCGAGAGCCGACGTATAGGGTCTGACGCCTGCCCGGTGCCGGAAGGTCACGCGGAGGGGTCAGCGAAAGCGAAGCCCCGAAGCCAAGCCCCGGTAAACGGCGGCCGTAACTATAACGGTCCTAAGGTAGCGAAATTCCTTGTCGGGTAAGTTCCGACCTGCACGAAAGGCGCAACGAATTGGGCGCTGTCTCGACCATGGACCCGGTGAAATTCCACTAGTCGTGAAGATGCGACTTACCCGCGGAAGGACGGAAAGACCCCGTGAACCTTCACTGCAGCTTGGCATTGGCCGCTGGCCCGTCGCGTAGAGGATAGGCGGGAGGCTTCGAAGCCCGGGCGCCAGCCCGGGTGGAGCCGACCTTGGAATACCGCCCTCGGCGCGCCGGCGTCCTAACCCCATGCCGTCATCCGGATGGGGGACCGTGCCAGGTGGGTAGTTTGACTGGGGCGGTCGCCTCCTAAAGGGTAACGGAGGCGCGCGAAGGTCCGCTCGGGACGGTCGGCAACCGTCCTCCTGAGTGCAAGAGCATAAGCGGGCTTGACTGCGAGGCCTACAAGCCGAGCAGGTGCGAAAGCAGGCTCTAGTGATCCGGCGGCCCCGCGTGGGTGGGCCGTCGCTCAACGGATAAAAGGTACTCCGGGGATAACAGGCTGATCTTGCCCAAGAGTCCACATCGACGGCAAGGTTTGGCACCTCGATGTCGGCTCATCGCATCCTGGGGCTGGAGCAGGTCCCAAGGGTACGGCTGTTCGCCGTTTAAAGCGGTACGCGAGCTGGGTTCAGAACGTCGTGAGACAGTTCGGTCCCTATCCTCCGCGGGCGCAGGAGAATCGAGGGAGGCTGCCCCTAGTACGAGAGGACCGGGGTGGACGCACCTCTGGTGAACCGGTTGTCGACCAACGGCACGGCCGGGTAGCCACGTGCGGCGCGGATAACCGCTGAAGGCATCTAAGCGGGAAGCCGTTCCCGAGATCAGTTCTCCTTCCGGTAAGGGCCCAGGTAGACTACCTGGTCGATAGGCCGCAGGTGCAAGCACGGCGACGTGCTCAGCCGAGCGGTACTAATAGCCCGAGCTCTTACCCGCATCCGACCGGCGGGACGCCATACTTAACGTATCACGGTGTCGCGTCGTCAGAAGGTCAGGTCGGTACGGTCCCGTCTGCGAGTCGCTGTGCGGCCCTCAGGGCACGCGAGGATCCCGGGTGGGAGGTATGAAAGCCGCCCACCGGTCAGCGGCCATTGCGTGCGGGGCACGCCCGGTCCCATTCCGAACCCGGAAGCTAAGCCGCACCGCGCCGATGGTACTGCGGGGTCAGCCCGTGGGAGAGCAGGGCGCCGCTGACCGGTGGACGGCTTTCGCGCTTTCCCGGCGCGGGAGCGCAAGGGGGTCCCCTCGGGGGCCCTCTTTTGCTATAGGTAGCTAATTTTGGAGGCGCGTATGCCCTTCACCTTGTTTGTCATGGGCAATATTGCATCTGGTAAATCTACTGCATGCTCCTACCTCGCCCGTTCTGGCGCACGCCATCTCGATCTTGATGTAATCGCAAAAAGCCTTTATGTCCCCGGCTCTGCGATCGTTGATTCCATTGCGGAGGCTTTTGGATGGGATGTCCTCGATGAATCGGGTGAAGTGCGCTCATCTGTTCTCGCTCAGCGGGCGTTTGTCGATGAGGGCTCTGTTCACCAGCTAAATGAAATTGTCCATCCCGTCCTGCTGGATTATCTTTCTAATATTCTCTTACCGGTTCCTTGTTGCTCGCTCGTCGTGCCTACACCCGCGCTCACCGTCGTTGAGATTTCCGCTCCCGCGTCGTTTACCGATGCATTCGGCTTGGCTGATGAGGTAATTGCCATTACGGCGCCGCTTGACACTCGTCGTGCACGTGCAATTGAGCGTGGCATGAGTGGCTCTGATTTCGATGCACGTTCGGACCTCCAGCCGTCTGAAGATGAGTTAAAAATGATGGCCGATACCGTTATCGATAATTCAGTTGCAGATGATACGCTTTTCGGATCGCTCGACCTTTGGCTTGAGGATAGGGGCATTCGACTGGCTGATGGGAAGTAAACTGATGAACAGACGCGGCTCTTTTCTTCGATGGTATCGAGTGTTGCCTCTTACCGTCGTGCTCATTTTCGGGCTTGTCTCGTTTGCCTTTGCTTTCGCCCCTTCGTTGCTTTTTAAGTCGATGTATCCCTTGCGTTACGAGGACGAGATCACTGCTTCAGCGGCTACTCATGGCGTAGATCCGTATTTGGTTGCCGCTGTCATCCGATCGGAGTCCAGCTGGGATCCTGAGGCCTCTTCCCATCAGGGTGCTCGCGGCCTTATGCAGTTGATGCCTGAAACCGCTCAAGACATGGTGGCTAAAGGTCTCGTCGATGGCAAACGCTATTCTTACGAGAATCTCGAGGACCCGGCCATCAATATAGAATATGGCTGTGCCTACTTGTCGTATCTTTTGACGTACTTCAATGGGGCGACAGATCGGGCTATTGCCGCGTACAACGCCGGTATGGGCAATGTGGATGGATGGGCAAAGCAGGACAAGCTGCTTCATAATGCCATTACATTCCCTGAGACACAGGCATATCTTGTTCGCGTCAATATGGCCAAAGCCCGGTATCAAGAGCTATATCCGCAAGCGTTTCGCTAGGAAGGATGGCGATTTGCGTGGCTGAGTTCGAAGTTGAGCGCGTCGGCGGCGAATTGAGGCGTTTCGGCGTGTCTGGAAGTCCTGCGCCTTTTGAGGTCGTTTCTCCGTTCGAGCCTTCGGGCGATCAGCCCCAGGCCATTGCATCTTTGGTTCAGGGCGTGCGCGATGGGGATCGATATCAGGTGCTCTTGGGTGTCACCGGATCCGGCAAGACCTTCACGATGGCGAAGACCATCGAGGCTTTGGGCAAACCGACGCTTGTCATGGCGCCGAACAAGACGCTCGCCGCTCAGCTCGCGAGTGAGCTTAAAGAGTTCTTCCCGAACAACGCGGTCGTGTACTTCGTCTCATACTACGATTACTATCAGCCCGAGGCGTATGTTCCTTCGAGTGATACCTATATCGAGAAGGACTCTTCCATTAACGAGGAAGTCGAGATGCTTCGGCATCAGGCGACGGCATCCCTGCTTTCACGTCGTGATGTGATTGTCGTGGCGTCGGTCTCGTGCATATATGGCATAGGATCTCCCGAGGACTATGCAGGGCTGGCTCCGAACGTGGATAAAAAGGAGCCACTTGAGCGCGATGAATTCATTCATTCGCTTATCGACATTCAGTACGATCGCAACGATTACGACCTTGCACGCGGCACGTTTCGCGTGAGAGGCGATGTGGTGGATGTCTACCCGCCCTATGCCGAGCATCCGTTGAGATTCGAGTTCTTCGGTGACGAGGTCGAGCTTATCGCCGAGATCGACGAAGTCACCGGTGAGATCATGCGCGAATTCGACGCTATCCCGGTTTGGCCTGCCTCGCATTACGTGACGGAGAAGCCCAAGGTAACCGCGGCCTTAAAATCCATTGAGGAAGAGCTCGAGGCACGAGTCGCGGAGCTTAAGGCGAACGATAAATTGCTCGAAGCGCAGCGCTTGGAGCAGCGCACGAGCTATGATCTCGAGATGCTCGAAACCATGGGATTCACGACTGGCATCGAGAACTATTCACGACATCTGGATGGTCGCAAACCGGGCGAGCCCCCGTTCACGCTTATAGATTATTTCCCCAAGGACATGTTGTGCATCATCGACGAGAGCCATGTCACGGTGCCGCAGATCCGCGGCATGCACGAGGGAGACCGCTCTCGGAAGGTGACGCTTGTCGAGCACGGGTTCCGCCTACCCTCGGCGCTCGACAATCGCCCCCTGCGCTATGACGAATTTGAGGCGCGCATTCCGCAGTTCATCTATGTGAGCGCCACACCGGGCGACTATGAGCTGCGAGTGAGCCAGAACAACGTGGAGCAGATCATTCGCCCGACGGGCCTGCTCGACCCCAAGATCGACGTGCGCCCGGTGCGTGGGCAGATCGATGACCTGATCGATGAGATTCGTGAACGAGTGGCACGTCATGAGCGCGTGCTGGTCACCACGTTGACAAAGCGTATGGCGGAGGATCTGACCGACCATCTGCTTGATGCCGGTATTCGCGTCAATTACATGCACTCGGATACGGCGACCATGGATCGAGTCGAGATTTTGCGTAGTCTTCGCCAGGGAAAGATCGACGTGTTGGTGGGCATCAACTTGTTGCGCGAGGGCCTCGATCTCCCCGAGGTGTCGCTCGTGGCGATTCTCGATGCCGATAAAGAGGGCTTTCTGCGCAACCGACGCTCGCTCATCCAGACAATCGGCCGAGCGGCGAGAAATGCCGAGGGCGAGGTCGTTATGTACGCCGATTCGATTACCGATTCGATGCGTGAGGCGATCGACGAAACGAATCGCCGACGTGCGATTCAGACGGCATACAACGAGGAGCACGGTATCAAGCCCCAGACGGTTCGCCGATCCATCAACGACATCTCGAGCTTCATCGCCGAGGCCGAGGAGAATGTGGGGAAGAAGGATCGGAGCCGAGGCGACACGCTAGGGCATGGAGCGTTCTTCAGTCCCGCCGGCACGGAAGGGGAAGACGATGCGTGCGAGGGCGTCGGCGAGCGGATTGCACGCGATTTCGCCGATCTGCCTACCGAGGAGCTCGTTCGGGTGATTGAGACCATGGAAGACGACATGAGAGCGGCCTCGGAGGCCATGGACTTTGAGGAGGCCGCTCGTCTGCGCGATATCGTCGTTCAGCTCAAGGCGATGTCGGAGGGGACGAGCGAGGACGAGGTGATTGAGGCGCTGCGGAAGTCGGCGCGCAAGGGATCCGTTTTCGCACCGGGCCGCAAGCGTACGGGCGCGCGGTTCAAGAGGTGAGTTTGAGACGGGCTGACCGATGCCTGCCTTTGACTTCGGCCGTCTCGACAGGGGGTGAACAGGCCGTTCGTTGAGTGCGGATGGTATACTTACGCTCGTGAATTTACATGCGGGGCGCAGGTCTCGCAAGGGGGGGGAAACCAACATGACCGATTTCGACCTGCTGTTCAGCCGCTTGCGCGGTCTTGCGTGGAGCCATGTGGCCATGGCGGGCGCGTGCTTTGTCTTCGCCACGGCGCTGTTCGTCTCTCCTGCGTGGGGCTATGCGGATTTCGCTCGTCTGCAGCAGCTTCTTTCCTGGTTCGGTATCGTCGCCGGTTCCCTGTCGCTGGTCGCCGCCTTCGCCATGCGCGCGGGATGGACGCTACACGGTGTCGAGCCCGCGGTGGGTCTCGTTCTTTTGCTGGGCGGCCTGTGGACGCTGAACTTTCCGTTCTCCGTCGACACGCTCGTCCCGGTCGCTTCGTTCCTGGGCATGTTCCTGGCATTTTATCTGCTTGCCACGGCTTTCGAGATGTATCGTCGCTCGGCTGGCCGTCCGGGTATGCAGGTTGCCGTCGCCGCTGGTGTGATTCTCGTCTCGTTTGCGAATCTGTTCGGCCTGATGGGCGCTTCCGGTATGTTGGCGCTTTCCGCCCTCGAGCTGTACCTCGCCGGCTGGGGCTTCGTGTATGCGTGCATCTCGCTCTCAGTGGATGCGCCCCGTGCGGAGCTCGCCTAGAGGATCGGAGTTCTCCCGCAGGGTGTTTCCGGATTGTCGGGGAATTTGAGCTCGTTGGGAGTCCGCTGAAAACGTGAGTGCAATATGGCCCGCTTCTCTATCGCGAGAAGCGGGCCATGTTCGTTTGGGGCGAGCCATTTATTTGGCGGTGATGCTTTACGTTGGGAGCGGACTATCGGATGCGAGCATCCCCGATTGAGGTGACGAGGGATTGGGCGCAGCGGATGCCGTCCGCGGCAGCGCTCATGATGCCGCCGGCGTAGCCAGCGCCCTCGCCACAGGGATAGAGGCCGGGCGTACTCACCGAGATACAGGTCTGGCGGTCGCGCAGGATGGTGATCGGCGAGCTGGAGCGGGATTCGATGGCGGTGAGAACGGCTTCGGGGTCGTTGTAGCCGCGGATCTTTCGATCGAGTAGCGGAATGCCCTCACGTAGGGCGTCGACGACGTGGGGAGGCAGGACATCGTCGATGGTGCCCCAGGTGACTCCTCGAGGATAAGTGGGTTCGATGCGGCCGGGGCCCGTGCTGGGGCGCCGGGCGAGGAAATCGCCCACGAGCTGGGCCGGCGCATGGTATTCGCCGCCGCCGGCGCGGAAAGCGGCCTGCTCGCAGGTGCGCTGCAGGCGGACGCCCTCGAGGGGGTCGTCTCCCGGGAGGTCTTCGGGTGCGATGTTGACGAGCAATGCGGCGTTCGCGTTGCGGCCGTCGCGGGCGTGCATGCTGGCGCCGTTGGTGACGACCCCGCCTTCTTCGCTCGCGGCAGCAACGACCTCTCCGCCCGGGCACATGCAGAAGGAGAACACGCTGCGGCCGTTTGGAAGGTGGGCGACGAGGCTGTACGGGGCGGCGCCGAGCGCAGGGTGGCCCGCCGCGGTGCCATAGAGGGCACGGTCTATATCCGCTTGCAGGTGCTCGATGCGCACGCCCATGGCGAAGGTCTTGCGCTGGAGCGTGATGCCGAGGCCGGAGAGCATTTCGAATACATCGCGAGCGGAATGACCGCAAGCGAGGATGACGTGCGTTGCGGCAATGGTTTCCCGTCCATCGGGTCCGTCGAGGATGAGTCCCGAGACGACTCCCTCGTTGTCAAGGAGCAGATTGCTCACATGGGTGCGGAAGCGGACGGTGCCGCCGAGGCGCTCGATGCGCGCGATCAGATTCGTGACGACGTCGGGCAGGATGTCCGACCCAATATGGGGCTTGGCGTCCCAAAGGATGTCGCGCGGGGCACCGGCTTCGACGAGCGTCTTGAGGACCAGTCGATGCAAGGGGTTTTTCGTCCCGGTATTGAGCTTGCCGTCGGAGAAGGTGCCGGCACCGCCGAGGCCGAATTGAATGTTGCTTTCGGTGTCGAGAGCTCCGGTGGCGTTGAAGTGCCCGACTGCCTCGGTGCGTCGCGTGGCGTCATCCCCGCGTTCGAGCAAGATGGGACGAAGACCTACCTCGGCGAGCGTGAGCGCGGCGAAAAGACCTGCGCAGCCCGCTCCGACGACGACAGGGCGGTGCTCGCACAGGCCGTCCTGCACGGGAGCGGGGAAGGAGGGGTCGTCCGCATCGACCGCGCGCACACGCTTGCGGTCGCGATCGGAGAGGCGCGAGAGCAGATCGGGCTCATCGACTTCGGATGCCAAGTGCACGAGGGCACTCAGCGTGAAATGGACGTTCGACTTCTTGCGGGCGTCGATGGATTTGCGTCTCAGTTCGACGCGTTCGATATCTGCACGGCGGCAGCGGAGGATGCCGAGTGCCTCGCGGGTGCACGCCTCGATGCACGAGCGCTCATCACCGCCATCGGTCAGGCGGCAGGAAATCTGGGAAATCTCAAGCATGGGGCTCCTTGGAGAGGTCGGATGTGCCGTGGCGATGGGTGACGGCGGCGGCAGCGGCGGCGCCCGCACGAACGCCCGTGAGCCAGGCCCAGGCAAGGTTGTAGCCGCCGCAGTCGGCGTCCATGTCTATGGCCTCGCCGCAAGCGTAGATGGGTGCTTGCGGTGCATTTTCATTCGCGTTGATCGGGTGCACGGCGAGCGTGTCGAGTTCCATGGCCGATAGGGGGACGCCGCCGCGTCGCACCTGGGCTTGCGCGTGCTCGGTGGTGCCTGCCACGCGCAAGGGGATGCGGTGCAGCATCGATGCCGCTCGGTTCAGCGGGCGCTCGGTGCCGGCCACGGCGTCGCAGACGAGCGCCGCGAGAGGGCGAGCCAGAAGGCCGTCGAACCATCGGGGGCTGCCGTCGAAGGTGCCGATTGTCTCCGCGCGGCGCGCGAGGAAGCGGGTGAGGACCTGTTCGTTCATCTCGGGGAACAGGTCGAGTTCGATCTGGTCGCCCGCCTCGATGCGTCGCGAGAGATTGAACGCGGCGATGCCGGAGATGCCATAGGGACGGAAGAGGACTTCGCCCTGTTCGAATGCCACGGCGGCCCCGTCACGCATCAGGGTGAGCATGCAGTCGACTCGCAGGCCGTCGAGACCTTGGAGAAGGTTGCGCCCGCCGGTCTCATCGTCGCCGGATGGGGGCAAAGTGCAGGCAATGGGGCACAGGACGGGGGCTTCGGCGACATGGGGCAGGTTGAGGATTTCGCACGAAGCCCCGGAGGTCCCTCCGCATGCGAGGACGACGGCACGCGCGAGCACCTTGCGATCGAGGCGGTCGGCTGCTGCGAGCGCCTTGCGCGCGTTGCGGATGCGGGCCTTCTCGTCGCGACCGGGCTTATGGGAGAGTGGTAGGCGCGCTTGGTCGACCGTGAACTCGTGGAGGCCGGTTGGGCCCGTAGCGTGCCGTTTCGGTTCGGCGCACGCCATGACGGTGATGCCCTCGCGTCGACAGGTGTTGAGGAGCGCGTCGCGCACCGAATCCGCACGGCGGCTCATAGGGTACAGGCGCCCCTCGTCCTCCTCTGCGGTCGAGATACCCGTGCTTTCGAGGAATGCGGCGACATCTCGCTCCGGGGTGGTGCCGAAGATTTCGCGCACGGCGTCGGGATGGCGGTATCGACGTGCGTCGAGACGGCTGTTCGAGACATTGCAGCGCCCATTGCCGGTCGCGAGGATGGAGAGGCCCGTCTCGACGTCGCGCTCCAGGATGCACGTGCGCGCCCCGGCGCGCGCCGCGGTGATGGCGGCGGCA
>NZ_GG692710.1:1406751-1429334 GCF_000156175.1 Collinsella intestinalis DSM 13280
CGGCGGCAAGTCCGCTCGCACCGCCGCCGATGACGAGGACGTCGTAGATGGGCGCGCCGCCCTCCGCGGGGGAGAGCGGCGCGTCGCAGGATGTGGATATGGTGGCAGGGCGGCCCATGCTAGGCGCCCGCATCGGGTTCGGGGGTCTCGTGCTCGGGGAGCGCCTCGACGCTGGCGAGGGCCTCGGGCAGCAGGCCGCCGGGCAGTTCGGTTTCGATGGCGCCGTCGTCGCAGGCGGCGGCGAGCTCGGGCTTGATGGGCATGCGGCCGAGGATCGGCAGGTTGTACTGCTCGGCAACGGCGTCGAGCTTGCTGGGGCCGAAGACCTCGATCTTCTTGCCGCAATCGGGGCACTCGACATATGCCATGTTCTCGACGATGCCGAGGACGGGGATGTTCATCTTCTCGGCCATGTTCACGGCCTTGGCGACGATCATGGAAACGAGGTCCTGCGGGCTCGTCACGATGACGATGCCATCGACGGGTAGCGACTGGAAGACGGTGAGGGCGACGTCGGCGGTGCCGGGAGGCATGTCGACGAGCAGGTAGTCGAGCGGACCCCAGGAGGTCTCGCTCCAGAACTGGCGAATTGCGCCGGCGATGACGGGGCCGCGCCACAAGACGGGGTCGGTCTCATTTTTGAGCAACAGGTTGCTCGACATGATCTTGACGCCGTGGTCGGAGATCTCGGGCAGCAGCAGGTTGCCAAGCCCCATAGCGTGGCGGCCGCTCATACCGAACATCTTGGGGATCGACGGGCCGGTGATGTCGGCGTCGAGAATGCCGACTTTGTGGCCGGCGCGCGCCAGCTCGACGGCGAGGGTGCCGGTGACGAGGGACTTGCCCACGCCGCCCTTGCCGGACAGCACGGCGACGACGCGCTTGACCTCGGACAGATTGTTTTCTTCAAATTCCTGCGGGGCGGTCTGGCCGCCCGCCGCGGTTGCATGCTCACAGCTCATGGGTGCTTCCTTTCCTTCAGGTGGAACCTTTCCATTGTACCCTCGCCGAGCGGCTTGAGCGGGGTCGGTCGAGGTGCCTCACGACCCGTGACGCGCATGCGGTCCCGACCTTATCGGCCTGGCGCCCGTCTGCCGAATCACGTCAGCCCATAGGGCGAATAACCGTCTTATCTTTGGGGGAGAATGGCTACGGTTGAAAAGATGGGCGCGAAAGAACGTGCGCGCCCCACGTCCGAAAGGAATGCCCATGTTGCTCGAAGGCAAGAAAGCAATCATCACCGGCGGCACTCGCGGTATCGGCTACGCCATCGCCGCTCGCTTTATCGAGGAAGGCGCGGTTGTGACCGTGTTCGGCTCCCGCCAGGAGACCGCCGACAAGGCTGTTGAGCAGCTGCTCGCCACCTATCCTGAGGCCAAGGTTTGGGGCCGCACCTGCGATCTTGCCGACCTCGACGCCGTTACCGAGGCCTTCCGCGCCGCCGCTGAGGACATGGGCGGCCTCGATACCATCGTCAACAACGCCGGCATCTCTCAGTCCACTCCGCTGCTCGACTACACGGCCGATGATTGGAAGAAGATCATGGACCTCAACGTCACCGCGGTCTTCAACGGTTGTCGTGCGGGTGCGCAGCTCATGATTGAGGCTGGTCACGGCGGCACCATCACCACCACCAGCTCCATGGTTTCCAAGTACGGTCAGCCCTCCGGCTGCGGTTACCCGACCTCCAAGTACGCCGTCAACGGCCTGACCCAGAGCCTCTCCCGCGAGCTCGCGCCCAAGGGCATCCGCGTCAACGCCGTCGCCCCCGGCATCACCAAGACGGACATGGTCGCAGCCCTGCCTGAGAAGATGATCCAGCCCCTGATCGCCACCATCCCGCTGGGCCGCATCGGCGAGCCCGAGGACGTTGCCAACGCCTTCGTCTACCTGGCGAGCGAGATGAGCTCCTACGTCACCGGCGCGGTCATCCCCGTCGACGGAGCCGCCCGCAGCTAAGCGCGCGGTACAACCTACGGCAAATCAGCGGCTCGAGATTCGTCCCGGGCCGCTTTTTCTATGCCCATCGCCCGCGCCCGGACATAATTCCTTCAGGCGTGGTTCGCCTTCGGCATCACAAAACGCCTTACGGAAATATGTCTGGGCGCGGGCTGGGGACACTGGGTTCGCGACGTAAAAGTCTCAGCCTGCCGCGGGCGGTCGGGTTGGGGCGGCACCGAACAAACCGTGCAGGAACGGTGTCGGCGACGCGGGCGAACAGGCGTGCGGCTTGAAGGCGGTACACTAACAGGTTGGATACGAATGTGTCCGTGAGTCATATCCGATTTCACGTCAGATAAGGACATTCCATGTCTGATTCATCCATCGTCATCAAGGGCGCCCGCGAGCACAACTTGCAGGACATCGACGTCGAGATTCCTCGCGACCAGCTCGTCGTCATCACCGGTCTGTCCGGTTCGGGTAAATCAAGCCTGGCCTTCGACACCATCTACGCCGAGGGCCAGCGCCGCTATGTTGAGAGCCTCTCGAGCTACGCTCGTCAGTTCCTCGGCCAGATGGACAAACCCGACCTCGACTCGATCGACGGCCTGTCCCCGGCGGTCTCCATCGACCAGAAGACCACATCCAAAAACCCGCGCTCCACGGTCGGCACCGTCACCGAGATCTACGATTACCTGCGCCTGCTCTATGCGCGCATTGGCGTGCCCCATTGCCCGGAGTGCGGCCGTGAGATCGAGCGCCAGACGACCGACCAGGTTGCCGACAAGATTCTCGCCGCCGGTCAGGGTCGTCGAGCCTTCGTGCTCGCGCCGGTGGTGCAGGGTCGCAAGGGCGAGTTCGTCAAGCTGCTCGAAGACCTGCGGGCCGAGGGTTTCTCACGCGTGCGCATCGACGGCGAGGTCCGCAGCCTGGACGAGACCATCGAGCTTGATAAGAAGTTCAAACACACCATCGAGGTCGTGGTCGACCGTATCGTGATTCGCGAGACGAGCCTCGGCCGTATCGCCGAGGCCGTCGAGCAGGCAACCAAGCTCGCTCATGGTAATGTCTCTGTGTATCTGCTGCCCAATCGGGACGCGCCCGAGGGCACCGAGGGCGACCTGCTGACCTATTCGCTCGCGCTTGCCTGCCCCGAGCATGGCCACTCCATCGATGATCTGCAGCCGCGCGACTTCTCGTTCAACGCTCCCTACGGAGCCTGCCCCGAGTGCGACGGTCTGGGCTTCAAGAAGGTCGTGGATGCCGAGGCCCTTATCGAGGATCCGAACCTTTCTATCGAGGAGGGCGTGTTCGGCGGTTTTTTCGGCAAGTCAAACTACTACCCGCAGATCTTCCGTGCCCTGTGCATCCATCTCAAAGTCGATCCGACCACGCCGTGGAAGGACCTGCCCGCTCGCGTGCGAAAAATTTTTCTCGACGGCTTGGGCGACAAGAAGATGCGCGTCGATTACAAGACGCAGGACGGCCGGGACACGCATTGGTTCACCAAGTACGCCGGCGTGCGCAATATCCTGTACGAGCGCTATGTCGAGACGACCAACGAGAACACCAAGGCAAAGCTCGAGCGTTACATCCGCGAGGAGCCCTGCTCGACGTGTCACGGCGCCCGTCTGCGCCCCGAGATGCTCGCCGTCACGGTTGGCGGCAAGTCCATTTACGAGGTTTGCTGCATGAGCTGCCGTGAGTCCCTCGCGTTCTTCGATGCCCTCGAGCTCACCGAGCGCGAGGCCTTCATCGGCCACGCCATCGTCAAGGAGATCGGCGAGCGTCTTCGCTTCCTGGTGGATGTCGGTTTGGACTATCTGACGCTCGATCGCGCCTCCGCGACGCTTTCCGGCGGCGAGGCCCAGCGCATCCGCCTGGCGACCCAGATCGGCGCGGGCCTCATGGGCGTGCTCTACATCCTGGATGAGCCCTCCATCGGCTTGCATCAGCGCGATAACGATCGACTCATCGCCACGCTCGAGCGTTTGCGTGATTTGGGCAACACCGTGATCGTCGTCGAGCACGATGAGGACACGATCCGCGCGGCCGATTACGTGGTTGATATGGGGCCGGGTGCCGGCGAGCACGGGGGCAAGGTCGTGTGCGCCGGGACGGCGGAGCAGCTCATGGCCTGCCCCGACTCGCTTACGGGCGCCTACCTCTCCGGCCGCCGTATGGTGCGCCTGCCCGAGGAGCGCCGCAATCCCGGTCGCGGGGCCCTCAAGATCACGGGCGCCAAGGCCAACAACTTGCATAACGTCTCGGCTGAGATCGAGTTCGGCACCCTCACGGTGGTGACGGGCGTTTCGGGTTCGGGTAAGAGCTCGCTGGTGACCGATACCATCGCGCCCGCGCTCACCAACGCTGTGCACAACTCGACGCGCGTCGTGGGTCCCTATAAGGCAATTGAGGGTATCGACCAGATCGACAAGGTCATCGATATCGACCAGAGCCCGATCGGCCGCACCCCGCGTTCCAATCCGGCGACCTACATCGGCCTGTGGGATGACCTGCGCGCGCTGTTCGCGAGCGTGCCTGAGTCTAAGGCGCGCGGCTACTCGCCGGGTCGCTTCTCCTTCAATGTTCCCGGTGGCCGCTGCGAGGCCTGCAAGGGCGACGGTCAGATCAAGATCGAGATGCACTTTTTGCCCGATATTTATGTGCCGTGCGAGGTGTGCGGCGGGAAGCGCTACAACCGTGAGACGCTCGAGGTGCGCTACCGCAACAAGACCATCGCCGACGTGCTCGATATGTCCGTGACCGAGGCGCTCGCGTTCTTTGGCAACATCCCGCAGATCAAGCGCAAGCTGCAGACCCTTTACGACGTGGGGCTGGGCTACGTGCGCCTCGGACAGCCGGCGACGACGCTGTCCGGCGGTGAGGCCCAGCGCGTGAAGCTCGCCAAGGAGCTGCACCGCAAGCAGACGGGCAAGACGTTCTACATCCTGGACGAGCCCACCACGGGTTTGCACTTCGAGGATGTGCGCCAACTCGTCGACGTGCTGCAGCGCCTGGTGGACGCGGGCAACACCGTGCTCGTCATCGAGCACAACCTCGATGTGATCAAGGTGGCCGATCGCATCATCGACCTCGGTCCCGAGGGCGGTGACGGCGGCGGGCGCATCGTGGTGTCCGGCACGCCCGAGAAGGTGGCTGCGTGTAAGAAGAGCTACACTGGCAAGTTCCTGGCGCCCCTGCTTGAACGTGACCGAGCACGGATGGCCGAGATCGATGGCTAAGGCACCCAAGGTTCAAAAGACGAACGCAATGCGCGAGTTGGAGCGCGAGGGCGTGCCGTATATCCTGCACACGTACGAGGACGACGGCGAGGAGGCCCGTGGTCTGGGTGAGTCTATTGCCGCGCAGCTGGGAGAGGATCCCGGACAGGGATTCAAGACGCTCGTGACAGTGGCGCCCTCAGGCAACCATGTGGTGTGCTGCGTGCCAGTTGCCGAGGAGCTCGACTTCAAGGCCGCTGCGAAGGTGGCGGGGGAGAAGTCGCTCGAGATGCTGCCCACCAAACAACTGACGGCGGTGACCGGGTATGTGCGAGGCGGCTGCTCGCCCATTGGGCTGAAGCGGCCGTTTCCGGTGATCTTCGATGAGACATGTTGGTTGTATGATGCGGTCTACATTTCCGGGGGGCGCCGCGGCATTCAGCTCGAAGTGCCGGTTGAGCCGCTGTTGACCTGCCTGAACGCCCTTACAGCGGACATCTGTCGAAGGTAGGTCCCGCCCGTTCCTGTGAAGCTATTCTGCCGCACGTCGGCTTTGGGTGGTGCTCAGGGGTCGGGGTTGGTATCCTTGATGCACCCGAACACGTTAGGACGTGACATGAAGTTCAAACGCACCACAGTCATCGCCACGGCTTGCCTACTCTCCGCGACGCTCTCGGTTTCCGGAGTTCCTGCGGTCGCATTCGCAGAGCCGACCGACGTGCTCCAGCAGCGCGTCAACGACGCATACGCCACGCTCCAGACCTATACCATGGAGCTCGAGCTCGCCAGCAGCCAGCTCGCCACGGTGAAGGACGATCTCGCCACCGTTCAGGGCCAGATCGAGCAGACGCGTGCCGATATCGAGAAGAAGCAGGCGGAGGTCGCCGAGGGCCAGGAGGTCATCGCCCAGCGTGTGTCCTCCACCTACAAGCAGGGCGGCGCGAACCTGCTCTCCATCGTTCTGGGCTCCACGGACTTTGCCGATCTCTTCTCTCGCACGTTCTATGCGAACAAGGTCGCCGATGCCGACGCCCAGGTTATCGCCAAGGTGAAGCAGGATATGGCCGAGCTCGAGCAGAAGCAGGCCGAGCTTGCCGAGCAGGAGGCCCGTCAGAAGGAGCTCGTTTCCGAGCAGGAGTCCAAGACGGCCGAGGTCAGCTCGAAGGTCAGCCAGCAGCAGTCGTTCTACAGCAACCTCGACACGCAGCTCAAGGATCAGCTTGCCGAGGAGGCCGCCCGCAAGGCCGCTGAGGAGGCGGCTCGCCAGGAGGCGCTTCAGCAACAGCAGCAACAGCAGCAACAACAGCAGCAACAACAGCAGCAACAACAGCAGCAGGGCAATAACAACAAGCCCAGCAAGCCCGTTGAGAAGCCCAACAACAACGGCAACACCAACTCCGGCAATGCGCCCGCCAGCGTTGTCGATGTCGCTCTCGCGCAGGTCGGCAAGCCCTACGTGTGGGCTGCATCCGGCCCCAACGCCTTCGACTGCTCCGGCCTCACGAGCTATTCTTACGCCCAGGTCGGCTATGGTATCCCGCATAGCTCTCGGAGTCAGTTCAACTTGGTTCGCTCCAAGGGACACCTGGTGTACAACATCGGCAGCCTCAAGCCCGGTGACCTCGTCTTCTGGGGTAATGGCGGTTCCACGAGCTCCATCTACCATGTCGGTCTGTACATTGGCGGGGGACGGTACGTCCATGCTTCGATGCCCGGCGTCGGTGTTGTGGTCGCATCCCTCTATGCTGGCGGCAACTACGTCGGCGGCGGCTCGCCGGTGTAGTGCCGAGCCGTGTGCGCGGTGGCCGCACGGCGTGAATGTGTGAATGCAAGCGCCCCCGGATTCCCGGGGGCGCTTTTTCTTGAGAGGCTGATTGCATGCCAGGAGAAGAATCGAGAATAGGTGCCCATTTTGCCCCCCGTGACGGTAGGGGTTCCGGATCGGGCGTGCGTCCAAACGCTGCTCACGGTAACGCGACTTCCTCTTCTTCCGGGGAGACCGCCGTTTTTCTCGCCGCCGCGCAACGTGGGTCCACCGAGCGTGGTCGCGAGACGTCGCTGAGTACGACGTCACCCGATGAGACCGCCGTTTACCTCACTGCCGCGAAGCGCTCTCGCCTGTCGTCGAATTCGCATGCGGAGAGCCCCTTGAAAGACGAGCTTGAAGAGTGCCTGCGCGAGGAGACGGAGGAGGAGGTCGAGCGCCTCGCCGCCCGGAAGGCCAACTCGACGAGCATCCTTGTCATTCTGAGCCGTATTACCGGTTTCGGTCGGACGATGGCGCAGGCCAATGCGCTTTCCGGGGCGCTTATGTCTGTTGCGAGTTGTTACACCGTCGCGGCTGGTATGCCGAACATGTTGTACGAGCTCGTGATGGGCGGCATGCTCGTCACGTCATTTCTGCCGGTTTACCTCTCCGTCCGCAACAATCGCGGCCGTGAGGCGTCGGCCGAGTACGCCTCGAATCTGCTCACCATCCTGCTCGTCATTATGGGCGTCCTCTCGGTTTTGAGCTTCATATTCGCCGGTCCGATCATCTGGACGCAATCGGCGGGCGCGAGCGCGGATTTCGATTTCGATCTTGCGGTATGGTTCTTCCGCTTCTTCGCTTTCGAGGTCATCCTGTATGGCGTGTCCTCGGTGGTTTCGGGTGTGCTCAACGCGGAGCGCGACTATTTCGCCTCCAATGCCGCCCCCATGGTGAACAACATCATCACCATCGCGTCGTTCATGCTGTACTCGTTGGTGGTCAAAGGCGGACTGCTCGCATGGGACCAGGCACTGATCATCCTGGCCGTCGGCAACCCCTTGGGCGTGGTCTCCCAGGTGCTTATCCAGCTGCCGGCATTGCGCCGTCATGGAGTGAGGCTGCGTCTCAAAATCGACCTGCATGACCCCGCTTTGCGCGAAACGCTTGCAATCGGCCTTCCGACGTTGATCGTCACGTTCGCGTCGTATCCCACGAATGCCGTCCAGTCGTCTTGCGCGCTCCAAGTCACCTCGAGCGGCGCCGCCATCGCGTACTATTCCCGCGTCTGGTATGTGCTGCCTTTCTCGATTCTGGCCATCCCCATCTCGGTCACCATGTTCACGGAGCTTTCGAACTACCGCGTCGCTGAGCGCATGGATGCCTATCGCCGTGCACTCTCATCCGGCATGCGCAAGATCATCTTCACCATGATCCCCTGCGCACTGCTGCTTATCGTCTTCGCGCCGGTCCTCGTGGCGCTTCTCGGTGGCTTCGACGCCGAGGATGCGGCTATGACTGCAACGTACCTGCAGGTTCAGGCCGTCGCGTTGCCACTGTACGCGCTCTCGACCTATCTGCAGAAGGTCTGCTCCTCGCTCATGAAGATGAAGATCTATGCCTTTGCGGCTTGCGTCGCGGCGGCCACGCAGGTGGTGTTCTGTATCGTCCTCACGCCCGTCTATGGTCTCTATGTTGTGCCGCTGAGCTCCACCTTCCACTTCCTTGCCGTCGATGTTGTCACGCTGCTCAGTATTCGTCGCGAGGTGGGATCCTTCGGGTTCTCCTCCGTCATGCTTTCGGGCGCGCGGGCGCTCGTGTTCGGCTTGCTGGGATCTGCCGTCGGCGCCGGTCTGCTCATGCTGCTCACGACGGTTGTCGGCCCGGTGGGCGGCTCAATGCTGCGCGGCCTGGTGTACGCGGCCTTTGCGGGCCTGCCGGCCCTTTTGGTGGCCTATGGGAGTGCGTATGCGCTCGGCAGGTCTGAAGCACCGTTTTTCGATGCGCTTTTCTCTCGCGTGTCGCGCGCGCTTCACCGCGGTTAGGGCTGCGCGCGGTCGATATCTGAAAAAGCGGGGCGCCTTCTTCGGCGTCCCGCTTTTTCATGTCGGCAATTTGGGCGGCTGCTGTGCGCTTGTTTCTAGAAAGAAGTGTCGGTGCGCTCCGGATAGTACTTTGCAAATTTCCGGTACTGATTGGTCTCGGTCAACGCGACATCGAGCCTGCGACGCCATGATGCGTCGGCGGCATAGCGCTGGGGGTCGAAGACGCGCTTGGCACTCGCCAGGTCTTTCACTTCATCAAGGAGCGGGCCTGCGGGGACGTAGCGCTTGAGCAAGGGCAGGGGAACCAGGGAATAGAGCGCCGGTTTGTCGGCGCGCCTCGGTTCGTCGATGATCCCGTCGATGGCATCGCGGACGAGAACCTCCATGGGGTTCACGCCGCCTGCGACGTTGTAGTAGGAGTTGCGGCCCATGCGGGGGTTGCAGTCGAGGAAGACCTCGCGGCCCGTCACTGGGCAGCGCTTGATATCGAAATTGGCAAAGCCGCGGTATCCGGCGTCGGCGAGAAGTGCGGAGGCCTTTTCCCATAGCTCGGGCTTCTCGCGGATGACCATCGCGACGGGGTTGCCGAGCATCGTCGGGGCGTGGTCCTCGAGCAGCACTTGGGCGGCGCCGAGCAAGCGCGGGGCGCCGTCTCGGCCGATATAGAGCGTGAGCGAGTCCATGTGGGTGTCGTCTCCGCCGATGAGTTCCTGCACGAGGAAGTCACCCGTGAAGCCGGCGTTCCTCAGGTCGCGCCACAACTCGTCGAGTTCGGCCTGCGAGGAGAGGAAATAGACCTTTTTGAAGCCCTTGAGGAGGAAGTCGTAGTACCCGGCGGAAACGGAGGGCTTGGCGACGACAGGGAAGGGGATCGCGCACGGCGCGATGGGCTCGTCTCCAGCGAGGCGTGCAACTTCGGTCCGCGGCGTCTCGAGGCCGTGCGCCGCACATAGCTCAGCGAACGTGTCCTTATCGCATACGGCGTCGAATGCGGCGCGGGGCGGGATGGGGCATACGACGTTTAACGGGAGCTTCTCGTGAATCGTCTCGAGCGCCTCGATCAGCGGGTCCGTGTTGGCCACGACGAGTACGCGACGCTCGCGGTCTTCGAGCGCGATGGCGGTGATCGCCTCGAGAAGGTCGTGTGCCGAGAGGGAGGCGACCAGGCGTCGATCGACGATGCGGGAGTGCTGGATCATGCCGACGAACCCCGAGCTCATGATGATGGGGAGGATGCCGAACGCCTCATGGAATTGACGGCACAGCGCGTAAGCTCCGATATCTCCGCCGAGGACGACGGGAATGAAGTCGGTACGTGGTGTGGTTGGCTGCATGGGCACTCCGATGACTCCTCGCGGTATTGCCGCGCTTGGTTCGCTGGACATCCTGCGATTCTATCGCACTCGGAGCGGGCCGCGCGCAAGCTCACGACAAAGACGCGCGCCGTCGATGCATTCTTAATAGAACTGCTCGCGTTCGACCGGTCCGCCTGTTTCCGTGGGATATGATTAACCGCTGTATCGTGAGGATATGGCATATATGGACCGGTGATTGCATGCAGGTGAAGACACTGTCGCGCGAGGAGTACGAGGTCGCTCTCGAGGCTCTTGGGGCCGACATCCCCGTTGAGCAGCTGCCCGTGTGGCAGGATTTCGAGTCGACCGTCGATGGCCGCTCCCCGTGGGGTTACGTTGCCGTGCTTCGCGACGGCGAAACGGCGGCGCTCGCCTCTTTCGTGCAGTATGAGACGCATGGTTACCGTTACCTGCGCGCCCACCACGCCCCCGTGTGGGCCGCCGCGCCGAGTGCCCAGGACGAGGCGGAGGCTCTCGAGGCCCTCGTCGCGCATATCAATCAGGCCGACCGTTCCCAGGTCTTCATGCGCTTGGCCGTCGACCATGAACTCCCCATGACGCGTCCGTGCCTTTCGACGCTGCCGTACGACACCACCGTCGTCGTCGACCTGTCCGGCGGCGAGGAGGCCATTTTCTCCCGCATGAAGCCGCGCGGCCGCCGCGATGTCCGCAAGGCCCTGCGCGAGTGCCCCGCTTCGATGGCCGACGAGACCGATCTCGCTGCCGCGTCCTTTGAGGAATATCACAAGATCATGTGCGATACCGCTGCGCGCGACGGGTTCGTCCCGGCTCCTTGCTCCTATTACGCCAACATGATGCGGGTGCTCGGCCCCGATCACTGCCGTGTGTATGCCGCCCGTATCGATGGCGAGCTCGTGGGCTGGTCGCTTGTGACCATCTCGGGTTCCGTGGCAACGCGGTATTACGCGGCCACGGTGTCGGGTGCGGGTAGGCTGCATGTCGCCGACGCTCTGGTGCATTTCGAGATGATGCACGTTGCCGAGCGTGGTTGCACGTCTTACGACCTTATGGGCATCGGCAGCGAGTTCGCTCCAGAGACCATGAATCTCAATGAGTTCAAGACGAAGTTCGCCAAAGAGGGAACGGTTCGAATCGCCCCCGACCGCGACGTCCCCATCAAGGGAGGGTTCTACGCTGCGCTGCAGGGCGTCAAGAAGCTGCGCGCCCGTGCAAGGGCCGTGAGGCGGTAGGCTGCCCATGAGAACGCTCGCTCCCAAGGGATGCCCTTCGCATGTTGTCATCGGGGCGGAATTCGGCCGGCGCGTATGCTAGGCCGCTCATCCGGCGATACCCCGCCCTCCCGCTCCATGCCTCTTGCGCCCTTTTCCGCCCGCGCCGCCTCCGAGCACGTGCGCGCCCAGGGGGGCGACCATGCCCCGAGCCTTGTCGAACAGGTTGCCGAGGTGCCCGACGATCCCGGCTGCTACCTTTGGAAAGACGCTTCGGGCGAGGTCATCTACGTCGGCAAGGCCAAGAACCTGCGCGCTCGCCTGCGCCAGTACGTCACGCTGACCGACGATCGCGCAAAGATCCCGCTCATGATGCAGCTCGTTGCGAGCTTCGACTACATCGTCGTCGAAAGCGAGCATGAGGCACTCGTTCTCGAACGCGAGCTCATCGCCCAATACCATCCGTATTTCAACGTCGACTACAAGGACGACAAGTCCTACCCCTACATCGCCATCACGCGTGGCGACGTATTCCCCGCCATCAAGTACACGCGCGAGAAGCATCGCCCCGACACGCGCTACTACGGTCCGTACACGGACAGTCGCGCCGCCCGCGAGACCATCGACACGCTCCGCAAGGTCTGCCCGATCTGCACGGCCTCGTGTGCCGAGTGGAAGCGCGTCCGCCGCTTGCTTGAAAAACGTCCGGACGATACCGACGTCATCGAGCTCATCTGCTCGAATCAGGGGCGTCCCTGTTTCGACTACCACGTCGGGCGCGGGCCCGGCGTGTGCGCCGGCATGATCGGTCGTGAGGAATACGCCGTGAACGTGCGTCGTGTCGAGCGATTCCTATCCGGGCAACGCCGCGAGCTCGTCGATGAGCTTAAAGCCGATATGGCCGAGGCTGCCGCCGATCTCGATTTCGAGCGTGCGGGGCGCATCAAACGTCGCCTTGAGGTTATCGACGGACTGGATGATCGTCAGCAGGTCGTGTTTCCCACGAGCGTGGATTTGGACCTCATCGGCTTCTATCGTGAGGAGACCATCGCCGGTACTTGCGTGTTCGTCGTGCGCGAGGGGCGCGTGCAGAGAACCTGCGAGTTTATCTTGGACAAGGGCTTCGACGTCGATGAGGTCGAGCTGGCATCCGGCTTCGTTAAGCGTTACTACGATGAGACGGCCGACGTCCCCCATGAGGTCGACCTTGCGATCGAGCTGCCGGATGCGGACGTGGTGGGGGAGTGGTTGACGGGCAAGAGGGGGCGCGTGTGCCGCCTGCACCGCCCGCAGCGTGGCGAGAAGCACCGCTTGCTGCAGATGGCCGAGCGCAACGCCCGTCATGCCCTCATGCGCTACATGATGCGGACGGGGTACTCGGACGATCGCACCAATCAGGCGCTATTGCAGCTCGAGAGCGCGTTGGCCCTGGACGCGCCGCCGATGCGCATCGAGTGTTTCGACATCTCGACCCTGCATGGCGCCTTCACCGTCGCGTCCATGGTCGTATTTACGAACGGCAAGCCCGACAAAAGCCAGTACCGTCGCTTCAAGATCCGTGCGGAGTTGGATGAGGCCAACGATTTCGTCTCCATGTCCGAGGTTCTCGGACGTCGCTACGCTCCCGAGCGCATGGCCGACGAGCGGTTCGGCAGCAGACCTGACCTGCTGGTGGTCGATGGCGGCCGCCCCCAGCTCACCGCGGCGATGAGGCAGCTCGAAGAGCTCGGTCTCGACATCCCAGTCTGTGGCCTCGCCAAGGCCGATGAGGAGGTGTTCGTCCCCTGGGACGATACGCCGATCGTGCTGCCCAGTGGGTCGGCGTCTCTGTATCTCATCAAGCAGGTCCGCGATGAGAGCCACCGCTTCGCAATCACCTTCCATCGCGAGCTGCGCGGCAAGGCGATGACCGTCTCCGTCTTGGACGAGGTCCCCGGCGTCGGCCCCACGCGGAAGAAGGCGATCATGAAGCGGTTCGGTTCCATGAAGCGCCTTCGCGCCGCGTCGGAGGCCGAGATCGCGGAGGTCCCCGGCGTGCCTGCCGAGGTGGCCCGTTCGGTGTTCGAATCGCTCCGCGCACTCGAGGCCCAGCGCGTCGAGCAAGATGCTTCCGAAGGTGAATAAGTGGTATTAAATTATCTGCCTATGTATATAGTTTGAGGGGCAGCTCTAATACCAGCAAAAACCAGTAAATACCAGGGTACTTTAGGATGATAAAGCGTATTCCTGGAAAACTGGTATGGTCTTTAATACCATCCCGGAAGAATGTCAACAATCTCGTGAACGGTCGTTTTCCCGCCTGGGCGGAAGGATGACCGTTCATCGACGGGTGCCGCACAAAAAACGAATGACCCATCAAGCTTGAAAAGGTCTGTAATGTGCGCTGCCGAGTCGCAGCGCCGAGCGCTTGATTGGAGTTCCCATGCGCGATCTTCTGAACACGGGCGTGTCCCGCCGCTCCTTCCTCGGTCTTGCCGGTGGCGCTGCCGCCGTCGCTGGCCTTGGTCTCGCCGGTTGCGGCGGTGGCGACAAGCCCGCAGGCTCCGCTCCTGCGGCTGGCGGTACTGTGGGCGGCGGCGTGATCACCGCCGGCTCTGCCTACACCACCACCAACTTCGATCCTTCCAGCACCTCTTCCGCTCTCGCCTGCGGCACCAACTGGCACGTCGTCGAGGGTCTGTACGGCCTCGACTTCCACGACTACAGCGTCTTCAACGAGCTGGCCTCCGACGATCCCAAGCAGGTCGACGACACCACCTACGAGATCACCCTGCGCAAGGACGCCAAGTTCTCCGATGGCACCCCGGTGACCGCCAACGACGTCGCCGACTCCTTCCTGCGCTCCACCGCCGAGGGCAACATCTACATCCCGATGCTCGCCCCCATCGCCTCCGTTGAGGCCAAGGACGACACCACCGTCACCGTCAAGACGACCGTGCCGAACTTCTCCCTGCTGAAGGAGCGCCTCGCCATCGTTCGCGTCGTTCCCGCCTCTTCCACCAAGGAGGACATGACCGCCAAGCCCGTCGGCTCCGGCCCCTGGATGTACGACGTCATCGATGACTCCAAGGTCGAGATGGTTCCGAACCCGGAGTACAACGGCGATCACCCTGCCAAGGACGAGAAGCTGCACATCGACATCCTCGTCGACCCGACTGCCCGTGTTCAGGCCCAGCAGGAGGGCACCACGCTCGTTATGGAGATGGTCACCGCCGACGCCGTCGACCAGCTTCAGAACGCTGGCTGCCAGATGGATACCGTTGATGGCTTTGGCACCCGCTTCATGCTCTTCAACACCCAGAAGGCTCCGTGGGACAACGTCAAGGCCCGTCAGGCCGTCATGTTCGCTCTCGATTACGAGAAGATGATCGAGAACGCCTTCGCCGGCCTCGCCACCGCCCCTACCTGCTACCTGCCCAAGTCCTACACCAACTACAACGAGGCTTCCGTCGTCTACAAGCACGACGTCGAGAAGGCCAAGAAGCTCCTGGAGGAGGCCGGCGTGACCGGTGGCTCCATCAAGCTCCTCACCACCGACAACGAGCAGGTCAAGAGCATGTCCGTCCAGGTTCAGCAGGACCTCAAGGAGCTCGGTTTCGACGCTGAGATCGTGACCCGCACCACCGCCGACACCTACGCCGACATCGACGCCGGCGGCGACTTCGACCTCCTGCTCGCCCCTGGCGATCCTTCCTGCTTCGGCGCCGACCCCGACCTGCTGATGAACTGGTGGTACGGTGACAACGCCTGGATGAAGGTCCGCGCTCGCTGGAGCGAGTCCGCTGAGTGGAAGGAGCTCACCGAGCTCATGGCCTCCGCTCTTGGCCAGACCGGTGACGATCAGCAGAAGACTTGGAACAAGTGCTTCGACATGATCGCCGAGCAGGCCGTCCTGTACCCGGTGCTCCAGGTCAAGACCGTGACCGCCTCTTGGCGCGACACCCCCAACGGCGAGGGCGTCCGCATCGACGGCTTCAAGGGCATCGGCACCACCGGTATGTCCTTCATCGATTGCGCCACGGTTACCGAGTAATATCGGCGTAAACACTTGCATCCGCTCCGTCTGTCTGGACGCGAATAGGATATAAGAGCGTGGGGGGCTCGGGTGACGTGTTCTACCCGAGCCCCCCACAAGGCTTTTGGAATGTAGAGGGGGAAGAAGTGAATAACCTTTTGCGCCTTATCGGACGACGCCTCGTCGCGTTGCCCATCATGGCACTGGGTGTCACGCTGCTTGTGTTCGGCCTTATGTCGTTCACCGATCCGAGTATTCCTGCCCGCAACGCCCTTGGAGAGGGCGCCTCGCAGGAAGCGATCGAGCAGTACATGGAAGATCAGGGTCTGAATGACCCGCTGCCCGAGCGGTACGTCAACTACATTGGCGGCCTGCTCCACGGCGACCTCGGCACGTATGGTGCCGGTCGCACGCCTGTCGTCGACCGTATCGCCACCGCCCTGCCCGTCACGATGCAGCTGACGTTCATCGGCCTCATCATCGGCGCGGTCGTCTCGTTCGTGCTGGGCGTCATCGCCGCCTTGTATCGCGATAAGTGGCCCGATCAGCTGATTCGCGTGTTCTCCATTGCGGGAATCGCGACGCCGTCTTTCTGGTTCGCCGTCCTGCTGATCCTGCTGTTCTCTTCGTATATGGGTGTGCTGCCCGCGTCCGGTCCGCTGCCGCACTTCACTGCGAACCCCGGTGGGTATATGGCCCGTATGCTCATGCCGGCCATCGCCCTTGCGTTCCCGCTCACGGGCCAGATGACCCGTATCGTGCGTACGGCCATGGTCGAGGAGCTCGATAAGGACTACGTCCGCACCGCCCGCGGCGGCGGCCTGCCCGAGTTTGTCGTCATCGCCCGCAATGTGCTGCGCAACGCGCTGATCACGCCCGTCACCACGCTCGGCCTGAAGATCGGTTACCTCATGGGCGGCGCCGTCGTCATCGAGGTCATCTTCAACCTGCCCGGCATGGGCACGGCCATTCTCGCCGGCATCACCGGTGGCGAGACGATGCTCGTCCAGGGCGTCGTCATCGTTGTGGCCCTGGCCTTCGTCATCATCAACATCGTGGTCGACATGCTGTATCTGCTCATCAACCCGCGCATTAGGACGGTGTAGGCCATGGTTAAGATTCGTGAAGAGCAAACTGCCAAGCTCGAGGAAGCTGCTTCCAAGGGCATGAAGTTCGGCGGTTTCAAGAACATGAGGATGAGCAGCAAGATCTCCCTCATTCTCCTTATCCTGGTGGCGCTTACCGCGATCTTGGCTCCCTTGATCGCCCCGCACGATCCGCTCGAGATCTTCACCGCCCGCCAGGCTCCCGGCAACGGCTTTTTGTTCGGTACCGACGACAAGGGTCGCGACATTCTCTCCCGTATGCTCTACGGTGGCCGCTACTCCTTGGTGATCGGCTTTGGTGCGACCCTGTTCGCTCTGTTCTTCGGCTCGATCGTCGGCGCCATCGCCGCGGTCGCCCGCAAGAGCGTCTCTGAGGTCATCATGCGCGTCCTGGACATCATCATGTCCGTCCCGGGCATCGCCCTGGCCGCCGTCCTCGTGCTGATCCTCGGCAATTCGGTTCCGGCCATCATCTTCTCCATCGGCTTCATGTACACGCCGCAGATCGCGCGTATCGTCCGTGCGAACATCGTGTCTGAGTATGGTGAGGACTATGTCCGTGCCGTCATCGTTTCCGGTGCCCAGGCTCCGTGGATCCTCATCAAGCACGTCCTGCGCAACTGCATCGCGCCCATCATGGTCTTCACCGTGACCCTCGTGGCCGACGCCATCATCTTCGAGGCCTCTCTGACCTTCATCGGCGCCGGCATCACCGAGCCCACCGCCACCTGGGGCAACATTCTCGCCGACGCTCGCGGCGGCGTGCTCGCCGGTCGTTGGTGGCAGGCCCTGTTCCCGGGCATCGCCATCATGGTCACCTGCCTTGCGCTGAACATCCTCTCCGAGGGCCTCACCGACGCCATGGCCGCCAAGCCCGGCGCCATGGTCGCCAGCGACGACGAGGACGTCGAGACCCGTCGCGCCGACGACATCCTCGCCTCCGACCCCGTTCGCGCCTATGCCGAGCAGGCCGAGAGCCTCAACCGCCGTCTGGCCGCTTTGCGCGAGGTCGAGCTGCAGCGCACCGATCGCCATGTGCCCGACCTGTCCGTCAAGCCGCTGCTCCAGGTGAAGAACCTGAGCATCCAGTTCGACACCCATGGCGACGTCAAGGTCGTTGACAACGTCAGCTTCGAGGTCCGTCCCGGCCAGTGCATGGCCCTCGTCGGCGAGTCCGGCTGCGGCAAGTCCATCACCACCAAGGTGATCATGAGCCTCACCGACCCCAACGAGACCGTTACCGGCGAGGTCCTCTTCGGCGATACCGACCTGCTCAAGCTCACCAAGGACGAGCATCGCAAGCTGCTCGGCCATGAGATCGCCATGGTTTATCAGGACGCCCTGTCCTCCCTGAACCCGTCGATGCTTATCTCCACCCAGATGAAGCAGCTCACGAGCCGCGGCGGCACCCGTTCCGCTGAGGAGCTCCTCGAGCTCGTCGGCCTCGATCCCAAGCGCACGCTCGAGAGCTATCCGCACGAGCTCTCCGGTGGCCAGCGCCAGCGCGTGCTCATCGCCATGGCCCTGACCCGCGACCCCAAGCTCATCATCTGCGACGAGCCCACCACCGCTCTGGACGTGACCGTCCAGAAGCAGGTCATCAAGCTTCTGAACGATCTCCAGGCCAAGCTCGGCTTCGCGATGATCTTCGTCTCCCACGACCTGGCTCTCGTCGCCGAGGTCGCCAGCGAGATCACGGTCATGTACGCCGGCCAGGTCATCGAGCAGGCTCCCACCACCGAGCTGCTCACGAACCCGATCCACGAGTACACCCGCGGCCTTCTTGGCTCCGTGCTCTCGATCGAGGAGGGCGCCAAGGACGGCTCCCGCCTGCACCAGGTGCCCGGCTCCGTGCCGTCGCCGCAGGATTTCCCGCGTGGCGACCGCTTCGCTCCGCGTTCGAGCCACCCCACGCTGGGCCTCGATGTCCATCCCGTTATCAAGGAGCTCCCCGGGAAGAACCACCGCTTCTCCGAGCTGCCTGACGCCTACCTCAAGGAGAACGGTCTCACGCCGTACCTCGAGCGCGTGGCCGCTACCGAGCAGGAGGTGATGTAGATGAGCGACGCCCAGAAGGAGCCGATCATCTTCCTCGACGATATTTCCGTCACGTTCAAGACGCGCACCGGTTCTCTGCTGCACCCCAATCTGGTGCACGCGGTCAATCACGTCACCATCAAGCTCATGCCCGGCGAGACCATCGGCATCGTGGGCGAGTCCGGCTGCGGCAAGTCCACTACCGCCAACGTCATGTGCGGCCTTCAGTCGCCGACGTCCGGCAAGGTCTACTTCAAGGGCGAGGACGTCACCAAGCGCACGTCCGACCTCCGCAAGAAGATGGGTCGCGTCGTGTCCGTCGTGTTCCAGGACCCCGCTACCGCGCTTAACCCCCGCATGATCGTGCACGATCAGCTCCTCGACCCGCTGCTGGTCCATAAGGTCGGCAGCACGGCCGAGCAGGAGAAGCGCATCAAGGAGCTCATCGAGCTCGTCGGTCTGCCCAAGAGCGCCCTGCGCGCCATGCCCGGCCAGCTCTCGGGCGGTCAGCGCCAGCGCGTGGCCATCGCCCGTGCCATGTCTCTCAAGCCCGATGCGATCATCGCCGACGAGCCGACTTCGGCCCTCGACGTGTCCGTCCGCGCTCAGATCCTGAACCTGCTCACCGATCTCAAGAAGGACCTCGGCCTGTCCATGATGTTCATCTCCCATGACATCCAGACGGTCCGTTACATCTCCGACAAGATCGTGGTCATGAACCATGGTCAGATCATGGAGGAGGGCCCTGCCAAGCAGGTCTTCGAGAACCCGCAGGATCCCTACACCAAGATGCTGCTCGGGGCCGCGCCTTCGCTGCTCCATCCCAACTTGGGAAAATAGCGGCTTGATTCCGGGTGCCTCGGTTTCGGGAGTGAGCTTCCGAAACCGTCGCATCGCGGGATTTGGGCGCCGCGCCGCATGCGCGGCGGGGCGCCCTTCTCGTTCATCTACTGTGCCCGGGCGAGGCTCGGGCAGCGAACATAAGGAGATACCCTCATGGCAAATAAGATCTACCGTGGCGTCATCCCGCCGGTCGTCGTCCCCGACACCGAGGACCGCAAGCTCGACGTCGCTTCCTTTGAGCGCAACATCAACCGCATGATTGAGGCAGGCGTCGACGGCCTGTTCTTCCTCGGCTCTTCCGGCGAGGTCGTTTTCTCCACCGACGAGCGCCGCGATGAGGTCGTCCGCGAGGCGGTCCGTATCGTCGATCATCGTGTACCCGTGTTCGTCGGCATCATCGACACCGAGACCGAGCGCGTGCTCGAGCATGGTCGCCGTGCGCAGGAGCTCGGCGCCGATGTCCTGGTTGCCACGTGCCCCTTCTATGCCCTCGGCGGCCTTGCCGAGGTCGAGGAGCACTTCCGCATCCTCCACGAGGAGCTCGACCTTCCGATCTTCGCCTATGACATCCCCGTCTGCGTGCACACCAAGCTTCCCTGGAAGCTTTTGGCCAAGCTCGGCGCCGAGGGCGTGCTCGCCGGCGTGAAGGACTCCTCTGGCGACGACATCTCCTTCCGTTACCTCTGCCAGGAGAATGAGAAGCTCGGCCACCCGATGAGCCTGCTCACCGGCCACGAGATCGTCGTCGACGGCGCGTATCTCTCCGGCGCGGACGGCTCCGTCCCCGGCCTGGGCAACGTTGACCCCGAGGGTTACGTCCGCATGTGGAAGGCCGCCGAGGCAGGCGACTGGGCCACGGTCAAGGCCGAGCAGGACAAGCTCAACGAGCTCTCCCACATCTTCGATTGCACGGACGGCGTGCAGGGCTACGGCGCCGGCGTCGGTGCCTTCAAGACCGCCCTGCAGCTCATGGGTGTCTTCGAGTCCAATCAGATGCTTCGTCCGGTCAAGGCTCTTTCCGGCGCCAATGTCGAGGCCATTCGCAACGTTCTCGTCGAGTGCGGTCTGCTCTAATTGGAGGCAACTATGGCTGATACGCGTTATGTGTGCTCCGTCGATATCGGCGGCACCAAGATCGCCAGCGCCATCATGGAGTATCCCGCGGACGGCTCCCGTCCGCATCCCGTCTATTCTGCCGAGGTGCCCACGAATCCCTCCGAGGGCGGGGAGGCTGTGTACTCCCGCATCGAGGGTGCGATTCGAGAGGCACTTGCGAGCGACCCAGACCGCAAGGTGATCGGCGTCGGCGTGGCCGCTGCCGGCGTGGTCGACCCCAAGACCGGCTCCATCGCCTATGCAAACGAGATCATGCCCGGCTGGAGCGGCATCGAGCTCGGTCCTCGCCTACGCGAGGCTCTTGGGATGCCGGTCGCCGTTGTTGGCGACGTTCAGGCCCATGGCTTGGGCGAGGCCCATTGGGGCGTCGGCCGTGACCGCTATTCTGTGCTCTGCCTGGGTATCGGCACCGGTATCGGCGGTGCCTACGTCGAGGATGGCCGTGTGATGCGCGGCTTCCATGGCGCTGCCGGCCACATGGGTCACATCGAGTCGACGAGTGCACAGGGGATCCCGTGCGCCTGCGGTCGCTCCGGGCATCTTGAATCCGTGTCCTCCGGTACGTCCATCGGCCGCATGTTCGAGGAGCGCTACGGACGCGTTGATGAGTCCCGTCCAACGGTCGGTCGCGATGTGAACGACCTTTGCCGCCAGGGTGATGAGCGCGCGATCTCCGTGATTCACGAGGCGGGCTTCGCGCTCGGTGCGAGCCTGGGTTCGCTTGCCAACATCCTCGATCCCGAGGTCATCGTGCTGTCCGGTGGTGTTATCCATCAGGGTCCCGACTGGCGCAGCGAGACGTGGAAGACGAGTGTGGCGGAGGGCTACGCGAGCCAGGCGCTCGATCCTCTTCTCGAGACCCCGATCTTGATCGGCGAGCTCGAGGGCGATGCCCCGCTGATCGGCGCCGCCGAGCATCTGCTGGCATCTTTGTAATGTAAGCGCCCCGGCCCGGTCGCACAGGTGCGATCGGGCCGTTTTAGCGCTTGGATCTTCAATCCGAAAGGGGAGCGCATGCATCCCATCATTGAATCGCTCAAGGGCAAGCTCGTCGTGAGTGTCCAGGCCTACCCCGGTGAGCCCCTGCGTACGCCGGAGATCATGGCCAGCATGTCCCGTGCTTGCGAGCTCGGCGGCGCCGCGGCCATCCGTTGCCAGGGCCTCTCCGATATCGCGGCCATCAAGGGCCGCGTCGAGATTCCGGTCATCGGCTTGTGGAAGGACGGGCACGAGGGTGTCTACATCACGCCGACGCTGCGCCATGCGCGCGCCTGCGTTGCCGCTGGTGCTGACATCGTCGCCATCGACGCCACCGATCGTCCGCGCCCTGACGGCAAGACGCTCGAGGATACGGTGCGCCCGCTGCAGGAGGAGGGCGTCCTGCTCATGGCGGACTGCATGACCATCGAGGACATTCGTCACGCTGTGGAGCTGGGCTTCGATCTGGTTTCCACCACGCTCTCGCACAACAAGCCCGCAATCGACACCACGCTCGATGAGGGCCCGGATCTGCCGCTGCTGCGCCAGGCCACGGCCGAGTTCCCTGATCTGCCCATCATCTGTGAGGGCCATGTCCATACGCCCGCCGAGGCCCGCGCTGCAATCGATGCCGGGGCATGGGCCGTCGTCGTGGGCACCGCCATCACGCACCCCACGAGCCTGACCTCTTGGTTCAAGGCGGCCATCGACGCATAGCCAGATTCCTGCCGACCTGAAGTCTGCTGACGGGCGTCCCTGGATTGAACTGCCTCCCATTTCTTGGACAACGAGAAATGGGAAACTTTCTTCATGCAAAACGCTAAAAGGTTAAGGCACGGTATTGAGGTCAGGGAAAGGGCTTTGGAGCTCTTCGAGGCGGGGTTCGGCAAGCGCTCCGTCTCATCTTCGCTCGGCATTCCCGTAGGCACTGTGGAAAAATGGCTCTATGCATACAAGGCCGTCGGACCGGAACGGGCCCCTCAATA
>NZ_GG692710.1:1429434-1460229 GCF_000156175.1 Collinsella intestinalis DSM 13280
TCGACAACGGCGCCACCGAGCAGGTCTTCGGCCATATCAAGGACGAGTTCTTCCGAGGCCGGAGGTGGCCGAGTTTCGAGGAATTCAAGCGAGACCTCGACGCGTACGTGATTCATTGGAACACGAGGCGGAGGCAGGTTAAACTGAAAGGACTGACCCCGGAGGAGTTCCGGAATCAGTCCTTAGCGGCCTAGCCGCTCTTTATTTAGGCCGTCCAAGTTTTGGGTTGCAGTTCAGATTGGGGCGCCCGTTGTTTTTCAATTCCGTCCTGCGCTTTCTCGAATCGCCGATGACTCGATTTTGGTAAATGCGCTTTGTCGATGGGAAAAGGGGAGTGCGCCGGCGCGGAGGACGGTATCATGGGTGGGACTAAGGTGCGAGGACATCTCGCGCGAGGGCAAGGAGGGTACGCATGGATATTTCAACCGACCTGCTGTTCATGGAGCCGGTCTTCCACGGCAAGATCTGGGGAGGCCGTAAGCTCGAGGAGATGTACGGCTACGAGATCCCGGACGGCCCGGTGGGGGAGTGCTGGGGCATTTCCGCCCATCCTAACGGGGATTGCAAGATCGCCTCGGGCCCGCTTGCCGGCATGTTCCTCTCTCAGGCATGGGATGAGCGTCCCGAGCTGTTCGGCGGTCTCGATGACGACCGATTCCCCCTGCTGGTCAAGATCCTCGACGCCACCGACGACCTGTCCGTTCAGGTCCACCCGGGCGATGCGTATGCCGCCGAGCACGAGAACGGGTCCCTCGGCAAGACCGAGTGCTGGTATGTCATCGATTGCGATGGCGACGCCACGATCATCGTCGGCCAGCGTGCGACCTCTCGCGAGGAGCTCGCCGCCGCCATCGAGGAGGGCCGCTGGGGCGAGGTCCTGAACGAGATCCCCATCCATCCCGGTGATTTCTTCCAGATCGACGCCGGCACGGTGCACGCCATTAAGCGTGGGACCGTGATTCTCGAGACGCAGCAGTCCAGCGATGTCACCTATCGTCTGTACGACTACGACCGCCGTCAGGACGACGGGTCCCTGCGCGATCTGCATATCGACAAGTCCCTTGACGTTGTCGATTATGAGGCGAAGGCCCCGGAGACGGGAGAGATCACGGCCCACGAGGTCGATGGTGTCACGCATCTGGTCGATTGCCCCGCCTACTCCGTCGACCGTGTGTATCTCGATGGCGCCCTTACGTATCCCGCGGCGAGCGCCGGCAACCCGTTCCTTTGCGTGACGGTCATGGCGGGCGAGGGCTCGGTCAATGGCAGCCCGCTCAAGGCGGGGGATCACTTCGTTGCGACCTCGATGTGCGACGACCTCTCGTTCGAGGGCTGTATGACCCTCATCGTGAGCCACATCTAACGCCTGTTCCCGTATGGCATAACTTCACCGCGTCTGGGCTTCGGCCGAGGCGCGGTGTTTTCGTTTGCCGTCGCATGAGGGGATATACTCGTACCAATGATTCGCTAACGCTTCGATCCAGATGAAAGGCCCATCATGTCCGAGCGCCCAGATACCATCTCGGCCGAGCACGCCGACCGCGTCCCCGATATCGTCATCATCACCGGCATGTCCGGTTCCGGCCGCACGCAGGCCATGCACGTGTTTGAGGACATGGGTTATTTCTGCATCGACAACCTGCCCCCAAGCCTCATCATGCAACTCGCCGAGATCATCGGTATCAACACGGGCGTGGGGCGCCATCTGTGCGTTACGAGCGACCTGCGCAGCCAGGGGCTCTTCGATGAGCTGCTCGACACCATCGAGACGCTGCGCGACCATGAGATGACCTGCAAGGTACTGTTCCTCGAGGCTTCGGACGAGGTGCTTATTCGCCGATACAGCGAGAATCGCCGCCGTCATCCGCTCGCAAAGCGCGGCGACACGATGGCCGACGCAATCCAGCGTGAGCGGATGGCGCTGGCGAGCATCCGTGAGCGCGCCGACCTCGTCATCGATACGAGCCGTATGCGCACGGCGACGTTGCGTAGGCGCCTTCAGACCGCATTTTCAGAGCTCAGCGACGAGCAGCTGATGGACGTCCACGTGTTTTCCTTCGGCTTCAAACATGGGCTTCCGGTTGAGGCGGACCTCATGATCGACGTGCGGTTCCTGCCCAATCCCTTCTACGACCCCGAGATGCGCACGCTTACCGGTCTTGATGAGAAGGTCTCCAACTTCGTGATCGACCATCCCAAGACGCAGGAGTTCCTTGACGCCTGGTTCCGCCTGCTCGATGCCGTCATGCCCGGGTATATCGCCGAGGGCAAGCCGAGACTCTCCATCGCGATCGGATGCACTGGCGGTCAGCATCGCAGCGTCGCCATCGCCGAGGCGACCGGGCGTTACTTGGAGCGCCATCAGTACCACGTGAGTATCTCCCATCGCGACCTCGCCAAGGCGAATCTCAGGAGCTAACGATGCCCGATCAGAGCCTCAGGGCGGTTTCCATCGGCGGCGGCACCGGCCAGCCGCGCCTCATAGCGGCCCTCCGGCTCATGGGGGCGCATATCGACTCGGTGGTCGCCATGGCCGACGATGGTGGGTCGACTGGCCTCTTGCGCGAGCGGGAGCATATCGTGCCGCCCGGAGACGTGCGCAAGTGCCTGTCCGCTCTGGCCGCCGACCCCACCGCCCCGCTCGCTCGCGCGTTCGCCCATCGTTTCCCCTACATCGACGACCACGCGCTCGGCAATCTGCTGCTGGTGGCTCTTGCCAAAGAGACCGATTCGTTCGTCGGCGCGATTCGCACGTGCGAGCGCCTGCTCGAGTGTGTTGGGCATGTGCACCCCTCGACCCTGGAGCTCGTGAGCCTTTCCGGGCGCACGCGCGAGGGCGATGCGGTGTACGGCCAGGCCCGCATCTCCTATGGTCTGCGTACCATGTCCGAGGTGCGTCTGGAACCCGCGTGCCCTGCGGCGAACGAGGAGGCCGTCGAGGCGATTCTCAACGCGGACCTTGTGGTTCTTGGTCCCGGCTCGCTGTTCACCTCAATCATTCCCAACGTGTTGGTCCCCGGGATCCGCGATGCGCTTGCAGCAACCAGCGCCACACGGGTGTTCGTCTGCCCCAAAATCGACTCGTTGGGGGAGACTGCCGGCATGAGCGTGGCAGATCATGTTGAGGCCTTGGTCGCCTGCGGTCTCGAGGGGGCGCTTGACGCGGTTTTGGTCCATCGGGCGCAAGGCCCCGAATTCGTCCATCCGTATGAGAAGCGCGCTTGGCAGCGTATCGTCGAGCGTGCTGCGCAGGAGGCGGCTGAGCATGCCGCAGAAGATGAAGGGCCGGTTTCGGCCTCGATGATCGACGCGGTCAAGCAGGCGCCGTTCGGCCCGATTGAGGCGAGCGCCGCGGACCTCGAGCGCATCGGATCTTTAGCCGGGCGCGTCGTCGTACGAGATTTCACGGGTGGGGAATCCCCGGCCGTCCATGATGCCGGGCGCCTTGCCGCTGCGCTCGCGGAGGTGATGAGGTAGATGTCCTTTACGGCAGAGGTTCGCGACGAGCTCGCGCGCTGCGCTCCCGAGTGCGCGTACTGCGACGTCTCGACGCTCGCCGCGCTCGTCCGGGTGTGCGGCACGCTCTCGATCAGCGGGCGCGGGGGATACCAGCTCCAGGTCGCCACGGAGACGGGTGCGGTTGCGCGCACGATGATCGAGCTCACGCACAAGATATTGAAGCTCAAGACGGACCTCACCGTCCGCCGCTCCGTCCTGCACCGCGTGCGCAATTACCTCATCGTCCTGCCCGATCAGCCCGATTTGGAAAAGGCCCTCATCCTGCTGGGCATTCTCGACCGCTCGGGTGGTTTGGTTGCCGGCGTGCCCAAACACGTCGCGAACCGCGCCTGCTGCCGCCGCGCGTTTGTGCGAGGCAGCCTCATTGCCGGCGGCTTCGTGGCCGACCCGCGCGGTGACTTCCATCTCGAGATTGCCGTGCAAGGCGAGCAATTCGCCCACGATCTGGCCGATCTCATTTGCGGCATGGGGGTCCAGGCGCGTGTCAACCCGCGCCGGGGCGCCTATGCGGTCTATATCAAAAGCGCCGAGGACATCAGGCGCCTGCTCGCGAAGCTTGGGGCCACGCGCGCCGTCGCGGAGATCGAGGAGGCTCGCGCGGTCAAGCACGTGAAGAACCAGGTGAACAGACGCGTGAACGCCGAGCTCGCCAACCAGACGCGCAGCGCCGGCGCGGCCCAACGTCAGCTCGAGCTTATCGAGGCCCTCGATGATTTGGGGTTGCGTCCCGGTCTGCCCGAGGCGCTCGAGACGTTTTGCCGCCTGCGCGAGAATCACCCCGACCTGTCGTTGCGCGATCTCGGGGAGATGGCGCAACCATCCCTGTCGAAGTCGGCTCTCTACCACCGTGTGTTGCGCCTGGAGAAGATGGTTGAGGAGGCAAGGGCGTCACATGAAGGGGATTGAAGCGTCTCAACTACCGATGACGACCCTGGTCTTAGGGGTCGATAGCATGGTGAAACGTTTCAAACTGGGACTTTTGTCCGAAAGTTGCCAATCACACGATTGAGCAAGCGGAAAAAAGGTATATTTGGTGAGTGGTTAGTTTTCGGACTTCAACGGCGGGCAGCCAGCCCGCGGGAGGTCCAATGAAAGGAGACACACATGGCAGTTAAGGTTGCTATCAACGGCTTCGGTCGTATCGGTCGTCTGGCCTTCCGTCAGATGTTCGGTCACGAGGGCTCCGAGATCGTCGCCATCAACGACCTCACCTCTCCCGACATGCTCGCGTACCTGCTGAAGTACGACTCCACGCAGGGCAACTACTCCCGCGATCACAAGGTCGAGGCCACCGAGGACGCCATCATCGTTGACGGCAAGGAGATCAAGATCTACAAGGAGGCCGACGCCAACAACCTGCCTTGGGGCGACCTCGACGTCGACGTCGTGCTCGAGTGCACCGGCTTCTACACCTCCAAGGCCAAGGCCCAGGCTCACATCAACGCTGGCGCCAAGAAGGTCGTCATCTCCGCTCCGGCCGGTAACGACCTGCCCACCATCGTCTACAACGTGAACCACGAGGAGCTCACGGCTGAGGACGACATCATCTCCGCCGCTTCCTGCACCACCAACTGCCTCGCCCCGATGGCCAAGGGTCTGAACGACTTCGCCCCCATCGTGTCCGGCATCATGACCACCATCCACGCCTGGACCGGCGACCAGATGGCTCTCGACGGCCCGCAGCGCAAGGGTGACAAGCGTCGCTCCCGCGCCTGCGCCGTGAACATCGTCCCGAACTCCACCGGTGCCGCCAAGGCCATCGGCCTGGTTCTGCCTGAGCTCAACGGCAAGCTCATCGGTGCCGCCCAGCGCGTTCCTACGCCGACCGGCTCCCTCACCAACCTTTACGCCGTCGTCGACAAGGTCGTCACCAAGGACGAGGTCAACGCCGCTATGAAGGCTTACGCCGAGACCATCTCCGAGACCTTCGGCTACAACGAGGACGAGATCGTCTCCACCGACATCATCGGTGAGACCCACGGCTCCATCTTCGACGCCACCCAGACCATGTGCGCCGACCTCGGCAACGGCCAGACCCTGGTTCAGGTTGTTTCTTGGTACGACAACGAGAACTCCTACACCTCCCAGATGGTCCGCACCATCAAGTACTTCGAGAAGTTCGTCGCCTAAGTTGCGCGGTTATTCTCGCATCTAGACCAAGCGTCTATAGGAGGGCGCGGCCTCATGGCGTATGCCCGGGGTCGCGCCCTTTTTCAAGCGGATGGACGCATCGTCCACCGCTCGTCAAATAAGAAAGGAATGGACATGGCTTTCACCAAGAAGACCGTCCGCGACATCGACGTCGACGGCAAGCGCGTCCTCGTCCGCGTCGACTTCAACGTGCCGATCAAGGACGGCGTTGTCGGTGACACCACCCGCATCAACGCCGCCCTCCCGACCATCAAGTACCTGGTCGACCACAACGCCCGCGTCATCCTCATGAGCCACCTCGGCCGTCCGGACGGCACCGGCTTCCAGCCCGAGTTCTCCCTCGAGCCCGTCGCCGCCAAGCTCGCCGAGCTCTCCGGCCTTGATGTGACCTTCGTCGCCGACACGTACGGCGAGAAGGCCGCTGCCGCTGTCGAGGCTCTCGAGCCCGGCAAGGTCCTCGTTCTCGAGAACGTCCGCTTCGACAAGCGCGAGAAGAAGAACGACCCCGAGATCGCCAAGACGCTCGCTTCTTACGGCGACGTCTTTGTCCTCGACGCCTTCGGCACCGCCCACCGCTCCCAGGGTTCCGTCGTGGGCCCCGCCGAGTATCTGCCTGCCGTGGCCGGCTTCCTGCTCGAGAAGGAGGTCGATACCCTCACCGGTATCTTCGCCAACCCTGAGCGCCCGCTCGTCGCCATCGTCGGCGGTTCCAAGGTTTCCTCCAAGATCGGCGTCCTCGATCACCTCATCGACTCCGCCGACACCCTGATCATCGGTGGCGGCATGGCTTACACCTTCTTCCTCGCCCAGGGCATGACCGTGGGCAACTCTCTCAAGGAAGAGGATTGGGTCGAGCGCGCCGGCGAGATGCTGAAGAAGGCCGAGGAGAAGGGCGTCAAGATCCTGCTCCCCATCGACAACCGCGTTGCCGACCACTTCGGCGAGGACGCCGTGCCCGAGGTCGTTGCCTCTGACGCGATTCCCGATGACCGCGAGGGCATGGACATCGGCCCCAAGACCGAGGAGATCTACGCCGAGGCCATCAAGGGCGCCAAGACCGTGTTCTGGAACGGCCCCATGGGCGTCTTCGAGTTCGACAACTTCGCCCACGGCACCCAGGCTATCGCCGAGGCCGTCGCCGAGGCCGACTGCACCTCCATCATCGGCGGTGGCGACTCCGTCGCGGCCGTCAACAAGTTCAACCTGGCCGACAAGATGAGCTGGATCTCCACCGGCGGTGGCGCTTCCATGGAGCTCGTCGAGGGTAAGGCCCTTCCTGGAGTGGAGGCTCTGAACGATGCCGAATAATCGCACCACCCTTATCGCGGGCAACTGGAAGATGAACAACGACCGCGAGGCCGCCAAGGCCCTCGCCGCCGAGCTCGTCGAGGCCCTGCCCGAGGTCCCCGCCGGTGTTGAGGTCCTCGTGTGCCCGCCCACCATCGACCTGTGCTGCGTCGCTCACAAGCTCGAGGGTTCCGCCATCGCCCTGGGCGCCCAGAACTGCTACTGGGAGGCTTCCGGCGCCTACACCGGCGAGACCTCCGTCCCGATGCTCAAGTCTGCCGGCTGCACCTACTGCATCATCGGTCACTCCGAGCGTCGTGACTATTTCCACGAGTCCGATGAGGACCAGAACAAGAAGGCCAAGGCGCTCGTCGCCGGCGGCATCGTTCCCGTCTTCTGCTGCGGCGAGCCCCTTGAGGTTCGCGAGGCCGGCACCTACGTGGAGCACGTCGTCGCCCAGGTGAAGGCCGGTCTCGAGGGTCTCGAGCTCGCCTCCGCCGATCAGCTCGTCGTCGCTTACGAGCCCATCTGGGCCATCGGCACCGGCATGACCGCCACTGCCGATGACGCCCAGGAGGTCTGCCACGCCGTGCGTGAGGCCCTCGTCGAGCTCTTCGGCGCCGAGATGGCCGATGGCATCCGTGTGCTTTACGGCGGCTCCGCCAAGCCCGGCAACATCGCCGAGCTCGTGGCCAAGCCCGACGTCGACGGCGCCCTCGTTGGCGGCGCGTCTCTCAAGGCCGCGGACTTCTCCGAGATGGTCGTGAAGGCCGCGGAGTAACACCCGTCTTGCAATCGGGCCGCGGCGCTCAGGCGCTGCGGCCCATTCTTTTTACTAGGGGAGAATTCACCATGGCTAACCGCCACCTTCCTGCACTGCTTGTCATCATGGACGGCTTCGGTCTGGCGCCCGAGGGCTCTGACAACGCCGTCAGCGCGGCCAACACGCCCTTTATCGACAGCCTGTATGCGAACTATCCGCACACCACCCTCGGTGCTTCCGGCGAGGACGTCGGCCTGCCCGACGGTCAGATGGGCAACTCCGAGGTCGGCCACCTCAACATCGGCGCCGGCCGCATCGTCTTCCAGGAGCTCTCGCGCATCAACAACGCCATCAAGGACGGCTCCCTCAAGGAGAACGAGGTCTTCGTCAAGGCTATGGACGATTGCGCCGCTTCCGACAAGACCCTGCACCTCATGGGTCTTATGAGCCCCGGCGGCGTGCACTCTATGCAGAGCCACTGCGAGGCTCTCGTGGCCATGGCCGCCGAGCGCGGCGTGAAGACCGTTCGCGTCCACTGCTTCATGGACGGTCGCGACGTCGACCCGCAGTCCGGCGCCGGCTATGTTTCCGAGCTCGCCGCCTTCCTGGCCGAGGTCTCTGAGAAGACCGGGTGCGACGCCCGCATCGCCACCGTCTCCGGCCGTTACTGGGCCATGGACCGCGATAACCGTTGGGAGCGCATCCAGAGCGCCTACGACGTGCTGGTCAACGCTTCCGACGTCGAGGCCGATCCTGTCGCCGGCATCAAGGCCTTCTACGAGAAGGACCCGCGCGGTGACGAGTTTGTCGATCCGTTCGCCTGCCACAACGAGGGCATTCACGCCGGCGACGCCGTCATCTTCTTCAACTTCCGCCCGGACCGCGCCCGTCAGATGACCCGCGCCTTCACCGACGCCGACTTCGACGGCTTCGAGCGCGAGAAGATCGAGCTTTCCCACTTTGTGACGATGACCGAGTACGACCCGTCCTTCGACGTCGAGGTCGCCTTCCCCAAGACGTTCCCCAAGAACGTCCTGGCCGATGTCATCGCCGCTAACGGGCTCAAGCAGCTTCACACCGCCGAGACCGAGAAGTACGCCCATGTCACGTTCTTCATGAACGGTGGCATCGAGGAGCCCAAGGCCGGCGAGGAGCGCGTCCTCGTCGCCAGCCCCAAGGTAGCCACCTACGACCTCAAGCCCGAGATGAGCGCTCCCGAGGTCACCGAGAAGCTCGTTGAGGCCATCAACGAGGATCGCGCCGATTTCTACATCGTGAACTTCGCCAACTGCGACATGGTCGGCCACACTGGCGTGTTCGAGGCCGCGGTCAAGGCCGTCGAGGCCGTCGACGAGGCTCTCTCCAAGGTCATCCCGGCCATTCAGGCCAAGGGCGGCTTTGCGCTGATCACCGCCGACCACGGCAACGCCGATCACATGTTTGACGAGGTTGATGGCGAGAAGAAGCCCTTCACCGCCCACACCACCAACCGCGTGCCGTTCATCGTCGTGAGTGACACCGCCAAGCTCGTCGGCATCGAGGACGGTCGCCTGTCCGACATCGCCCCGACCATGCTCACCATGGCCGGTCTCGAGCCCAGCGCCGAGATGACGGGTCGCGTCCTCGCCATCGAGGAGTAGCGCTCGTCCATTCATTTGCGTCGATCGCATACAGAGGCCGTCGCCCGTTTAGGGCGGCGGCTTTTTCGCGCGTCTCCTGACTGGCATCCGTTCGTCAGGGTGAAGGTGAGTGAAATTTCGCGGAAGGACAGGGGAGTGTGCTACTATTATCCGCTGTACGTTTCTCTTGGTTAGAAGGAGTCCTCGTGGGTCCGTTGCAGATCGTTCTCTTCGCCGTGTGGGCGCTGTCCACGCTTTTGCTCATCGCGCTCGTTCTCATGCATTCCGGCAAGGGCACCGGCGTTTCCGACATGATCGCCAGCTCCCTGTATAACTCCAGCACCGCAACCGGCGTCATGGAGAAGAACCTCGACAAGCTCACGGTCATCGTTGCTTGCGTGTTCGCCGCCTGCGTCGTCCTGGCGATGTTCTTCTTCCCGCAGGGCATTGTCGGCCTGTAAGGATTTGAGCTCATAAGGCTTTTGGACCCGATCGGCATCGTCCGGTCGGGTCTTTTTTATGAGCGGTCGCCCAGGCTGTAGCGTATCGGCGGCTAATAGGCGTCGGGAAATTGGCCGGCGGTCGATCTGCTCTCGTCAAAGGTGTGCGAGGGATGATCTTCCGTTACACAGTTGAAACATTGTGTCGGGTATTCAGGTTCCCCTCGCCGTTCTTTTATGCACTAAAGTGCTGTTCTACCTGCATATACTCTAACAAGCTAAAGAAAATGCCAGGAATCGGGCAGAAAACTTGTACTCCATTATGCAAAAGTGCGCTATGGTATTGGCCATCGCGCGAAGCCGAACAGCCTAGCGGCATCGCGAAGCGCAACGGGGCAAGGCAACGTGTTCGCACCCCCGGTCGCACCAAAGGGGTGCTCAACCGGCGTCGTGCTCCGTGAACCTGCATTATAAGGAGGATGGCATGGCTAATTTCAAGTTTTCCCAGCCCGTGATGGGTCGTCGTACCTTCATCGGTGGCGCCCTTGCTACCGGCGCTGTGGCTGCTCTCGCTGGCTGCGGTGGCGGCGAGAACGGCGGTGGCGGCGACGCTTCCGGCAAGAAGGTCATGAACTTCTACCTCTCCGAGCCCGCGTTCATCGATCCGTATAACGCTCAGGAGAACCAGGGCACCGCGGTCGTCTTCAACGTGTTCGACGGCCTTATGGAGTGGGACTGGGATTCCGCTTCCGCCGTTCCCTGCTGCGCCGCCGAGGCCCCCACGGTCTCCGAGGACGGTCGCGTCTACACCTTCAAGCTCCGTGAGGGCATGAAGTTCCACAACGGCGATCCCGTCGACGCCGAGTCCTTCATCCGCGGCTGGAAGCGCGTTGCTTCCCCCAAGATGGAGACCCCGTCCGACATCTGCTACCACCTCGCCCCGGTTGCCGGTTACGCCGAGTTCAACGCCGGCGACACCGACGAGTTCTCCGGCCTCAAGGCCGTCGATGAGCTGACCCTCGAGGTCACCCTGACCGACCCCATGGCCGACTTCCCGGCCGTCTGCTGCCACCCCGGCCTCGCCCCCGTGCCGGCCTGCGCTGATGAGGATCCCAAGGCGTTCCTCGAGAAGCCCATCGGCAATGGTCCGTTCATGATGACCGAGCCCTGGAAGCACAACCAGTACATCTCCCTGGCCCGCTTTGAGGATTACTACGGTGAGAAGCCCAGCCTCGACGGCGTGTACATGTCCATCCAGAAGAACCCGGACACCGCGTTCAACGAGTTCCAGGCCGGCTCCATCGACTTCGCTGCCATCCCGAGCGGCAAGATCAAGGAGTGCATTGAGAAGTACGGCGAGTCCGAGGACGGCTTTACCTCCACTCCCGGCAAGCAGTGCCTGCTCGGCACCGAGCTCTCCACCTACTTCCTGATCCCGAGCCCGCAGGATCCGGTCCTCGCCGACCCGAAGGTCCGTCGCGCCGTCTCCCTGGCCATCAACCGCCAGAACATCGTCGACACCCTGTTCGAGGGCTCCCGTATGCCGGCTACCTCCATCATGCCGACCTCCATCGACGATTCCCCCGAGAACGTCTGGGAGGACTGCAAGTACGATCCCGAGGCTGCCGCCAAGCTCCTCGATGAGGCCGGTTACCCCGCCAACGCCGACGGCAAGCGCGATGTCGAGATCACGCTGAACTACAACGGCGACGGCGATCACGGCGACCTCATGTCCGCCGTCCAGCTCGACCTCGAGGCCGTGGGTATCAAGGTCACCCAGGAGACCGTCGAGTGGGCTACCTACCTGCAGCAGCTGTCCGACAAGAACTTCAGCCTCGGCCGCCTTGGCTGGACTGCCGACTACCCGACCATGGACAACTTCCTGTACCCGAACTTCTTCACCGGTGCTGACAACAACTACGAGGAGTACAGCAACCCGGAGATGGACGCCGCCATGCTGGCCGCCCGTCAGATTCAGGACGAGGAGGAGCGCAAGGCCGCTTGCCGTAAGATCTGCGGAACCATCGGCAAGGACATGCCGGTCATCCCGATCATGTTCTACGCTCACAACTACATTGGCTCCCAGCGCATGAAGTCCCTCAATTACGACGCTCAGACCAAGCCGCATTTCGAGACCGCCGAGCTCGCATAGTTTCGATCGCTCGTAAAGCGAGAAGCGCTATGAACAGCAGGACATCGCGCAAGCGGTGTCCTGCTTTTTGTGTAACGAGCTTTGGATTTGTATGGAAATGGGGGGCGTGGACTGCATATCTACGCATAATCCCCGCAGTATTCAGTGACAAGTGACGTATAATCACAGTTTATGCTGCATGCTACTGCAGCTAGGTGTAGTGTCCATGAGACTAGGGAGGGTATCGCTGTGCTCAGGTACATCCTCAAGCGAATCCTACAGTTCATCCCGGTCTTCCTCGGCGTCACGCTCATTCTGTTCATCATGCAGAATGTCGTGCCCGGCGACCCGATCAAGCTGATCGCCGGCGAGAAGAAGATGGATCCCCAGACGGAGATGAACATCCGTGCCGCTCACGGCTTGATCGTGACGGACGAGAACGGCAATATCGTCTTCGATGAAGACGGTAACACCATCGAGACCCCGATGGTCGACCGTTATTTCAACTACCTCGGCAATCTGCTCCAGGGCGACCTCGGCACTTCTTATCAGAAGGGCCGTGCAGTCAAGGACATGATCTTCGAGGCGTATCCGCATACGGTTCAGATCGCGCTGGTCGCCATCGTGATCGAGGCCTTCGTGGGTATCGGCGCCGGCATCATCTCCGCCATCAAGCGCTACTCCTTCTGGGACATCCTGGTCACGCTCACCACGTCCATGCTCGTCGCAATGCCCGCCTTCTGGCTCGGACTGCTGTTGCAGCTGATCTTCGGCATCTGGCTTAAGAATGCCACGGGTGGCGCGGTCGCCCTTCCGGTCTCCGGCGTGCCCGGTCCGTTCCCGCAGTTCCCCGCGTGGACCTATTACATCCTGCCGGCCGTCACCCTGGCCGCCGTCTCCACCGCCTACACGGCGCGCATCATGCGCTCCCAGCTGGTCGAGGTTATGAACCAGGATTACATTCGCACCGCTAAGGCCAAGGGTCTTTCCAAGCGCTCCATCATCTTCCATCACGCGCTCAAGAACGCCCTCATCCCGGTCGTTACATATATTGGTATGGACTTCGGTGCCATGCTCGCCGGTGCCATCCTGACCGAGACGGTCTTCAACTGGCCCGGCATCGGTCAGATGACCTACGTCGCCATCACTCAGCGCGACTGGCCCATCGTCATGGGTTCCGTCACCGTCATCGTGTTCGTGGTCATGATCATCAACCTCATTGTCGATGTGAGCTACGCGTTCCTCGATCCGCGTATCCGCCTTGGCAGCAAGAGCGATAAGTAGGAGGGGAGTAACGTGCAGTATCCAATGAGCAACATGGGCGATCAGGCCCGTGCCGTCGCGGCGGAGCATCATGTCGTCGCCGATAAGTCCGACAAGCCCACGCGCACCCTTTGGGGCGACGCCTTCAAGCGTCTGAGGAAGAACAAGCTCGCGATGTTCGCCGTCGTGTGGCTTACCATCATCATCCTCGTCGCGGTCACCGCCGATCTGTGGGTCCCGCAGGTTCTGGGCGATCCGACCGCATCCGACACGGCCACCATGGCGGCAAACTCCCGCCTTGCGCCGTCTCTTGAGCATCCGTTCGGCACCGACACCCTCGGCCGCGATGTTCTTTCCCGCGTCATCTACGGTGCCCGCATCTCTCTCACCGTCGGTATCGTTGCAACCGGCATCTCCACCATCATCGGCTTGGTGATGGGCGCCATCGCTGCGTATTACGGTGGCATCTGGGATACGATTATCATGCGTCTCGCCGATACCTTCCTGGCGTTCCCGTACACGCTGTTCGTCATCGCCATGATCGCGGTCATCGGCAACGGCATCCAGAACGTGTTCTTCGCCATCGGTATTCTCGGCTGGCCGCAGATCGCCCGTGTGTTCCGCTCCGCGATCCTCTCCGTCAAGGAGAGCGACTACATCGACGCCGCCCGTGCCATGGGTGCGTCTGATGCTCGCATCATCGCCCGCCACATCTTCCCCAACTCCGTCGCCTCCATCGTCGTGTACGCGACCATGAACATCGGCGGTGCCATCCTGACCGAGTCTGCCCTGTCCTTCCTCGGCATGGGCGTCATCCCGCCGGATCCCTCGTGGGGCACGCTGATCCAGGAGGGTCAGAAGTTCCTGCAGACCGAGCCCTGGCTCATGATCCTGCCCGGTCTTGCCATCCTGACCACCGTTCTCGCGTTCACCCTGCTCGGCGACGGCCTGCGTGACGCTCTCGACGTGAAGATGAAGGACGCGTAAATCATGGCTAAGAAGAATGACAACTACGTCGATCTGAAGACCCAGCCCATTCCCGAGGGCCAGCACCTGCTGGAGGTCGACGATCTCAAGATGTACTTCCACACCGAGGACGGCGTCGTGCATGCCGTCGACGGCGTGTCCTACACGCTCGACCGCGGCGAGACCCTCGGCGTGGTGGGCGAGTCCGGCTCCGGTAAGTCCGTGACCGCCATGACCATCATGGGCCTCATCTCCATGCCTCCCGGCAAGATCGAGGGCGGCTCTGTCACGTATCGCGGCCATGACCTGCTCAGCATGTCCGAAGAGGAGATGCAGCACGTCCGCGGCAACGATATCGCCATGATCTTCCAGGACCCCATGACCTCCCTCAATCCGGTTTACAAGATCGGTCGTCAGGTGGGCGAGGGCCTGCGCCTGCATCGCGGCTACTCCAAGCAGGAGGCTCTGAAGCGCGCCACCGAGCTGCTCGACCTCGTGGGCATCCCCGAGCCCGAGAAGCGCGTCAACCAGTATCCCCACCAGTTCTCCGGCGGTATGCGTCAGCGCGTCATGATCGCCATGGCTCTTGCCTGCGACCCTGACATCCTGATCGCCGACGAGCCCACCACCGCTCTCGACGTTACCATTCAGGCTCAGATCATCGAGCTCATGCAGGAGATGCAGGAGAAGAACGGCAACGCGATCATCATGATCACCCACGACCTGGGCGTCGTTGCCGACATGGCCGACAAGATCATGGTCATGTACGCCGGTCACCCGGTTGAGTTCGGTACCGCCGAGGAGATCTTCTACGAGAGCCGCCACCCCTACACCTGGGGTCTGATTCGCTCCATTCCCGAGCAGGCGACCGACGAGAAGAAGCCCCTCACGCCGATCAACGGCAACCCGCCGTCGCTCGTGAACCTCCCCAAGGGTTGCGCCTTCGCGCCTCGTTGCCCCTATGCAACCGAGCTCTGCCACAAGGAGCGTCCGCAGAAGTTCGTCATGGACAACGGCCACTATTCCGAGTGCCACTACGCCGACGACGATGCGTTTGTGAAGCGCTTCGCACCTGATACGTCCCGTTCCCGCGGTACGGTTCCGACCGCCATTCCCGACGACATGAACGTCGCCGCCACGAAGGGAGGCGAGGCCTAAATGGCAGATAACAACACGCCCCTGCTCAAGGTCGAGCACCTGCACAAGGAGTTCCCCACCGGCTCCGGCTTCATGGGTGGTAAGTTCTCCAAGAAGGTCGTCTCCGCTGTCAACGACCTTTCCTTCGAGATTCGTGCTGGCGAGACGTTCGGCCTGGTCGGTGAGTCCGGTTGCGGTAAGTCCACCACCGGTCGCGCCATCATGCACCTCGATCCGCCGACCTCCGGCAAGGTTTACTTCGAGGGTCGCGACATCTCCAAGATGAACAAGAAGGAGCTCAAGGCCATGCGCCGAGAGATGCAGTTCATCTTCCAGGATCCCTATGCATCCTTGAACCCCCGTATGACCATCGGTGAGATCATCTCTGAGCCTATGGTCATTCACGGCATCGGCACTCCCGAGGAGCGTATCGAGCGCGTTCGCGAGCTGCTTGACGTGGTCGGCCTCAATCCCGAGCACATCAACCGCTACCCGCACGAGTTCTCCGGCGGTCAGCGTCAGCGCGTCGGCATCGCTCGCTCGTTCATCCTGCGCCCGAAGCTCATCATCTGCGACGAGCCTGTTTCCGCCCTGGACGTTTCCATCCAGGCCCAGGTCCTGAACCTGCTGAAGGACCTGCAGAAGCAGTACGGAACCGCTTATCTGTTCATCGCCCACGACTTGTCCGTCGTGCAGCACATCTCCGACCGCGTGGCCGTCATGTACCTCGGCAAGATGGTCGAGCTCTCCGATTGGAAGAGCCTGTACGCCGAGCCGAACCACCCGTACACGCAGGCCCTGCTCTCTGCAGTTCCGATTCCGGATCCGGATGTGCAGCAGAACCGCAAGCGGATCATCCTCGCCGGCGATCCGCCGAGCCCGATCGATCCGCCGAGCGGCTGCCGTTTCCACACCCGCTGCCCGATCGCTCAGGCCAAGTGCTCCGAGGAGGCCCCAGAGTTCCGTGAGATCGGCGAGGGCCATTTCTGCGCCTGCCACTATGCGGCTCCGTTCCCCATCAAGGAGTCTCATATCGATCTGTAAGCCCGTCTGACGACGTGCTTTGCATCGAACATTCGAAGGACCCGCTCCCTGCGGGTCCTTCTTTTTACCGAACAGGGTGAAGTGCCTCGATGCGCCGCCTGAATAGTGCGTGGAATGTCGGTCCTTGCGCGCTCATTTCGTTTAGAGTGGATGCAATATGCAACCGCGCGAAAGCCGGGAGGACTTTTGATGATCGATAGACGAACCCTTTGCGGTGCGGCCATGGGCATCGCCGCGATGTCCGCGCTCTCCGCGTGCGGGGGGCAGGAGGGCGGATCCCAAGGTGGTGCGGAGACCGTCCCCGCATCCTGGTTGAAATGCCGTGTCGGGAAGCTTTCCGAGATTGATCCCCTGCTGGTTCAAGATCGTGCGGGCCTGCAGGTGCTCTCCGCCGTTTTCACGCCCCTGATGCGGTTCGATGCCAACGGGGAGCTTGTCCCCGGCGCTGCGCTGTCGTGCGCCGTCTCAGATGACGCGTGCACGTTCACGTTCAAGCTTCCGGAGCACGCTGTCTTTCACAATGGGGAGCGCGTGACCGCATCGTCTTTCAAGATCGCATGGGAGCGCCTTGTGCGTGCCATTCCCAGCGGTGAGAGCGCATCTGATGCCGAGCCCGTGTTCGGGCGGTGGGGTTCGTTGCTGCACCTGGTTGATGGCTACGCGGCGCTGCGCGCGGGTCGGGCTTCGGAGATGGTCGGTCTTCGCTGCCCCGATGATGCCACCTTCGTGGTCACCCTCACCCAGCCGTGTCCATATTTCGATCACGTGACGGCTCATCCTGCGCTGGGTCCCGTCCCCGCCGCGGCATTGGCGGATCCCGAGGCATTTGCCTTGAAGCCTGTTGGCAACGGGCCTTTTGCCCTCAAGTACCCGTGGGAGCGCGGGCGCGGTGTGATGCTCGCGTCTTTCGCCGACTGCGTCATCGGAGCGCCGCTTGCTGCGGGCGTCTTGCTCGACCCCATGGCCGACACGGTCGCGGCGTACAAGCAGTTCCGCGCTGGCAATATCGATATCACCGACGTTCCCGTCGATCAGCTTTCTGACGCCGAGGATATCGCGACTCCCGCTCCTGACGGCCGTTCGATGGCGGTGGATGCCCGTCTTGCGCACGGGGTCGAGGGCGGCTTGCTCTATCTCTCCCTCAACTGCCTGTCCGGGGTGTTTTTCCGCCCCGAGATGCGTCGTGCCGCCTGTCTTTCCGTCGATCGCGAGGCCCTGTGTCGCAAGGTGCTCAAATTCAGCGGCGAGCCCGCCCTCGGTCCCATTTCCCCTCGCGTTGCCGAGATACAGCCCTGGGATGCGTGCACGTACGATCCTGAGGGTTCGCTTCAGCTGGTCGAGGCCGCCAAGCTCGCGGCGCTGCAGAATGATCCCGTGGAAGGGGAGGGTTCTGCCGAAGAGGGCACCGAGACCGATGCGCCCTTGCCCGATCCGCTCGACCTCGATATCGATCTGATCTACCGCAAGGGAGGAACGGGCGCCCGGGTGGTGGCGCATGTCGTGCGCGATCTCGAGGCCGCTGGGTTCTCGGTCAAGACCGAGGCGTTGGATACGGATGATTTTGTGAAGCGCTATCGCGCCGCCGAGTTCGATTGCGCGCTGAGGACTCTTGAGCCGCCCGTGCCCGCTCTCGAGGCGATTGCGGATGAGCTGCTCACATATGATCGATCGGCGGCGGGGATCAGCGTGTATCGAGACGAGCAGCTCGATCACGTTCTCGCCGAGGCGCGCCGGGCGACAGACGTCGCAACCCGTCGTGCGCTGATCCAAGATGCCCTGTCCATGGCGGGGGAGAGCCTACTCCTCATCCCGCTCGCGCACCCGGCATATACCAAGATCGCGTCCGACCGCGTTGCCGCTTCTGCCGTCGACGCCTCCGGAAAGATCGATCTTTTTGCCTCTGAGCTGGTGTAATGGCGTCTGGAAAAATATTTCTAACTTTTTTGGAAAAAAGACTTGCACAGTCGGCGGAATCCAGGTTAATATACTCCCTGTTGCGAACGTCGGAGTGGCGGAATTGGCAGACGCGCTAGCTTGAGGTGCTAGTGACCGATTTTGGTCATGCGGGTTCAAGTCCCGCCTCCGACACCACGTGAACAGTACCCAAACCCTTCGGGGTTTGGGTTTTTTACTATCTATCGCACGCGGTCGTGCGATGAGCGCGCCCGCGCCGTGTCGAGTCGGCGGGAGGATGCGCATGGAACGCATGCACAATGAGGAATTGAGTGATGTCGCCCGACTCGTCGAGGTGACGAGCGACGCCGTCGCCATCTGCGACGCCGACGGCACGGTCGCCCATGTGAACCGCCAGATGCTCTCGCTAGGGAAGATCGGCAGGGAGCAGGTCGTCGGCGCCGACATCAAGGACTTGCTGTATAGCGTTTCATTTGAGCGCTCAATGGGCCACAAGGTGCCCTTCACGGCAGACGGTTCCGAGAATACGCTCATGCTCAAACTCGCGGATGGCTCCTTCATTCCCGTCCGCGTGCGCGCCATCGAGCTTTCCGGGAGTCCCGAGGGCGAGGGGGGACATGCGCATCGCTATGTCGTGGCCATCAGGAGCCTCGAGGAGCAGTATGCCTACGACCGCAAGGCACAGCGCCTGTTGTCTGAGCTCAAGGCGGCGAACAAGCGTCTTTCCGGCACACTGTCCGTGATCATGTCCACGGTGGGTTCCAACGATATGCCCACGTTGCTCGATACCGTTTTGAATCGAATGGCCGAGACGCTCGACGCCGCGGGCACGACGATCTATTTCGCCGAGAGTGGCGGATTCAAGCTGCGCGGCGTGAGCCGCGGCCTCATGGGCTCCCGTGTTCCGGCGTTCATTCCCTATGGCGCAGGTGTGGCGACGCACGTCCTGCGCGAGCAGCGGGCGTGCCGCATCTCGCTCGTTCCCGGTGATCCGGACGACCCAACGGTCCCCGGATCGTTTTACGATCTGGATGCGCGCATCCGCCATAACGTCCGCAGCCAGGACATGCCGCCTTTCAAGACGCTCATCGCCGTTCCCGTCTACTTCGGCACGCAGGTGCTCGGCATCGTCGAGCTCGGATGGACGCGGCCCTGTTCGCCACGGGTATCCGACGTGCGTGTGCTCGAGGTCATCTGCGACTATCTCTCCATCGAATTGGTCGGCGTGGTGAGCTCCCTGCGAGCCGCTCGCACGGCCGGCCTCACACGGTCGCTCACGCGCATTCGCGAGGCTTTGTACGCCGCAGGGTCGGATCCGGTTGCCGCATGGCGCGAGATGATAGAGGAGGTCCTCGAGCAACTCTCCTGCCGCTTGCTGCCTGTGTTGAATGACATGGAGCGCGGCATCTACATCATCGAGCTCGATGGCGGGCGCCGCATCGACCTGCCGTGCGACGCCGACGAGATGTTCTTCTCCGTGACCGCGCCCGCCGCTCGCGTGGGCGCCTCTTCGCGCTCCGATGCCTTCAACGCGGACACGGGCCCGCTTTCCGTCACGGAGGACCCCAAGCAGATCAGGCTGGCCCGTGTCGACCGCATCACGTGGATCGGCGAGTGGCTTGAGCGCCACGGTCTGCCGTGTCAGGGCGTGTTCATGGATAATGGCCCCAATTTGGAGGAGGCGGTGTTCGTCGAGGACGCGGGCCCCTTCTCCACGGTGCTTCCGCCGCGACGCTTCCTCTTGTTGCGTGATGGCTCCCAAGAGCCCGTCGACGACATGGAATTCGATTACCTCACGCACGTCGCGCATGATTTCGAGCTCATCATGGAGGGCGCCCTGCAGCAGAAGAGCGAGCGCCGCATCGCGCAGACGCTGCAGGCCGGCATGCGCAACGACCTCGGTTCCGTCCCCGGCATCACGACAGATTCACTCTACTCGTCCGCCACGCGCCAGGCGCTTGTGGGCGGCGATTTCTACACGCTTATCCGCTTGCCCGATGACCGCGCTGTCATGATCTTGGGCGACGTGTCGGGCAAGGGCGTCGAGGCCGCCTCGATGTCGGCCCTCGTCAAGACGGCGCTCACTGCCTATGCGTGGGAGGGTGCGAGCCCCGCGCGCATGGCGCGCTCACTCAATCGCATGCTCATGAGCTTCTCGAGGGTGGAGACCTTCGTGACGGTGTTCATCGCCAAGATCGATCTGCGTCACGGCAGGGCGACCTATTGCTCGGCGGGCCATCCGCCCACCATGCTGCTGAGGCGGGATGCGTCCGGCGGCGTCGAGGCGGAGCTGTTGAGTGTTCAGTCGGGCGTTGTGGGGGCGTTCCCCTCCATGGTGTATGAGAACGGCGCGTTCGCCTTCAATCCCGGTGACATCTTGTTCATGTACACCGACGGCGCCATCGAGGCCCGTGATGCTTCGGGCGGCTTTTTCGGCGAGGCCCGCTTGCGAGAGACCCTGCTGCGCTCCGCTTCCGCCGGCATCGACGGCCTGTGCTCGAAGGTCCTGGCGGAACTCGATGCGTTTACCGGTTCCGCGCTCGACGACGATATCGCTCTCGTCGCGCTTCGCATGGACGAGTCCTAGGGTCGTGTGCGATGCCGCCCTGTGGTGGGGTGGCGTATCGGATGGGGGAGTTTGGGGAACCATAGCAGCATGAATGAATGGAACGACATAGCCGTCATTGCGCCCACGACCGACATCGACCTCGCGTCGGTGCCGCGCCTGCGTGAGCAGGTCGACGCCCTGATCGACAGCGGCGTGCGTCGCATCTTGGTGAACTGCCAGAACGTGACGTTCATCGATTCGACGGGTCTCGCCTTCTTGCTGTCGCGTGCCCGCGCCCTCTACGGGCGTGAGGGGCTCCTGTCGCTCGTGAACGCATCTCCCGATGTCGCGCGCTTTTTGCAGATCGCGCGCCTGATCGACATCCTGCATGTATCGACTGTCGAGCGCCCCGCAATCCCGGTCATAGCACCCGATGTGCCGCCGCTGTGGAGTAAGAGCTTCACCATCCAGCGGGGTGTCGAGCACCTCGCCGAATACCGCCATCGCGTGGCGGAGCTTTTGGGCGCGCTTCCGCTCACGCGCGAGGAGTGCTTCGATGTGGCTCTTGCGGCGGGGGAGGCGCTTTCCAACGCGTACGACCATGCCTGCGGCGGTGAGGGCGGTTCCATGAGCGTCTATGCATATCCCGATCGCGTGATCATCGAGGTGCGAGACTGCGGTTGCGGCTATGAGATCGCAGACGGGGAGGAGCCCGCCGAGAGCCTCGAACGCGGTCGCGGCATCAAGCTCATGCGCATGCTCGTGGACAGTGTGGAGGTTCGGCGCCGTGCGGATGCTCCGGGCACGCAGGTCCGCCTGATCAAGTTGGTGGGATAGGGGCAAATGGCCGCCCTATGCAAAACGGGCGCCCCGATGGGACGCCCGTTGATACTGCGATGGAGGCGGCTCCCGGATTCGAACCGGGGGTAAAGGCTTTGCAGGCCTCTGCCTTACCACTTGGCCAAGCCGCCGTGATATGAAAAGAGCCGATTGAAACAACCGGCTCCTCAAATGCAATGGAGCGGACAACGGGGCTCGAACCCGCGACCCCAACCTTGGCAAGGTTGTGCTCTACCAACTGAGCCATGTCCGCTTGCGAAGAAGTACTATACGCAATCGACCGTTCAAGCGCAAGGCCCCATTTGAAAATAATGGAAACTGGTTTTCGGAGAGGCTTTCGTCGGACGGGGAGGGCCGTTAGTGGACGGTCGGATCTGGGCTCCGCATACGGCAACATGATGCGATGCGCTTTGCAAAGGGGCGGGAAATTGGTCGGTTCTCGCGTTCTACCAGGGAAAACCAAACGATCTCAAAAATTTTGAAAAATGTTGTTGCATCTGAAATTCTGCTCGGCTATAGTTAATCCCGCGCTGAGGCGCACACCTGAGACGGGCGATTAGCTCAGGGGGAGAGCACTTCCCTGACACGGAAGGGGTCACAAGTTCAAATCTTGTATCGCCCACCACATGCGGACATGGCTCAGTTGGTAGAGCACAACCTTGCCAAGGTTGGGGTCGCGGGTTCGAGCCCCGTTGTCCGCTCCATTGAATGTGCCGGGGCCGATTTCAATCGGCCCTTTGCATATACGGCGAAGTGGCCAAGTGGTAAGGCAGAGGCCTGCAAAGCCTTTACCCCCGGTTCGAATCCGGGCTTCGCCTCCATAGCATTGTAAAGGGGCGTCCTTCGGGGCGTCCGTTTTCTTTTGGCGAGTCCATGCGACCTCTTCGCGACCGGACCTCTGGCTCCGTTATTCGTGGGGGAGCTTGGTTGCGCGCTGCGCACAACATGTAGGCCGATCATGATTCGCCCAGCATGCCTCGAGGCGATCGTCCCGTGTCAAGCGGAGAAGTTATGGACACCCCGCCGGCCTTTTGCGTCGCTGTTTTTGCATCCGCGCAGGTTGGGCGCCTACGTCTTGTTTTCGGCGTCCCGCAGGTTCGCAGATTTGAATGCGGGAAGAAGTCAGCACATTATCTCTGACCTGCTGAAACACAATATATAGTGTTGGTCTAAAAAAGTGATACCAGATATTGATGCAAAAATGGCCTATCATACTGTCCCAGGCAACTTATGGCCTCGGTTTGTCCGCGCGCTGTCATATCGTGTGGAGCCGAGGTTTTCCCATCATTGTGGCATGTACGGGTTAGTAGAGCGATTCGCGGAGGAACGCCATGAAGATCATCAAGCGCAGCGGTTCTGAGGTCAACTTCGACATCCAGAAGATCATCGACGCCATCAAGGGCGCCAACAGCGAGGTCAAGGAGGCCGAGCGCCTCACCGATCGCCAGGTGGTCTACGCCGCGCAGAACGTCGCCGATCGCTGCGAGTCCGCCGGCCACACCGTCTCCGTCGAGGAGATCCAGGACATGGTCGAGGATGAGATCATGGCCCTCGACCGCTTTGAGGTCGCTCGCCGCTACATCATCTATCGCTACGTCCAGGGCCTCAAGCGCCAGAAGAACACCACGGACGATAAGATCTTGTCCCTTATCGAGTGCAACAACGAAGAGGTCAAGCAGGAGAACTCCAATAAGAACCCCACGGTCAACTCCGTGCAGCGCGACTATATGGCCGGTGAAGTCTCCAAGGACCTCACGCAGCGCGTGCTCCTGCCCGCCGAGATCGTCGAGGCCCACAACGAGGGCATCATCCATTTCCACGATTCCGACTATTTCGCCCAGCACATGCACAACTGCGACCTCGTGAATCTCGAGGACATGCTGCAGAACGGCACGGTCATCTCCGGCACGCTCATCGAGCGCCCGCACAGCTTCTCCACCGCCTGCAACATCGCCACGCAGATCATCGCCCAGGTCGCTTCGTGCCAGTACGGCGGCCAGTCCATCTCACTCACGCATCTCGCCCCGTTCGTCGAGGTGAGCCGTCAAAAGATCCGCCGCCAGGTCGATGCCGAGCTCAAGGAGCTCGGGGTCGAGGCGCCCGAGGAGAAGGTATCCGAGGTCGTGGAGACCCGCCTGCGCGACGAGATTCGCCGTGGCGTTCAGACCATCCAGTATCAGGTCGTCACCCTCATGACCACCAACGGCCAGGCACCCTTCGTGACGGTGTTCATGTACCTCAATGAGGCCCGCAGCGAGGCCGAGAAGCGCGATCTTGCCATGATCATCGAGGAGACCCTGCGCCAGCGCTACGAGGGCGTGAAGAACGAGGCGGGCGTGTGGATCACCCCCGCGTTCCCCAAGCTCATCTACGTCCTCGAGGAGGATAACGTCTACGAGGGGTCCGAGTACTTTTACCTGACCCAGCTCGCGGCCAAGTGCACCGCCAAGCGCATGGTGCCCGATTACATCTCCGAGAAGAAGATGCGCGAGTTCAAGCTCTCCAAGGGCGAGACCGAGGGCAACGGCGATTGCTACACCTGCATGGGCTGCCGCAGCTTCCTTACGCCCGATCGCACGGGTAACGGCTATGACAATGTTGCCCGCGCCAAGAATTACGAGCCCGGCAAACCCAAGTACTATGGTCGTTTCAATCAGGGCGTTGTGACCATCAACCTGCCTGATGTGGCCCTCTCCTCACAGCGCGACATGGACAAGTTCTGGGAGATCTTCGATGAGCGCCTGGAACTGTGCCATCGCGCCCTGCGCTGCCGCCACGAGCGCCTGCTGGGCACCCTGTCCGACGCCGCCCCGATCCTGTGGCAGTATGGCGCCCTGGCGCGCCTGGATAAGGGCGAGAAGATCGACAAGCTGCTCTTTGGCGGGTATTCCACCATCAGCCTGGGTTATGCCGGCCTGTATGAGTGCGTGAAGTACATGACGGGTGCGAGCCACACCGATGAGCACGGCACGCCGTTCGCCATGGCGGTCATGCAGCGCATGAACGACAAGTGCAACGAGTGGAAGGCCGCCGAGGATATCGACTACTCCATCTACGGTACCCCGCTCGAGTCCACCACCTACAAGTTCTCCAAGTGCCTGCAGCGCCGCTTCGGCATCATCCCCGGCGTGACGGACAAGGGCTACATCACCAACAGCTACCACGTCCATGTGTCCGAGGAGATCGACGCGTTCGATAAGCTCAAGTTCGAGAGCCAGTTCCAGCGCCTGTCCCCGGGCGGTGCCATCTCCTACGTCGAGGTGCCCAACATGCAGGACAACCTCAAGGCCGTTATCCGCGTCATGCAGTACATTTACGACAACATCATGTACGCGGAGCTGAACACCAAGAGCGATTACTGCCAGGAGTGCGGCTTCGACGGTGAGATCAAGATCGTGGAGGATGACGGCAAGTTGGTGTGGGAGTGCCCGCATTGCGGCAACCACAACCAGGAGACGCTGAACGTCGCCCGCCGTACGTGCGGCTATATCGGTACGCAGTTCTGGAATCAGGGCCGCACCGAGGAGATCCGCGATCGCGTACTGCATCTGTAAGGGGCGATTCCGGCGGGCTGTCCGGGCGTATGCCATCCGCTGCTCGGGCAGCCCTGCTCACGACGAAGGCCCCACCGGGGCCTTCTGTTCGTGCGGAACTCGCGACGGATGGTATGCGCTCGGACAGCCCCTGCTCTTGCCCTGCAGTTGCTATGGTTATGTGGGGCTGTGCCGCTGGGGCCTCGGGCTGACGCATGAGGGGCTCTTGAGGAGGAATCGGGCTCATGAACTACGCTGAGATCAAGCATTTCGATATCGCCAACGGCGAGGGGGTTCGTACGACGCTGTTCGTATCCGGATGCCGCCGGGGGTGCAAGAACTGCTTCAACGAGGTGGCGTGGAACTTCGCCGCGGGCAAGCCGTTCGCGCGCGAGACCGAGGATGCCATCATCGAGAGCCTGCGCCCGGCGTATGTCGACGGCCTGACCATTTTGGGCGGCGAACCCATGGAGCCGGAAAATCAGGAAGGACTCGTCGCCTTCGTCGAGCGCGTGCGTGATGAGTTTCCGCGCGAGAGCGGCAAGACCATATGGTGCTTCACGGGGGATACCTGGGATGTGGAGCTCGTGGACGGTGGTCGCCATCACACTGAGTTCACCGATCGCATCTTGAGGTGCGTGGATGTTTTGGTGGATGGCCCCTTCGTGCAGGACCTGCATGACATCACGCTTCGTTTCCGGGGATCTTCGAATCAACGCCTCATCGACATGCCCGAGACGCTCGAGGCCGTTGCGGCGGGGATTGCCCCTGCGGACGCCGTGCGCCTATGGGGGGATGAGCGCGTTTACGCCACGCACGCGATGGATTAAGCGCGGTTATCGACGCGTGGTACCATATCTTGCAGATTGAGTCGCGAGGCACCCTGTGGTGCGAGGAAAGCTGGTAGAGATGGTCGATCAGGATAAGGTGCGCGAGGCGGTTCGCCTGCTGCTTGAGGGTATCGGCGAGGACCCCACGCGCGAGGGGCTTGTCGAGACGCCCGACCGCGTTGCGCGCATGTATTCCGAGCTTTGCGACGGCATGGACCGAAGCGCTTCCGAGCATCTGTCCAAGACCTTCGCCGTCTCCGGCGACGACCTCGTCATCGAGCGCGACATCACCTTCTACTCGCTGTGCGAACACCATATGCTGCCGTTCTACGGCAAGGCAGCCATCGGCTACATTCCCAACGGTCGCGTCGCGGGACTTTCCAAGCTTGCCCGCACGGTCGAGGTCTTTGCCCGTCGTCTGCAGCTGCAGGAGCAGCTGACCGCGCAGGTCGCCGATGCGCTCATGGCCGAGCTCGACTGCAAGGGTGCCATCGTGTACATGGAGGCCGAGCATATGTGCATGACCATGCGCGGTGTCCAAAAACCGGGCACAAAAACCGCCACTCTCGCCCGTAGGGGTGCGTTCGTCGAAAACCCAGAGTTCGAGGCAAGATTTTTCCGTATGCTAGACAGGTAGGGTGTTTTACCCGCTGAATCTGTTGAGGCGGCGCGTTGACGGGAGTACCCGCCCGCGCCGCCTTATTCGCATATGCGAGGGGCCTCCAGCGGAAGAGGGGATCGAGATGGGGGAGAATCTGCCGCTCATCGAGGTGGTCGATGAGATCGGTTCGACCAATGCCGAAATGAAGAGACGCGGCCGTGAGGGCGCGCCGCATGGCGCCGCCCTTCGTGCACGCGTTCAGACTGCCGGCCGTGGTCAGCGCACCCATATGTGGGCGTCTCCCGCCGGAGGCCTGTATCTCTCGGTCCTTCTCAGGCCCGATGTGTCCGCCACCGCGTTGCCCGCTTTGCCCGTTGCCTGTGCGATGGGCGCCATGGGCGCTTTGCGTGAGGCGGGTTGCCCGGGCGCGCGTCTCAAGTGGCCCAACGACATCGTCGTGGGTGGCCGCAAGCTCGCGGGCGTGCTCACGGAGCTCGCCATGTCCGACGAGGGCGCGTTCGCCGTGTGCGGCATCGGTGTGAACATCGAGACCCCCGAGCTCCCTGCGAGTGACGGCGCCTTGGCTCCGCTGCCGGCGACGGGCCTGCGCGATGCCCTCGTCCCCGGGGCCTCCTGTCCCGATCTGGACGTTCTTGCCGATGCCATTCGAGACGGCATCCTCAAGTTCGTGGAGGGCTGGTCGGCGGCCGACCGTTGGAATCGCAAATACCCGAGCCCGGATAGCTCCGCGCAGCAGACGTCGAGCGCCGAGGTCGATCGTTGGATCAAAGACCCCGTGCGTGGCGGAGCCGAAGGCCCTCTGGCGCCGCTGCTTGCCGCATATAACGCCTCGTTGGCGTTTATCGGCACGCGGGTCCGCGTCATCACCATCGAGGGCGAGGAATTGGTCTGTGGACTGTTCTTGGGCGTCGATGGGTATGGCCACGCACTCGTTTCGCACGATGGGGGCATCGTGGACACCTACGACGCCGTGGATGTCTGCATCCGTCCGGCGTAGGCCCTACTCGCTTCATAGAACGTGGTCCGTGGCCTGCGACGTTGCCGTCGCGGGCCACGGTGCGTTCGGGACGCGCGGACAAGCCGCCGTTCGACCGGGCACGGAGGTCGAGCATGAAAATGCGGGCGCCCGCGAAGGAGATGCGGGCGCCCGCCGTAGGGAGACGCTATGTTGCGCGGTCTTTACGCCACGTCGATGGAGACGTTGACCTCTTGGACGGGGACGTCGTAGAACGGATCCTCGCGGCGACCCAAGAAGTCGCGTGCCTGCTCGGGGAACAGGGCATAGGACAGCACGTCCTCCTCCGAGCGGGCGTATTGCGAGATCTCCTCACGCAGGCGCGGCATCGCGGGTTCGATCAGGTCGGCCGGACGGCAGGTGATGACCTCGTCGTCGCCGATGATCTGGCGGCGGATTTTCTCTGAGATGGTCACGGGCGGACGGCCGTATTGACCGCGTACGTAGTCCTTGATCTCGGCGGGGACGACTTTGTAGCGCTCGCCGGAGATGACGTTCATGAGCGCCTGGGAGCCCACCATCTGGGACAGCGGGGTCACGAGCGGCGGGTAGCCCAGGTCGGCGCGGACGCGTGGGACCTCGGCGAGGACCTCGGCGTACTTGTCCTCCACGTGCATGTCCTTCAGGTTGGCGAGCAGATTGGAGAGCATGCCGCCGGGGACCTTGTACAGCAGCGCCTTGGGCTCGACGGCCATGACCTTGGGGTTCAGGCCACCCTCGTCCAAGAAGCGGTTGCGGATGGGCAGGAAGTGCGCGGCCACGGCCTCGAGCTTCTCGATGTCCAGGCCGGTTTTGTAGCCGAGGGCCTCAAGGGCGATGGCCATGGACTCGGTCGCCGGTTGGCTCGTACCCTCCGCGAAGGGGGAGGAGCAGGTGTCGATGATGTCGGCACCGGCCTCGACTGCCTTGAGGTAGGTCATCTGGGCGATGCCTGCGGTGCCGTGCGTGTGCACCTGCAGGGGCAGGTCGCACGATGCCTTGATCTCGCTCACGAGCTCGAAGGCGACATCGGGGGTGAGGACGCCGGCCATGTCCTTGATGCAGATCGAGTCGGCGCCGGCGCGGGCCATCTCGTTGGCCAGGCTCACGAAGTAGCGCACGGTGTGCACGTCGCTCGTGGTGTAGGAGATGGCGGCCTGGACCTCGCCGCCCGCCTCCTTGGCGGCACGGATGGAGGTTGTAAGGTTGCGGGTGTCGTTCAGCGCATCGAAGATGCGGATGACGTCGATGCCGTTCTCCACGGATTTCTTTACCAGGGCCTCGACCACGTCGTCGGCGTAGTTGCGGTAGCCGAGCAGGTTCTGGCCGCGCAGCAGCATCTGCAATTTGGTGTTTTTGACGTGGGCGCGAATGGTGCGCAGGCGCTCCCACGGGTCCTCGTTCAGGTAGCGCAGGCAGCTGTCGAACGTGGCGCCGCCCCAGACCTCGAGGGACTCGAAGCCGCACTGGTCGAGCGTCTCGAGGATGGGGAGCATGTCCTCGATGGGCATGCGCGTGGCGATCTGACTTTGCTGGCCGTCGCGCAGGACGGTCTCCATGAAGCGGATCTTGCGGGTCATGCTAGGCCTCCTTCGACGGCGGGAAGAGTCGGGCGAGGGCGAGCGAGATCACGTAGATGACGAACATGACGATGAAGATGCCGCCCCAGCCCAAGATGAGGATCTGGATGGCGAGGGACAGGTCGGTGGAAAGTCCGAGCGATGCGATGAGATCGGTCATTGCCAGCACCCCTTTCTAGAGCAGAAGGCCGAGGACGAGACCGCCGGCGACGACCGAGGCGATCTGACCGGCGACGTTGGCGGCAGCGGCCTGCATGAGGATGAAGTTGCCGGGGTCCTCCTCGGTGGCGAGCTTTTGCACCACGCGCGAGGCCATGGGGAACGCGGAGATGCCCGCGGCGCCCACCATGGGGTTGATCTTCTCCTTGCGGAACAGGTTCAGGAGCTTGGCGAACATGACGCCGCCCACGGAGTCCATGATGAAGCCGATGAGGCCGAGGCCCATGATGATGAGCGTGTCGAATTGCAGGAACTCGCTGTATTCCATCTTCACGGAGACGCACAGGCCCAAAAGGATGGAGATGAGGTTCACGAGCTCGTTTTGGGCGGAGGCGGAAAGCGAGTTGAGCACGCCGCACTCGCGCAGGAGGTTGCCGAACATGAGGAAACCCACGAGCGGCAGGGACACCGGGGCGATGAGACCGGCGACCACGCAGATGGTGACGGGGAAGAGGATCTTGGCCGTCTGCGAGACCTGACCGGGACGGTAGGTCATGCGGATGGCGCGCTCCTTCTTGGTGGTGCAGGCCTTGATGGCGATGGGCTGGATGATGGGCACGAGCGCCATGTAGGAGTACGCCGCGACCATGATTGCGCCCATGTACTTCGAACCGAGTGAGTTGGCAACGAAGATCGAGGTGGGGCCGTCTGCGGCGGCGATGATGCCCGCGGAGGCGGCGTCGGCGATGTCGAAGCCGAACACGCCCGTGGCCACGATGGTCACGAAGAAGATGCCGAACTGCGCGGCCGCGCCGAACAACAACAGGAACGGGTTGGCGAGCAGCGGGCCAAAGTCGATCATGGCGCCGATGCCGATGAACAGCAGCAGCGGGAACAACTCGGTCTCGATGCCGGCGTCGAACAGGATCTGGAACGGTCCGGGCTCGGTACCGGTCATGAGGACGCCGGATGCGGGAATGTTCACCAGGATGGTGCCGAGTCCCATGGGCACGAGCAGCGTGGGCTCGTACTCCTTCTTGATGCCCAGGTACATGAGGACGCAGCCGATGAGGATCATCGCGATGCGCCCCGGCTCGGCGATAAGTGCCTGCACGCCGTCGAGTAGGATTTCCATAGTGCCTCGTTTCTGGATAAAAGCGCCGCCTCATCGGCGGCGCGTCGGAGTGGGTGCGCTTAGGCGAGGGTGAAGAGCGTGTCGCCAGGGTTCACCATGGCGCCCTTTTCGACGTTGATGGAAGCGATGGTGCCCGCCTGCTCGGCGACGACCTCGTTCTCCATCTTCATGGCCTCGAGGATCATGACGGGCTGATTGGCGGTGACGACGTCGCCGACCTTCACGTGGATATCGAGGATGGTGCCAGGCATGGGTGCGCTTTGGGCATGGGAACCCGCCGCCACGGGAGCCGGAGCGGCGGCCGGGGCGGGCTCGGGTGC
>NZ_GG692710.1:1460329-1465924 GCF_000156175.1 Collinsella intestinalis DSM 13280
CAGGTGCGGCGCTTGCGGCGGGAGCGGCGTCGGCCGGGGTCGGGGTGGGGGCGCCGACCTCCTCCATCTCAACCAAGTACTGGGTTCCGTCGACGGAGATCTTGAATTTACGCAGCATGGCTGCCCTCCTCTTTCATCTTGTAGATGTTCTTGACCGTAAATGAGCTCTTCTCGAGCGCGCCGGCGGCGAGTGCTGTGGCGATGACCGAGACCGTGCGGTACTCGGGATTTGCGATGAGCACGCGCTTCACGCGAAACTCACTGCTGGGGTGATCCCCCGCGGCGATGGCCGACGCGATGACGCACACGTGTTCATGCTCGCGCGGGTCGACGGGGAGAAATGCCGGAAGCGGTTCCCAGACGTCTCCGTCGCGATCGGCGGCGTTGGCGGTGTCGGCCGTCGCCGCGGTGACGGCGATCGGGGCTTCAGCTGAAGGCTTCCGTCCCCCATGACCCGTGTGGCGTTTGATCCAAGAACGTAGTCCCATGGCCCTTCCTTTCCCGTGCGATGCGCGCTCGATCGGAGTCGGCGCACAACCTCACGAAGGCCCATGCTAGCGAGATTTGTAGGAATTGTGGCGCTTGCAAGCGCCATCTTCGGTGACTGGTAGGAATTGGCCGGGGCGGTGGTGTTTCGTTTTAGCACTGGCAAAACACCTTGCGTTGTGTTCGCGCCGTTTTGCCGTCTCGGCCGTGCCGCGCACGCCGTATTGGGTACAACATGGAGACGAGTGTCGACGTTTGGAGGCGAACATGGAACGCATAGCCGCGATCGCTGAGGGTGAGCTGTTCACCCGCTGTCTGGCGGGGATCGAAGCCGCGGAGGCCGATCGGGTTTTTTGCCGTCATGGGTTGCCCCATCTGCTCGATGTCGCCCGCATCGCCTGGATCCTCAATCTCGAGAGGGGCTGCGGCCTGCATCGGGATGTGGTCTATGCCGCGGCGCTGCTGCACGATATCGGGCGTGCCGCCCAGTATCAGACGGGAGAGCCCCATGATGAGGCGGGAACGCGCATCGCGGCCGAGGTCTTGGATGCTCTGCCCGTGCCCCTGCGTTTCGATGGGGCCGACCGCGCGGCGATCTTGCACGCGGTGGGGGGTCATCGCGGGCCCCTTGCGGGACGGGAGGGGGATGCGCATGAGGGGTCTGCCACGGCCGATGCCCTCACGCGTCTCATCAAAGAGGCCGACGGCCGGTCGCGCGCCTGTTTTGCCTGTTCCGCTCGTGACGCCTGCTATTGGTCGGAAGAACGCAAGAACCTGTCGATTGATATATAAGCGCGCGTCCCGCTGGGGGCGCGTATCGTCAAAGGAGCACATTATGGATACGAAGCATCTGCCTGAGAACATCGTGGACGACCGTGGCACTTTGGCTTGCTGCGATGCCGGCCTTCCCGCCGCGCGCCGGCAGCTCGCGCATGTGGAACCCGAGCACCTTCGGGCCCTCGACCGCATTTCGATTGAGGGCCTTGAGGTGTTCGCCAATCACGGCGTGTTCCCGGAGGAGAATGCGCTGGGTCAGAAGTTCGTGGTGAGCGTGACGTTCTACACCGACACGCGCCGCGCTGGTGAGACCGACGACTTGTCGGCCTCGATTCATTACGGCGAGGCGGCTCATGCCGTCGATTCGTTCATGCGCGCGCATACGTTCAAGCTCATCGAGGCGGCCGCTGAGGGGGTTGCGGCGATGTTGCTTGAGCGCTACCCGAGCGCCTACGGTGTGCGCGTCAAGCTCGAGAAGCCCTGGGCGCCCGTGGGGTTGCCGCTGAGGTCGGTCTCCGTCGAGATCGAGCGCACGCGCGCGTAACTCGCCAGTCGCATGAGGACGATGGATAAGGAGGTCCCCATGGACAACACGACGACCGGCTCCCGCGTGTGGGGCACATGCAAATGGTTGCTCGCGATGGTGGGGGTTTTCGGCGCGTACATGCTGATCCAGGTCGTGGTGGCGGGTTTTGGCGGGACCGTGATCGGCGTTATCGCCGCGATGGCGTCGGGCTCCGAATCGTTCATGGAGGGCGCGGCGCTTGATAACGCAATTCTGATGCTCGGCGTCGCGGCCCAGCTTGTTGTTATCGCCGTGTTTCTGCCATGGTGGCGGCGCATACGTCCCGCCTCGTTCGTCGCCCGGCGCGAAGCGGTTGCGACCAGTGGCGTCTCGTTTGCCAAATCGCTCGCCTTGCTACTGGTGATAGGTGTCTCGGCGCAGTTTTTCGTGGGTGGCATTCTGGAGATCGTCGAATTGCTGCTCCCTGAGGCCATGGCAGAGTACTCCGAGCTCATGGAGGATACGAGTGTCGGGGTCTTCGCCATCGTCTCTGCGCTGTCGATCGCGGTGCTCGCGCCCATCAACGAGGAGATCGTATGCCGCGGCGTCATGTTCGAGTACGCCATGCGGGCGATGAGCCCCGGCTGGAATGCGATCGACGGCGCACGTTACCGTGCCGTTTCCGCACGGGCGTTTTGGATCGCCAACGCGCTGCAGGCGCTCGCGTTCGGCGTGCTGCACATGAATCTCATCCAGGGGAGCTACGCGTTCGCTCTCGGAGTTTTGGAGGGCTGGGTCTTTTGGCGCACGGGCAAGCTTCGCTACCCGATCATCCTGCACTTCGCGCTGAACATCTCGTCGTATTTGGTCGAGCCCCTGTACCCCTTGCTGAGCGCCGTGCCGACGGGGCTCGTCATCGTGTTCGCCGCCGTGATGTTCGCATTGGGAATAAGGGGGTTCGGCCGGCTCTGGAGTTCGTCCGATGTGCTGGATTCCATTGAGAGGCCACAGGATGTGGCGGCGGTACAGGGCATTTTGCCCGTGGAGGGCGAGGTCGGGGACCGCCCGACTCCGCCCGACGGATATCTTGGTTAGCGCCCCCGCGTCGCCGCGCCGTTAATGCCGGTTCGCGCCTTGGCGTCCCTGTGCGGCGCGGTTTCGGGCGTGCGGGTTCGTTCCCGCGGCGCTCTTTCCGGTGGCGCGTCCGCCTGGCTTGCCGGGGTTGGGGCGCCCGTTCTGCTTGGCGCCCGTCCGTCCGCTTGGCATAGTTGCGCCCTTCTTTCCGGAGCGTGCCGCGGCGCGGCGCTCGGCGCGATTTTGGGGCTGCGTGGCGGCTTTGCCGTCCTCGTGCCTGCTCGTCGCTCTTTTGGACGTGCCGTTGGCGGGCTTGCCCGCTCCTGATCCGACCTGCTTCTTTCCGCCGCCCGCACCCGGCTTGGGTGGCACGGGGCGGATGAGGCACTTGGAACCGTAGCCGATGAGGTCCTCGCGCCCGGCTTTGCGCAGCGCCTCCTTCACCAGCTTGTAGTTCTCGGGCTTGCGGTACTGGATGAGCGCGCGCTGCATGGCCTTCTCGTGCGGGTCGCGCGGGATGTAGACCGGCTCCATGGTGCGCGGGTCCACGCCTGTGTAGAACATGCAGGTGCTCATGGTCGAGGGCGTGGGATAGAAATCCTGCACCTGCTCGGGCATGTAACCCATGTCGCGCACGGCCTCCGCCAGCTCCACGGCCTCTTTCATGGTCGATCCCGGATGGCTCGAGATGAGGTAGGGCACCACGTACTGCTTGAGACCGTACTCCGCGGAGAGGCGCTCGAAGCGCTCGACGAACGCGTCGTAGACCTCACGGCGCGGTTTGCCCATCACCGAGAGCACCGCGTCGCTCACGTGCTCGGGCGCCAGACGCAGCTGCCCGCTCACATGGTGCTGTAGAAGTTCGACCAGGAACTTGTCGCTCGCATCGGCCATGGTGTAGTCGAAGCGGATGCCGCTGCGCACGAAGACCTTCTTCACGCCGGGGATCTGGCGCAGGTCGCGCAGCAGCTCGGCATAGGCGTCCTCGTTCGTGTCCATGTTGCGGCAGACGTCCGGCCACAGGCAGCGGCGGTTCTTGCACACGCCGTGGGTGAGCTGCTTTTTGCACGCCGGCTTGAAGAAGTTCGCCGTGGGGCCGCCCACGTCGTTGATATATCCCTTGAACTCGGGGTCGTGCGTGAGCTCCTCGGCCTCGCGCATGATGCTCTCGCGGCTGCGCACCTGCACCATGCGGCCCTGGTGGAAGGCGAGCGCGCAGAAGGAGCACTCGCCAAAGCACCCGCGGTTGCTGGAGATGGAGAAGCGGATCTCGTCGAAGGCCGGGATGCCTCCGGCCGCATCGTAGTCGGGGTGCCAGTGGCGCGCGTAGGGCAGCTCGGCCACTTCGTCCATCTCGCGCTCGGTGAGGGGCACCGAGGGTGGGTTCTGTACCACGTAGACGCCGTTGGGATAGGGCTCTACCAGTCGTCCGCCCGTGATGGGGTCCATGTTCTGCTGCTGGATGTTGAAGGAGCGCGCGTAAGTGAGGCGGTCACGCTCGAGCTCGTCCCAGGAGGGGAGCAGTTCGTAGTCGAAGACGTTGTCCAGCGCCCCCGCGCCGCTCGTGCGGTAGACCGAGCCGTTCACGAAGGTGATCTGGTCCACGGGCAGTCCGCCGTCGAGCGCGTCCGCAACCTCGACGATCGAGTGCTCGCCCATGCCGTAGAGCAGGATGTCGGCGCCGGAGTCGAGCAGGACGGAGCGCTTGAGCTTGTCCTGCCAGTAGTCGTAGTGCGCGAGGCGACGCAGGCTCGCCTCGATGCCGCCGATGATGATGGGCTTGTCCTTGAAGGTGCGGCGGATGAGGTTGCCGTAGACCGTGACGGCGCGGTTGGGACGTGCGTCCGCGCGTCCGCCGGGGGTGTAGGCGTCCTCGCGGCGCGGCTTCTTGTTGACGGTGTAGTGGTTCACCATCGAGTCCATGTTGCCGGCCGAGATGAGAAAGCCCAGGCGCGGCTCGCCGAGCGCGGCGATGCTCGCCGGATCGGTCCAGTCGGGCTGGCAGATGATGCCTACGCGGTAGCCCGCATGCTCGAGCACGCGGGAGATGATCGCCATGCCGAAGCTCGGGTGGTCGACATAGGCGTCGCCGCAGATGTAGACGAAATCGCACTGGTCCCAGCCCCGCGCCTCCATATCGGCACGCGAGACGGGAAGGAAGGCCTCGCGGCCGGGGCGCCCTTTGGTTCCCGGGCAGCGGGTGGGGGTGGAGGTGTGCTTGGGTTTGGGGCCCTTCGGGGCTGCGTGATTCTTGGGCGGATGCTTGGGCATGCTGCTCGCTTTCATAGTGGTTGATCACGTCCAAGCATACGCCATGCTCGCCATTGGTCGCGGTCGTGCGGCATGCGCCAATCTATAAACCAGAACCACGCGCGGCGCGGGCGGGATGTCGGCCGTTTTCGCCTCGAGCGCGGTTCTAGACGTTGGGCGTCTTGAGACGATCGAGCGCCGCCGGGAGTTCGTGGAGGGTGGTCAGCACTTCTGCGCACAGGGCGCGTATCTCGGGCGTGGGCTCGTTGTAGTCGGGGACCATGATCGTGCGCATGCCGGCGGCGGCGCCCGATCGCACGCCATTGAAGGAGTCCTCCACGGCGACGCACCGCGCGGGCTCGATGTCCAGGTGGTCGGCGGCGACGAGGTAAACGTCGGGGGCGGGTTTGTGATGCTCGATGTCCTCGTCGAAGACGGCGGCGTCGAACAACTCCATGAGACCGAGGCGCTCCATGCTCGTGATGGCTCGGTCGCGCACGCTC